>CAYGSL010000045.1:0-40294 GCA_964352475.1 uncultured Pseudomonadales bacterium | reverse complement strand
AAAAATTTCACTGGTATTGATGATCCTTACGAAATTCCGACCATGCCTGAAATTCATCTGCATTCAGACCAGCAAACACTGGCCGAAGAAGTTGATCAGGTAATGGCAGTTCTGCGTGAGCGCGGCATCATTCAAGAGCAAGGAGCTAAAAAAAAATGATTAAGCCACACGGTTCAAACACACTTAACGCTCTTTACGTTGAAGATGACAGCACTCGTGCTGCACTTTCCGCGGAAGCTGAAGCTCTTCCCTCTCTGTTGCTTAACTCAGCAGCGGCTGCTAACGCCGTGATGTTAGCTGGCGGTTATTTCAACCCACTCACTGGTTATATGAATCTGGCAGACTCATTAAGTGTTGCCGAAAATATGCGCACAGAAAGTGGTTTGTTCTTCCCCGTCCCCATTGTGAATCTCACCAATGAAGACTGGGTTGAAGCAGGATCTCGGATTGCTTTGCGCGACCCGAATGTTGAAGGAAATCCGGTACTGGCAGTAATGAGCGTCAGTAGCGTTGAAGAAGTCAGCAAAGATCAAATTGATTTTATGGCTGAGAAAATTTTCCGCACGCTGGATGTAAACCACCCAGGTGTAGCCACGTTTAATGATCTTGGCAATAAGATGATCGCCGGCGACATTCAGGTTCTTAACTTCTCTTATTTCCAATCCGATTTCCCCGATACCTTTCGCACTGCCGTTGAAATTCGTGCGGAAATTGAAGCTAATGGATGGAATAAAGTCGTTGCCTTCCAGACTCGTAACCCTATGCACCGCGCGCATGAAGAATTGTGTCGCATGGCCATGGAACAACTGGACGCCGATGGAATATTGATTCATATGCTGTTAGGCAAACTGAAGCCGGGTGATATTCCAGCTGATGTTCGTGATGCGTCTATACGAAAAATGGTCGACGTGTATTTCCCACCGAACAGTGTAATGGTTACGGGCTACGGCTTTGACATGCTTTATGCTGGTCCCCGCGAAGCAGTGTTGCACGCGGTATTCCGCCAGAATTGTGGTTGCACACACTTAATTGTGGGCCGAGATCACGCCGGTGTTGGCGACTACTACGGTGGTTTCGATGCTCAAACTATTTTCGACGAAGAAGTGCCTGACGACGCTTTGGAACTGGAAATTTTCAGCGCAGACCATACGGCCTACAGCAAGAAGCTTGGCAAAGTGGTAATGATGCGTGACGTTCCTGACCACAGCAAAGAAGACTTTGTGTTGTTGTCAGGTACTGCAGTCAGGGAAATGCTGGGTAATGGTATTGCACCACCACCCGAATTTTCACGACCGGAAGTGGCCAAGATTTTGTCGGATTACTATCAAAGTCTTGACGCGTAACAATACGCTTGAGGGTGTCTACTTAGGTAGCACCCTCACCAATTTTCCTTCATCACTGTCTGTCAGAATATAGAGAAAACCATTCGGTCCTTCTCTGATGTCGCGTATACGCGCGCCTAACTCAGAAAACAATGTTTCTTCAGCTGCCACGACGTCGCCATTGAGCGATAGGCGTCGCACGTCTTCATCGACCAGGGCGCCAACAAACAAACTGCCCTGCCAGGCAGGGAATTTGTCACCTCGATAAAACAGCAAGCCTGATGGAGCGATACTAGGCGTCCACTGTTTGATTGGTTGCTTCATGCCGGGTGCTTCGGTAAATGGGGAGACGTATGCCCCTGAGTAGTTCAGTCCATAGGTAATTGCAGGCCAGCCGTAGTTACTTCCCGGCTTGACGATATTTACTTCATCGCCGCCCATGGGACCGTGTTCATGCATGTACACAGTGCCGGTGTCGGGATTCCAGGCCAGGCCCTGTGGGCTTCTGTGGCCATAGCTCCAAACCATTGGGTCGCCCTGCTTGCCATCAGCAAAAGGATTGTCCACCGGTGCCGAACCATCCGTATTCATGCGAACAATCTTACCCAATTGGCTAAACGTATCCTGTGCAGCTTCGCGATAATCAAAGCCATCTCCAGTGGTTAGCAGTAATGTGCCGTCAGCGAGAAACAATAGTTTTCCACCATAGTGGACCGGACCACGTTTCATGGGCGACACCGTAAATACAGTTTCTATATTTTGCAAAGCATTGTCATTTAGTTGCGCTTTTATGACTCGCGTTGCGTTGTTTTTTGCGTCCCCATAAGCAAATGCGAGATAAAGCGTTTTGTTTTGCGCATACTCAGGATCCAGCACCACGTCAAAGAAACCGCCTTGACTGGCCACATAAGTGTTGGGAACATTCGCTATCGGCTCTCCAATTGTTCCATCTGCACCCACTACTCTCAATTCACCGTCGCGCATAGACAGCAGGTAATTGCCGTTGGGCAAGAATTCAACACACCAGGGATAGGTAAAGCCTTCCGCTATGGTTTCCAAAGTATATTCGGTGGCAAATGCGGCCTGAGGAATCGCGAACGAGAGACAAAAAAGGATGACACGCAAGGAGGACTTCATACGGCTTGTACTTGAAAGTGATTTTGACCATTATACGGGCTCATTGCGCAGACGGAAAACACGTGAAAACAATCAAAGGCTTTGTGGTCGCCGTAGTTACCACCTACCTGCTCGCTACATTATTTGTCAGCCAGGGGAACCTTGCTGCAATTGCCCCATTCGGGCTGCCGGTGGACATGGTAATCAGATTACAGGCCGCCTGGCACGATATGACACATATGGTGACGCTGTTTCTGCCGTTGTCCTCGATTGCTCTGCTAATTGCCTTTCTAGTCTGTGCCTGGTTGTGCAAACGATTTCCAGGAGCAAGCGCGTATCTATACCCCTTGGCCGGATTTGCAGCATTACTAACACTGATCTTTACCATGAACACGGTGTTTGGTTTAACGCCTATTGCACCGACGCGCACCCTTGGCGGCTTACTTTTGCAAGGTCTGGCGGGAGCTGCAGGTGGGTATGTGTATTACCGGATGGTTGCCCGCTCGGCCAACTCGTAAGCTAGTCGCGACGGTAACGCCACCAGAAAGCCAGGCCTTGAGCATTCAGTTCCGCGTCGAATGGTAACCATTCCTGCAGATCAGCTTCACTGGCAGCAGGAAATACCGTATGACAACGTTCTAGCAGGTATTGAAGAATTTGTGCACTCAATTCCGATTCGAACCTGGGTCCAAGCTCAGTACGCTGGGCGGCTAGCTGCGTAATCTCAACCATCGCATCTATTTGCTCATGCAAACCGGCTATCATCGTCTCATCAGGATGCACTCCACCGAAATGCGTTAGGTAAAGGGTTTCCGGGTTGAAACTCATTACGCGGTCGATTGAGGCATGCAAGGCTGGCGGATCAAACTGCACGGGCGAGGTTGTCGGCAGTAAAAACGCGGCGTTGTCATTTCGAAGGGACTTGTAGCACACTCCCAAGGTGTCGCCCGTAAACATGCTCTTGCTATGCTCATCCCAAATGCAATGGTGATGATAGGCATGGCCCGGTGTGTCAATAAACGCCAGGGAACGGCCGTTGAAGTCCACCACGTCACCGTCTGCCGGAATAATGATGCGGGCTTCGTCAATGGGCGTAATTTCTCCGTACAATTGGCGTACAGTGTCTTCCCCATAGACCGCATTGGAACCAGTGATAAGCTTGCCAGGGTCTATCATATGCCGTGCACCGCGAGGGTGAACCACGCATTCAGCATTGCTTGCCCGCTGCATCATCTGGCCGGCGCCACCAGCATGATCCAGATGCACGTGAGTCAAAATAATGTAACGCACATCACTCCAGCTCAAACCCAATGACTCAATAGCCGCGCTGGCGTTGGGAATGGAGTGGTTTGTGCCAGTGTCGACAAGCGCTAACTGATCTCCTGAGTGGATTAGATGGATCGCCACTGCCTCGTCGCGCTGGTAGGCCGCATCAACAGTGTAAATACCACTGCCTTCTTCCAATTCTTCCATCAACTTGCGGTCATTTGGCTCGCAAGCGCAAATAAATTTCCAGAGCGCGCACCCGAGCGGCAGTACGCATGCGTGCGCTTGCCATTCTTCAGCAAGGCTGCGAATTCGCGCCCGTGAGCTTCGGTCATTTCTGAGCCAGCAAATGGGATATTCTCAACGGACATGCCCAATTCCTGCGCGGCCGCTGCTATCTCGGCAAACGGTGTTTGATCTGCTGACTCTCCATCAGGGCGATTGCACACCAGTAGTTCTACACCCAGCTCTTTGAGCGCAGGCAGATCACTGACCGAGAGCTGTCCAGATACCGACACCTGTTCATTAAGTTGTTGCATGCTCATATCCTATTCTCCGAAGATCGCAAAGTCGTTATGGTTTCAAATTGCTGGCTGATCCCGGCTTTCGCCCTACAGATTTTGTTTCCAGTCTTAAATTGCAAGGATCATCGTCATAACTAGAGCGAAACCCTCAATCGGTTTATTATGCACTAATACGATAACGAGCTATAACGTCTATTCGCTTTCTTCATCACTGCCTGAAGCCACTTTGCAAGCAAAAAATATCTACCGGTCACCGCTTTAATGGCCATCAAACTCACCGAAGGCCCGGTATCGCAACGTATGTACGATATGGCCATGCCCATGGTCTGGGCCTTGCTAGCCATGATGTCGTTCAATGCCGCGGATACTTTCTTCGTCGCGCAATTGGGCGATGCACAACTTGCAGCCATGAGCTTCACGTTTCCAGTTGAAATGTTGTTCACCAGTGTCGCCATTGGCGCAGGAGCTGGCGTATCGTCATCTCTCGCACGACTGCTGGGTGCTGGAGACATCGCAGCAGCAAGACGCGTATTCACCGACGCAGTGATTCTAGTCAGCGTAATTTCATTAGCGTTTGCCCTGGCCGGTTACCAGCTCATTGAACCAGTGTTTACCCTGCTCGGTGCAGAGCAGGATCTAATGCCATACCTTCGCGAGTATATGGAGACCTGGTATTGGTGCGTGCCAGCCTTGATCGTCTCTCAGGTGTTCATGACAACCTTAAGAGCTATGGGGCTGGCCAAATTGCAAGGCAGCGTTATGACCGGGCTGTGCGTGCTTAATGTCATCCTTGACCCACTGCTGATATTTGGCCTTGCAGGCTTCCCCAGACTTGAACTTCAAGGAGCGGCCCTAGCGACTGTGTTTGTCAGGGTGTTCGGCTTATTTCTGGTGTACTACATACTGTGTGTGAAACACAAAATGATCGCGCCGTTAGTGGCACCATGGCCACAAGTAAGGCGGTCCTGGGGTGCAGTATTGCACGTTGGCCTGCCGGCCATGGCCACCAATATGATTATTCCAGTGGCAAGCGGAATTGTGGTTCTGCTGGTGTCACAGTATGGCAATGAAGCAGTGGCAGGCTTGGGGGTTGCCGCACGTATTGAACCGCTCGCTCTGGTCTGTTTTTACGCCTTATCCAGCATTATGGGGCCACTGTTTGGCCAGAACTATGGCGCCAGGCTGGAATCCAGATTGATTGACGCACAGCGTGCAATGACCCACTTCTGTCTCGCCTGGGGATTGTTGTTGGCTGTTGTCCTGTATTTCACTGGTCGGCTTATTGCCAGCGCGTTCAGCGACTCGGTAGAGGTACAACAAGTTGCTGCGACGTACCTTGCAATAGTGCCTCTGAGCTATGGGGCGTACGGTATTGTGATGTCTGTGTGCGCCGCTTTTAATGGTCTTGGTATGCCATTGCCGGCGCTGGTGATTTCCAGCTGCCGGGTATTGCTGCTGTATTTACCCATGGCTTTGCTAGCACGCCATTTTTGGGGCATCAATGGTTTGTTTATAGCGACTGCGTTGGCAAACCTGATACTGGGTTTTGCCAGTCATCGCTGGCTGAAAAGCCGAATCCGAAAAGAGTTTTCTCAGTTTAATTCAATGGCGAGTACCAGATAGGCGAGCTCCAGGCACGCTCCTGAATCGTTTTCGCTACTTCTTCATTGTCACAATCTGCGGGACGCTGCTCAGCCGGTATTGTCAAACATTGTCTGGCACTGTAACGACAGCTTGGGTTCTCCACCGCGCGCATGTAATACACCGCCCTCTGACTGGCATCAAATTCCGGATCACGCCATACAGAACATAACTGGTCAAAGCCTTCGCCCACAAGCGAACAGTCTTGCAGATTCACGCTAGCGCTATTATTGGCGTTACCCGCCACATCGTGCACTCTTTGGTGATGGTTACCCTCTTCGTCATACCAGCCTTTAATGATCTGTAATCGCTGCAGCGGCGTTCCTGCTTGCAGTTCGGTGCCAGAGTCGGCCACCGCACTCGCCAGAAACACCGGCGAATCATTCATACCGCTTAATTCGCCACCCATAGCAACACCGTTAGCGTAAGCAATCTCTATCATTACATCGCTACTGCAGATACTTGAGTCGTAGTCAGCGCCCGCAAAAAAGCGTGGCTTGATACGAGGTCCACTCGTACCAAATACTTCCTTGGAGCGAATATTGTCAAACAGATCCTCGCGGCTGTTTTGCTCAGACCATACCCCAATCAGACCACCCGGATTGTTGCTGGTGTTGCCCGGCACTTCAGATTTGTAAGTAACCCGGCGTTCTGGCGTGCCGTCGCCCCAACCAAGATGGCCCTCAAATTGTTGCTCAGCGACGGCACCACCGGTGCCGTTATGGGTGTCCGTGGATGCCATAATTCCGAATTGGAACGGGTTGATGCCAATACGGTCTTGCTCTTTCATGCCTTCAATCAGGGCATAACGAACATAGCTGTTACGGGACAGGCAGTTGGGGCCTTTATGCGGTACGTAATCAGCAAACGGACCAGCATAGCAATCACCAATATTTTCGGTTCCCACAACGGCGTTAAACGCCAGGTTTTCAAACTTTTCAAAGTCACATAATTCATCTTCACCACCCAGCACGCCGCTTAAACCATTTCTACATTCGGAGTCGCCTTTGTGCTGCATTATCTCGACAACCGGTTCGATACGACGCCTGAGCTCAACACGTTTAACCTGCGCAGCCTCGCTACTGGCGCCTGCGTAATCAACGGCAAACATTCGGCCATTACTGATATTGGAGTTATGAGGAATAGCTAGCGCATCACATCCCTGCGAATCATCCAGGCAATTCTTGTCGAGAATTTCCCAAAGCCGCCATTCTCGCGGGGCATCAAGGTAACTAATGGGGCGCTGCGGTACACGCGTATTTCGAAAAATCACATTGCGATGCAAATTACTACCCAGTCGAACCGAACTGTATTCGAATGCCACGAAGGTTGTTCGTTCGCAGGCATCACTTGCGTCATTCCAGACTTCTGCAGCTTCTATCGCTTCGTGCCAAGGGGTTTGGGACGCTATCTTGCAGCGCTCGCCATCATCACCGCACAGCTCATCATCACGAGCAGGAAACGGGCTAAATATTTTCGCCAGCAAACTTGGATTTCTGCCCTCACCTTCTTCAAACGCAGTACAAAATTCCGCCGAAGCTGCTACTTCAGCGTTCTGGCAAAGTGTTTGTTCGCCTAGAAACTCAGCGTGATCAGTGACGGCCATAAAATCCAGTGGTCTATCAATGCTCACGCTGCGTGTTAGCGTTGTATCACCTTGATTGACGGGTAAGGAAATGGAACCTTGACCGAACGCATAACGATAGGCGTCACCTGGAGTGGCGCGGCTGCCAAATGAATAGCCGTCGTTTGACAGCGCTGTATGTACATGCAAATCTCCGAAATAGGCATTCTTCGTGGCGCTGTACTCCGCGCAAGGTCGTGTTAGCGGCTTGCTGTCCGGTGCGTGTTCCGACACTTTAAAATCGCTGAGTGGTGCTTGTGGGTCCCCGCAGGCAGAGAGTAAAAGGTAGCTGCTAAAACTCACCAATCGAATAAGGAGTTGTTGTGATTTCATTAGCGCTCATCCGGATCAACAAAGATGACCGAAGTATAAGGCCTTCGCCTGGCCCATGCCGAAGGCGTGACTTTGCTGTAACATCTCTGCTTATTAGAAATCAGCGGCTTAATAGCGGCATGCCAGCTTCGTACCGGCGTCCAAAGTATTCATATTTAAAGAGATCAAAATGAGCAAATTATTTACCCCCACCCGCCTTGGCAGCATTGAATTGGCCAACCGAGTTGTGATGGCACCAATGACGCGCAGCCGCTCTGATGATCAAGGCGTGCCTACGGCAATGATGCTCGACTATTATCGACAGCGTGCCAGTGCTGGCCTGATTATTGCGGAAGGTACCTATCCATCTGAAAACGGCAAGGGTTATTGCCGCACGCCGGGCATTGTTAACCAGCAGCAAATTGATGCCTGGGCCAGAATTACTGAAGCAGTACATCAGGAAGGTGGAAAAATTGTATTGCAGATTATGCATTGCGGTCGCTGTTCGCACGCTGACAACAAGAGCAGAGATGCAGAAACCGTAGCACCTTCCGCCATACCGGCCGAAGGCGAGGTGTTCACTGAAACCGGCATGAAACCATTCAGCCAACCCAGAGCACTGCGCAGCGAAGAAATACCTGAAGTCATTGAAGAGTACCGACAAGCCACCGCAAACGCCTGTGCCGCGCAATTTGATGGCGTAGAGTTGCATGGCACCAGCGGCTATTTGCCAGCGCAGTTTCTATCACCTGGAAGCAACCAGCGCGATGACCGGTACGGTGGCTCCCTGGAAAATAGAGTGCGCTTTTTTGCTGAGGTTCTCGAAGTAATGAGCGCGGTAGATGGTGCCGATAAAGTTGGGCTGCGGATTTGCCCCGGATTCCCGTTCAATGATGTAAAAGACCCAAATCCTCAGGAGAGTTTTGAGGCCATGCTAACCGCAATCCAACCGCTGGGGCTTGCTTATCTGCATATCATGCGGGCAAGCCCGCTGGATGTTTATGAGTTGGGCCACAACTTCTTCAAGGGGCCACTGATATTGAATGGCGGGTATAAGAAAAGCAGTGCCATAGACGCCATTGAGCAACGCGGAGCAAGCGCAGTTGCCTTTGCGACTTCATTCATCGCAAACCCAGATCTGGTAGAACGACTTGCTGAAGACTGGCCATTGTCTGAGGTGAAACAGGAATTGCTGTATACCAATACGCCGGAAGGCTATAGCGATTACGAACGCTATCGGAATTAGCGAGCGAACAATTCCGTGTCAATATCCGCAAATGCCTTGAATTCAAGCGCATTGCCGCTGGGGTCAAGGAAAAACAGGGTTGCTTGTTCACCAGGCTGGCCTTCAAATCGAATATGCGGTTCAACCACAAAATTCTCTATGAACGATTCAAGGCGCGCTCTGAACTCATGCCACTGCGGCAGCGTTAGCACTACACCAAAGTGAGGTACCGGCACCTCTTTGCCATCGACGGGCTTGTACTGCGATTTCCGCTCACCGTGTTCGGGATTCACATGCACAACCAATTGATGACCGAACATGTCGAAGTCAACCCAGTGGATATCGCTGCGACCTTCGCTGAATCCTAGCTTGCTGCCATAAAATTCGCGCGCTTCAGCGATATCCCTCACCTGTATGGCGAGATGGAACGGAGTGAGAGCCACAGACACAACGATTATTCGATAAGAACGTTGGGGCGCGGTAGACCTTGCTCTTCGCACATCATCAAGTAGAAATTGAGAGTTAACAGCCCATCTACTACCGAGGTAATATTGCCTTCAGCGTCCAGGTTTATATTCGAGCCATACATCTGAAACCAAACACGCGTATCATCCTCAACACACTGTAGGGTGTGTTCAGAGCCAGCCGGTTCATAGAGAAACGAACCTGCCCGGTTTACGTAGTCATATTCCTTGTACTTCCACGCACCTGCGGTTGTGTATCCGTACACGGGCCCGGTGTGCCGGTGTTTTTCTACTTCGTAGCCTGCCTGGAATACGTTTTCTATGATCCACAGCCCTTCGCCTCTCTTGACTTGAAGTACCTTTAGTAAACTGCCGTCACCTATATCCACAAAAGGTAAATCGTCGGCTGCAAAGTGCACAGCTTCCTGTGATTGCGTGTCTGTCATCTAATCCTCCGGTAATGACCGCTTTGTTGGTGGGCAGAATACGCCGTCACCGGTTAAAATGCACCCGTCACGTCTTTACAAGCATGCAATGAACACAAACACTCTGACAGCTGATTCCATCGATGTTTACAATCCGGATAACTATCTGAACGGCATTCCGCACGAGCAATTTGCGTGGTTACGTGAAAATGCGCCGGTGTTCTGGCACAAACACCCGGACGGCGGGGGCTACTGGGTTGTTAGCAAACACGCTGATGTGATGCAGGTTGCGCGTGACCACAAAACCTTTAGTGCGCAAAAAGGCTTTGTGATGGTAGACAACCTGCCGCCAGAGATTCTCGAACGAACACAAAGCCAGCTGCTTGGCATGGACCCACCAGACCACGGCCCTATTCGTCGTGCTGTCATCACTCATTTCACCCGCGGAATGTTGGCAGCACTTGAACCCAAAGTGCACAGTATTGCGCGGGGTATTGTGGAAGGTGCTAGAGATAAAACCGATACTGATTTCATTGATTCCCTGGCCTGTGAGCTGCCCACTGCGGTTATATGCTCCATGCTCGAGATCCCCCAGGACATGTGGACGCAGATTCGACATTGGTCAGACAAACAAACCGCAGGCTCAGACCCCGATTTAGGTGGCACTGACGAAGAGGTACAGCAGGCTTCCATAGACATGGGCACCTATGGCTTCGAACTGGCAGCGGAGCGTAAGGCCAGCGGTGGGGATGACCTGATTTGCCAACTACTGGAAAGCGAAGTCGATGGTCACACGGTGTCTGAAGTCGATTTTGCCTCACTGTTCGTACAGCTTACGGTTGCCGGTAATGAAACAACCAGAGGCCTAATTAGTAGCGGCATGTTTGAGTTATTGCAGCGCCCCGAACTTTACCGGGAATTAGAGTCAAACCCTGAAGGCTTACCTACTGCCATTGAAGAAATGCTGCGATGGACCTGCCCTCTTCACTACTTTCGCCGCACGGCAACGTGCGATACTGAACTGGCCGGCACAAAAATTCGCGAGGGTGAGCGAGTGGTTATGATGTACAGCTCGGCCAATTTCGATGAAGACGAGTTCGATAAGCCAATGCAGTTTGATATCAAACGCCAACATAATCCGCATATGGCGTTTGGTTATGGAATTCACCTGTGTTTAGGCGCCAACTTGGCTCGTATGGAAGCCCGTTTGTTCTTTGAAGAAATTTTCAAGAATTTTTCGCGCATAGAGCTAAATGGTGCGCCATCGCGAATTCGTTCGAACAATATTAACGGTTATAAAAAAATGCCGGTGACCCTCACCGCACGTTAGGAGCTGCCATGAAGACGCTTGCCGAACACAAACAAGACTACGATAACGCCATTGCTGAACTGACCAAAGAAGGTGCCATGTTCGAATTGAGCGAGATGGCGCATAAAGGACATAATTACACCATATACAAGAATGCGCCTGACACTATGCTGCCGCATTTGGAAAGTGGTCGTGCCCATGGCGACAAAGACTTTCTGGTTTATGAGGGCGAACGATATACCTACAACGAGGTGTTTGCAGTCGCCGATGCCATGGCGCATGCCTTAAGCGAGGATTTTGGTATCGGTATTGGCGATCGAGTGGCTATTGCCATGCGAAATTATCCGGAATGGATAATGGGCTTTCTAGCGATCGCCTACACAGGCGCTACTGCCGTGCCGCTCAATAGTTGGGGGCAGAAACCGGAACTGGAGTACGGTTTAACCGACAGCGAAGCAAAGCTGGTCATCGTTGATGAGCAGCGCTTATCTTATGTGGTGGATGATCTTGACGAACTTGGCGTTACAGCCATCGCAGTCAGAAGCAATGATGAATTGCTGGCTCGCACCAGTGTTAGCTCCTGGTCGGACTTGTTAACTGCCCACCAGGGAAAGAGCGTGCCATTACCTCAAGTTTCGCCAGACGACTTGTTTATGATGTTGTACACGTCTGGAACCACAGGCCGGCCCAAGGGTGCGATGACGACTCATCGCTCCCTTAGCCAGGCCATGTACAGCTTTGATGTGAACGCCTACGCCTGCTCGATGTGTAATCCTGAAGCGGTCGGTAAAATGTTGGAGAAAGGCTATGATCAGGCCGGCTTGTTAGCGGTTCCGCTGTTTCATATGAGCGGTCTGCACGCCAGTTTTTTGCTGGGCCTGCGCGGCGGACGTAAGCTGGTCATGATGTATAAATGGGATGCGGAGAAAGCAATCGCTCTCATCGAACAAGAGCGCCTGACAATATTCAGTGTTGCGCCGGCAATGTTGCAGGAAGTCTTTAATTCCCAAAGCTTCGACCAGACAGACACATCCAGCCTGTTTAATATTGGTGCCGGCGGTTCCGCAACCCCTCCAAAAGTAACCGAATTAATTTCCCAGAAAGTAGATTCACCATACCAGGGTTGCGGATGGGGGCTTACCGAGACAAATACCTCTATCTGCTCGTTCACCGGTAAAGCGATGGAAGCAAACCCGACCAGTGCGGGTTTTGTGCACCCGATTGTGGAACTTCAGGCCAGAGACGAAGAAGGGAATGTGCTAGCGGCCAACGAAGCGGGTGTGCTTTGGGCCAAGACCATCGCTGTTATAGACGGATATTGGAACAGACCAGATGCAAATGCGGAAGACTTCAAAGAAGGTTGGTTTTGCACGGGTGATATTGGTTATACCGATGAACTCGGCTACGTGTATCTTTCTGATCGCGCAAAAGATATGGTCATACGCGGTGGCGAGAACATTTACCCTGCGGAAGTCGAAGCCGCATTCTTCCATCATCCGGCTGTAATGGAAGCCGGTGTGTTCGCTGTGCCAGACGATCGATTAGGTGAGGAAGTTGGCGCCGCAGTTGTACTCAAGCCGGGCGAGAGTGCAGATGAAAGTGAGCTGCGCAGTGTTGTTGCCGAGCAACTGGCTCGTTTCAAGGTGCCCAGGTACATTTGGATTCGCGACCAGCCACTGCCACGTAATCCTTCGGGGAAAATACTGAAGAAGGACTTACGCGAAGCCTATTCCCCCTAGCATTATCCGGCAGCTTGCGAGTCATTTCTAGATTGGCTTGCTGCCAGCACCCTCTGCCTGAGCGGCTGTTTGGGCGCCAAAAAAGTGAACACTGTGTTCGGCCAGACCTGCGCCTGCGTTGTCATAAAGATTGAATACAACGTCGATCCCAGCGTCTAACAACAGCTGCTTTTCATCCTCATAACTGGCTATGCCAGCCGTTCTGCCAGTGAAATCAGTCTGTTGAATTTGCCCCATGGCTTCGATATTGTCTTTATAGTTAGGCATAGCGAGAATGATCAAATTCGCTTGCTGCACTGAAAGATGTGACCAGAAATCCGGATCTTCCGCATCCCCCTGTGTAACACGCCTACCTTGCTTGCAATGTCTTTCCACCCTCTCCTGGTCCACATCAATACCACAAACATCCATATTCAGTTCGTCGCGCAGAGAGTCGTAAGCACCCGCGCCCACTCTACCCATACCTATAACCCACACAGCCCCCTGAGGCTGAGTTAAATCGTCTTCCGGGAGACGCTGGCCGCGTTCAAAACGCTTAAGACTTGCACTCCAGCGCTGGTAGTAAGTGTGAGCGTGGGTGTTAACAATGCTGGACAGTATGATGGAGAATGAAACCGCCAAAGCCATAATCACCAGCCATTCTTTGGCTAACAGGCCATGAGCCGTGCTTGCTGCACACACTATCAAGCCAAATTCGCTGTAGTTCGACAGACTTAAGGAAGACAAAAACGCGGTACGGCTGCGCAACTTGAAACGAACTTGCCAAAAAAAGAACAAAGCGCTTTTGACCGGCAATGCCAAGGCCATAATGAGCGCCACGCCCATCATGTCCATGGTCGGCAGTGCGGTAAATCCGATCGACAGGAAAAATCCAATAAGAAAAATATCTTTGAAGCTGAGCAGAGTTTTTGCAAGCTCACCGGCTTTGGTTTGCCCACTGGAAACTACCCCCAACACCAGAGCACCTAAATGCGCTTTCAAGCCAAATAAAGTAAACAACTCACCGCCACCCAAGGCCAAAAAAAAGCCTGCCAGCGCTAACATTTCGCCGTGACCACACAACACCAGAAGTCTGTCTATAAGCGGTCTCAACAGCGGTAATGCAAATAGCATCAAAGCCCACCAACTAGGCGATTTATCTGCGGTAAGCGACACAAAAATTACAGCTGCTATATCCTGAATGATCAGAATACCTATCGCCACCTGACCATGGCGGGCACGCATTTCACCACGATCTTCTAGCAATTTGACCGCGCAGACAGTACTACTGAAACTGACCGCAAAGCCAATCAGAGCAGCCGCCTGCCAATCCAGGTCGCTGAAGTAGTTAAACCCAAGAAATGCCAGTAACAAACTGTTGGCTACCGTTAAGGCGACGATAACTCCCATCTGAGCTACCGCACTTCCCCAGATTTCAGTTCTGAACAAGCTACGAACGTCCAGCTTGAGGCCAACGGTATACAATAGTAAGGCGACGCCCAGATCGGCAAGCACCTCCAGCGACTCTGCGGGCTCCACACCTAGCGCATGCAGACCAAAGCCAGCGGCAAGATACCCGATCAGTGGCGGTAAGTTGAGTCGTTTTACCAGGAATCCGCAAACGAATGCGACCGCTACCCAGAGAAAATCCATAGCTCAGTAGTCTTGGCGTAAAGTGATTTTTATGGTGCGCATTTTACTAAAGGACACGAACAAGTTGTTGATCTCAATCAAAGCTGTCTAAACACTCCGCGCTGTCGGTGCCAGGCGCCTGCCGTTAGAATTTATCAAGCATAGAGTAATAAAGCATACCCGCTACCAATCCCGGCCAGCGCAGCAGTGTTCCACCAGGGAAGGCCTGATGCTTGAGACCGGCGAACAATTCGAATCCGTCAGATTGATGGTGTATTGCTTCCGCTACAAGTTTACCGCCCATATTGGCCATTGCGATGCCATGACCCGAATAACCCTGTGCCCAATACACTCGCTTACCCTTGCGACCAAAATGTGGCATGCGTTTCATGGTGATTGCAAGCGTGCCTCCCCAGGCGTACTCGATTTCTACGTCATGCAGGTCTGGATAGACCTCCAGCATTTTGCGGCGCACAAAGTCTTTCAGGTCTTTGGGGAATCTTGATGAATAATTCTCACCGCCGCCAAAGATCAAACGATGGTCTGGGGAATTATGAAAATAGTTGACCACAAAACGCGTATCAACCACCGCAACGTTATCCCTGTTAATAAGTTTACCGCGCTCCTCGCCCAGGGGTTCAGTGGCCAGAATAAAATTATTGATTGGCATTTGGTAAACAGCGGCTGCTTTTTCGAAATGCCCCAGATAACCATTGCAGGCGAGAACCAGATATTGACAACGAACGCGACCGTCGCCAGTTTCAACCACGATGCTGTCGCTGTCTTCCTGGTAACCAAGCGCTGCGCTTCTTTCAAACACATTGGCGCCCTGCTTGGCTGCCACTCTCGCTAATCCGCGCGCCAACTTCAGTGGGTGTATGTGTGCAGCATTGCTATCAATATAACCACCGAAGTAACTGTCTACACCAAGCATTGCGCGCACCTCGTCGGAATCCACTTTGCGCTTGCCTGCATAGGCATAGTTTGCTTCTAAATGATCAACATAGTCCCAAAGCTCACGCACGTAGCGCTGTCTATGGGCAACGGTTAAGGAACCATCACGCAAATCACAATCGATCTGGTGTTGCTTAACACGATCACGAACCAGTTGATTGGCATCGCACGCTATTTGCCAGAACTGCTGAGCTTTTTCTTTGCCTACCCAGCTCTCAAGCTCCAGTTGGTCTTTTCGCTGGCCCATCCCCAGAACACCACCATTACGGCCAGAGGCACCGGCTCCAATTTTATGCGCTTCAAGAACAGCCACAGAATGGCCTCTATCAGTTAATTCGATAGCAGCCGAGAGCCCCGTGTAGCCGGCTCCAATAACGCAAACATCAACATCGAGTTCACCCTTAAATGCGGGATAGCTATCTACTTCACCTAAACTCGCGTAGTACCAGGATTCGTCGTAACCGAGTGAGGAATTTCCACCTTGCTGACCTGCTGCTGACATGGCTTACAACTGGTTCCCCAAATAAGTGACTTCCCAGGGTGAGACATGCTTTCCAAAGTGGTTGAGTTCAGAACGTTTCGCCGATAGAAATGCTTTCACGAAATCATCACCTAACAACTCTACCAATGGCGCGCTGTTGGCAAGTGCTGTAAGCGCCGGATACAGGTGTTCAGGTAGATCCGCCGCTTCATCATAGGCATCACCATCATGGGCAGCGGTTGGTTCTATGCTTTCCTGCATACCCAGTAAACCACAGGCTAAGTTAGCAGCCATTAACAGATAGGGGTTGGCGTCGGCTCCAGCGACCCTGTTTTCAATTCGACCACCCGCATCCGGACCAAACGGCACACGAAGTCCCGTGGTACGATTGTCGTAGCCCCACTCCAGATTAATCGGCGCAGATAGGCCGGGCACAAAACGCCGATAACTGTTTATATTTGGTGCTATTAATGCGAAAGCTTTGGGGAGGTATTTTTGCAGGCCTCCAATAAAATGCTTTAGCGCCTGCGGCGCCTGGCCACTCTCTAAGGCAAATACGTTGTTGCCTTCCGCATTCAACATACTGCAATGAGTATGCAGACCATTACCGGCCTGTCCAGCCATTGGCTTTGCCATAAAGCTGGCCAATTTTCCATGCCTTACCGCACATGCTTTAACTAACCGTTTGAGTAAAAACAGTTGATCAATACGATCCATTACATCGCCATGATCAACGTTTAACTCAATCTGTGCTGGCCCCATTTCATGTACCAGAGCACTGGTAGCAAGCCCGGCCTGCGCGCACAAAGAATTCAGGTCATCGATAATAGCACCGTACTTATCGAGCGAGTCAGGACTGAAGGCCTCACCACCCGCTTCGGTGGAACCATCTTCTGCTATCGCGGGGCTTAGCTCCAGCGCACCCTTTTTGTTGGGCTCTAAAAAATAGAATTCGAGTTCTGGTGCAATAATTGGATACAAATCTCGCTCATTGAACTGCCGCACTAATTGCTTGAGCACATTTCGAGAATCAAAACTGATTGGCTTGCCGGTGTCTTTGTTGATCGTTTCGCATATCACCTGGGCGGTTTGTTTTTTCCAGGGCGTGGACCTGTAAGTACTCCAGTCGGGCTTGAGCAATAAATCATCATCTTTGGAGTTAAGCGTTTCCATGGCGTCGCAATAGTTGCCATTAATGGTTTGCAGCAGGATAGCCTTGGGGAAGTGTTGTAATTCATCCCCATCTATAGCGGTGCCTTCGATGGTTTTACCGCGTGGCACGCCATTGATATCGCTGATCAGCAGTTCCAGCGATTCTGGCAACTCAGCAGGCATGCCGCTACCAGTGCTCATGCGCTTTTTACACCATAGGCCGCTGCTGTTTTGTCCAGCGCTTGATGTAGACGCTCAATCAATAAATCGATTTCAGCTTCGGTGCACACGAATGGAGGTGCGCTGATCATGGAGTCGCCCACAGCACGTACCATAAGCCCGCTAGCCACTGCTGCGTTACGACAGCTAATCGCCGCGGCACTTTCTGGCGCCAATCTCTCACGACTTTCCTTGTTTCGTACTAACTCCAAAGCTGCGAACATACCTTGCGATCGCACCTGGCCAACAATGGCGTGGTCGGCCAGTTCATCCCAGCGTTTCCGAAAATACGGTCCAATGGACTCTGAGACGTGCTGTACCATGTTTTGCTGCTGCAAAATATCCAAGGTGGCCAAACCTGCAGCACAAGCCACCGGGTGGCCGGAGTACGTAAAGCCATGAGCAAACTCGCCACCGCCTGAGGTCAATACACTGGCTACCTTGTCGCTTATGGCGACACCACCCAATGGCTGAAAACCGTTAGTAACTGCCTTGGCAAACGTCATCAGGTCTGGTTCAAAACCATAGGTCTCGCAGCCAAACCACGAGCCGGTTCTGCCAAAGCCGCAAATCACTTCATCGCTGATCAACAAAATGTCGCGTCGCTCGCAAATTTCCTTAATTGCCGGCCAGTAAGTATCGGGGGGAACAATCACGCCACCTGCGCCTTGAACGGGCTCGGCAATAAATGCGGCTACTTTGTCTTCGCCCAACTCGTCAATCGCGTGCTCTAACTGGCGTGCAGCGGCGCGGCCAAATTCATCGGCTGACAGATCAGCGCCTTCGTCGAACCAGTGGGGTTGCTGTATATGGTGTACGTAGGGCAGACGGGTAAACTGTTCGTGCATGCCTTTCATGCCACCAAGGCTCGCGGCGGCGATAGTGCTGCCGTGATAGGCATTTTTTCGGCTAATTATAATTTTCTTTTCAGGCTTTTCCAGAAGATCAAAATAACGGTGTACAAGGCGAATATTGGTATCGTTTGCCTCGGAGCCGGAATTGGTAAAAAATATTTTTTTGAAATGCTCGGGCATCACTTTCAAAAGGGCCGCAGATAATTCAATGGCTTTGTCGTTGGAGCAATTGAAGAAGCTGTTGTAATACGGAAGGGTTTGCAGTTGCTCATAAACAGCATCCACAATACCCTTCTGCGAGTAACCGAGATTGCAACACCACAAGCCTGACATTCCATCTAGAATACGATTTCCGTCGGCATCACGAATATAAATATGCTCGGCCTGATTAACGACTCGGCCTCCGGTTTCGGCATACTCTGATAAGTCGGTAAAAGGATGAAAATGGCTACTCTTATCCAGCTCTTGCCAATTTTCTTGTGCGCTTGTTGAACTCATTGCCATGGGCTCCTTTTAACTTCATTTTGATGCTGGTGATGCTATCACAAGCGATGTGATTGGATGTACCAATTAATGGGTAGTATGCGCTTCGAGGTCCCTCTCTCACACAGTCCCAGCAGCCGACACTCGCTTCACCACCTCAGTGCCAATCGACAAAAACGTAATGCTTTCCCAGAACAGACAGGAACCGCTCCTTTCAGCACTCATTCATCGCCGGTCTCGCTAACAAAGTGAAGCTCTACGGCCTCTTCACTGGTTTAGACAACCGTTTCTTGCTGCTGAAGCTCAGCTACTCTCTCCTGCTCCCAATCCGCAAGATTCAACTCAATCGCCCAAAACCCGGCAATCCAAACTATCGCATCAAGCCCGTACAAGCGATAACCAAAATACAACCAGGTAAACGCACACCCCCAGAGAATCACATAAAAGAGCGTTTTAGACTGCTGAACGCTCCGCAGCCATCGGGTGCCATATTGATCGTTCCACTGCAGTCTAACCTCCGCCTCAATCAATAACACAACAATCACCCAGACAAAGGCGTTAACTACGTTAATCCACTCCATCTTCTGCACTCGCTGCAGCGTAGGGGCATCGATCAAAGAGATTTTTTTATCGATTTTATAGAACGGCGCACCCACCGATAGTTCGCCGCAATTGCGCTGGTCGATCTCGGTGTAGTCTATGCTATCGGTTTGCAGTGAAACGCCCTGGTCTGCCACATCACACAGATGCTGAACATCTTCACGCACTGTCGTCTTGTAGTTGTCCTGAGCCTCGGCCACATATCCGTACGCCGCATACGCAATTGAGACATAGCAAAGTACACGTAGCCCAAACAGCAGTTTGCCTACCCAGCTTTCGAGCACCTCATCAGACAGTAACCAGGTTTCCAACTCCAGCAGAAAAATCAGACCAAGCCAGGCTACCGTGTCGATACTGGTTGCAAAGGTCTCCAGAATGTCTGCAAAACTGGCGTCTGCGCCTATTGAGCTTTGGTAAGCGCCGATGTCGTCCAGCAGGTAGATGATGCCATTGAATACGAGAATGCTGTACACAGACCATTTGATAACAGCCGCGATGGTGGGGTGTTGCAGCAAAGGCAACAGCAGTGTCTTTAGTGACACATCCTTGTTCACTGCACTCATACTGTGGAACTGCTCCGTTGGTAACTCAAAGTGCTGTGCGAGACTCGCATATCAGTTTCACTGCCTTTATCGTATCATTATTATGGCCTCGAACAACAACTTACCTGTTTTCGATTAACAGCGGAAGGCTTTACACCTTACAAGCCATTTACCTCACTAATGTATCACTTTAAGTAGAGCCTTTAAATGACTGATAAAGAACAATTTTCTAGCCATTCCATGTATGCGAATACATTTGGCTACCTGTCGACCCCATTAAGTCGGGATGTGCAGAGCGCTGATGTGGTTGTGATGGGAATACCCTACGACCTTGGCACGACCGGCCGAGCCGGCACCCGCCAGGGCCCGCAGGGTATACGCCGCGCTTCTGCCAATCTTCGCTGGGAAGAAAAGCGCTGGCCGTGGCGCTTTAATGCGTTTGATCGCATCTCAGTCATCGATTATGGCGACCTGGAATTCCCTCCAGGAGAGAGTGAATCAATGCTGTCGACTGTGACTGAAACAGCGACGGGCATTCTGCAACAGGGGAAAAAGCTCTTGTGCTTTGGTGGCGACCATTTCGTGACATTGCCGCTGCTTAGGGCGGTGAGCAAGGTTCACGGTCCTGTAGCAATGATTCATTTCGACGCGCATACCGACACCTACGAAGATTCTGATCGCTATGACCATGGCTGTATGTTCTACCACGCACCCAAAGAAGGCTTGATCTCTGCGCAGCACACAATCCAGCTAGGAATACGCACAGAATACAATGTTGAGAACCACGAATTTACTGTGCTGGACGCAGCTACAGTAAACGATATGGCAACTGATGCAATTGTCGAAAAGATACGTGAGACAGTGGGCGACATGCCCGTCTACCTAACCTTTGACATCGACGGCCTTGATCCGGCTTTTGCACCAGGAACCGGCACGCCGGTGGTTGGCGGTATGAGCACCGACAAGGCGCTAAAGATCATTCGAGGCTTGAGCGGCTTAAATTTGGTTGCGATGGATATTGTGGAAGTGGCACCCAGTTACGATCATGCCGATATCACCGCATTGGCGGCCGCTACCCTGGGGCTTGAGATGCTGTATGTGACTGCAAGCACTGTTTAACCCACTGCTGAAAGCGATGCACGTCGTACTCCTCAGCCATTAGCGTGCCCCGACTATGAGCGCGATTAGCCAGGCCGCGTTGATTAAGCTCAGCGGCGCGGCTGTCTTCGTCGATCACCTGTTTTGCAAACGATGTAAATTTCGCGATATCCAGAGTCTCGTCATCCAGCGCCGCCTGCGGAAAAAACCAGTCTGCTCGCAAATAAGTCTTATCCGCTGATAGCGGCCGTAGTTGAACAATTCGCACGTGATCCACGTGCGCCACGATAAACATCGACGGCAATATTACAGCGTAGTTATGCCCTACTTTCCGCTCTTGTTCTGTCAGGTCACTGAAGTGGTGGTTTGTAGAACGGCCTTCCCACGACCAGGTCTCAGCATGTTCAGCAATACCGCCGGCCAGTGACGGCTCTTCGCTACTGCCTGCTTTCCAATTCGGATCGTCAAACGCTTCCATAATCCCGCGCTTGTATATGGGCACCACTTTACATAAATCGGGATGTAAGTTTGGGCAGTGCAAACACTCGTTAAAATTCTCCCAAAACAATTTCCAGTTGCAATTCAAAACTGTTTCAAACGAATCTCCGCGTCGCATTTCAGTCAGCGGCCAATTGTCCAGAGGCACTGAATATTCATCAAAGGCTTCACTTAAGGCGACAGGATTTTTTGCATCCAAATTAATAAAAACGAATCCGCACCATTCCTGGATGGCCACGGAATATAAACCGTGGTCACTGACGTCAAAGCCCGCAGGAGGCGTTCCGGTACCGGTCGCCAGCAGCTCGCCCTTGGAAGAATATGCCCAGCGATGGTACGGGCAAAGAATCCTGCTGGCCTTATCGAGTTTGCCTGATTGTTCAGTCAGCAGCACGGAGCCTCTGTGCCTGCACGTATTAAAATACGCTTGAAGATCTCCGGCCTCATCGCGCAGAACAATCACATTTTGCGTTCCGACAACTATTGTTTGATAGTCTCCGGACTCATCAATGTCTTCTGCCCGGCATACGTATTGCCAATGACGATACCAAACGGCATTCAGTTCTTTTTCAAATTGCTCAGAGTCCAGGTACCAGCGGGCTGGCAGTGTGGGAGTAAGGGAGCGAAGCCCAGGATAATCAGGATTGTCTTGCATAGTACTCCTTGCGCTCAGCAACATACGCCACCAAAGCCTCATCGATTGCCTGGTCCAATGGTGGCTGTTCGTATTCTTGAAGCAATTGCTTCCAAATCTGATTGGCCCGAGTGGTTGAATCAATTGACCCGGCTTCCTGCCAATTTTCGAAATTCTGCCGATCAGACATAAGAGGCGTGTAAAACGCTGTGTCGTAACGTTCCATAGTGTGTGCAGTACCGAAATGATGGCCGCCCGGTTCCACCTCCATAATCGATTGCAACGCCATTTGATCATCACTGGTTTCAATGGGCTGCATGGCAGCCACCATCATTTGCAGCATCTCGGCATCCAGTATCAGCTTTTCAAAAGATGCGGTTAAGCCACCTTCCAGCCAGCCGGCGGCATGATTGACCAAATGCGCGTGACCCATTATCGCGCCCCATAGCGACATTTGGCTTTCGTAGGCAGCTTGCGCATCGACACTATTGGCGACTGTGGTATTGCTGGATCGAAACGGTAAGCCTAATCGGCGCGCTATCTGCCCACTTGCTAGTGTAGCCTTAGTGTACTCCGGCGTACCAAGAGCCGGTGCACCACTTTTCATATCAACGTTGGACGCAAATGCGCCATACATTATCGGGGCACCAGGACTGTGTATCTGTGCCAAAGTGGCTGCCGCCAGAACTTCCGCGGTTTGTTGCACCAAGGTGCCGGCCAACGTAGCCGGACTCATAGATCCGGCCAGCGTAAACGGTGTGATACAACTAACCTGCCCTGCAGCCGATAGTTCCAAAATGGCTTCGGTCATTGGCATATCAAGTTGCATTGGCGAATTGGTATTGATGATCGCTAGGATTGCCGGTGTTTCGCGCAACTGATCGCGGTTCACGCCCAAAGCAATGCAAGCCATTTCAATGCCATCTGTGGTGCGGTCATGCCCTAATGGATAAGCCTGGGCATTCTTATCAAGTAATCGATACTGCGCTAGATGCGTATCAAGATGCCGCGTTTCGGCGGGCAAATCCATTGGTTCGAACGCCATACCGCCTTCCTGATGCAGTATATTCAGGCTCTGAATCAAACGAAAGTAATTGCACAGGTCTTCATAGCTGCCAGTACGTCTGCCGGTATCGAGATCACTGCAAAATGCCGGGCCACCTACGGCTGCAAAAACCATATGCTGGCCGCCCAAACACAAATTGTGCTCAGGATTGCGTGCACGAAGCGTAAAGGAAGATGGCGCCAACGCGACACTGTCTCGCACCAGCTCGGCTGAAAAGCGGACCATCTGCGAAGACTCATTAACATCTGCGCCATGCTCGCGTAACAGCGCTCTGCTGCCGGCGTGCAAAAAACGCATGCCTTTCTGCTCAAGCACCATCAACGCCGCATTGATAATGTGGTCAACCTGATCAGTAGAAAGTACTTCTAAAGGTGTAAACGTATTGAACGGCTGTTGCCAGGGCAACTGCTCGATGGCACCTCTGGCGCGAGTAGGCCTACGCTTGCGACGACTCATGCGCCGGTTTGCCAAAGAAACGTAGAATGAGGGTTAAAGTGACCGCGCACAGCGCCATCGCCAGCCACCAGGGCACGCCGAGAGCCGATGGGATAATGCCACCAAACAGCGCAACACCGCCAACCGTCATCGCATAGGGAATTTGTGTGCGTACATGCTCAATGTGGTCGCAACCGGAGGCCATGGAGGATAAAACGGTGGTATCAGAAATTGGCGAGCAATGATCACCCCACACTGATCCGGCGAGTACGCAGGCAACCGTAGAATAGATAATGTGCATGCTATCGGCAGCCACTGCGCCATCGGCGCCAAGAACAGCCCAGGCAACCGGTAGTATCAATGGCAGCACAATAGCCATTACCCCCCAACTGGAACCTGTGGCGAATGCGGCGGCGGCTGATAATACAAACGTCCATGCAGGAATACTGGCAGGAGTGAGGCTGTCCCCACCTAACCGCACCAGATAATCCGCTGTACGCAATATGCTTGTTACGTCTGACAATGCCCATGCGAGGATGAGAATGATCATGGGTGCCACCATGATCAATGCTCCCTGAGTCCAGGCATCCACAACTTCTTCCAGCGTTAACAGGCGTTGAGCAATCGTCAGCAGCAATGCCGCTGCCACAGCCGCAAAGGAACTCCACATAAGCGATTTATACGCGTCGGCTGTACTCATAATGTCGCGAATACTGTCGCCTTCTCCCGTCACATACAGGCCGCCAACGCAACTCATTACCAACACCAAGATTGGAATCACGGCATTCAATGCACGGGTCGGCAATTCAGCCCCCACATTGGGGTTCAGGGCGTCGTGAGAACTGCTCTTGTTAGCGGCACTCAGCGGCGGACCATCGTTTTGAAAACTCGCTCTTTCGGCTTTCAGCATCGGTCCAAAATCACGCCCGCTGGAGGCCACGAGGTAGACGAAAAAAATCGCCAGAAAAGGATAAAAGCTGTAAGCAAGTGAACTCAGAAATACGGTGTATGCCGATTCGTTAAAGCCTTCCAGCTCTGCACTGGCGGCGTCAATCAAACTGACTTCATAACCTATCCACGTGGTCATAATGGCAACACAGGCCACCGGTGCTGCGGTTGAATCGACCAAATACGCCAGTTTCTGACGCGATATCTTCAATTTATCAGTCACTGACCTTACAGAGTTACCAACCACCATGGTGTTGGTGTAATCATCAAAGAAAATACATAAGCCCAGAAACCACACCGACAGCTGACCACGCCTCGCGGTATTTGCCCACTGAATAACAACGCTGATGACGCCAAGCATGCCGCCATTGCGCGTAATAATGCTGACCAAACCACCGATCATGCAACTGAATAAAATAATCGATACATGGTCTGGGTCTGTCATTACTCCATGAATACGGACAGAAAACGACTCCAGAGCCGAACTGAAAAATGAGGATACGGTAAAACCGTTCTGGATCATCACGCCCGCCCACAAACCCAGGAACAGCGACGGAATTACGGTCTTCAGCCACAAGGCCAATCCAATGGCAATCAAAGGCGGCACCAACGACAACCACCCTGGTATGGCTCTGACTTGCGCAGACACCGCTGCGCCGCCGGGCACCTGAGCAATCAATACTGCATCGCCGCCGCTATCAACCACATACGTGGCATCAGTAGATTCTTCTGCCGATAACTGCACAATTTTGCCGGGCGTTGACTCGGCACCATGCCACAGACTGACCCTGGCACCACGCGCCTGCGCCGGTGTGATTTTTTCGGGTTTGATTGATACCGTGAACTCTTCGCCGCTGTGCACAATTTCCGGTGCTTCCAACTCAAACTGAATCGCACCGGACTCAGCTTGCAGCAAGGTCGGGAACAGCAGCAGCAACAGCAGCCAGTTATAATAATTCTTACGCATTATGTGTCGCACGTTATGAGACAAGCCCAGAGTATACCAGCCGATGATTAGTTGACACTGGCCGGGCCAGGCGCCTGCTCGGTAATCGGAAGATCACGAATGTACAAGGCTTGCTCAGGCTCACCCAATTCTCGGGCGTATTCATGGCCAGCATACACCGCGTGTGCAATGGCCCCAGGCGCTCTGGCATCGCCTATGCGTTGCAGCGTTTGAATGCCTGCTTCAGCCCGTTCGGCTTCACGTGCCTGCAACTCATGGTACAAATCGTCGCTGGGTAATCGAATGCCCACAATCACTACGGCCGACGCCTCTATTGAGCGCGTCTGAGAAGAGAACAAGTCACTCAGCACTGCCTGTGCACCGTCAAATGAATCCAAAAGTGTCATGGTACTCACGCCGATTCCACTATTGGCAAGAGCCTGGTGAACATACGGTTGTTCATTGGTCATGATCGTCCAGGCCGACGCATGTCCGGCCGGCGTGGCGTAATGGACAGCTAGGCCGCGCGCGCTCAGCGCTTCGGCACATACTCCGCCCATATAATAACTATCGAAGTCAAACACTAAAACAGGTCCTGACTGAGGCCAACGGCCAGCGGCTAGATCATCCGGTGTATACACCTCCGGCCCAGACAGCTTGTTTACGGGCAACTCAAGCGAGGAGTACAAATGGTGCGTCCATAAAGACCCGGTAGCAATTGCCACGTTTTTAGCACCAATTTCAATCACGTCATCTGCGTTCAAGCGATTCGCAGGGAACAGTTGCACGTTGGGCATTTGCTGCAAGGCGTTCATGCGATAGTCAGTCACCCGGCCCCAACTGGCCAAACCGGGCAACTTGGACTCAAAACTTACCCGGCCACCAAATTCAGTCGCCGACTCTGCAAGCATCACGTCGAAGCCTCGGCGCGCCGCAATCAGTGCAGCCTCCATACCCGCTGGACCACCACCAACGACCAGCAGTGACTCGTTTTCAGCCGTCTTATTCACTCGCTCTGGGTGCCACCCCTTGCGCCACTCTTCCCCGATAGTAGCGTTTTGTGTGCAACGAATCGGTACCCCATCATGCCAGGAGGCAATGCAAATATTGCAGCCAATGCATTCGCGAATATCATCTTCTCGGCCTTCGGCGATCTTGCTTGGCAGGAACGGGTCCGCTATTGATGGGCGTGCAGCGCCCACCAAATCAAGTACCCCACGATTCAATTGCGATACCATCGAATCAGGTGAGGTAAATCGGCCCACACCCACCACCGGCACATCAGTGCATTTTTTTACGAAATCGATCACAGGCTCATGGGCACCTTCTGGCCGAAAACGTGATGCTCCGCAGTCAGTGGGACTGGAGTCCATTTTCACGTCCCAAAGATCGGGCACGTCGCTCAGTAAGCTAACCACTTCATGAGCCTGTGATTCGTAATTATCGCTGGGCCGGTCACGTAACTCTTCAAGACTAATGCGCAAAGCAACGCCGCAAGTATCACCCACGGCCTCTTTGGTCGCTTCAATCAGCTCTCTGACAAAGCGGGTTCGGTTCGCAACACTGCCGCCGTATTCATCGGTACGCTGATTGGTCTCAGGCATCAAGAATTGATAACCAAGATAACCCATGCCCGCGTAGATATAGGCAATGTCGAATCCGGCTGAGCGCGCCCGCAATGCGGCCGCTACCTGCCATTGGATGACGTCTCGAATATCCTTCTTATCCATCACGCGTGGCTTCTGCAGCCCCATAAAACCCACATGCGTTGCCGCCCAGGGAATACCAGAGGGTGAATAGGGACTGATTCGAGAGGTACGATTCATTACCGCGGCACCACCATGCCATAGCTCCACACCGGCCAATGCGCCGTGTTCGTGCACGGCATCGCACATAAGCGCATGCGAACGCACATCGTTTTCATCCCATAATCGCGCGAACGGCAAGGGGCTATCATCAGATGACGGGTGTGTTGAGACTGCACCCGTGCAGATAACGCCCCACCCACCTTCTGCCTTGGTTGCTCGAAATGCAGCCCGCACGCGAGGATTAGCTTCGGTCATACCGCTGGCATGTGGCACCTGGTAAAAACGATTGGGCGCTGTTACAGGGCCAATTTTAATTGGTTCAAAGAGCGCTTTGTATCTGGGGTTCATAAATTTCTATCTCTCTCGCTTCGCAACAATACCGCATAACAAGGTGGCTGGGAAAGAGTCGCTAATGCAAGACTTTCCAGAGCAGGCATGCTGCTGTAGGCTAGGTAACAACTGTAAATGCTAGTCCGCGTCGAATGCTCGGGGAAGTCTACATGCGTTACCTGGTACTGTGCATTGGCATGGGTTTATGCACCACCTTGTTAGCCGCCACGCCAAGAACAGAACATACTTTTGGTTTATCCGAAGGCGAGCAGCGACCTGCAGCAACATTGGAGGATGCCGAATGGCTGGTCGGTTCCTGGCACGGGACCGCTTTTGGCAAACAATTTGAGGAAGTCTGGAGCCCTCCTTCGGCAGGTACGATGGTGGGCACGTTTAAATTGTTTGATGATTCAGGAATCGACTTTTACGAAATATTAGTGCTAGAAGTCCAGGAAGGTTCTTTAAGTCTCAAAGTAAAACACTTTAGTGCTGCGTTTCACGCCTGGGAAGACAAAGAAGACTATGTGAACTTTCGCCTGGTGGCGAAACAAGACAATGAACTGCATTTTTCCGGCATCAGTTTTTACCGCAGAGACGCCAATACTATCGACGGATATATAGTGATGCGCAATGGCGAAAAGCTGAGTGAACATCACCTCGATTACAAACGTGTGCTTCCAAAGCACACCCACGACTAAGCTGCTTTCATGTCTGACTCTGCATTGCTCAACCGATTGCGCCAGCGCTCATCATCGCTGAAGAAGCGAATCCTGTTTACCGAGTGTGCTGACCAACGCGTCTATGATGCGGTTAAGAAAATGCAGCAGCAAAGCTTGTGCGAACCAATTCTAATTGCACCAATCGCCGGCCTTGACCTCGAATCGTTCAGTGAACGAAGTGATTCAGCAAACTTAATGGCTCAGGCAGTTAACAGTTTCGCTGAACGCCAGCGACATAAGGGCCTAGGCGAGGAAGAAGCGCGAGCTCAATTGGCGGACCCCTTGTTGCTGGCGGCGGTACTGGTAAAGATCGGCTACGCCGATGCCGGAGTTGCCGGCGCCGTTGAATCAAGCGCCAAGGTGCTAAGAGCGTGCTTGCGCGGAATTGGCCTTGATGCCAGCTCCTCACTCGTTTCAAGTGTCTTTCTCATCGATCATGAGTTCAGGCAAATGACATTTGGCGACTGCGCGGTTAATCCCCAACCTAATGCTGAACAGCTTGCCCAAATAGCCATAGACAGTGCCGCAAGCCATAAAGCGTTGACTGGTACCAGGCCAAGAGTGGCCATGTTGTCGTTTTCCACGTTGGGCTCGGCGCAGCACAAAACGATTGAACCGGTGCGTGAAGCTCTGGCGATAGTACGGCAGCGACAACCGGACTTGATTATTGACGGCGAATTGCAATTAGATGCAGCCATCATTGCCGAGGTAGCCAAAACCAAAGCCGCGAATTCCAGTGTTGCCGGAACAGCCAATGTACTTGTTTTTCCAGACCTGAATTCTGCCAACATCGGCTATAAGATGGCTGAGCGACTTGGTGGCGCCACAGCGACTGGCCCAATTCTTCAAGGCCTGGCCAAACCGTGGCTGGATTTATCTCGCGGCTGCAGCACTGAAGATATTATCAACGCGGCGGCGATAGCTAGCGTGCTCGTTGAATAGACACTCTCTGAGGCATAAGTCATGACCACTAATAATCGACGTGAACTTCTGAAAGCGGGGGTTATTGGAACCGCGGCATTAGCGATGCAGACACCGGCTTCAGGCAGCACGGCTTCAGCATCTTCAAGCTATTCACTAGACTCCTGGCCGGAAATACGAGCACTATTTCCGCTGCAAACAGATGTGAAACACATGGCCGGATTTCTGCTAGCCTCGCATCCTAAACCTGTTAGTGAAGCAATCGACAAATATCGCCAGCAATTGGATTACAACCCCGCGCAATTTCTTATGCAGCAAGATCACGCGCTGGAACTCGCCAGCCTTGAGGCAGCTGCCAGATACATCAATGATAAGGCCGAAAACATCGCCCTGATCAGAAGCACCACGGAAGGCCTTGCCACGCTCTATCACGGGATAACATTTACGCCTGGTCAGGAAGTGCTTACCAGTTCTCATGATCATTATGCGACGTATAAATCCCTGGAGTTCTGCACCGCGCAAAACGGCGCAAGCGTTAAACGCATAGATTTATACGATCAGGAAAACCCGCAGGAAGTCTCTGAGCAAGAAATTCTTAAAACTATTGAATCCGCCATCAAGCCCGCTACCCGCGTGCTCGCCCTAACCTGGGTGCATTCTTCAAGTGGCGTGAAACTGCCAATCGCAAAAGTTTCCGCATTGGTGGCCAATGCTAACATTGGACGTAACGAAAAAAATCGCCTGTTGTTTTGCGTAGACGGAGTGCACGGATTTGGCGTCGAAGACATAGATGTGCAAAAACTGGGCTGCGACTTCTTTATCGCCGGTACTCATAAGTGGATGCTTGGCCCTAGAGGCACTGGTATTTTATGGGGCAAGGCCGATAGCTGGCAGCACGTGAGCCCTACCGTACCTACGTTCGACCTGAACGCATTTTTACAGTGGATGAAATTCTTACCTGAGTCTCCTATTCCAGGCGCTATTCGAATGACGCCCGGCGGAACCCACACGTACGAACACCGATGGGCAATGACCGAAGCCTTCGAGTTGCACCAGCAGATTGGCAAGCAACGCATCCAGAATCGAATACACGAACTGAATTCTCGCCTGAAAAAAGAACTTAATGGAATAGAAGGCGTCAGCCTTAAAACGCCTGTAGATGCCGCCTTCAGCTCAGGCATAACTGCGTTTGAAATACGCGGCTTATCGCCGAGAGACAGCGTAAGTACGATGCGCAAGTACAACATTATTGCCTCGCAGGCACCTTATAGTCGATCTTATTTGCGGCTCTCGCCAGGCTTACTCAACGATGAAAACGAAGTGGATTTCTGTCTCGAAACCATCCGCCAGCTTGCGACGTAGCGAGCAGGAGTATGAATGGCACTCCTGCGCCAGTAAATTCTTCCGCCATCCTTGGCAGATCAGAACATCAGGCCTTTTTTACCAGGCCAACGATAAACAGCAATAAAGCTGCTCCAATGGTCGCGGTAATGATTTGGCCAATTATGCTGGCCCCGGCGGAGAAGCCCAGCGCGCCAAGCACGAAACCACCCACTACAGCACCGATAATGCCGACAACAATGTTGCCCAGCACACCAAAGCCGCCGCCTTTCATCAGGTTTCCAGCAAGCCAACCGGCTACCGCACCTATCGCCAAAAATATAACAATACCTACAGGATCCATACGTTTCTCCTACGATGTGTTGTTTTAAGTCCGCTTCAAGCAGTCAAAGCTGGACTACACAGCCATAGTAACGCGAATATTGCCGGCAAAACCGACTGAATTGAAAACAATCATTGATGAGAGAAAACCAACATTGCTATATATTTCATTAACATATACTGCTTATGTCAATTTTTTATTAACTATTGATCAGGTTCTTAGCGCTGAATTTAAGTGTATGAGGGGTCGATCTCGAAGTCGTTTTCTAACATCCAATCCTTCATCAAACGTACTGACTTCTCGGGAAATTCGTCGCTCAGAGACGCAATTTTGTCATTTCTAACCGTCATTCTTGAGGTGCCGCCGAGCACAAAATCTGATAATCCCTGTTTGCCATAGGTCACTCGCCAACTTACCGTCATATCATCGCCCTCTTCCAGAAACTCTCCGTCCAGGGCTATGTCGCGCGTGTCGAACCTGCGGTCCATTCCGTCCAATGACTTCTGCATGCCGGCAAAAATCGCTTCAGGGCCCGTCAGACAACAGTCATAGGGTTCGCCAATGATCGTGTAGGTAGCGTCGTCATGAAAAAAACCGTACAAGCGAGACCAGTTATTGTCTTCGTAGGATTTCTCGAACTCTCCTGCATACTGAAAAAACACTTCAATGGGAGTCATATCACACCTTCACCTATACGTACTTCTGAAGGCTGCATTGTACGCCGCAATGGGCTGATGTGAAGCTTTTAGCCATGCACCGCGCGCGTGCGCAGATGCGCGGCTTTACTTTGCGGTGAAGAGTTTGCGTTCGCGTATTATGTTCGCTGCACCCTCTGGAACCATACTCTCCCAACGCTCATCATTTGCCGCAATGTGCTCAAGCACTTTTGGCGAATGAATTTTCAGCACGTCCCGGTTGTACCCTTCAATTGCTTTCACTGCACCCAGATCCATCAAATATTCCAATAACTTGGCACTGTAGTGATCGAGTTGCAAATCACTGATGCCTAGCACCTGGCCGCTGCTTTCATTGAGCATGGGGTACACGTACATGGTCAGGTCCTTACCTATCAGGCGGCCCATGTTTTCAAACAAGCTTCCCGCGTCTTTAGTATCTGATTCCGCAAAAAGTTTTTGCGCCGAATCCATACCAATAGCCAACGCCGTTCTGGCAACACCTGAGCGTCGCAAGTAATTAGCCAAAGCGTCAAAATTAAGAAAATCAGAAATCAATACTGCGTGTTCAGTTGCCGCTAAAACGTCAACCCGACTGATAAAATCTTCAAGACACACATCACCATCAGCCGATAACTGATGCATGGTCATTTCCATCAATGCAATTGGCTCACATTCGGCATGATCTTTTTTAAACTGCGCTTCAGCGCAATGCAATACATCAATGTTCACATGCGTAAGCGGTCTAAACCTGCCGCGGTGCACTACCACTGATTGCTTTCTAAGATACTCACACGCTTGAAGAACACCACCATCTGCAGCAAACATAGCCGCATCTGTAAAACCGGACTGAACCAAACGAAGACTCATTACGCGATTGTCAATGTTCTTAAACGCCGCTCCGGTGAACTCAATCATATCGACTTCCAGTCGCTCTCTGGTCAGGCCATCCATTAATGAGCGCAGCAGATCATCGGGATTCGCGGAATGAAAAGCGGCCGCGTAAATCAGATTGACGCCGGTAATACCTATCGCATCCTGCTGCAGCGCATTTGATGCATCCTTCATGTGAACATGGATAATGATCTGACTAAAATCCTCACCTGGAGCGGCTTGGAATCGAACGCCCATCCATGCGTGACACGCATTGGTGCCGGCAAAATTTCGGGCGGAAACAGTATCAGCAAAAGCAAAGAACGCCGTTTCGTTGCCGCGCTGCTCACCCAGACGCTCAACGTTCAAGGAGAACTCCTTTTCCAGCATGGATTCAAGCCTGTCGCGTGCCACGTAGCGCTTGCATTCGCCATAAATCGCGTCACTGACTCGCATGTCGTAGGCCGAGATACTCTTTGACACTGTGCCAGCGGCACCACCGGCTTGAAAAAACCATCTCACCACTTCCTGGCCGGCACCAATCTCCGCAAAGCTGCCGTATACCTGGTCTGTGAGATTGACGCGCAAAGCCTTCTCTCGTGTATTCATAGATCACCGTTGAACGTTATTACTGCTTGTTATATCGGCCGGCGATCAATTTACATTAGCGTATTGGATGCATCATGCACGCATTGCTTAAAATATACTCAGGCAGAGTTTGCGCGAAGAAAGGTTCTTAAATGATCGGCCACCAGTGGCGACGCTTCGATCATTATTGAGTGTTTGAGGTGTTCGAGAATACACAGCTGTGCATTTGGCATTGCGTCAGCGATCAAGCGATTTAGCCGCGGATTACAGCCGCCATCGTTTTCCCCGGTTAACACCAGGGCAGGCACGGTTACTTCATGCAACCACGGCGCCATCTCCGTTTCGGCATAGATATGGAATACATTCAAGAACGTATCTGCCGGCGTATCCAAAACCTGTTGAATCCGCGCTTCTATTTTATCCGGGTTCGCAGCAACATACTCGTCGGTAAACCATCGGTTCACCAGTGTTGGCAGCGTGTTGCCCACCCCATGTTCTTCCATCGACGCTACAACACCTTGCACTTTGGCCGCATCGTCTTCGGTGCGAAATGCCGCTGTACTCAGCAATCCTAATGACAGTGCGCTATCGGGGTGTTTGTGCGCGTACGCCGGGCCGATCATGCCACCCAGTGAATGTCCAGCGATGTGCCATTCGGCATACCCTAAAGTTGTCCTTAGTAACTCAAGATCCTCGACCAGCTCACTCAGGCCGAAAACATCGCTGCTCACTGGCGAATCACCGTGGCCACGTAAATCGTAGGTAATACAGGTGTATTCATCTTTCAGTATCTGGACAATCTCGTTCCAGGTTTGCCGCCTGGAGCCGATGCCGTGAATCAGTACCAGCGGCGGCCCGGAACCGTCAACGGAATACGCACAGGGAACTGCTGTCATAACGCTACCCTATCTTTTGAGTGGTCTTGAAAATGTGGCATCACCTGCTCCGAGAATCGCTGCATTGCTTCCAGCGTTTCCTGGTGGCATTGGCCCATTCCTGAGCTGAGAATGAGTTCATCAATAGCGCTTTCCTGATAGAGAGCCAAGCGATCAATCATTTCTTCAGGCGGGTAAATTAGCAAGTTCTCAGACAGTTCATCCAGGCTTTGACCACGCGGCAACGCTTCTATGCAGCCATTGTGCACTGCACCCGGCCCGGTAAATACGTTGTCAAAACGCTGGTAATACTCATAGGCCATAGCCCTCTTCTCAGCCGCATCTTTCTCATCGCGCGCGCAATACAAAACCCGCTGCAGTGACAGTGACAGATGTCGACCGCGTTCGCCCAGTTCCGATTTCGCGCGATGGAATGCTGCTGTGCGCTGTTGCAATACATCGGCGTTTGCGTGCAGTACCGTTGTTTGAATATGGAAACCTCTCAGCGCAGCCTGGTAAATGCCCTCCGGGTCCATCACAGCCAGCATCATTGGAATGTCGCGCTCAGGCCTGGGCATGATTGTTAGCGAATCAAACTGATAGTACTTACCATTCCAGCTAACTTCCGTTTCACATAGCAAGGCTTGCAACACATCAAGAGACTCCTGCATCTTCTCTCTGGATGTTTCAATGGGTGTGCCTAGCCTTGCCATTTCATAGGCGAAAGCGCCTCGCCCCACGCCCAGTATCAAGCGGTCATCGCATAGGCAGTCGGCCTGAACCAGTTCTCCGGCAAAAATACGCATGTCCCGAAGTGGTAATACGGCGACCGCAGTGATGATGTTAATGTGTTGTGTGTGTGCCGCAATTTTTACAGCCATCTGCAAAGGCGACGGCATCAACAGGATATTGATGAGATGGTGTTCAGGCAGTGACACGCTATCAAAACCAAACTGTTCTGCCTTGACGGCTTGCTCAACAAGCTCCGCAAAGTGATTTTTGCCGCTAGTGGTTGCATCCGGCATGTAGCTGGTTAGAAACTGATTGAACTTCAAGTAACGGCTCTTCTTATTTGTTTTATGATTTCCGGATAGTATTCCTTCGCTGCTGCACACGTCAATTCAGGGCTGCATCACATGAGTTTCAGGACTCCGGCAAACCACGACCAGTTTTCAGTTGCGCTGTCTCTGGCAACAACATAGCGCTTACGCGCAAAACCGGGCGCTTCAGTCAGAAGATGTAATCGCCCGGCGTCCAGGTGTTGTTGTGCCAGTTTTTCCGGCAAATAGGCCGATCCTCCCTGCTCCAACAAATACTCCAGCGCCCACTGTGAAGAGTCGAAGTTTATTCTTGCAGTGCCTGCATCATGGTAATGCTCTGCATGAAACCGACGGTATTCCTCTCCATGGTCTACAAACACATACTTTGGGTCAAACTTGATTGGTGAACCAACACGGTCTGAGTAGAGCAGCATCTGTTCAGGTGCCAGGGTGTATACGGTTTGAGTGTCTCTGGCGAAGGGTTGGTAGCTAAGAATGATATCGACCAGCCCATCAGCAAGTGCTTGCTCAAGCTCTAACTGACTGCCGTGTAATACCGACAAAGCGATCGACTCATGCTGCACTGCAATATAGTCAAAGAACGTCTTTCCGCCGGCTTGCCAGAGATCTGCGTGACAGCCGAAATTTACTAGCGCTTCTGTGCCGTCGGGCAGACCTGCCTCATGCCTTGCTTGTTGCCACAGTCCGGTCATGATTTTTGCGTAGCGAATTAGTTTGGAGCCTGCCGGAGTCAAGCGAACGCCAGACTTGTGGCGATTCACCAGTGTTTGACCCAGGTCATGCTCCAGTGTTTTTAATCGCGCGGTCACCGTTGATTGTGTGACATTAAGTTGCTCTGAGGCGCGCACCAAGCTGCCCGATTCTACGATGGCAATAAATGTGCCCAAGGAAGCAATGTTCATAAGCTATTCTCGATTCGAATATTTTGCATTTAATGTGCAGAATAATTCAATATCATGATATTAGATTCTATGGCACATTGCACCTCTGCTCGTTGGCAAAAAGGGGTGCGATCATGGCTGAAAACAAAATCTACGAAATGCTGATTGACGGGCAATTCTGCCCATCTTCGGACGGTAAAGTATTCGACAGCATCAGCCCAAGTAACGGTGAAGTGTGGTGTCAGATTCCCGAAGCCACGGCCGAAGATGTTGACCGGGCGGTCCGTGCCGCAGACAAAGCGCTCAACCAAGGCCCTTGGGGGAAGATGAGCGGAACGCAGCGCGGCAAATGCTTGCGACGCCTCGCCGACCTGCTGGTGGAGCACTCTCCCGAGTTAGGCATCACAGAAACCCGTGATACCGGAAAAATGCTAAAGGAAACGCAAATGCAGGCAGCGTATGTTGCCGAATATTTGCAGTTCTTTGCTGGCTGTGCCGACAAGATTCAAGGTGAGACCTTGCCCATCGACAAACCTGATATGTTTGTGTTCACCTCAAGAGAACCTCTGGGTGTAATTGCCGCCGTTGTACCATGGAATTCCCAGCTGTTTTTAACAGCCGTAAAAATGGGCCCAGCACTTGCCGCTGGTAACACCATGGTTCTCAAGGCATCAGAACATGCCTCTGCCGCCATGCTTGAGTTCGGTGCACTGATTGCAAAAGCTGGTATTCCGGACGGCGTGGTCAATATCGTAACTGGCCATGGCGACCCGTGCGGCAGAACATTGACCAGCCACCCTCTGGTAGCACGAATTGCATTCACCGGCGGGCCGAATGCGGCCAGACAGGTACTGCAGAATTCAACGAACAACTTTGCCGAAGTCTCATTAGAACTTGGCGGCAAATCGCCGTTTATTGTGTTTGACGACGCCGACCTGGAAAGTGCGGTGAACGGTTCTGTGGGCGGCATCTTTGGTGCCTCGGGTCAAAGCTGTGTTGCTGGTTCACGCGCATTGCTGCACGAAGACATTGCCGATGAATTTCTTGAAAGAATGAAAACCATTGCCGAAGGCGTTCGTATTGGCGATCCAATGTTGGAAGAAACGGAAATGGGGCCTCTCTGCACACACGCACAGTTGGAACACATTGAGCGTGAAATAGAATTCGCACTCAGCGAAGGCGGACGTTTGGTCTGCGGCGGCAAGCGCGCGCAAGCAGAAAGCAAACTGTTTTTTGAGCCTACTATCATTGAATGCCCGGGCCCTGAAACCCGTATCGTAGACACAGAGCTGTTTGGCCCCGTACTAAGCGTGTTGCGGTTTAAGGACGAAGCAGAAGCGGTTCGATTGGCCAATCATACGGAACACGGCCTGGCAGCGGGTATTTTCACACGCGATAGCGCCCGTTCCCTGCGCATGGCAAAAGCGGTGAGAGCCGGTATTGTTTGGGTAAACACCTACCGCGCTATTTCACCCATTGCAGAGTTTGGCGGCACCAGGAACTCAGGTTATGGCCGCGAAAGCGGATACCAGGCTGTGTACGACTACACCCGCCCTAAGACAGTGTGGATGAATACATCATCCGAGCCCTTGGGCTCAATGTTTGTAATCAAATAGCTCTAAGCAAAACAGTAATGCCTCAGCAAGTGAGGCCTACTTAAAAGGGGTACAACATGAAATTTCATTTCGCGATCAATCTTGAACGGATGGACGCTAGCCAGTCCATGGATGAAGTACAGCAACACACTCTGGAAATGGTGCAGAGGGTCGATGACGCAGGTTTTGAGATTGTTTGGGCTGCCGAACACCACGCGCTTGAAATGACGATTGCACCTAATCCGTTTCAACTACTCGCATGGTGGGCGGCGCATACCAAGAATATTCGCCTTGGTGTTGCCGTTGCCAATGCCACTTATTGGCACCCTATTCGTCTTGCCGGTGAAGCGGCCATGCTTGATCTCATGTCCGGTGGAAGGCTGGAGTTTGGCCTGGGTTCTGGCGCGTATCAGCGAGAGTTCGACCGGATGAAACCTGGTGTGTCACAGAAAGAAGGCAACAAGTACATGAAGGAAATGTTGCCGCTTGTAAAACAACTCTGGGCCGGAGATGTTGAGCACGAGGGCGAATACTGGCAGTTCCCCAAATCCACTTCTTGTCCAAAACCAGTGCAGGATAATGTGCCGGTGTGGATGGCAGCGCGCTCACCAGAAACTTATGATCATGCCGTAGCCAACAATTGCAACGTTATGTGTTGGCCTCTAACTTTGCCTTTTTCCGAAGCCGAAAAATACAAAGCGCAGCTTGATGAAGCCAATGCAAAGTCTGGCGGAAACTTCAACGGGCGATTCGCGTTAATGCGACACACTGCTTTATACGATAACGAAAAAGACCGAGAGGCCTGTTTGCTGGCCATTCGAAACGTGCTTAGCCAGTTTGGCAATCTAATGATGCAATCGGGTGATGTGGTAAATGGTTTCCCTGACAAAATTGCTCTGGAAGATATGGATGGAAATGTCAGGGTTGACCCAGATATGTTGGAGGAAAACCTGATGTTTGGTTCACCACAAACGGTTATCGAGAAGATTCGACGTTACGAAGAGTTGGGCGTCGACAGTTTTATTTACTATGCCAGCATGGGCCTGGGCTTTGAGGAGCAAAAACGATCGTTGGATCTGTTTTGCAACGAAGTAATACCTGCGTTCGCAGACTGAGGATCAATCATGGCCGCTGAAATCCGCCGCACTTTAATGCATGTACAAACCACGTTTATTGAAGGTGGTGCAAGTGTTCCAACGCCCACCAAATTAGTCGCTGCAATCGCAATAATCGCAAACCCCTGGGCCGGTCAGGGTTATGTTGAAAATCTGCGGCCCGCTATTCGCGACGTTTGCCCAGAGCTGGGCAAGCTGTTAACCGACATGGTTCTGGACACTACCGGAGACGAATTGGAAGGCTACGGAAAAGCATCAATCGTAGGCATGGGCGGCGAGATAGAGCATGCCCAGGCATTAACCCACTCTTTATGGTTCGGTAACCAGTTTCGTGACGCGGTAAAAGCAAAAACCTACCTCGCATTCACTAACACCCGTGGTGCTGCGGGAACCAGTTTGATGATTCCTTTAATGGATAAAGACGACGCGGGACGCCGCTCCCATTACCAAACCATTCATACCACGATTCCAGATGCACCTGCAGACGATGAAATTGTGATCGCACTTGGCGCTTCCATCGGCGGCCATCCGCTGCATAGAATTGGCGACCGCTATGAAGATTTGAAAGAAATGGGACGCGATGTGGATAATCCAGCTGGAGTTTGATGGCCACTATCAGCATTAAGGGCACTGCCTACGACTTGACTGGACCAGAATCCGCACCTGTTCTGGTGCTGATCCACGGTCTTGGCATGAATCGACAAATTACCTGGCAAGACTACGTAGCGCCTTTATCCAAAATCTATCGCGTACTTTCCTATGACCTCTGTGGCCATGGTGAGTCAGCCTTGCCTAAGGTCAAACCCAGCTTGTCGGTATTATCCGAACAATTGTATGAATTACTGAACGAGTTGGAAATCGATACCTGCTCACTTATTGGTTTCTCATTGGGCGGTATGATCAACCGTCGATTTGCGATGGATCATCCGGATAGAACCACCGTCATTGTGGTAATGAATTCCCCGCACGAGCGAAGTAAGGAAGCACAGCAGCTGGTCGAAGAACGTGCTGCGAAAACCGGATCTGGCGGCATTGAGGCAAGCATAGACAGTACACTGGAGCGATGGTTTACCAGGAAATACAGAGCGGAGCAGGCATCAACCGTCAGCCGCGTGCGAGACGTTGTCCTTGCGAATGAACTCGAGAACTATACGCTGCACCGCCAGGTTTTGGCAGCAGGCGTCACCGAACTCATTAGACCCAAGCCGCCATTGGCGCTGCCATGCCTGGTGATAACTTGCGAAAATGACACAGGCAGCACGCCCGCCATGTCCAATGCTATTGCGGCAGAGATCCAATCCTCGGAAACGATTATTGTGCAAGGCCTGCAACATCTGGGCTTGCTGGAGCGCCCTGACCTCTTCATTGGCCCAATAATTTCCTTTCTCACAAAGCACTCGCTAGCTGATTGATTTGTTAACCGAGTTTAACTAAGCGGAACCCTACCCTGCCAGAACTCACAGGCGGACAGGCCGCTGTTGAATCTCTAAAAGTCGAAGACGTTAAATACGTGTTCGGGCTGATTGGTTCCGCGACAATGGAAATGTTCGACGCCATATACCACGCCGACAGCATTCAATTGATTGGCGTGCATGACGAATGCACCGACGCGCATATGGCAGATGGCTATGCACGCGCCTGTGGTGAAACTGGGGGGGGGGGGGAACTCGCCGGCCAAAATGGCCCCGGGGCTACCAATCTGG
>CAYGSL010000044.1:27810-40339 GCA_964352475.1 uncultured Pseudomonadales bacterium | reverse complement strand
GCTTTTAGGCAAGTGCAGCTAGTCGCGCAGAAACCAATATCACGCTGTCTGTCAGATCAGGTTTGAGCTGATACCCTTAAGTGCTAACTTTTGCCCTTTCACATCTGCGCAAGCGTTCTGCTTTGAATTTGTAAATTCAGTCTCGCCTGCGCGGCCGATCTTCACGCGGCCTGGCTTCGTTCACTTTCAGGTTACGACCCTGAACGTCAGTCCCGTCAATTGCCTCAATCGCTTTTTTCGCTTCATCATCATTATCCATTTCAACAAAGCCAAAGCCTTTGGAACGGCCAGATTGGCGGTCGATGATGATGTTTACTCTGGAGACAGCGCCGTGCTCGGTAAACAGGGCTTTTAACTCGTCTTCAGTAATTTTGTAGGGCAGGTTTCCACAATAGATATTCATACTCAGTACTCAGATGCGTCTTGCTTAACATTATTATCAACCGGTCCTGCATTGCTGCCTCACAGAGCATCAGTGCTGAAACCTGCTGTACAAACAGTATCCAAGCCGATAATAGCAGCCGCAAACGCGGCGGCCTATATATGGGATTGAAAAAATCGCGTCAAAGCGCCGTTTTTCGCTGTTTTCAGGGGTTTTACCTCACTGAATTGGCCGCTAAGTCGTATTCCGGGCAGTGGGCGGGAGGTTAATTCCTGTTAAGCAGATGAACAAAGCCGGTAAGGTTGGTACCATCCACGTATTCAAATAAAAGCAGGAATAGATCGTGAAGAGAAGATCATTTATCGGCTCTGTGGGCGCGATAGGCAGCGCCAGTCTGTTGGCTGGCAATAGTCAGGCTGAAGACCACAGCAAGGCCACCGCGGAAGACAAGCGCTTGCAAACGGAAAGCCGGGCTGCGTTCGATGAATTGATCAGCACGCTGCAAGCCGCCGATCAGCAATTTCTTGGTGAAGAAGGGGGGATCACCCGCCCGGCTGATGTGGCTGACGGGCACAGGGCGATAATGCATACCTTGCAATGGTCCTTGGTGTCGGAGATGGATGTGTCCCGTGACCATCCTATTTTTCATCGCATTGTGACACCCACACGCAAGGGGCTTGGCGATAATCCGGACGCGGTTTACTTTAACGCCAGCATTCGTGGCGGGCGCAATTACACTATTCGCAGCAATATGGCAGGTGCGGTGTACACCTCAATCACGATTGAGGGTGGTGCCGGGGATGGCAGTTACGCTACGGGTGTTGTAGCGGCCATCAATAATACCGAGTTTGACGTAGCGGAAGACGGATCATTCGAATTGCAGCTTGGCCCGAATGTTAGCGGAAAAAACTCCTTGAAGCTGCCGGACAGTGCAGCGCAAATAACGACGCGGCATTATTTTGAAGAAGAGATTAGTGTGGCGGCGGATCTTGGCCGGCATATTCCTATGACGATAGAATCCACCGACCAATTGCCGCCGCCACCCACTCCGGATGATGCAAGTATTGCCGCTGGTATTCGGCGTGTTACAGCTCAAGTTGCTGGCCGAACTCTGGGCATGATGGAACGTGAGAAAGAATCGCCTACCTGGGTGTCGCGTATTCCCAATCATTTCATGCCACCGGAAAAACCGGGCAATATGGCGTTCTCTGCGGTAGACAATGCCTATAGCATGGCGCCTTATTATCTTGGCGATGACGAAGCGCTAGTAATGACAGGTCGTTTTCCCAAGTGTGTGTTTGCGAATGTTGCTCTTTGGAACCGCTTCCTGCAATCCTACGATTATGCAAACCGCCGAATATCACTAAATCGCGTACAAACCAAAACTGACTCAGAGGGTAATTTCCGAATGGTTCTTGCCCACAAAGACCCTGGAGTACCGAACTGGATTGACACTGAAGGACGCAATTTCGGCATGGTGTATTGGCGGTTTTTGCTGCCAGAGGGCGATATCGTAACGCCTAAAGCGGAAGTGGTTAAATTCAGTGCCATTGCCGCCAGTTAGTCTGAGCCAATGAGATCTTTTGAGCGCTTGTGGTACGCGTTGCTGGCGCGTATCGCGTCGTTGTGGGTTAGACCAGACGTTCTGCCTGAAACTCCGGCTGGGCTTTTGCAGCCCGATCGTCAGCTTTGCTATGTGCTGGAGACGGGCAGTCTTGCCGACCTGTTGGCGTTACAGATCATCTGCCAGCAACATGGTCTGCCGCTTCCTTATCGGCGATCGGCAATGCATTCCTGGCGCGAACGAAACGAGAACAGCAATGATTGGGGCGCGGTGGTGGTTATTCGCCGCGGCCGCGGCTTTTTCCTGCGCCGTGCTCATCCTCAGCTATCACGCATGGAGGAATTATTGCGGCGCGCTGAGCTGCAGCAATTAGTACTTCTGCCTACGGCTATCTACTGGGGCAGAGCGCCAGACAAGGAACATTCGCTTATCAAAATACTTTTCAGCGAACAATGGGATGTTGCTGGCCGTACACGCAAATTCTTCACCACTTTGTTGCATGGACGACAAACGCTTGTTCGTTTCAGCGAACCTCTTGCGGTTTCCAGTTTGCTCGATGATTCGTTTCAGTTGCAATCTACCACTGACGGTGAAGATGAAGGAAAAGAGATATCCGGGCAGACAGAGGGCATCGACTATTCCCGCCTCGCTAGAAAGCTGTCTCGAATTCTGCGCGTACACTTCAGACAACGCCGCATCGCCAGCCTTGGGCCAGACCAGTCGCATAAACGTACCGTTATTGCTCAGGTGCTGCGCAACCCGGCAGTGGTAAAAGCAATTGCTAACGAGCAAAGCAAACCCGGCTATGGCAAGCGAAAACACTGGTACTCACTGCCCCCAAAAACCGCGGAGGATATGGCCAACGACTATGCCTTTGAAATAGCGGCAGACATGTCGTACCGAACCATACGTTTTATGCAGCGGTTGCTGCAGTGGTTGTGGAACCGCTTATACGATGGTGTGCAATTTAAAGGGCTGGACAGATTGCGCGCCATTGACGATGGTATGGAACTGGTTTATGTGCCATGTCATCGCAGTCATATCGACTACTTACTGATGTCGTATGCACTGTTTATGCAGGGTTTCTCCCTACCGCATATTGCGGCCGGGCTAAATTTGAACATGCCGTTGGTGGGCCCATTTCTTCGTTTTGGCGGTGCCTTCTATGTGCGCAGAAGTTTTGCTGGCAATCGACTTTACGCAGCCGTTTTCAGTGCCTATGTTCAAGAGATCATTGCCCGCGGCCACTCAATGGAGTATTTCATAGAGGGCGGTCGCAGCCGCAGTGGTCGCTTGCTGGCGCCGAAAGGCGGGATGCTGGCGATGACTATTCAAGCCTACTTGCAAGACACCGAACGCCAAATCGCCTTTGTACCAGTGTATTTTGGTTATGAGCGAATGGTTGAAGGTCAGTCATTTATCTCTGAACTGGCTGGGGCTAAAAAGCAAAAGGAGAGCTTTTTTGGCTTTGTTAGTTCACTTCGCGCCTTACGCCAACAATTTGGTGAAGTATACGCAAACATCGGTGAACCGATTGATCTCGACGAAGTGTTGAATGCGCACAATAGCAACTGGCGTGAACAAGTGCCTGCGGCCGATTCAGGCGACAAGCCTGCTTGGCTCAGTCCCGTGGTGGATTCTCTTGGTTCGGAGATAATGTACCGAATAAATCGGGCTGCTGCAGTCACGCCCGTGAGTGTTCTCGCACTCGCACTATTGTCTGCGCCGCGCCAAAATCTGGCCAAGCAGGATCTCACCCGCCAGTTAAATCTTTTGCTGACATTGCTGAAAACCGTACCGTACTCCAAGGAAGTCTATCTGCCAGAACTCAATGTTGAACAGATCATCGCGCACGGCGAGGACATGGGTTACATAGAAGTGGAACCACATGCTCTGGGCGAACTGGTGCTGACCGTTGATGGTCAGGCGATAGCACTTACCTACTTCAGAAACAATATTCTGCACCTTTTTGCAGTACCCGCCACAGTGGCGGCGTGCTTCTTGAACCGTGACAGGTTGCCAAAAGAAGAAATCGTTAGGTTGGTTAAACTAGCCTACCCTTTCCTTAAAACCGAATTGTTCTTGCACTGGTCGAATGAAGACCTGGATACACTGGTTAGCGATGTGCTGACTTTGTTTTGCTCGCAGAACCTAATTCAATACAACGCTGGCGAGTACTCCAGAAATACCGAAGACGATGGCGCCATGGTGCATCTGATGCTGCTTGCGCAAAGCACCATGCCAGCACTGCAGCGCTACTACCTCACGGCTGTAATTTTGGGCAGGCAAGGAAGTGGCCAGTTAAAACAAAGTGAACTGGAAACACTGTGTGAGCAATGTGCAGAGCGTCTTGCAGTGATGCACGGTTTGCGCTCGCCTGATTATTTTGAACGCAAGCTGTTCAAAAACTTCGTGCAAACACTGAAAGACCAGAAGTTTTTGCGCATTGACGAAGATGGCCTATTGCATTGGCTGGCCAATATTGGGGCGGTAGAACAGGAAGCCAGTCTGCTGTTGGAAGAGCACATCCGCCACAGTGTTAAAAGTATTGCCGGAGGTGCTGAGAAAACCAGGGAAGCTGAAGAAGCAGCTGCTGAAGACTAGTTTATCAAACAAGATAAGGTTTGCAGCCGGTAACTGTCAAAATGCTATCAAGCTCAGCGTCTGCGGCCACTACGGCGTATTTTTGTTTAAGCACCGCCAGAGATTTCACGTGATACTTTTGCGGGCCACCAATGCTGTGGACAAACGCCTCGCCACGCAATTCAACAGACACTTCTTCCGCGCCGGCGCTCATGGCTTTGGTGATCGCATCGGTCCAGGGTAGGAATGTACCCGCAACTTCCTGCTCAAGAATCGGTTGCAGCGTTGCTTGCAATTGAGCCCAGGTTTCAAACTCGCCGTTATTGCCCGGGTTTTCCATACGAATTATCCAGGGTTTTACACCAGCGAAATGCTTTTCTATGATCCGCCTGCCTGTTGGGTCGGTCCAGGCATTGTAGATTTGCCCCCATAAGCTGAAATCCGCGTAGCTGGGTTGCGAACCAAAAATGTAGTCTCGTGTAGCCAGGTGGTCTTGCAATAAGCCCAGTAAATTCTCGAATGAATCTTCTATTCGGCCTGCGGTATTTTCGTTTGAGCCTATCACCCACCCCCTGCCGCTCATGCGCTCTTTCACCATGGTGGCAATGCGCGCTTGAATAATGGAATTGGCGATGGGTATATAACGCAGCCATAGAGGCATACGCGTTTCCGCCAAACGCAGGCTGGCTGAATTCTGGTCTTCTTCCGCTTTCCAGCGATAGTGAAACATGTGTTTGTTGCCCCACTCATCCGCATACTCTTCGAGGAGTTGAGATAAGAAATTTAATGCGGGGTTGTCGGGCAGAGCCGCCGGCTGCGGAAAAATTTCTTCAAGTTTGTCCATTATTGGCGTTGAATCCTGCCAACCCTCTCCCTCTGGCGTAATCAACAAAGGAACTATAGGAAGCTTTCCGTATTTTCCGAAATCTCCTTTTTTTGACGGCCCGCCTACTTTCCACTGATGATCAATTTCCTTGAAGCGCAAATACGACCGCACTTTTATCGAATACGGCGACAGGTCCGCGCCGATTAATTTATATTTGGTGCTCATTGCGCAAAATCCATAGCCGGTGCCTTAAACCCGCCCATTTCTTCGGCTAGTAATCGGCAGAAATCTATTGTGATGTAGTCATTATACTCGGCACTAACCGCTTGCAGGCCAATGGGCAAGCCGCTGATTGGCTCATTCGCTGTCAATCCCGCAGGAAACACCGTGCTGGGTAGATACGGTGCCGTGATCAGTCCTGACCAAAATACTTGTTGAAAATACGGCTTCTGTTCGCCATCTACTGTGATAGTGCGATTCGAAAAACTCTCACTGTGATCGTGTTTAAAGGCAGCGGTTGCCATCTGCGGGCACAGCAGAATATCCCATTGCGAGAAAAAATCGCGCCATTTGTAGCGAAGCTTTTCGCGCACATTATTTGCTCTTAGCCAATCACGGTGCTCTGCCGCCATGGCTCTGGCGAGTATGGCAGGCTCGGACATGTCGCGCGGGCCAAACTCTGCAGCCAGCTTTTTGGATTGCTGGAATACTTCTTCCGGAACCGAGGCGCCCATAATCGATTGCAGCAAGGTGACATAAGTTCGATGCGATTGCTCTACAGGGAAATCTGGGCGCGCTGTTAATGACACCTCGGCGCCGGAAGATCTAAGTACATCAGCAACCATGGTGAGCTTATGTTGAGTTTCGCTGTCTACCGGACTGTGCTCGTCACTCAACCAGACCGCCACCTTAAACTCAGACAAAGACTTTTTCTGAGGCTGCGGCAAGTTTAGTTGCCACCCTGGCGCATCCAAAGGTTCGGTACCGCTGATAATGCTCATTGCCAGCGCCAGATCTTCAGCGCTACGCGCCAAAGGCCCACAAACGGCAATATCAGGTGAGGCTACAGAGCCCGGCAGAGCATGCCCTTGCGGAGGTACCGTGCCATGGGTCGGTTTGTGCCCATACACCCCGCAAAAGTGCGCAGGGTTTCGAATGGAGCCACCAATGTCAGACCCTGTTTCCAGAGCAACCAAACCGGCTGCCAAAGCTGCCGCTGAACCGCCAGAAGATCCGCCTGGAGTGCGTTCCAGGTCCCATGGGTTGCAAGTAGTTCCGTAGATTTCGTTGTAACTTTGGAAGTCGGCCAAATTAATAGGCACATTGGTTTTACCCAAAAAAATCGCACCAGCACTTTTGTAACGCTTCACTATCTCTGCGTCTTCTTGCGCTAGTGCATCTTTGTATTCAGGCATACCCCAGGTGGTGGGCAGACCAGCGATATTGTGTGACTCTTTGATGGTAATCGGCAGACCGCCAAGTAAGCCACGTTGCTCAACTGGCGTATTGTCCATGGCTTTGGCGGCTTCGCGCGCCCTTTCGAAATCTCTAACCACTACGGCGTTAAGATGTTTGTCCAGCCGTTCGATTCGTTCAATGCTGAGGTCGCACAACTCAACTACGCCTAGCTCTTTGTTGCGCAGGCGCTCTGCAAGCGCATGAGCACTGCTGTAAGCGATTTCATCAGTCATAGTTTTTTGCCTTATCAGGTATAGCTCAATCGCGCCATGGTATAGGCATGATCACTGGCTTTGCCGCCGGCGTCACCAGGGGTAACGCCCAATAATTCGTTGCCGTGCAGAATTTCGTATTGCACTCTGCCTTCAGTTTTCTGTCGCTGAGACACTATGCCATGCATCAACACTTGTAACTTGCCGCGGTGGTTATAGTCGTAACGTTCCGACGGCGGCAAATGATCAACCATATTGACGCTGCTGTTGCCCAGCAAGGCTTTTATGGGCGCACTGAATTCATTGTCATTGAAATCGCCGGTTACGAAGTAGTCTCGGCCTAATTCGTCCAGCCGATCCAGTACGGCTCTGATAATACGCGCCTGCTCAATGCGCGTGTCCAGTTTAGGATCGTGACCGGGTAGTTCAGGCGCAAACATGCCTCGCTGATGGCGTTTGGACGCCAGGTGAACATTGATCACGGTTAATTGCGCAGCCGCATTGCTCTTCAAACTGAACGTTGCCGTTAGTGGCTTACGTGATGACTCAAACGCTTCCTGTTGACTGGCCAGGCGCTGCAAGCTGCCAGCAACAACATTGACGCGCTCCGGGTTGTACAAATAAGCATTGCGTATATTGCCGCCCGGCTGACCGCCATCGGCTCCCACCTGCGGTGGAATATCCAGCCAGGCGTAACGCGGCCCACCCAGCTTAAGCACTTCCTTGATCAGCAGTTTATAGGTCTCACTGGCATCCACCACTTCGCTGATTTCCGCGCCGTCGTTGTCCTGAATCTCCTGCAGCGCTACCACATCTGGTGAGCAAGCCTGGCGCACAATGGCTCTTGCCAGGCGCAGAAAGCGACCCTCCCCTACGTCATCGTCAATGTCGCGACGCGGGTCCAGCACTTTGTCTTTGGATTCAATTTTTACGTCAAGGTTTAAAGTATTCAGGGTCATCACTGTCAGGCTGTTGTCATCGCTGTGCAGTGAGGTGACGGTTTCGGTAATTTGCGGGCCGGTTTCAATCGACGCTGCGTGATTACAAGCGATTTGCCAGGATTGCGAGCGATAGTTAAGCGCTCCGCAAATATCGGCACCTAGAGTCGCACCAACATCAACTGTTGAAGCCTGGTCATAATCCACAACTCGAAAACTGGGTAACCACTGATCCGGTACGTCCCTGTCAATTAATACCCCGCCGTGTTCTGACCGTACAAAACGTTCTGAAAGCCCAACAGGAGCAAGCACGTAATCGGCAAAAGGGTTACTGGCTGCGACAAAACGGGCGCCGGCTGAAATGCTGGCCAGCATTCCCTCGTGCGAATTCAGAAACTGCGCCAGAATTTCCGGGCTTTCCTCAAGCAGCTCTGCACCAATATTTACTGGTTCGATCGGCGCGCCGTGCGCGTCGATAACATCCACTCTTACGGCTTTTATCTCAGTAACAGGGCGATCGAATTCCGTGGCTAAGTAGTCCAACACTTTGCCGCCTACCTCGCAGTAGCTACCTATAGGCGGCCGGTGTTTTCTGGTGAGCACAAACAGACCACAGGATGTGAGCGCATTTGGCTTACCTTCTGGATCTTGAATGAAGAACCCACGTCGACTGTGCGCAATGACCACGCCATGAGTCAGAACGGCCTGCTCAGCAAAGGGAGAGTAATAACCCTCGCCCTGAATGCGGGCGATGCTTGTCAGTTCCATGGGCGCTCTGTGTCAGCGCGGCGGGATATCCAGAATCTCTGCGGTAATTTGGGTAACGGTGTTATCACTTTCAAGCACATCAGTGAATTCAACTGGTATCGTACCAGCGGCTGCTTGTTGTTGCATTATCCGAATCATTACACAGGCAAAGCGCAACCCGGCAAACACCTGATAGTACTTTAAGTGCTCCACTTTTCGGCCCATGCATTCTTCGTATAAGGCAACCGTAGAATCGTTGTCTGGGATGCCTTCGGGTCTTGGGCCAACAAACTCAGGGTTGCCATTGCCGCGAACCAGGCACTCGTCTACAAACATCCACCAGGCCAGATCCGCTTCGGGGTTACCTAACGCAATCATTTCCCAGTCCAATACGGCGCAGACTTCAGTACCGGAGAACATCATATTGCCGAAACGTGCGTCACCCCAGACGATACCGTGCGGTTCGTTCTGCGGCATATTGTCTTTCAACCACTGTAAAGCATAATCTGCCACCGGCTGCGGTCTGCCCCGTGCGGCCCAGACCAGATATTTCTCGTAATAGTCCAAATGCTGAGCTATATCGCTTTGGTTTCGATCAGGCCAGGCAAGAAAACCAAGACCGGCCTGCTCCGGAGTAAGGGAATGCAGGGCGGCCATCTGCCGAATACCGTTGCTCCACATCTGCCCGCGCTGTTCAGGTGTAGCATCCATCACGAACCCGCCGCGATGGTAAGGCGGATTGTCGGATGGCACTTTGCCGTCCAGATACCGCATCACATAGAACTGCTCTCCCAGAATTGATTTGTCGTACTCTTTCCACAGGCAGTCAGGCACTGGTATGTCGCTGTTAACTGCAAGGGCGCGCATCACGTCAAACTGTTGCGGTATGTCATAAAACGGAAACACCGGAAAACCAGTAGGGCTTACACGCACTACTATTCGCTCTTCTTGCGCGGCGTTCGCCTGGGTATAGCGCATGGTGGCGAGAAATGTGTCGTTTGAGTACCCTGAGCCCTCAGGACGAACCAAATCGCTAACAGCAATATCGCTGGCATCGCTCAATTGACCTTGCAGCCATTGTTCAAGGTTCTTTTGCCGAGTATCCAGATCAAATGCTGAGCTCATGGTTTGTTCCTTATCGTTATCCGCGAAACTGCAACTCTGCAGCTGCATTGTGCGTGAGAGCCTACCGCAAAAACCGCTTCTGAATCGATTACCAAAGATACAAACGCCCGCAATTCCTGCTAGCATTGGCGACTGCAAGCAATTCACCACTATCTGCCAGGAGAAAATCATGAAAGTGCATGGGTTCGATATCAGCAACTACTACAACATTGTTAAACAGGTCGCTCTGGAAACCGATTTTGCGTTTGAACCTGTGCATACAACGCCAAACACCAAGGAAGAGTTTTTGCCTATCAGCCCAATGGGGAAAATCCCGGCGGCTGTAACCGAGTTTGGCCCACTGGCCGAGACCCGTGCGATTTTGACGTTTATGCGCGAGACTTTGGGCAATTCACCGCTGTTTCCATCCTCACCATGGGATAGGGCGCGTGCCGATGAATTAATGAGCATTTGTGACCTGTACATTGAGTCGCAGGCGCGCCGGCAACTGGCTGAAGCCGTATTCAATGGCGAACGTGACGAGCGCGCTCATCAGGAAGTACCCGGTGCGGTTGCCAAAGGCATGGCCGCTCTCGCACGGCGTGCACAACTCTCACCCTACATGCTGGGTGAAAACTACAGCGTGGTCGACATCTACGCATTCTGGACACTGTTTCTGGCACGGCAAATTATGCAGACTATGCACAACACCGATATTGTGGCATCTGTTGACGGTCTGACAGAATGGTATGAGCGAGTCGCGTCAAAAGACAGCACCACGAAAATTGCTGCTTCACAGGCGGCCGCAATGAAAGCAATGACTGGCGGCTAAACGGTAGTCAACTGCGGTGAATTCAATTGATGTGGATCTACAGCGGATCCAATGGCGTATTTTAATTCCTCTGGGTATCTTCGCTTGCGCAGTTATTGGCTTTCAGCTCGGCGTAAATACCACAGAGCGCGACAACATCGCGGAAAGTGATCTGCTGGTTAAGGCCTATTACAGCCTCAGTTTGTTTGTAGTAGGCGGAGTAGACCTGGGCACACCAGTGGGCGGCTCCAGTTTTGCGCGCGCACTGGTCTGGTTTGCGTACTTTGCTGCCCCCGCATTTACCGCATCTACGGTTATGAGCGCTCTGCTTATGGCCCTGGCGCCAGGCAGCTGGTCGGTACGACGACTTCGCAATCACATTGTGATAGTTGGCGATGGCCCACTAACGTCAAGCTACCTGCGCGCACTAAGGATCAATAACAAAACCAAGGTAATGGTGGTTTCCTCCAATCCTGACAGCTTGCTAGCTGATCACTACAGAGAAGCATTTGGCGCAATAGTGGTAGCGGGTGATATCGCACAAGCTCACTGCTTCAAACGTTTAAGAATAGAATACGCTGCAAGAGTGTTTCTGTTTGAAGACAGCAGTCTCGCCAGTTATGAAACAGCGGCTGCCTTGCTGTCGATGCAGCCTGGTATAGGAGAACGAATTGTTATCCATTGCTCGCGTCTGCGCTTCATGCGCTCCATGGAAAACACCAAAGTAGCACAGCAGTGTTTCACATTTAATGCCTACCATCTTGCAGCCAAAGGTCTGGTGCGCAATAGAATATTGCAACACTTCAAGGAAACCAAAAGCAAAGATGTGGTTGTACTGGCAGGTTTTGGTCGTTTTGGGCAGTCGGTGCTGGAAGAATTGAAAGCAACAGCAACCTCAGAGCTAGACACAGTGGTGGTGATTGATGTTGATGCTGATCGACGGATACTGGTTGCCGAAGAACAGGATAGATTGCAAGGCAGTTATCGGCGCGAGGTATTACAAGGCGATATTTCGCATCCGGATGTGTGGCGACAAGCATCAGATTCGATCAACCTGGAAGGCGACAATGCCTTGTTCGTGCTTGGCACCGGTCGGGAAGAAGAGAATTTACGCACGGCATTGTGGCTACGACGAAAATACCCGCTATCAACCATCATTGCCAGAAACAATAACAGGTCGCGCTTTGCCAATGAGCTGGGTGAGCAACACGACATCATCAATATCAGCATTCTCGAATTGGTTGAGAGCAATATTCCTGCGAGCTGGCTGCGTGGCGGCTAACTTGATTCTGCAGCGCATATTCTTTATGTCCTGACTTCAAACGACGAATTGCCGCGAATGCTGGTAAACTGACGCTTCTCGCCCAAGACGGATTTTTCTCTATGCATTCATTCAGCCAGCAATCTGAAGACACTTTGTCATTGCTAAACGCCTTTTTTGACGAACACATCTATCCGAACGAAGAAACCTACGCGGAACAAATTGAAAACGCCGATGATCGCTTCGCCTTAGTGCCTATTATGGAAGAACTAAGAGCCAAGGCGAAACAGCAGGGCTTATGGAATTTGTTTATTCAGCCCGCGCATGCTGAATTTGCCGACCATGATGGCTACAGTAACTACGACTACGCACCGCTTGCCGAGCTAATGGGTCGTGTGCTGTGGTCGCCAGAAGTCTTTAACTGCAACGCGCCAAACACAGGCAACATGGAAGTATTCATGAAGTACGCCACACCTGAGCAACAGGCAGAATGGTTGACGCCGATGCTGGAAGGTGTGGTTGCCAGCTCATACGCAATGACAGAGCCTCAGGTGGCAAGCAGTGACGCAACAAATGTTGAGCTGCGAATTGAACGCGACGGTGATGAGTATGTGTTGAACGGTCGCAAGTGGTTTATCACCAG
>CAYGSL010000044.1:12297-27710 GCA_964352475.1 uncultured Pseudomonadales bacterium | reverse complement strand
TGCCACAAGATGGATCAGGTGGGTGCCGCTGAGGCGCGCGATATGATTGCGGCGGCGAAAATTAAAGTACCTTTAATGGCGCAGAATGTGATTGATCGATGTATGCAGTTGCATGGTGCCGGCGGGCTTACTGAAGATTATTGTATGGCTGAGGCGTTTAATTATGCGCGGTGGTGTCGGCAGGCGGATGGACCGGATCAGGTGCATCAGATGGCGTTGGGTAAGCAGTTGATTAAGCGGATGAGTTAGTTAGTTGGGAGGCCCCGCTCAGCGAGCTGGGTATATGTGTTTTTCCGCTCAATTGGGCCATCCCTGGCCCGGTCCCGCGTCCATCCCTGGCGCTATTCGCTCCAAAACACATATACCCATCTCACTAAGCTACCTTCTGGTGCTTAATCTAAGTAAGGAAGTTTAGCTCTACGGTCGTTCCCGCAGGATCAGTTAAGAACAACTGAATCTGACCCATGGTTTCCATATCTAACCGGCCGAATTCAATATTATTTTCTTCAAGTGCGGCGATGGTGCCTTCAAGGTCTTCACAGCGCAGGGCTATGTGGTCGAAGTAGCCTGACTTTTCGGCGGGGCGGCCTGGGTCTTCGATTAGGTGGAGTAATGGGTGGTCACCGGAGTATAGCCAGGCGCCGTTGATGCCAAAGTCCGGGCGAAAGCCGGGTTTTAGGCCCAGGGCTTTGTCGTAGAAATCGACTATTTCGTCAATGACTTCGGCTGGGGCTGCGAGGCTGTAGTGGTGGAGTTGAACTGTTTGAGTCATGGCGGTTACATGTCGAACTTCGATCGAACTAGCCTACCACCAAAGGCTGGTTCGATCAGCAGAAATCCTTGAAATGCCTCAGCGACGGCTGGCGAGCTCGGCTTCTATGTCTACCATTTGTTTATCGGTAAGTCGATAAAAATAGAGAGCGGCGGTGCCGAGTATTAATAGTATGGCCGGATAGACTATGTACATTAGCCTGATGCCAAACATTGAGGCTTCGGTTTGTTCGACGTTGGCAACGAAACCGAAGCCGGCGAGTATGAAGCCAGACAGACCAGCACCAATCGCCAGGCCGAATTTGGCGGCGAATCCACCGGCTGAATAGATCAGACCAGTGGTGCGTCGCCCGCTCTTGTACTCACCATAGTCAGCGCAATCGGCATACATGGCGAATACCAGTGCAGGACCCGGGCCGGCAACAAATTGCATCAGACAGTTGAGTGCTACCAATAACCAATATTGATCCGCGCCAATGAAGAACAGTGGTACAGCCAGGACGATACCGAGAACATTGACTAACACCAGCAAATTCCGCTTATCTATGTACCGGTTCAAGTATTGTGTGGTGCTAACACCAGCGATGAAGGCGAACATTCCCAGCGACAGAAACACAGCTGTTTTATCAAAGATCCAAAAAATAGGTGTGCCGTCATCGCCAACGAAGTACTTTAGAAAATAGATCTGTGCACCCGCTTTTACGGCAATTTGAGCAAGAGTAAACACACCCGATACCAGCATGGCGATCCAGGGGAGGTTTCTGGCGGCAGCGCGCAGATCATCCTTAATACTGGCCTGAACAGGCGGCGGTACCACACGCTCTTTTGTAGTGGCGAACGTCACCCAGAACAACGCTATTGAGATGACCGAAAAGATCATCATGGTGATTCTAAAGCCTTCCGCTTCGTCGCCTCCGCCCAGAATGGCTTTGAGTGGCGTAACAAAGGTTCCAATTAGCCATGCCGCACTAAACGCGCAGACAAAACGATAGCTGGATACTTTTAAACGTTCCTTGGATGACGGAGATATCACACCCATCAAGGCGCCGTAAGGTACGTTAATCACGGTGTAAGCCAACATCATCAACGTGTAAGTGGCGTAGGCGTAAATGAGTTTGCCTGTATCAGAAAAGTCCGGGCCGGCAAACATGGCGTAGCCTAGCAGCCCGTAAGGTATGGCACCCCAAAGTATGTACGGTCTGAATTTTCCCCACCGAGTACTAGTACGGTCCGCCATGATTCCCATCACAGGGTCGGTAAATGCATCAACTAACTTGGTGACCAAAAACATGGTGCCGACGGCCGCGGGATTCAGGCCAAACACATCGGTGTAGTAATACAGCAGAAAAATATTGAAAACCTGAAAGAAAAAGTTGGATGCAGAATCACCCAGACCATAGCCAAGTTTTTCTTTGAAGCTCAGTTGTCCGGTCTGTGAGGGTGTAGACATCTTTTTATCCTTATAATTAAGCGGTTGAGGTGTTTTTCAAGCTGTGGGGGTCACACCGTACTCTTACACGCAGTAGTGCGAACGCGATCATCTGCGAATTAATCCGTCTACGACTTGGCAAGCGAGCGTATGTAATCCTTATGCATTGGCATTCCACTAACGGTGGAATCAATAGTTGATTTAATCTGCTGCAAAAAATGCGTGAGCTCATCAACACTCATCGCATCCACCAGAGCGTGATAACGCTCGGGCATGATGCCTTGCCCTATCATCACTTGCTGCCAGGAATCATCAAACAGCTCGGCCGCTTCTCTGAACACGTGGCCGGTTTCTTTGAATATTTGAATGCGATGTTCAAGGCTATCTGGAATGTCCATCGAACGACAATGGCGCCAAAATTCGGTGTCTGTACGTTCTGTGGCTTTGTAGTGAAGAATGATGAAATCTCGAATACGCTCCACATCGAAATCGGCTTGCTTGTTGAATTCATCGACTTCGCTCTGATGTATGCCAGTACTCGGAAACATTCGCAGAAAGCGCACAATGTTCTGTTGTATTAAATGAATACTGGTGGATTCCAGAGGCTCCAGAAAGCCGCTGGACAAACCCACTGCCAGGCAGTTCTTGGTCCATTGTTTTCGCCTGCGCCCGGGGCTGAATTTGATGTGCAAGGGTTTGGTCAGTGTGTCGCCTTCTACATTGTTCAGCAAAGTGTGTTCAGCGTCTTCCTTGTCTACATAACGACTGCAATACACGATGCCATTTCCGACTCTGTGCTGTAATGGGATGCGCCACTGCCAACCGCTCTCCAAAGCGATAGACCGTGTATAGGGTATGGGCTCTCTGACTGACTGCGTTTGAATGGCAACGGCAGAATCACAGGGCAGCCACTGCGACCAGGATTCGTACCCAGTATGCAACGCCTGCTCGATCAGTAGCGCTCGCATGCCTGTACAGTCGATAAAGAAATCACCTGCTAGCTGCCTTCCATTATCCAAATCAAGAGACTCAATGTATCCGTTAGAAGAATTGAGATTAACCTTGGAGATTTTTCCTTCCTGGCGAACAACCCCGTGCTGCTCACTCATTTTTCGCAGATACGCCGCATAAAGTGACGCATCTATATGAAATGCGTAGTTCAAGCCATTCTTTGGCAAGTGCGCAAACTTTTGAGCCTCTGCTGCTGCGCGCTCCAGGCAATAGTCACCAAAATCCTCACTGATACCCAGTTGCTTGCCTCGCAGCCAAAAATGCTGAAAGCCGCAGGCCCAACAATCTTTGCCGGTAACACCAAATGCGTGGATATAGCTTTCATCCAGGCCGCCCCAATTTTCGAATTGGATACCCAGCTTGTATGTACCTTCTACAGCACGCATAAAATCGGCTTCCTTGATGCCAAGCAATCGATTAAAAAACACCATTGTTGGTATGGTTGCTTCGCCAACACCGATCGTTCCAATCATTTCTGATTCCACCAGCGTGATTTCCAGATTCTTACCCATCAGCTTGGAAATTGCCGCAGCCGCCATCCAGCCAGCGGTACCACCGCCAGCAATCACAACACGTTTAATAGCCTGATCTTGCATCTTGTTACCTTTTGTATTCTGGCTTTAATTCTGCAATTTTTTGCTCAGCATGTTTCGCAAGCCACGTATTGTTGATTCGTCCATGTCTCCCAAAACGCCGCGACGCTCGACTGGAATATGGTCGACCTTGTGTGAATCACTTTCAAAAACGTAATGCTCAAACAAGCCTTGCCAAGCGGCACGTTGCTCCTTCGGTAGTTCTTTAACCGTGAGCAATGCGTGAATCAAAGCATTCATAGGGTTGTCGGCATTCGACGCATTACTATTCCACCAATAATTTACTAGCACATTCAGAGAGTCTTGGGCTTCTACGTGGTGCCACCACATGCTGGGAATAAACAAGGCATCACCTGCCTGCAACTCGGCTACCGAGGCAGCCTGCATCGCTCGCTCAAATCGCGGAAACCGCTCTAAGTCGGGATTTTCGAAATCTACCAGGCTAATGGCCTGGCCGGCTGGGGTGAAATCTATGGGGCCAACATAGAGATTGTTCAATTGTTCTGGAGGAAACAAGGTAAAACGACGTCTACCCGTCACCACACAGGCTATATTGTTTGGAATATCAAAGTGCGCAGCTATGCGCGTGGGATTACCCATCCAGATTGACACTAAAGGACTGGCGTTCGCAATGGCAATCTCATTGCTCGCGCGAAAACCCGGAAGATAGCTGTCAACGTTGGTGGAACCAAGATAAAGGCAATCCTGATCGGACCGCGCACGCCACTTTGTGAACAAGGTTTCCAGAGTGGTGGTTATGCGGTCGAAATTGAACCCATTTAAATCCTCATTGTAAAAAATTCGACCGCGACTATTCGCCGCGGCCCGAAATGCAAGCACATCTCTGTTGGCTGAAAATTCTTCCAGGTAATCTAACAATGCGCTATTACCTTGAGTGGCCGCCGCCACACATGGCCAATCAGATACCAGGCCTTTTAGAACAAGAGGAACAGGCGATCGTTGAACATCAAGTGGAATAGCATCCGGAGATACACCGCTTCGTTCTGCCACTGTTCGCTCAATTGGTAACATAATCTTACACAGATCTACGCGCGCCGATTCTTCAATTCGATCAGCTTCGGAAAATTCCCTAGCGAAGCAAGCATCATATAGGCCCCGTGCAAAATGCCGCGCTGTGCAAAGTCTTCGAGAATGACACCACCGAGGCTTGCAAGCTTTTCTTCGTGAATCGTATAGAAACCTTCCAGCCTCCGTTTCTCACCGCTGTTGAGCTGCACCTCGAAAGTAAAAGGTTCGATCAAATCGAGATTGCTCAACGCTCGAGAAAACTCTTCAATGGCGGCCTGCCCCTGATCTATTTGCTGCAATATATCGGCTACCTGATTGGTGTACTCGGTGTTATCGCCAAAAGGCTCAAACACACGCTCACCTTCCTGACCAACACGCGGGTTGTCCATATCCACGGAAATCACCATGCTTTTGTCGCCACCACCTGGCGGCTCCTGAAAGCCAATCAGGAACGGACCGCGACGCACCATAAGAGGAACGTACGTTGCTTGCCATTGATCGCCATTCAGGAACAGGTTCTCATCCTGCTCAAACCCAAACATCACCATTGGCAGAAACTGCCCGGTTTCATCATTCTTGTGCAGAACAATAGGGTAATCTGCCTGCAGGTTTCGAAATTCAGATGGAATTGCCAGCGTCGTCATAACGTTGTCACCGAACTCCTCGCCATAACGGGTGTTCACCCGCAGATCACGATGTTCAACATTGTTTAGCATTGAATGATTAACCATTAAAATCTCCAAAAATCGTCGGCTATACGCCAGCAATCTGTGCGAGTAACTCGCGGTTTGTAGGTAGCCCTTGCAGTGCCTTTTCAGTCAATCGAGCATTTTCTGCAATGTGCTTACGAGCCAGCTCTGAATGATCAGCAACAGCGGCCTCACTGAAATTGGCCTTGAACCCCATTCCATACAGCACATACTGGTAACTTGCTGCTGGAAATATTTCTTCTGCTTGGAAAAAATCTAGACGAGCTGGCGCTCTGTGCTCCCATAGCGCTAGCAATTCCCGGAGGCGCTCGGGCACAGTCTCGTGACTCCGGTGATCATTCCAATACGCGGTATCTCGTCGCTTTGATAACACATAGTGCAGTTTCAAAAAATCGATTATTCGGTCCCATCGATATTGAAAGCGTTCGTTGAATCGCCGCGCGACAATATCCATAACCTCGCGATTGGCCGGCATGTCATCGCGAATCATTGCAACTGACAACTCAACCAGTGCCAAAGCCGAAGCTTCCAGAGGCTCGATAAAACCTGCAGACATACCTACAGCAACGCAGTTTTTGTGCCAGAACGAATCGCGATGCCCAGGCTCAAAGCTCAATTTTCTGAACTCACACTGATCAACATCGCTACTTCTCATGCTTTGCCGTAAGTAAGCGCGCAGCTCACTATCGGCCTGTTCGTCGCTGCTGTGTGCGCTTGAATACACGTAGCCAACACCGCGGCGCGTTGGAAGACCGATATCCCATACCCAGCCAGCGCGCATGGCAGTAGAGACAGTAGCCGATGCGATGGCCTGGTCTTCGTGCTGGTAAGGCACTTGAACGGCAAGTGCCCGGTCGTTAAACAATACCTGACGTCGAGCGCGTATTGGCCGGCCAAGCTGTTTGTCTATCAGAAGCCCTGTGCTACCCGTGCAGTCAATAAAAAGGTCGGCGGACAAGGTGCCATTTAGTTTGGTGCGTACTGATGTGAGGTAACCATGCTGATCCTGATTGACAGACTCAACGTGGTCACTGACATGAGTAACCCCCAGTTTGCTGACGCAGTGATCACGAAGAAACAAACCAAATTTTGCCGCATCAAGGTGATAGCCATAGTTCACCACTGCTGCGAAGTCTGGAGTGGCTGCTTGCTTTGGCGCCAGCGCGTGTTCGCAAATTTGTTGCTGCGGTGATACAGCAGAGGCAAATGATGTACCCGTCATGCGCGCTTGCCAATAAGGAACGCTGTTTACTTCAAGAAACCCTTGTGGAAGCGAAAATGGATGATAGTAAAACTCATCATGGTCGCCGTTTTGCCAGCCAACAAACTTGGTACCTTGTTTGAAGGACGCATCACACTCTTTAAGGAAAGACTTTTCGGACACACCAATACGGCGTAAAGTTTCGCGCATTGTCGGCCAGGTGCCTTCACCCACACCAATAGTGGGCACATCTGGAGATTCTACAAGTGTGACCTGCAGTGAAGAACGATGGCCGGCCGCTATAATGCCGGCGGCCAACCAACCTGCCGCACCGCCACCAACAATAAGTACATTTTTGATCGAGTCTTCCATCTGCCCCATGTTACCACCGCAAGCAGTCCAACATACCAAGCTGAAAAAAGAGCAGCCGCCAGTGCGAGGTCACTAACGGCTGCGCTTGACCCTTTTATTAGTCCTACCGAGTTAGAACTCGTAAATGAGCCCAACGCTATAGCGTGCACCGGATTCAATTGCACCAATCACCATCTGCGAGGTTCGGCTAAACTCCCGTTGCGTTTCGTTGGTGATATTAATGCCTTCTGCAAGCACGGTCAGATTATCATTCACTTCGTAACTGACATTAATATCGAATTGGCCATAGTCTTCGTTATACACCGGGTTACGTTCGCCGTTACCGTCCAAGGTGTTCTTCAGGAAATCGTCTCGCCAGTTATAAGCTATTCGAGCCTGAAGCCCATCTTTGTCGTAGAAACCGACTACGTTGTAGGAATCACTTAGCCCTAACAAGGCAAACTGGTTTTCTACGCCCTCACCTTTATTGGTATTGAAGTTATCGTAACTTATGTCTCCGTCAACCGTCGTGTAGTTCAGGATCATGCCGAAGCCTGATTCTCCAAACATGTGTTGCAAGGCGATTTCGAAGCCGTCGATGGCCGCTTTTTCGGCATTTTGACCTGTTACAAGGGCGAACACGGTCGCTGGGTCGCCTTGTCCGGCATCACCCGCAACTGGGGCACCGTACAAGCCCTCCATGAAAGCTCTTACAGCTCCCGGATCATCGGTTCCCAGAGCCGCAACTGCTGCATCATACCTTGGCCCTTGTGCCGGGTGCGCAAGATTAAATACTGTGTCGCTGACGGTGGTGTTGCCAATAAAGTTCTTAACATCCTTATCGTAGTAAGCAATAGAGATGTAACTGCTCTCTCCGTAGTACCACTCCGCCGAGAAATCCAGGTTTGTTGATTCAAATGGCTGCAGATTTGGGTTGCCCGAACTGCCTTGCCCACCATTAAATCGTACAGGGTTATTAATTGTGACACCCGCCTGCAAATCACTGAAGCTTGGACGTGTCAGCGTTTTACTGGCAGAAGCCCTCAGCACAAGATCATCAGTTGCCTGGATGCTAAAGTCGATGTTAGGCAAGAAATTATCATAAGAACCGCTGTTTTCGATAAATCCAACTCCGCTGGATACGGCCGTGAATTCATTGTCGGCCGCCCACACCAGAGAGTCATACTGCGGTACCAATGCAACAGCATCTACATCAGTTTCCTCATAACGCATACCTATGGTTAACTTCATCGGCATCGGCGCTTCGTCCCAGGCAAAGTTCACCTGAAAGTAGGCTGCTACCTGCTCTTCTTCCACCGTGCGGTCAGTTGAGAACTGCGGATCCGCGCAAAGCATCGTGCCACAAGGGCTGATCACCTCACCATTAGTTGTGGCAATACCCGAAATTGCATTCCGTAATCCGTCAAAGCTGGAGAAAAAGATTTGAGGCTGCAAATTGGCGCTGCCTGATCCAGAGAGCTCATCAAACTGCCCACCAAGACTGGCCGCAGTATAGATGCCGTCATCATAATCCGCCGGCGCTCCGTATCCGCCCCAGGTGTCGCGCTGCGCGTTCGAGTATGCTGAACGGTTGCTTGAATCAGTCAACATTACGCCGAAATCAATACTGCTGACAACGCTGTTGTCAAAATGATAAGCGCCACCGAAGCGTGCTTGCTCAATTTCATGCTTCATATAGCTGTTGCGGAAGCTGGTACCAGAACTCAACATTTGGGAAGGATCCAATACAACCCCATCATCCAATGTTAATGTCCATATCGGCAGATCCTGACTGTAGTCGACAGTATTGCCAACTCGCCCAAACTGAACACCTGATACGATGTTGTTTGATCCTCTATCGTCTTTGGCGCCGTTCTCAGCTTGCGAACTGTGGTAGTCAAACTCCAAAGTTAAATTGTCGTTTGGCGCCCATTCGACATTAAAGCCGACAGAATCCATTTCGTTTTCGCGACCCCATTCACCAATCCCAAACGTGACATCAGAGCCAGTGCTGTCGGAATAGACCAGAGGTGACAGAACGGCACCTGTACCCGCGCCAGGAGTAAATTCACCGCCTGTTGGGTTGCCGTTGAACCAGGCGCCCATGTCGCTGGCCTGCTCTTCGATATCGAGTTTCGAATAGGTGTAGTCCAAAGTGGCTGTGACTGTATCAGAAGGAGCCCACTGCAATGTTAGTTGCGCGTTGGTTCGCTCTCGCTGCACCTGACCGAATGCGTAATTGATGTTTCTAGGCACAGAATACACATCACCCGCTTGTGGTGCGTTTGCCCAATTTGGGTCATCAGGAGCGATTGAACCCCAGTCGCCCTGCGCGCCCGGAATCGTATACCATCCAGAGGTGGTACCACCTTTTGCGTAGCCACTATCACGTTCTGAATAGCTGCCGCTAATTGCTACACCAATGGTGTCGTCAGCAAAGGTGCTGCTGTAGATACCTGAAAATTCCGGCGTATAGTCGTCGCCGCCATCTTTATTCGAGTCGTCGCTATGAATTTTGGCGCCAAATTTCAGCGCGCCTTCTGGCAACTCAAGCGGTCGAGTGGTCGTGACATTTATGACCGATCCAATACCGCCCGTTGCCAGGTTAGCCCGGCCTGTCTTGTACACCTGAACGCCGCTAACACCTTCAGCAGCAAGCTGTGCAAAGTCAAACGATCGAGACGCTGAAGCCGTTGTGTTCTCAAGGTTGGCTGCCGGCATGTAGCGACCGTTGAGAGTGATAACGTTAAAATCAGGCCCGAAACCCCGAACCGTGACCCGGCTACCTTCGCCATTGACACGGTCAATAGACACGCCCGTGATACGCTGCAGAGATTCAGCTAGGTTGGTATCAGGCATTTTGCCAATATCTTCCGCAGAAATGGCGTCAACCACACCTTGGCTGTCTCGCTTGATGTCCATGGAGCGGGTCAAACTGCCTCGAATACCCGTAATAACAACCTCTTCCAGCATCATGTCATCCCGGGATTCTACGCCTACTGCCGCGTCGTCCTGGGCCAGTGCCGCATGGCTGCTCATCGCTAGTGAAATGGCGACTGCCAGTGGCTTCTTACTAAATCGTTGTGCTTTCATATTCAGGTCCAACTCGTCTCACGTTATTTGGTTTATACCGCCTTTCAGACGGGCATTTTTAAACGAATCTATCGGATATAAGCGGCGCTGAATCCTCTGTTTTGACAGCGCTGTCATATCTTCAAGACAATTTATACTTTTTTTCGACAGCGCTGTCAACAGCGGAAGCGAGTAAATCAATGCCAAATCCTGCTTCAAATCCTAAACGGTCAGAATTTAGCCCTTCATCGGCCGGCCACGGCAGCGGTAACTTAGCGGTGAAAGGGTAATCACCGAACAATAGATCGGCTATGCCTTCTCCTTCTGTACCTGGCAGCCAGGCAGCCACAAACGCCTGGCATTCTTCCAGCTCCTGATCAATCACCAGAGGTCGCCCAGACATTAATACAGCGATAACAGGTACGCCGGCTTCACGAATACGACAGATGCACGCCAGATCTTCAGGATGCAAATCAGCTAGCGCCAATGAATGACCATAGGGCTCCAGTGGTTTCATCAGGCCTTGTATCATTGAGCCTGTCTGGATAAGACCTTCATCATCAAAGCGAATATCCCCAAAGCCTTCCGCATAAGGCGTTTCCCCAATCGCGACAATGGCCACATCGTGCTTTCCAGGGTCTGCATCACTTCCATCAAGATCGGCACTTAATTCGGCCTGAGAGGCGCGCGACGACACAGCGTGCCACAGAGTTGTTCCTTCGATATTGCTTCCATCCGGCTCACCCTGCCAGCTCACCGTCCAGCCACCGCATTGATGCCCCAGGTTATTGGCGTTTTTGCCAGCCACCAAAATTCGCTGCGCCTCATTTACTGGCAAGACCTGCTGCTCATTCTTAAGCAATACCAATGACTTGCGCACAGCTTCGCGCGCAACACTTCGGTGTGCCGGGCAACCCGGCGCAAGCATGTCCGTGTTTATTCTCATCGCCGGCCTCGGCTTATCCAGCAGGCCCATCTTTATTTTCACTGCGAGGATTCGGCTAACCGCATCATCAATTCGCGACTCGCTGACATGCCCGAGATCGACCTGCTCCTTTAAGCCCGACAGAAACAAACGCCAGTTTTCAGGCACCATAAACAGATCAAGGCCGGCATTAACCGACTCACGAATGGCCTGCCCATAGTCTTTACTCAAGTAATCGATGCCGTCCCAATCGGAGACAACAATGCCTGAAAAACCGAGCTTCTCTTTCAGCACCTCGGTGACCAAATAACGATGGCCGTGGCACTTGTCGCCATTCCAGCTATTAAAACTAACCATCACACTATGTACGCCTGCCTTTAGCGCAGGGTAATATGGAGTCATGTGAGTGGATTCAAGGGCTTCATAATCCAGGCGCGTATCACCCTGATCTATGCCGTGGTGTGTCTCGCCATCCCCTACCCAGTGTTTAACGCAAGCCAACACACCCTGCGCCTGGCATGCTTGCACATATGCCTCGCCATAACTCGCCGCGCGCTGAGGGTCGCTACCAAAGCTCTCATAGGTGCGCCCCCAACGAATATCCTTCACTACCGCAAGGGTAGGCGCAAAATTCCAGTCGAGACCGGTCGCAAGAATTTCTTTCGCCGTCAGTTCTGCGATTTTTGCAACCAGCTCAGAATCATCTGCCGCACCCAAGCCCAGATTGTGTGGAAAAATGGTCGCACCTTTGAGATTGTTATGCCCGTGCACCGCATCCACCGCAAACAAAATGGGCACGCCTACCCCGCCTTCCGCTTCCATGCAGGCCTGCCAGTAGGCGTCGTTCATCTCAACCCAATCAGCCGCTGTATTGTCACCTGGCGCTGACCCACCACCCGACAATATCGAACCCAAGCCATGCTCGCGCACGTCATCGGGAGTGGCCCACATACGCTCTGCCATGGTCATCTGGCCAACCTTTTGCGCCAGAGTCATGGTCGACATTATGTGTTGCAATCTTTCTTTTTGTTCTTTGTTTAGCATTCCGGTTATCTCTCGCTCGCTAAGCGCTGTTACTGGCTGGGTGTTTCACAGTTGGCATTAGATCCGCACACAACCTTAAATGGAAAATTGGCATGAGCCACTTGACCCGCCGTGTTTCTGACGTAAACCAACAGGCGATATTGTCCGGGCTGATCAGGCGCTGCAACCGCAACTGATGGCTGACTTGCAAATTGCTGCATAGCCGTTAAATCGACCGGTAAGTACTCGGCATCGCCGCCCGACTGGGTGGCGGTGCTCTCGTGCTTCAACAACCATTCATATTCTAAACCGGCTTGGTCATCCAGCAGCTCAAGCCTTGCTTCAACAGTTTGACCGGCATCTAGCGACAAACTGCTTGTTGCCAGGGTGTTGTTCAACAGCAACTGCTTGACCTTGGGAGCTGTTTGTTCAGGCCATCGTCCGGTCCATATCTTAACCATCACGTCTACCACCGCAGTGGGCTCATCTTTTTCGGTGAGCATGCCGTACCAGGTGGGCGTTCGCTCCTGCTTTTGCCCCCACAGAAACGCATAATTGCCGATCAGGCGACCGTTCATTTTACTTAACACCTCTTCATAGGCGCGACGGTAATGGTCTGCTTTTTCGCTGCTGTTAAATTCAATAGGTGCGCCCCAGGTGGTTGCGTCAACCTCCCAATGCCCTTCTGTGCCCCATTCCGTCACCATCAGCGGAAATTTCCAATCAATCTCATCCAGCGCTTCTTGCAGATCAAAAATACCGCCGTATACCTGAATACTGAGGAAATCCAGGGCTGGTGCACGCTGTTGAATCATCGCCGCTAGTTTCGGGTCTATGCCAGCCGTGGTACTGGTCACCACGCGGTTTGGGTCTACCTCTTTGATAAACTCGGCAATATCGTTAACCGCATCGTACACTTTTGGGTTTTTGAGATTCAGATTCAGCTCATTGCCAATAAACCAGGCAATAATTGCCGGGTGGTCTCGATACGCCAGCACTTCCTTTTTTATGCGCTCAAACTGCTGCTCTACGGCTACCGGATCGTTGTAATCGAAGCCGTGACGCTCACGCTGAACATCAAGACCAATGGCAACGGTCAAGCCCAGTTCGTGAGCACGGTCTAATACTTTACGCTCAGGAACATTCCAGGTGCGAAACGAATTACCACCGGCTTTTTTAAGCAATTCTATTTGAGGGATGGCTGCTGCGTCCGTTAAACCCATTCCAGCGCCTTTAATGAGATAAGGTTTCCCGTCACGCAATAAGTTGTAAGCGCCGTTTGTGGCGCTTATTTCCACCCGACCACTCGCTTCGACATTACCTGCCAGTGTGTTGTCTACTGGTTTGTTGTCGACATTGCCTGGCGTGCACGCAGAGAGAATCAACGCCAGCAAAGCAGTCAGACCGCTGCGAGCAGCACAGCCGCTTAAGCTGAATTTGCTAGATGGCGTTAATAACATGGGGACGAGCTTCGCTTTCGAGGATGCGAACTTCCGTGCCAAGCTGAGCGGTGCAATCGGTTCCAACCCAGAGCTGAATCGCACCGGGCTCCGCCAGCCACTGTTGACCATTAAAGAACGCTAGATCTTCTACATTAAGTGCAAACTTGATTTGCTTTGCCTCACCTGCATTAAGAAGTACTTTCTCAAACGCCTTCAATTCGCGCACCGGGCGTGTCACGCTGGCAACGGGGTCGCGAGTGTACAACTGAACCGTTTCATACGCTGCTTGTTCGCCGCAGTTGCGAACTTGCACGCTCACTTTGAGCTGCCCACTAGCCTGTTCCATAGACTCATGCACTTCAAGCCCGGAATATTCGAACCAGGTATAGGACAAGCCAAATCCAAATGGAAACAAGGGGCTTGGCTCAACATCCAGATGAAATGAGGTGTTGCCTACGGAGGTTTGTCCAGCGCCAATGGCAATATCATCAAGCCCGAATACTGTACCTTCAACTGGCGGTCGACCGGTGTTACCGTGCGCGTAATACATTGGAATCTGGCCAACCACTCTTGGCATTGTGACTGGAAGCTTGCCGGAAGGCACCGCGTCGCCCATCAATAGATCACACAATGCCGGACCGGCCTGCGATCCGGGGTGAAACGCGTACAACACTGAATCCACCTGGTTCAACAGAGGCCCAATGGTGAGCGGTCGACCCGCCATGACGATCGCAACAATGGGTTTACCCAATGTCTTCAATCGCTCAAGCAAGGCCATTTGCGCGCCCGGCAATCCCAGGTCGGTGCGGCAATGCGCCTCACCCGACAAGATTGCTTCTTCGCCCAGCGCCAGCACAATAATGTCAGCATTGCTTGCAAGTGCGGCGGCTTCATCAAAATTCTGCTGGTTCTGATCGCGGCTGAATTCCAGTACTGCAGAAAAACTTAAACGCTCGCCCAACTCAGCTTCCAGCGCCTGGCGCAAAGTGACGCTGCGATCAGTATCGGCATCAAATACCCAAGTCCCCAGTTGCTCGTATGGTTGATCAGCCAGTGGCCCAATCAAACACACGGACTGATTGGCGCTGCGCTGCAACGGCAACGTTTGGTGATCATTCTTTAATAACACTACGCTTTCAGTGGCTATCTTACGTGCCGCAGCGTCTGCACGTTCAGTGCGCGCAGCGTACGAGTAGTTGCGTGTTCCAGCGTCAAACAAGCCGGCAGCGTATTTCACGGCTAACACTTCAGTACATAAGTCGTCGACCAGTGCCTCGGAGATCGCTTTGCTGCGAACCTGTTCCGCTAAATGGTCTGCGTAAGCATTACTGACCATATCGATACTGACACCGGCCAGAGCCGAAATTCGACCCGCATGCTCAGGACTTTCAGCAATCCCGTGATTCATAAGCTCGGTGATAGAACACCAATCGCTAACCACCAGCCCGTCAAACCCCCACTCATCGCGCAGTATGGTTCGCAGCAACCAGCTATTCCCGGAAGGTGGCATGCCGTTTAAATCACTAAATGAAGGCATTAACGACATTGCACCGGCTTTCACACAAGCATGAAACGGTCGCAGGTGCACATTGCGCAGCTCAACTTCGGGAATATAGGTGGTGTTGTAATCACGCCCGCTCTCGCTGGCACCGTAGCCAACGAAATGCTTTAAGCAACTGACCAGCTGATGCTCGCTGCCGTTTTGAAAACCTCTAACCATTGCCGCACCAAACTCACTGGTCAGCAATGGGTCTTCGCCAAAACTTTCGGCCATGCGACCCCAACGCGGGTCTCTGGAAACATCCAGCATGGGCGCAAACGTCCAGTTCACTCCCTGAATTGACGCCTCTTCGGCC
>CAYGSL010000044.1:6756-12197 GCA_964352475.1 uncultured Pseudomonadales bacterium | reverse complement strand
ATCCAGCATGGGCGCAAACGTCCAGTTCACTCCCTGAATTGACGCCTCTTCGGCCGCAATCTCTGCAGACTGGCGAACCAATTCCGGTTGCCAACTGGCGGCCATGCCCAGCGGGATCGGCATAATGGTTCTGAAGCCATGAATCACATCACGCCCGATCAACAACGGAATGCCATGCGCATTTTCCTCGCGCGCTATGCGCTGCAGCTCAGCAAGAGTGTCTGGATCAACTTCGTTAATTACAGAACCCACCCGCCCCGCACGAATACCGTCGCGCAAGGCATTGGGTATGTGACCACCCTCACCATTGAGCTGGGTGAGCTGACCAACCTTCTCTTCCAAACTCAGTAGTTTGAGCAGATCCTGAGCACGCGTAATGGCGTTCTCAACTAGCTTGAATTCTGCGTTCATCGGCTTCTCGCCATTCCTTTTTCATACATCGTAATACGTTATGACAACGCTGTCATTTAATACTACAACATTCAGACGAAATGGAATAGCCCGCCGGGAGTTATCTGTACCGATGTTCTAAGTGGTTGAATCGCGAACAACAATTTCGCAGTTGAATGGCGCCAGGGTAGCGGGCTCATCACCTTGCAAGCGCTGGATCAAACTACGAGTAGCGGCGGTGGTCATTTCAGTGATGGGCTGCTTGACGGTGGTAAGCGGTGGCCACAAATGCGAGGCCAATGCAGTGTCGTCAAAACCGGTGATCGACAATTGACGCGGTACACCCAGGCCCAACTCACGGGCCTCAAACAGTGTGCCGGCTGCCATATCATCATTGCTGGCAATAATTGCCGTGGGTGGCGAAGGCAGGCTAAGCAATTCCTTCGCGGCCGCCTTGCCCGATTCATAGTCAAAATAGCCTTGCATAATAAGCTGCTCGTCCAGCTCTATTTCTCGCTCTTTCAATGCTCTTAGGTAACCCGCAAACCGCTCGGCACTGGCAGAGTGGTCAGGGTGGCCTTTAATAAAACCGATTCGCTGGTGCCCCCTGTCAATCACGTAGCAGGCTAAGTCGTAACTTGCTTGCTCATCAGTACAGCGCACGCAAATCGCATCTTTGGGTGCGGTTTTTGGTGCAATCAAGGCCACCGGTAGACCCAGCTCCTTAAGCAATTTTCGAAGCGCTTTATGATCCGCTAAGGGCGGCAACACAATAATGCCTTCAACACGGGCATTTTCTTTAAGCTGCTTAACACTTTCAGCCAACCTGGGATTTGGCAAAGTAAACGGGCGCAACACCAGCGTATACCCTTCCTCTTCGCAAGCATTAAGTGCGGCCGTTAGGATTTTATTCGTGTAACTAAAGTCTTCGGAGTTTTCGTAGAGCAAACCAATCACGCGTGAGCCTTTACCTGTTAACTCGCGCGCTGCAGCACTGGGCATGTAACCCAGCTCCTCAATCGCGGCTTGTACTTTGTCGCGAGTGTTGGCTCTTACATTGGGCTCATTGTTCACCACCCGCGAAACTGTTTTGATCGACACGCCAGCACGCTCGGCCACATCGTAGATGTTGGTTTTTGCTTTTGGCTGTTCCACAGAAGTTCCTGAGTGTAGTTTGCGTCTAAAATCGATAGCCGGTGATTCTCAGCCAGCCGCTACGCCATGTCAACGACGATCAGCTTTGTGCGCCATGGCATTGCGAACCATTTTCCCAAATTGACGATCTCTTCGGTGCTTTTCTGCCTGCGTTGCCGAATTGAGCAACTGCTCGCGTTGCAGCTTTCTGTAGCTATTCAATCGTCGTGCATCCAGATCACCCAGCTCAATGGCATGCTTTACCGCGCAATCAGATTCGCTCAAATGTTGGCAGTCGGTAAACTTGCAACGTTGCGCTAACTCGGTCACGTCGGAAAACGCCGCTTCGATGCCTTGCTCGCAATCCACCAACTGCAACTCACGCATACCCGGCGTGTCCAACAGCGAGCCACCACCTGACAATGAATGCAGAGAACGGCTGGTAGTTGTATGCCGCCCCTCATCATCGTCTGCCCGAATTTCCGCAGTTAGTTGCGAGGAATCTCCTAGCAAGGTATTCACCAGCGTTGATTTCCCCACACCCGATGATCCAAGCAAGGCAACCGTTTTACCACTAGTGCACCAGGGAAGCAGTGAAACTACGCTGGTAGTATGAAGACCATTCACTGCAACGACCGCTAATTGCTGGCCCAGAGTTGCCACCTGATCTAGATAATACTGCGCATTGTCAGCCAGATCGGCCTTGGAAAGAACAATCACTGGTTCAACACCAGCTTCATGCGCTAACGCCAAATATCGTTCAATTCGGTTCAAACTAAAATCCTGATTCATCGAACAGACGATAAACACAGTATCAATGTTTGCTGCTACTAGTTGAGTATCTACTTTGGAACCGGCTGACTTTCGAACAAACACCGAAGAGCGTTCGAGCAAGCGACTAAATACATCTGTCTCATCCAGCAGTATCCAGTCGCCTACTGTCATGCCGGGCATTGACGAACTGATACTCAGTGTTTGTTTGCCTTTATCATTCACACAGGTAAACACTGTGCGCTGATAATCAACGATTCGTGCAGGAGAGCAAAGCTCCCACTCATCCAGTGACAGTTGTTGTTGAAAAAATGGGTGCCAACCGAAAGGCTGAAGATCAGTAAAATTCATTGTATTGCCCCATGCGCTTCAGTGCGCATTAACGATGGATAAGGGGCAGTGAGCCCCGGCTATGGAATCAACCGGGAGTAAAACTGAGGGCTAAAACTGGAAACTAACGATCGCCCGCAATAAACCCAGAGGTTACGGCATCAACAATCATAAAAATCTCCTTGGGCTGGCTTGCGTATAGCGAGAGTCTAACAAGCGTGAACTGACTGTGCAATTGCGAGTAACGCCGGGGTTAGCGAGGAATGATTGCACCACGGTGCTGAATCACCTGTGACGCCAGGGCATGACCTGCCCCGCAAGCATCTGCACCACTACTCCCGCCTAGTCTCGCCGCCAGAAATCCCGCATTGAAGCTGTCGCCAGCGGCCGTGGTGTCAACAGGTGTGACTTGTAACGCGCAAACCTGCTCAACAATCTGCTCGTGAGCATACAAACAGCCTTCGGCGCCCATCTTTACGACTGCTTCGCGCACACCAAAGGCTTTCAGGTTCTGCACTAGTTGTTCTGCTGAATCAACGCCAAACAGCAAGGATTCATCCTCTAAAGTTGGCAGCGCTATATCAGTCATACCGTACATTCGAGTGTAAGCCTGCTGAGCGATTGCCTTACTTGCCCACAACTTGGGTCGATAATTACCATCAAAAATAATCGTTCCGCCCGATTTTCTATACGAATCTAGATGTTCGAACATACGATGTAGAGATTGCTCTGGAAGAATCCCCAGGCTGATTCCTGAAAGGTATAAATGGCTAGCGCTACTTAGAGATTCAAAAAGTGTTTCAACGCGTTCACGGTCATCAAACAATCGACTCGCTGGCGAGTTTTCTCTCCAGTATAAAAAAGACCGCTCACCATCGTCCTCCAGATTAATCATGTACATGCCAGGCACAGAGTTCGGCATGCGCGCCACCAGCGAGCAATCTATGCCTTCATTTTGCCACTCACGTAACAACCAATCACTCATGCCGTCATCACCCAGAGCTGTAACGTAACGAGTATTGATGCCATTTCTACTTAAATAGACGGCGGTGTTGAGAGTGTCACCACCGTAATTCATGGCCATGGCAAGACCAGACGCATCGATGCTGCCATGAGCTTTGGAAAGCTCGAGCATGCATTCACCGATGGCGGCTATTGAAAGGGGCATAAATTAACTAGTCTTGATCGCTGCGGTACAGTAGTGAACTATAGATGATGACAGCACGTGGCTCTTGCATCAACCCAGGTGACTTAGCCAGTATTGCGCAATCCAGCAGCGATGCCTGCAATCGTGACCATAATACCTTCGGCCAATATCGCATCCGGCGCTTTGCGATTACGCAACAAAAGCTCCACTTGCAACACGTTTAGCGGGTCCGTATAGACATTGCGCAAACCAATTGTCGTTAAAGCCCAAGGTTGATCGATCAAGAGACTGTCATGCTCTACTAACTTCAACACGGTTTTTGTATCGCTGGACAATTGTTTACGAAGTTGTTGACCAATATTTTCGTTTGACTCATCAACCAATCGTTTGTCGTAATACGCCGACAAACCAGCATCAGATTTCGCGAACACCATTTCCAACATGGAAAGACGCGTAGCAAAAAACGGCCACTGATCGCGCATTGCTCGCAACAACTCACCGTGACCGTTGTCCATGGCTTCAGCCATTGCCCCGCCCGCGCCTAACCAAGCGGGCAGAACCAATCGATTTTGGCTCCACGCAAAAATCCACGGAATGGCGCGCAAGCTCTTAATACTATTGTCCGCTTTTCGACGCGAAGGCCGCGAGCCAATAGGCAGGCTACCGAGTTCCTGCTCTGGCGTTGCCTGGCGAAAATAACTGACGAAATTGGGGTGGCCACGAACAATGTCCCGATAGTGCTTGCAGGAAGAATCTGCCAACTCATCCATTAACGCACGCCACGACGCTTTTGGCTCGGGAGGCTCAAGCCGGTTAGCCTTCAAAATGGCGCTGGTATAGAGCGCCAGGGTTTTAACGGCAATGGAGCTAAGACCCAATTTGTTGCGAATCATTTCGCCCTGCTCGGTCACGCGCAGCCCACCGCGCAATGAACCCGGCGGCTGCGATAAAAGCGCTGAATGCGCCGGCGCACCACCGCGACCAATCGTACCGCCACGTCCGTGAAATAGAGTCAGTTCAACATTAAACTCTTCACTTACCTGCAGCAATTTCTCCTGCGCACGATACTGAGCCCAGGCAGCGGCCATTACCCCTGCGTCTTTCGCTGAGTCGGAGTAGCCAATCATTACCATTGCACGATGTTTGACTTGCGCGCGGTACCAGTCATCACTCAGTAGCTGGCGAACAACGGTTTCGGCGTTCTCAAGATCATCCAGGGTTTCGAAGAGTGGAACCACGGGTATCTGAAAAGCGCTGCCACAGGCCTTAAGCAACAGCTCAACGGCCAACACATCGGACGCTGAAGAGGCCATTGAAATCACATAGGCACCCAGCGCTTCAGTGGGCTGGCTAGCCACTAAGCGACAGGTATCCAGTAATTCCTGCGACGCCGGTTCGGCATGCCAATCGTCGGGTATCAGTGGCCGCTTACTGCGCAGTTCCGCACTGAGAAATTCCAGCCGTTGTTCTTCACTCCACTGCCGATAATCACCAAGACCAAGATACTCTGTCAGCTCGGAAAACAGATCTTCATGAACCGAAGACTCCTGACGCACGTCGTGGCGCACCAGATGCAAACCAAAACAACGGATTCTACGTAGGGTGTCCAGCAGCGCTGAGTCAGCGATACTGCCCATTCCACATTCGTGAAGGGACTGATAGCAACTGT
>CAYGSL010000044.1:0-6656 GCA_964352475.1 uncultured Pseudomonadales bacterium | reverse complement strand
ATAATACAGATCGGCTGCCTGCCAACGGCTGAGCAACAATACTTCACGAGTCACTTTCGCTGTTACGTTTGGATTGCCGTCACGATCACCGCCCATCCAGGAACTGAAACTGATCGGCGCTGCTGTCATTGGAAGCGTTGTTCCAGTGGCTTTCGTTACAGCGGAGTCTAGTCTCCGTAAATATTGTGGCACTGCGTTCCACAGTGACTTTTCCACCACCGCAAAACCGGATTTGGCTTCATCAATAGGCGTTGGACGGTGCTCGCGGAAATCCTGACTATGCCAGATCTGTGCGATCAGTTCGCGCAGCCTATTAGTGATCGTCGTTATTTCCCGCTCAGTACGCCCGTCTAATTCCAACTGACTTAAACACAAATCAACTTCTTCGTATTTGTTGATCAGAGTGCGGCGTGCAATTTCGGTAGGGTGCGCGGTTAGCACCAGGTCAATGCGTAACTGCGCCACTGCATCAACAATGCTTGCATCACTCTGCTCCTGTTTCTGCAGCTCCAGCAATACGGATTCGAGTTCCTGTGTGGCAGAAAATTCCGCGTCCATCGCACGGGATACGGCGTGGCGCTGCTCGGCGATATTGGCCAAGGCCAGAAACTGGCTAAAGGCTCGCGCTACTGGCAGCAATTGCTCCTCACCCAGATTTGCAAGTAGTTGCTGCAGCTCAGTGTAGTCAGCCAGCTCATCCGCTGATTGATCTGCTCGCGCCGATTTAGATAACTGCCGAATCTGCTCAACGGCGTCGAACAGTTCGCTGCCCTCTGCTTCGGTGATCACCTCGCCCAGTAGTCGACCCAGTAGACTGATATTGCGTCTCAATGGTTGATATAAATCGTTACTCATAAAGCGTTACCAATTGCTGAGCTTGGCAAGCAAATCGCATACGCGGCTTGAGTAGCCCCACTCATTGTCATACCAATTGAGCACACGTACGTAACGGCCGTTGGTAACACCGGTAAATCCGGAGTCGTAAATTGACGAGTGCGAATTGCCAATGATGTCTGAAGACACTATTGGCTTGTCGGTGAACTCTAATATGCCTTGCAAGCTTTCTGTGTTGGCGGCTTCCCTCACAGCATCATGAATATCCTGGTAATGCACATCGGTATTTAAGGTGGCAAAGAAATCAACCACTGAACCATCAGGCACAGGCACGCGAGCAGCAATACCATGCAGTTTGCCCTGTAATTCAGGCAACACTTCACCCACGGCCTTAGCCGCACCGGTAGAGGTGGGGATGATGTTTTCCGCAGCCGCTCTGCTGCGGCGCCAGTCCGAATGCGGAACATCCGCAAGGCGCTGATCATTCGTGTAGGCATGCACAGTGTTAATCACGCCTTCATTGATACCAAACGCATCGTTTAGTACTTTGGCCATTGGTGCAAGGCAGTTGGTTGTGCAACTGGCGTTTGAAATAATTTTGTGGTCTTCGTTCAAACCCTGGTCATTCACGCCCAACACTACGGTGTAGTCAATCGGCTCGGCGGCGGGAACAGTGAGTATCACGCGTTTGGCGCCAGCGCTAAGATGTTGTTCCAGCTGCTCACGTTTGCGGAATACGCCGGTGGCTTCAACAACAGCGTCCACGCCTAACTCAGCCCATGGCAGCGCTTCCGGATTGCGTTCGCACAGGAGTTTGGTGCGACTTCCAGGCGTCACAAAAAAACCATCCTCAAGCTGTAAGGATTTTCCAAAAGGCCCCATCACCGTGTCGTAATTCAGCAGGTAACGCAAGGCCTCAGGATCGAACAGATCATTGATTGCCACTACGTCAACGTCATCACGTTCTTCCAGAATGCGAAAAACAGCGCGACCGATTCGACCAAACCCATTAATTGCAACTCTCATTAGGCGGCCTCCTCTGCTTGATCAAGTGTGTTATAGAGTCTCACTGCGTCTAGCAATCTTGCAGCGTGGCCTAGCGTTTCGTACCAACTCAAGGTCTTAATCGTCTTCTTGCCTGCTTTAATAGTGCCTTTGCTATCAAACAGCAGAGACAGTGCGCTACCAATAACGTCGGAAGACACGATTGGGTCCTCCGCTATCCCAACAATGCCTGGGTAGTCAGACACACTGTCGCGCATCGCGTCGTTAATATCCTGGGCGGTAACGTCGGGGTTTTCCATCACCAGGTTCACATCCAGCAGGCACCCCTCATGGATGGGCACATTGAGCACATAGGTCAGTACTCTGTCGCTGAATTCAGGCAACACCTTGTCTAACCAAAGATGTGCCTCGTGAGTATTCGGAATGATATTTTCTGCCGCAGACCGGCTTCGACGAAAATCGCTACCCGCGTAGTCCTGCAGAGCCTGATCGCTGGTATAGGCATGCACGCTGGTCATGCTTGCACACTCTATGTCGAAATGTTCTGACAGTATGTGAAGCAACAAGCAAAGAGCACTTGAGGTAGCGGAGCCGGCAGAAATCATTTTATCGCCAGGCAAAGCCGCGGCCGAATTCACTCCAGGCACCACAATACGGTCAATGCCATCAACCGGTAAGGTACGCAGAAAAACCCGCTGTGCACCATTGCCTAGGTGAGACTGCATAAAACTCTCAGTGCGATAAACACCTGTTGCATCAATGACCGCATCAACACCAAATGCATCCCATGGCATTTCAGCCGGTCGATCAATCGGCATCAATCTCGATCTGAATTTCGAATTCACCAGGTAATTGCCTTCGAGCTGATGCGTGCTGTCGTTATCAATCTCAGACGTCAGCAGATAGTGCAAAATTTTCGGGTCGCCAATATCGGCTATGGCGACCACTTCGATGTCGTCACTGCGTGATGCCAGTTCATAGATTTGCCGGCCGGTTTGACCGAAACCCATCAAGCCCAACCTTACGGGAGCACGCTTAGTCATCTTCTTTCCTAATAGTCTTCTTTAAATATTTACGTCTGCATTGCTTCTCGAGCCAGACGCTCTATCTCATCCCATTGATCGTTCTCGATCATATCGGCTTTGACCATCCACGAGCCGCCTACACAAGTCACACAATCCAGCGCCAGGTAATCGCGAAAGTTATCCGCTGTAAGCCCACCCGTTGGGCAGAACTGAACATCGGGAAAAGGACCTGCCAATGATTTGATCAAAGAAGTTCCACCAATTGCCTCTGCAGGGAATATTTTGAAGAAATTCAGCTGCCGCGACCGACCCAACATAATTTCGCTGGCCGTGGACACGCCTGGAATCAGCAACACATCACGAGCGCTGGCGGCGCGAATAATCTCTTCTGATATGCCCGGGCTTAACACAAATTCTGCTCCAGCTTGAACCGACGACGACAACTCAGCGGCATTCGTCACTGTGCCGGCGGCTACCATTATCTCGGGCACTTGCTCTTTGACCGCAGCAATGCATGCCAAAGCGTTGTCAGTGCGCAGCGTCAGCTCAATAGCAGGCATGCCAGCGCGCGCCAAAACGCGTGCCAGGGTAACGCTGCGCTCAACGTCGTTGGCAACAACGACAGGTAAAACACGACAGCTTTCGATTACTTCCATTGGAGACATAGGCTTACCTCTTTGATTTACAATACCAGTGCGCCGCTATCGGCAGGACTGACAACATTTCTGAAGTTCTTGAACAAACCACGCCCAAGCGAGTTGTCTGTTCTCTCACAGGTAGCCGCATCCCTGGCATTGAACAAGTCCTCGTCTACCTTTACTGAGACTTCACCAGATTGCGCATCAACCCTGATCACGTCACCCGAACGCAAGCGCGAAATAGGGCCACCTTCCAGTGCCTCCGGGCATAGGTGAATGGCTGCCAACACCTTGCCCGACGCCCCGGACATACGGCCATCAGTTACCAGCGCCACCTTGAATCCTCGATCTTGCAGCACGCCAAGATACGGCGTTAACTTATGCAGCTCTGGCATGCCATTGGCCTTAGGGCCTTGAAAACGCACTACCGCCACAAGGTCTTTATCCAGTTCTCCAGCTTCAAACGCCTGCTTCAGTTCGTCTTGCTCTGTAAAAACAACGCACTCGGCCTCAACGATCTGATGCTGCTCGGCAACCGCAGACACTTTGGCAACACTCAAGCCTAAGTTTCCGGACAACATACGCAAGCCACCTTCTTCCGAGAAGGGCTTTTCAATGCTGGTCAGCACATCGGGCACGGTACTTTCTGTTACTGGCTTCTTCCATTGCAAGCGCTGTTCTGAACCTCCGTTTGAATACTCTGGTTGACACTCATAGGAGTCCAGACCCTCCCCCACCAAGCTTCTAACATTTTCATTCAGCAATCCAGCTTTGCGAAGTTGATGCACTAGATACGCCATTCCTCCAGCCTGCTGGAACACATTGATATCCGCCTGGCCATTAGGGTATACACGCGTTAACAAAGGCACGGCCTTTGACAAACGATCAAGATCAGACCACAGCAGTTTGATACCTGCTGCCTCCGCCATCGCGACTAGATGTAGGGCGTGATTGGTAGAGCCGCCGGTTGCCAGCAAGGCAACGCACGCATTAACCAAAGATGCCTCAGTCACTACTTCATACATCGGCAGGTAACGCTGCGACTTATACGTGGCGTCAATGACGCGCCGCACGGCCTCTGTGGTCAGCGCTTGCCGCTGAGGATCTTCCGGGTTCACAAACGAAGCACCCGGCAACTGAACCCCCAGCATTTCCATCAATACCTGATTGCTGTTGGCCGTACCGTAAAATGTACAAGTACCGGGGCTGTGGTAAGAAGCTGATTCCGCATCCAATAATTCGTCTTTGCTTGCCTTGCCTTCCGCAAAACGTTGTCTAACTGCGGCTTTTTCCTTGTTAGGTAAACCCGATGGCATAGGACCGGCTGGCACAAAGCCAACTGGAAGATGGCCAAACTGGAGAGCGCCTATCATCATACCGGGCACAATTTTGTCGCACACACCTAAACAAAGTACGCCATCAAATACGTTGTGGCTTAAGCTAACTGCCGTTGCCATGGCAATCACATCGCGACTGAACAGGCTAAGTTCCATGCCTGGTTGGCCCTGAGTCACACCGTCGCACATGGCAGGTACGCCGCCTGCCACTTGAGCGGTTGAACCCAGTTCACGCGCAGCCTGCTTAATAATGTCAGGGTAGTCTTTTAGCGGTTGGTGCGCCGACAACATGTCGTTATACGCAGTGACTATGCCCAAGTTAGCGCTCTGCATCAGGCGCAACGCTTGCTTGTCCTCGCTGCCGCAAGCAGCATAAGCGTGAGCCATATTGCCGCATGACAACCTTTGTTTGGGCGGTTGATTGGCCTGCATATCCTGCATGGCTTGCAAATACTGCTCGCGACTGCTGCGGCTGCGCTCAACAATATCGCGCGTGACTTGCTCGATCGTTTTGCTCATGCGAATACTCCCTATCCCTGCGTTGCGTGATAAAGGTACAAAGGTGTTTGATGTTGGTTGAGAACAGCACGAATCGGCAAATCGTTTATAGAACCGGGCTGCTGTGCCGCCTTCAAGACATCAAATTTGACATCACCTACGGTATGCAAAAACAAATATCGCGTATTTAAAATGCGAGGTAAGGTAAGCGTGATGCGCGGGTGCTCCAGATCTTCTCTGACTATGCCGCAGCAAGGCTCGCCATGTCGTGGTTCCAGCGCGTATTGCAAAGGATGACCATCAGTAAACAGTGATGCAGTGTGGCCATCATCACCCATGCCCAATACAAGTACGTCGAACGCCCCTTCAAAACGTCGCAATCGATTGGCCACAGCCTGCTCACCCAGGAATGGCGTACTGCAGGCAACCTTAAGCCCAATAAATTCTGCGCTTGCCGCTTTGTTTTGCAGCAAGTGCCTGTGTACCAGGGCTTCATTGGAATCTTTATGATCTGGGTCAACCCAGCGCTCATCTACCAGGGTAATCACCACCTTACTCCAATCGATTGCGACCTTAGAAAGTTTTTCGAACAGAGGGATAGGCGTAGAACCACCGCTAACCGCCATTGTAGCCTGGCCGCGTTGTTGAATAGCTTCCGCCAAAATTTGCGTTATGCGTTGTGTAAGCTCTTCAACCAAGCTGGTGTTGTCGGCGAAGTGCCAAAGGTTAGGTAATTCGCTTTGTTGCATTGCGTTGCGGTTATTCATTATCAGAAAGTCTCAATCAATTCTTTTGGCGTTGTGCCATTCGCGGCCGTCGCGGTCCAACATTACCAGCGCATTCTTAGGGCCCCAGCTTCCCGCTGAATAGGCTTCAGCGGGCATTCGGGTTTGCTCCCAGGAAGCGATGATTTGATCAATCCATTCCCAGGCGGCGTCCACTTCGTCGCCGCGCATAAACAAACCCGGGTTACCCCTGAACACTTCCATTAGAAGTCGTTCGTAGGCGTCGGGGTAACGCAGCTGAAAGGTTTCAGAAAAACTCAAGTTAAGCGGCACCGGTCTGAGCTGTAAGGCGCCCGGCCCTGGTTGCTTGTTCATAATCGACAACTGCACACCTTCGTCAGGTTGCAGTCGAATGGTGAGGCGATTGGCTTCCAGCTCACCCGCTTCTGTGCCGTAAATATTGTGAGAAACCGGTTTGAACTGCACCACAATCTCGGAGCATTTGGTGGCCAGCCTTTTACCTGTGCGAAGGTAAAACGGCGTACCGCTCCAGCGCCAGTTTTCCACTTCTGCTTTGATCGCAACAAAGGTTTC
>CAYGSL010000043.1:31888-40344 GCA_964352475.1 uncultured Pseudomonadales bacterium | reverse complement strand
CTCGCCGCTCTGGACTCAAGATTGGTCGAGTAAGTAGCCGTGTTCGAAACCCGTCGAATGCCGCGGAACCGTGGCAAGCCAGCGTGTTGCGGGAATTCAGCTCAGACCCTGATGCAACGGAACATTACGAACCAGCGAATAAGGAGGCTCAAGCCCCAGCGCGGTATATGAAAGTCATCAGAGTGGCTGGCGTTTGTCTCGCCTGCCATGGTCAAGACATAGACGCTACGGTCCAAACACGCTTGGAGGCTGACTATCCGTTTGACCGAGCGCGTGGCTATCAAATCAACGATGTGCGCGGTGCGTTCAGCGTCGTGTGGCCAGTCGAGTGAACCTGCGCTATCAATGGCCCCGTTTCTCGCTGTCATGATGTGGCGCGTCACCGAGGCTTTCCAGTTTGCGATACAGTGATCGCAGACTGATACCGGCGATATCAGCCACCTTTTGCTTATCCCCATCGAATGCCGCCATTAATCGCTGAAAATACTGATGTTCCGCGGTTTTCAAATCGACGAGATTATCGTTCTCCGATTGGAGATCACCGAGGGCGCGATGTGATGACTGCAGCAAATCGTCTTCGGCCAGGCATTCATTGATAATCCGCGCATCAATCACATTCGTATCCGCCAACACAGTCGCACGGGTAACCAGGTTTCTCAGTTCTCGAATATTTCCCGTGTACTGATGGCGTTGCAACGTCTTCATTGCGGTGTCGGTGACATGGAATGAGCGGCCGCTTTGTGAGCGACCTAGCATCATCCGAACGAGCAAAGGAATGTCTTCCGCCCGTTCAGACAGTGCTGGTAATTGAATGGGAAACACGTTGATTCGATAGTAGAGATCACGTCGAAATTCACCCTCCATCATCATCGTCCAAAGGTCTCTATGAGTGGCACAAATCAATCTGAAATCGGAAGATTTGGCTTCGCTACTACCGACCGGTCTAAACGAACCACTTTCCAGCAAGCGCAATAGCTTAATCTGCATCGACAGCGGAATATCACCCAGCTCATCCAAAAACAATGTGCCTCCATCGGCCAATTCAACAAGCCCCTTTCTGTTAGAGATCGCTCCTGTGAAAGCTCCCTTTACGTGGCCAAAAAGCTCACTCTCAAAAAGAGTGTCAGTCAGCCCAGCGCATTCCAGTGTCACCAGTGGTTTATTGCTTCGCCGGCTGGCCATGTGAATGGCTCGTGCCGCCAGCTCTTTTCCGGTGCCGGATTCACCGAGCAGCAGAACAGAGGCATCACTCTCGCCCACGCGTGCTATTTTTTCCAGCATTCGATTAAACGGCGGGCTTTGCCCAACCATCTCGATGTTTTCTGCTTTGCCACTGGTCAGGGGTACAGATTTCAGCAACTCAACAAAGAACAGCAATTCGCCCTGTTCATCAAGTATCGGCAGCAATTCCACGTCAACATGTTCTTTGCCGCGCGGCGTTTGATGAATGTGCAGTACCCGTTCTTTGCTCAGCGAAGATTGCGCGCGTTTTAAGGGGCAGTCTTCGCCGGCTTGATCGCAGGGCACGGAATAGCCATGGGAAACTTCGAAACATTTGGGCTTGGCGCTAGAGTTGATCTCGCCGAATTCCTGTTGATACCGATTGTTGGTCGCCAGAATCTGGTAATCCGTTGAAACCAGAATAGCGGGGTGCTCATAGGCTTCCAGCATCGCAGCCATTGATCGGGTATCGGTTTTCTTGTCGGAGCTAATCAGCATGTATCGTGACATATATGACGAAAGGAATGACAAAAATGACAAATTGTAAGGCTGAGGTCAAGCAATGATCCAAAGATATTGCTGGTGGCGGATATAAATGCTTTTAAAACAATGCGTTAGGAGTGCTACCCTAGTTGGCACGCTTGTTGAAAGTATGTAGGCACAGCTTGTGATAAAAGACATAAAGTTGATGTTTTTTAGAGCGATTTCCACCAGGAGACCACCATGACTGCCGCACCAAAACCATCGAAGCACGCGGAAATAAGGCCAGAGGTGTCGGCCTTCTTTGATCAAGACACCGCTACCTTCTCATACGTAGTTCAAGACCCATCCTCTAAGGCCTGTGCAATTATCGACAGCGTTTTGAATCTCGATTACGCATCAGGCGGAGTCAGCCATGAAGGCGCTGACGCTATTGTTGACTACGTTAACAATAATAACTTGCGCGTTGAATGGCTGATTGAAACACACGTTCACGCAGACCACTTGTCGGCGGCGATGTATATTCAATCGCTGGTTGGAGGAAAGCTGGCCATTGGAGAGCCAGTGACTGTTGTGCAAGACACCTTTGGCACAGTGTTTAATGAAGGGGCTGGCTTTAGCCGCGATGGCTCACAGTTCGACCACTTGTTTGTCGACGGTGAAGCTTACTTCATCGGTAATCTTGAATGTCGCGCAATCGCGACACCGGGTCACACACCTGCCTGCATGACGCATCTTATTGGCGATGCCGCGTTTGTTGGTGACACACTGTTTATGCCAGACGCTGGCACAGCGCGCGCCGACTTCCCGGGTGGTGATGCACAACAGCTTTACGCGTCCATCCAGAAGGTATTGGCCTTACCAGACGATACTCGATTGTTCATGTGCCATGACTATCCGCCTGAAGGGCGTGACGGCGTTGAATACGAAACCTCAGTGGTCGCTGAACGCGCCAGTAATATTCATGTGAACGAAGGTGTTGCACAAGCGGACTTCGTTGCCATGCGTACCGCACGGGATAAAACCCTGGGCATGCCGCATCTTATCTTGCCGTCACTGCAGGTAAATATGCGGGCAGGTCATTTTCCTGGCGCGGAAGACAATGGTCTCGTTTATCTAAAACTGCCAATCAATGCATTCAAATAAAAGTCACTCCACCACGCTCATCAGCAAAAGGAAGCAACGTGCTAATACGAAAACTGGATGACCAGGTATCTGTGTCTGAACAAATTACCGCATTTGACGTACCGCAACTGATGGATCAGGGTATTGAGGTGCTGGTCTGCAACCGACCCGATGGTGAGGAGGGCGGTCAACCGCTGCTTGATGAGATTCGTGGAGCTGCTGAGCGGTACGACATGACCTGTGTACACCTGCCATTTTCTGGTGCACGGCCCTCGAATGCCGAGGTAGAAGAATTCGCTGCCTTGCTGCACTCCGGTAAAAAACTGCATGCTTACTGTCGTACCGGTACACGATCCACCAACCTCTGGGCGCTGGCCTGTGAAGCAATGGGCTGCGAGCGCGACAGCATCATCAAACAGGCAGTGATCGCGGGTTATGATGTGGCGCCGTTGCTGGATGCCGCCGAATTAGCCACCGAATCAGCAGCATTTAGTGGTAAGAAAACCTTTGAGATAGTCATTGTGGGTGCCGGGTCGGGAGGCATAGCGGTTGCGGCTAGCCTGCTGAAACGCAGGCCAAGATCACACATCGCTATTGTTGACCCTTCGCGTGAGCATTACTATCAGCCAGGATGGACGATGGTGGGCGGTGGTGTGTTTGACGCACGCTCTACACAGCGATACACGGAGCATCTTATTCCACGTGGGGTCGAATTGGTTCGCCAATCGGTCGTGTCGTTTTCGCCGAGGGAATCGACCGTTTTATTATCGGATCAACAGGAAATTGCCTACGAGCAACTCGTAGTCTGCCCAGGGCTTACTCTGGATTGGTCAGCCATAGAGGGTCTGGAAGACACTCTGGGTCAGCACGGCGTGACGTCTAACTATCGCTATGATCTCGCGCCGTACACATGGCAATTGGTGCAAGAGCTGAAGAAAGGTAAAGCCGTATTTACTCAACCGCCAATGCCCATCAAGTGCGCAGGTGCTCCACAAAAAGCAATGTACTTATCAGCGGACTACTGGTTTAAGAAGAATCGAATAAATGAAGTATCAATCGACTTCTATAACTCTGGCGCTGTGCTGTTTGGTGTGGAAGCCTACGTACCCGCGCTGATGGATTACGTGCGTAAATATCAGGCCCAGCTTCATTTTGAACATACGCTAAGCAAAGTGGATGGCCCCAATAAGCGGCTTACCTTTAACGCAACGGACGACACCGGTGCTGCGATCTCCGTAGAAACCGATTTCGATATGGTACATGTATGTCCACCGCAACGGGCTCCCGACTTTATTCGCGAAAGCGCACTGTCCGATGCCGGCGGTTGGCTGGACGTTGATCAAAACAGTTTGCGGCACAATCGGTTTCATAACATCTGGGGTGTTGGTGACGTACTGAATACACCTAACGCTAAAACAATGGCAGCCGTTCGGCAGCAAGCACCGGTCGTGGCGCAGAATATTTGTGACGCGCTGAATAGCAAGCACCCAAGCGCTGGTTATTACGGCTATGGCTCATGTCCGCTTACGGTGGAGCGCGGAAAAATTGTACTGGCGGAGTTCGGCTATGGTGGCAAATTAATGCCCACGTTTCCCAATTGGATAAATGACGGCACCAAGCCCACCCGACTTGCCTGGCTGCTGAAAGCTCGTATGCTGCCAGCTATTTATTGGCACGCCATGCTGCAGGGTCGTGAATGGTTCGCGCAACCCGAAGCACTTGTTGAGCAGAGCTGACGGCGTATGACCTCGCGCTGGTCGCTGCCACTGCTAAGCACGCTAGAGGGTTATCGCAAGGATCAGTTAACGGCCGATTTATTGGCGGCCGCCATTGTCACTGTTCTACTGATACCTCAGTCTTTGGCGTATGCATTGCTGGCCGGGGTGCCGGCTGAAGTGGGTTTGTACGCCAGCATCCTACCACTCTTGGTGTATGCACTACTGGGCACCAGTCGAACGCTGTCGGTGGGCCCAGTCGCCGTCGTATCGCTGATGACGGCATCGGCGTTAGCCAATGTAGTGGAACAAGGCACAGCCAGTTATCTCGACGGCGCGGTTACCTTGGCAGGGCTTAGCGGAGCGTTACTGCTATTAATGGGCGTACTCAAGCTCGGTTTTTTGGCGCACTTTTTGTCATTGCCCGTGGTGTCCGGTTTTATCGCCGCGACCGGCGTGTTGATCGGGCTAAGCCAGCTAAAACATTTGCTGGGGATTGACCTGACAGGACAGACAGCGCTCGAACTGACGCTTGAAATGATCGATGGCTGGCGTCAATTCGATTTAACGACCGCCTTAGTGGGTGTGGGGGTTGTCGTGTTTCTCCTCTGGGCACGTCGTTATTTTGAGCCTTGGTTGTTGCGACGCAATGTATCGGCACCGACGGCTCAGTGGGCAGCGAAATCGGCGCCGCTCATTGGCGTGATAGCGACCATATTGCTTGCCAAGGGACTGGCGCTTGACCAACACGGTCTTGCGGTGGTGGGCCACGTCCCGTCTGGCTTACCCTCGCTCGCACTGCCGACCGTCTCATGGCCGTTAATAGACACGTTGATGATGCCCGCCATCATGATCTCCATTATTGGTTACGTAGAATCGGTATCCATCGGTAAAACACTGGCGGCCAAGAGAGACCAATCCATTGATACGAATCAGGAACTGATTGGTCTCGGTGCGGCCAATGTGGCGTCTGCCGCATCGGGCGCCTTTCCAGTCACGGGTGGCTTTTCGCGGTCAGTGGTGAATTTCGACGCCGGGGCCGTCACCCAGATGGCCAGTGTGTTTACGGCGATTGGAATAGCGCTGGTGGCCGTGCTACTGACGCCCTGGTTGTTCCACCTACCAAAGGCAACGCTCGCGGCGACGATCGTCGTTGCGGTGGTCTCTCTGATCGATTTACAACTGCTGAAGAAAACATGGGTGTTTGCGAAGGCCGATTTCGCCGCCATTGTGACCACCATCGTGATTACTCTTTTTTTCGGCGTGGAAATGGGCGTGGGGTGCGGCGTGTTAACGTCACTCGTGCTTTACATATACCGAACGTCCACACCGCATATTGCTGAAGTCGGCTTGATTGAAGGCTCGGAGCATTTTCGAAACGTTCTCAGGCACTCGGTGCGCACCGAACCGGCCATTTTGTCCCTGCGCATTGATGAGAGTCTGTTTTTCGCCAATACGCATGAACTAGAGCAACGCGTATTGACGGAATTAGAGCAGAGACCCGATGTTCAGCACGTGATATTAATGTGCAGTGCCGTCAATAGCATAGATGTTAGCGCCTTGGAAATGCTGTCCTCGTTGAATCAGCGACTCGGGGCAAATAACATCCGCTTGCACTTTTCGGAAATCAAGGGCCCTGTGATGGATTCTCTATCCCAAACTGATTTGTTGAACGAGCTATCGGGTGATGTGTTTTTAACCCAGTATCAAGCGTTTGAAAAAGTTCGAGACGATGGGCTGTAAAGGGTGATCGCAATGTCAATTCGTCAACCATCTAATGGCATAGGAGATCAAGGTAATGAATGATAAAGAGGGCCAAGCTGAGCCCGTCAAAAAACTTACGTTTTGGGAAATATTGGGCAGTACGTTTGCGGCCGCATTGGGTGTGCAGTCTTTCAGCAATCGTAAGCGCGATTTCACGCATGGCAATATTCTGCATTTTATTGTGTCAGGTGTGCTATTTACCGCGGTCTTAGTCGCGGTTTTGATGGGTATCGTAACGTGGGTGTTGGCATGATGAATTTACAGCGTATCAGTCTCCTATTGGGTATCCTTCTCCTTCTAAATGCCTGCACTACACCTTTCAGCACAGTGTCAATCAATACACAGCCGGTAAGTAACAATGTAGTCTTGGCCGGGGTGCTCAATTCGGATTCGGAAGCATTGTTGATCCGCGACAATGCGCTTGTAGTGGATCTAAGAACGGTGGCGGAGGAGGGTGTTACCTTGCAAGCGCAACAACTAAAAAGTGCGGGTGTCGATTACGCACACCTACCGGTGGGCCGATCGCCCCTACCGTATGAGACAGTGCAATCGTTTCAGCAATTACAGGATGAACACGTCGGGCAGCCGATCGTTGTCCACTGCGCGTCTGGCAATCGAGCGGGCATTTTGTGGGCCGCGTCCCTGATCGAACAAGGTCAGAGCGTAGAGCAAGCAATGCGCGCGGTCGACAAGATCGTCACGAAAGACAGCGCACGTCAAGCGATCAGGGCGTACGCCAACAGGAGAGCATCACAATGATGAATGCAGTGATAGGTGGTGTGTTCATCGGCCTGGCCGCGGTGTGGATGATGCACAGCGTGGGTCGGATAGCCGGTGTGTCAGGCATTGCGGCCAATGCCATGCAGGGTTCTCTCTGGGCTGTGTTATTTATTGCAGGCTTAGGCGCGGGCGGCGCCATTGGATTGTCGGTGACAGGTGTTGAACTGAGTGGTCAGTCAATATCAAGTGTGCCTTTGTTGATCATGGGTGGTGTGCTTGTAGGTGTTGGCACTCGCTTGGGATCAGGGTGCACCAGCGGACACGGCGTTTGCGGTATAGCGCGGTTTTCGATGAGGTCAATGGTGGCAACTGTCGTATTTTTGTTAGTTGGTATGATCACTGCCACCTGGATGTACGGCTCATGAGATACCTATCGGTTGTTCTGGGTGGACTAGTGTTTGGGTTTGGGCTTGCGGTATCGGGCATGGCTGACCCTAAGAACGTGCTGGCGTTTCTCACTCTCTCTGATCAGTGGAATCCCGCGTTATTGCTCGTCATGGCGAGTGCGCTACTGGTCAGTGCCATTGGCTATCGTCTGGTGTTAGCTCGAACAAAACCGCTTTTTGTCGACGCATTCCACTTGCCCACTCGACAAGACATCGAGGGACGATTGGTGACGGGTGCAGGCTTGTTTGGTCTTGGTTGGGGAATGGCCGGATACTGTCCAGGACCGGCCTTTGTTGGCGCTTTTGCCATGGATTATCGTGCGCTCGTGTTCTTATTATCATTCGTGGTCGCCGTGGCCTGCTTCGAATTAGTGAATCGATACTACGCAGCTCAAACTGCTGCTCACTCAGCAGGAGATGGCTAGATGAATAACTTAGAGCAACAATACGGGCCAGTGTCAGACGCGATATTCCGAGTGATGTTCAGCTTCATATTCATTGTTGGCGGTCTGGGGCATTGGGGTCAACACGACGTGATGATGGCGCGGCTCGTCGATTCGCCCTGGTACGACCTGGTTGTCGCGATAGGGTCACCAGCACTGTTCATGCATCTGAGCGGCATCGTGTTTATTATTGGTGGGTTCGCACTACTGTTTGGCTTTTACACACGATTAGCCGTAGTTGCGCTGTTTGTAACACTGGTTCCGATTACCTTCGTAATCCACATCGCGCCAGATCACGTTGGGCCGCTCCTCAAAAATGTGGCCATACTGGGCGGTCTCATTCATTTCTTTGTGCGTGGCCCTGGGTGCTATTCTTTGGACCTTCGTAATGATCGTCTAACGGCTCGGATCAACAGCGCTCCAGGTGGGGCAAACTCAAAGTAGCCGGTCGATACAATCCTCGGGAGAAAAGTAATATGTGCGGCAAGGTCTACTCGGTAGATGACTATGTCTATGCCAAAATGCCAAAATGCCAAAATGCC
>CAYGSL010000043.1:0-31788 GCA_964352475.1 uncultured Pseudomonadales bacterium | reverse complement strand
ATGCCAAAATGCCAAAATGCCAAAATGCCTAATGAATTCCTTTGTAGGCCCAGTGTCCGGGTAGCTCCCAAAAGGGCCGTATTTCAAGTAGAGTGCGATCGACTTGAGATCTAAAGCAGCTTCGGCAGCGAAATTGAATCTAAACAAACTGAAGAAAGGCACTCTCATTAATTTGTCGGCAAACTCGTGCTTGGTACTGGAACCAGTAGTCGAAAGTCCGGCTCAACAGTATTAAGTGCTAATTACAATGTGGCAGTCACCACGAACTCCTATCTCTGGGGATTGACCGCTGTGCCTTCAAGCGCAGCAGCCATTCCTGGCTCACCCAAGCTATAAACCTGCGGTTACTGCCTTTCCACGCAACGTAACCTGATTATTTCCACCATTCGCAGAGATTTTCACTTTAATGCAATTGATAATCATTATCATTCGTATTATCATTAATCTGAACAATTACTGGCGCTTCTTGCCAGTTTCCAAACAAGGCGTCGCGTTGACGCTTAATTCAAATCTCTCTGGAGAAAAGATGAAACTGCAGTTCCCAACAAGCTTTGTAATACAGCATTGCGCAGCATTCTCACTATTTGCGATGCAAGCCATGGCGCAAACGCCTTTGTCTGGTGAGCAACATTCCGAGCTGGAAACGCTCACCGTGGTGGGCAAGGCAACCAACTCGGTGGTCAACGCAAATGATCTTGACGCTTACCAAGCCAACGATCTGGCGGATATCTTCCGTCTCACCCCATCCATTTCTGTTGGTGGTGGTGCTAACGGTATCGCACAGAAGATCTACGTTCGGGGACTGGAGGATGCTTTGGTCAATGTCACAGTCGACGGCGCTCCGCAGACCTCCACTCTTTTTCATCACATCGGTCGCGTCACGATCGACCCCGCGCTTCTAAAGCGTGTTCAGGTGCAAGCAGGTGCCGGCGAGGCAACTAGCGGCGCGGGAGCAATCGGTGGGTCCATCCGATTTCAAACTAAAGACGTGAATGATCTGTTACCGGAAGACCAACGTTTTGGTGGCACACTTCGAGTAAGCTCTTTCAGTAACGATGGTGAGCAATTCAACGCCAGCCTCTACGGTCGATTGAACGACAGCTGGGGTGTACTCGCGTACTACAGTGACACTGATCGCAGCACTGCCGAAGACGGTGCTAGTAGAGAAATGGCCGGCACGGCCGCCGCGCAAACGCTGGGCTTCATTAAGATTAGCGGTGATATTAGCGCTAGTCAGCGCTTATCTGTGAGCTATGAATCGCGCGAGGAAGAGGGTGAATTCACCCGGTGGCCGAATTGGAGTCCACTGGAAGGCGCTCCGTTGTATTCTGGCGAAGGCGAACGGCAAACGTTTGTCGCTAACTATCAGCTTCAACACAGTGAACTAGTAAATCTTGAAGCTTCTTTTTACCAAACTGAATCAAGCTTTCAGCGTGATCTCTTTACCTGGAATTCTGACATCACCAGCGTGGGCTTCGATATTCGCAACATCAGTGAGCTGGGCAAGCATCGGTTCACCTATGGCATCGATTTACGCGATGATGAAGCTGAAAGTGGCGAAATAGGAACAATCCAGTACAAAGAGGAAGGTCAGGTAATGGGCATCTATGCGCAGGCGCATTCGCGAATCACGGATTCACTGCTGCTCAGCTATGGAGTGCGTTACGATGATTACGATTTTAACCAAATTTTGATAAATGATGAAGGTGGTCCATTGGCGGACCTTGATGATTCAGATGTAAGTATCAACGCCGGATTCGAATACTCGCTGACAGAGGAATGGACGGTCAGCCTCGGTTATGCGGAAGCATCACGGGGTTTGGAGATAACCGATGGCTTCACAAATTGGGGCACTACAATAGCGCCGAACCTTAAAGCAGAAACGGTTGCAAACATTGAAGCGGCACTAGAGTATGTTGTCGAAAACTTCAACGCTAAGATTGCGGTGTTCCAATCCGACATCGATGATGTGATATTTGATCAGAACGGTACGGCGATCTTCTATGAAAATATTGGTACCGTTGAAACCAGCGGCTTTGAGATTGATCTATCTTATCGATGGGAGCAAATGGAAATCTACTTCGGCTACGCGAATTTAGACGCCGAGCTAAATCCCGCAGAAGGTGTATTCTCGGTCGACTATGGCGGCATCGATTTGGAGGGATACGAATTTAGAGGCTTAGGAAACTCGCGCGGAGATACATGGAACGTGGGCGTTAATGCATCCATCGGAGAAAAATGGAAAATGGGCTGGAACGTCTCACACGTAGAGGACGTTGACAACTTAGAAGTTCTGCATCGCAGTGTGGAATTGGGTTGGATCGATTCCCTCCAACAAATCGACAAACCGGGATATACCTTGCACGATGTGTTTGTGCAATGGCAACCGATCGACAGCTTGAAACTAAACCTCGCCGTTACCAACCTATTAGACGAGGAATATCGCGATCACTCCAGTGTCGGCGATTACACGGCTATTCCTGACTGGGAAGTGGTAGCTGGGTATAACGAACCGGGTAGAGATATCCGACTTTCGGCATCCTATAGCTTCTGAATAACGGGTTGGGAAGTGTGACTAAGCGATCCGGACGAGCCAAGTTCTCGTTTCGCCGTTTCGTTTTCTGGGTACACCTTATTATCGGTGTGGTTGCAGGCATTGTCATTCTGGTGATGTCTGCGACGGGCGTGCTACTAACTTACGAGCGGCAAATCGTCGAGCTCGCCGAACGCAGTTATACGCTAGACCATGAGGCCGATGCGCAAAGGCTCCCAGCCGATGAGTACATGCGTTTTGCAAGCCAAACTCATGGTGATGAAGATCACTTCTTCGTTCGTTTCGTGAACCGACCAGGCGCCGCTGTTCCGGTCTGGGCTGGCCATCACGCCTACCTACTGAACCCCTACACCGGAAAAACCCTGCGTGTAGGCGAAGGAACCGTCGTTGAATTTTTGAGGTGGGTGACCGGATTACATCGATGGCTCGCAGTTGTGGGTGGAAAGCGTGAAGTGGCTCGAGCAGTTACGGCTTATAGCAATTTACTCTTATTCGCACTGATTATTAGCGGAATCTACCTATGGCTACCCAAAATATGGCGCTGGCAATTCGTGAGATGGCAGATTGTAATGCGCTCAAAGCCTGTATCAACAAAAGCGCGAGACTACAACTGGCACCACGTCATCGGTTTCTGGTCGTTTATTCCGTTGAGCCTGATAGTTCTCACTGCCACGATTTTCTATTTTAACTGGGCCAATAGTGCGATTTATGGCTTCTACGGGGAAAAGCCGCCGGTGCGTGAGCGAGCACAAAAAGAGCATCACGCGCTTGTACAGGGCCTGGCATCGTACGAGTCACTATTTCACCGAGCGAAGCAGCATGCGCAGGAGAACGGCGCTGAAGATTGGTATTCCATGTGGATGGAAGTTGGCGAAGTGCACGGTGCAGTGGAATTCTACATCGACCGAAGTATCGGTCGACGGCCAGACCATGCCTATAATCTTGTGCTCGATGCTGATGATGGTCGTGTGTTGGAAGTAAAGCGAGCCTCGGACTGGTCGGCTGGCGACCAGGCCTGGGGCATTGCGAGGCACTTACACACTGGGGAGTTGTTTGGAGTGATTGGACAGACCTTCGCCGGGCTTGCCTCACTGGCTGCTTGTATCCTGGTCTATACAGGGCTAGCGCTTGCGTGGCGAAGACTTATCTCATCTAAGCTGAGAAGCCGACCGAGCGGATAATGCATAGCTAATCGCTTTCCGGCATCAATATTAGAAGAGGCACTTCTCTGGTATCTAGTGCAACTGCTCTTTATTGGTAGAATGCTCAAATTTGAGGGCTTGTTCTTAGGCCAAGGCGATCGTTAGTGAAAGGCCATGGTTTTCGTCATTAAGAAATCGGCATTTCTTTCTGTTAAATGTCGAGTGTTATTTAGGTTTCTATGCGAATGCTTCGATGAGATTTTTTGTGTAAGGATGGCTGGCACCGGTAAGCAGATCGGTGCTTTCAAGTTGCTCCAAGATTTTACCACGCTGCATAACAGCGATTTGATCCGACATATGCCGTACCACTGCGAGATCATGAGATATGAAAATCATAGTGAGGCCAAGTTCGGTTTGCAGGTTCAGAAGCAGGTTGAGTATCACCGCTTGGACGGTAACATCGACTGAGGCTGTTGGTTCGTCGAGTATCAACAAGCTTGGTTCTAACACCAGTGAGCGGGCAATCGCAATACGCTGTTGTTCGCCGCCAGATAATTCGTGTGGGAATCGGTTTGCAACATCACTTGGCAGGCCGGTTAGGCTGAGTATTTTGTCGATCCTGCGCTTGCGTGCTGTTGTATTTCCTTCACGGTGAATGCGTAGCGGCTCCTCCAATATGTAGCCTACCCTGTGTTTGCTGTTTAAGGATTCGCCCGGGTTCTGGAAAACGATTTGCATTTGTCGGCGCAGAGCACGCAAACTCTGTGGTGACATGGTTAGCAAAGACTGGCCATTGAACACTACGTCGCCGGAATCTGGCTTACGGAGCGCCAGCAAGGTATGAGCCAAGGTTGTTTTACCCGCACCCGATTCGCCGACAATTCCCAGTGTTTTATGTGGCATCACTGAAAGACTTACGTCATCAAGCGCTATTTTTTTGGGCCTGCGGAACTGCCGTGCACTTGTTCGTCGCAACTTGAACTCACAGCGTAAGTTACGTGTCTCCAGTATCGGAACCTCATTTTCCATAAGGTCCACCCACACTGTGCGCTGTTAGATGGCTCTTGGGCCTGCCTTGTAATGAAACCATTGAACCTACCAGTTTGCGCGTGTACGACTGTTGCGGATTGCTCAATAGTTCCGCCGTTGGCGCACATTCGACAATGCGACCCCGGTGCATCACGGCTACGGTGTCAGCTAATCCGGGCAGCAAACCGAGGTCGTGGGTGATGAACATCATGGCCATACCCTTGCTACATCGATCGCGTAATACGCTCAGAACTTTCGCGCGCGTTACTGTGTCTACGGCGGTCGTTGGTTCGTCGGCAATCAGACACTTCGGGTTGCAGGCCAAGGCCATAGCCACCATAGCTCGTTGACGCATACCACCAGACAGTTCGAAAGGAAAGCTGCGCAGACACTGTTTCGGGTTTTCTAACGCCAATTCGGCCAGTAGGTATTCAGCGTGCTCTTGCTCATTGCCAACAGCGAATTGATGGGTACGCAGAGCTTCCGCGATTTGTGTACTAATGCGTGCAATCGGGTTTAGTGCCGTTGCAGCCTGTTGAAATACCAAAGCTAAATGCTTGCCGCGCACACCGCAAAGTTCTGCGTCGCTCAAGTTGGCAAGATTGTTGCCGTCGAAAATTATTTCGCCTTGGCTAGTATATTGCCCGAACACACTGAGTAACTGCATGATCGCCAGCGCGGTTAACGATTTACCACTCCCGGATTCACCAACAAGGCCCAGACAGTGACCTGATTCGAGCCTAAGATTAACATCGCGAACCAACGGCCGCGATGCGCCGGCCGCGCTTATCGACAAATTGCGAACGTTCAGCAAGTCCATCAGCCGCTTGCCACTCGCCAACGTTGATCGATTGTTTCTCTATTCGGATTCGTTCCGTTATCGGTGCTTGCTTTCTGCTTCACCGATTGCTGCCTCACGCCATGGTCTATCCAGAATAACCCACCCTCAGGCCCAAATGGGTCAAATAGATTGGTGCTTGTGCGTGTGCCATGATGGGGTGGCAGGCGCAGCCAGTGCCAGTACGCGACTCGCGTGTAATCGGTTGTAAACGCTGGGATGAAGACCGCCAAGTCATATATCCTGTGCGCTATACGTCGTGAAAGATCTTCCCTCGCCGATTCACTGGTCTCCTTACGATATCGATCGATTAGGTGATTCAGCTCCTCATCGTCGCAGTTACAAAAGTTGTTGCTCGGTGCATCACCCGCATTGTCCCCATGGTATGTACTCCAAAATTGTGGCCGGTACGACGGCCTGAAGCCTGACAGCGTGATGGCGTGCCGCTTTTCCCTGGCCATGCTAAAAGCCGATGTTGGCTCGGCCAGTCGCAACACAAGATTCACCCCGGCTTTGAGTGCTTCCTGCTGGAGCACGCTAAGCCAGGCAGTGTGCTCCATATCAGAATACTGTACCTCTAATTCCAGTGTGCGGCCGGCGCGAGTTCGCACTCCGTCTTCATTTCGCGCCGACCATCCAGCCTGCGAAAAGTAGTGATTCGCCAGCTCCAGGTTAAAGCGACGAGTGCTCAGCTTGTGATTGCTGTAACGACCATGGCCATCGATCGAGCTGCGCAGTCGGCTATAGTCGTTGTGCAATACAGTTTTCAAGACCAAATCCATATTAAGGGCATGATGTATCCCCAGTCTTACCTCACGACTGGCCAGAATGTCCGCTTGAGAGTTTAAATAAAATCCAAATGAAGATCTGGGCCGCTGGTTATAAAACCACAGCTTTTTTATAGCGCCGGCATCCACTTCGGGAACATTGCTTTTGCTGTACCAGTATCGGGGAGACATCAATGGATAGCTGTCCAGTTCTTTCTCAAGAAAATACTGATAAGCGACGTCGGCTGAGCGAATCACTTTGAAAACCACTTTATGTGGATTAAAACGGTGCCGAAAATAAAGTTTATTGTTGCCCCACCAGTCGTGGATGCGAACAAAGGTAATTCTACGTCCCTTGCTCAACGATTCAATTCTGTACGGGCCCGGGGTTGGTGCGAAACGCCAGTTATTGCGCCGAACCCAGCCCTCACTCAATTCGTAAAAGTGGGCTGGCACAGGCGCCATGTTAGCGTAGTAGAGCAGATCGCTTGCCGGGCGAACAATCGCTGAGGTGATCGCAATGGTATGCTGGTCATAGACTTTTAGATCAACGATCTGATCGCCATAGTGACGGTTATGCCACGGTGACACGATGTGAGGCGAGCGCATAAACTGCAGTGTATATTGGTAGTCGTTCGCGGTAATCGGTTCTCCGTCTGACCAGCACGCTGTTGGCTCAAGCTTGTAGTACACAGTGCGACCATCGGTGTCGAATGCCCAATGCGTGGCCAATGAAGGAATGGGATTGCCCGTATTCGGGTGAATCTGTGTCAGGGCCATCTGCAAATGAGTTAGGTGCTTTCTAAAAGCCCCGTTGGAATTTGGGCCAACCGAACGTAGCGTTGCCGGGAAGCTGTTGATGAATGTCCTGTAAATACCGCCTTGAACGGCCGCGGGGTCGCCATACACCGGATCGTCTTCATTCGAATGCCACAGCAAATCATCGGGTAAGTGCTTTGGAGCCGCAGCTACGAGACAAGTCACGCTCATCAGACAGGCGAATAGAAAGTGATTAAAAACGCTCACGAGGTGCCCTGGTGTCCAATGCGTCGCGCAATGCTTCGCCTACGAATGCAATGGCCAGTAAGGTGCTAATGAGTACGGTGAGTACGGAGGTAACAATCCAGGGCTGTTCCATGTTGCTGATCCCCTGGTCCAGCAATTCACCGAGGCTTGCTGCAGGTGGTGGTAAGCCATAGCCAAGGTAGTCCAGCGCTGTCAGCGAACTGATGCCGGCGGCCAGCGAAAACGGCATTAGAGTAACCAGCAGCGTCATTGAATGGGGCAACAGATGCCGAAACAAAATATGCCACCTGCTGGCTCCCAGCGCACGCGCGGCCAGAACATAGTCCCGCGCCACCTCCGAGTAGAGGGTAGTTCGCACATAACGTGCGACATGCATCCAGCCAAATATCATCATCGTTAGAAGCAGGGTCCAAAAGCTGGGCGACATCAGTGCCACAACAATTAGTACCACGTAAAATAGCGGTAGGTTGCTCATGACTTCCAGAACACGCTGCATGACAAAATCGAAGCGACCGGCCAGCATCGCCATACTTGAGCCGATGATGAGGCCAATGCAGTAATTTCCGAGCAGAAGCACAGCGGAAAACAGCATGGCCGTCCTAAAGCCATAGACTACCCTGGCCAATACGTCTCGACCCGCTGCGTCGGTACCGAGTAGGTGGCGGTCGGACATGGAGGGCCCCCGTGGTGGGAAGTCCGCAGAGCTCAGGTCGCTTTGTAGCGGCCCATGGGGTATTACGGGCATAACAACCCAGTCAGCTCCGGAATTTCTCAGCTCGTGCTGAAGGTCTTGATAATTCGTTTCGTATTTTTGCGGCTGACCAAAAACCTCACCGGGAATCATGGTGCCATAGCTTGGAAAATAGGTTTGTCCGTCGTAGTGCACAATCAGGGCTCTATGGCTGATCCACAGTTCCGCAAAAGCCGCCAGCGTCACACAGGATAACAAGAAGACAACTGCTCCAACTGCTCTGGTCTGCTGCCTAAACAGCAGCCATGGTCGCATGAACTGAGAGATCACACCCGATCGGCTCCCTGAAATTTAATCCGAGGATCCAAAGTAGCCACAAGAACATCGGCGAGCAGATTGCCAATCAGGAACAGTAAGGAGGTAATCACCAGGATGCCCAATACAACCGGATAGTCTCGATCCAGCAGCGCTTCGTAGCCAAGCAGTCCCATGCCGTCGATGCTGAACAAGGTCTCGATCAGAAAGCTACCACCCAAGATCATTCCGAGATTGGTGCCAAAGGTGGTCGCTATTGGAATTAAGCTGTTCGGAACGGCATGCTTTAGTATCGCTTGTCGGTAGCTCAGCCCTTTAGCCATGGCCGTCTGGACAAACGGCATTCGAAAGCTGTCCAGCAAAGTGTTTTTCATCAATAAGGTCGTAAACGCCAGGCTGCCAGCGACGTACGAGGTTAGTGGCAGCGCTGCGTGTTGCATCACATCGATTATTTTGCCGACGACTGAACGATCCGCGAAGTTGTCGCTTACGAACTGGCCCAGTGGAAACCAATTCAATTTCGCCGCAAACACAGACAGCAGGGCCATGCCAAGAACATAGCTCGGCACCGCAAATGCAAACAGCAACAAGATGCTTGAGACACTGTCCCACAGTGATTGGTGATGCAGTGCTTTAAGGATGCCGAGCGGAATGCAGAGCACATAGACAATAAACATCGAGCTCAGCCCATAAAACAGGGAGACGGGTAAGCGTTCACCAATCAAACTCAGCACCGGGTCGTCGTAGCGTGTGCTGTAGCCGAAGTCGAACTGCAATACGCGCATAAACCAGTTCCAATAAGCTGGCATGGTCGGCTGGTCCAGCGAAAAGTAGTTTGCCAACTGTTGTCGCTCGGCAGACGAAAACCCGTCTGGCCCCAGGTTTCCTGCCACGTTCCCAACCTGGCTCTCAGTGTCATTCATTTGCATCAACTGGCGTTCGATTGGGCCGCCCGGAACCATTCGCGTCAATGCAAATACCAGTAAGGTGATGCCGATAAAGGTCGGAATCAGTAACAAGAGTCGTCTGACTACGTAAAAAGCCATTGATACTGTCTGTGTTCAATGTTCTGAGCGGAGGGAATTATAGGTGTTGCTGGCGTTGGCAGCCACCCGCGTCCAATCGACTCTAACAATAACGCGGATTACTCAATCCAAATGTATCTTCATTTCGCACAACATGCTCCTTTGGGAGTGACTGAGCTTACAGCCACTGTTGGTGCGTGGCATTGGCCGTCAGTGGCTTAGTTACTCAAAGCTTCGATTTATCTGAGTCAGATCGATAATTCAAGCGCGTTTCGATCAACAGCTTCGATCTGCCGCTGGCGCAAGCGAAAAAGTTACTGCACAGCTAAATACACGATAGAAAGCCCAAGATGCGTTTCAGACCAAGTGGTAGTCACGTCTATTGGTTTATAGGTTCCCCGGCACGTTCTTCCTGAGTGACTTTGTCACTTATTGGCCTCGAATTTCGTGCCAAGCTTACTCAATTTACAATCGGCGTCGGCTGCGAGCAGTCGATATGAGCACTGTTCAAGTACTCATTTAGACTCTTGGGCGCGCTACACACGATCAAGAAAATCGCCACATTCATAAGCATGGCTCCCTAATACATTCCTGCAAAAAACACTAAAAGCCACTTGACGGTCAATCCAGTCTGTGCATAATGGGGAAAATATTCCCCAATAATGGATCGATAGAAGAGGCGGAAAGGGACAATGGCGATGAAGAAAGTGTTGATCTACTCACACGACACGGTCGGGCTGGGGAACATGCGCCGGACTTTGCTCATTGCAGAGGCCCTGATTCAACAACAGCAGGACGTAAACGTATTAATTGTTTCAGGTTCTGCGATGTTGCATGCATTCCGAATCTCACAGCGCATCGATTATGTGAAGCTTCCTTGCCTGGATCGCTCGTACGCAGACGGCTATCGAGCCCGAACATTGGACATGACACTCGAGGACATTTTGCGCTTGCGAGCCAATATTATTCTCAATACCCTTCTGGAATTTGATCCTGACTTAATTCTCGTTGACAAAAAGCCGCTGGGAGTCAACAGAGAATTGGCCCCGGCTTTCGAACTGCTTGGCGTTAGGGGGCGGGTTCCTAAGCGTGTGCTCTTGTTGCGAGACATTCTGGACGCGCCAGAACAAACAGGAAGAGTTTGGAAAGAACAGCATTACTTTGAAGCGATTGACGCTTTTTACGATCAAATACTGGTGTTGGGTTCGCAGTCTTTATTTGATCTTCCCAGCGAATATGGCTTTCCTGAGTCAGCGGCTCGAAAGGTTAAATTCTGCGGCTACCTCCGCCGAGCCAATGCAGAACTCGCCACACCAGCTGTTAATAGACACCGGCCCATGCGTCGGCCCCCTCGTGTGCTGCTAACAGCAGGGGGTGGTAGCGACGGCGCAGCATTAGTGCATTGTTTTCTCACCGGTTTACAGAATGGGGCGCGCCTAACGAACTATGAAAGCCTGGTTGTCTGTGGACCAGAGATGGACGCAGAACAGCAGAGGGAATTTTGTTCTTTGGCGGCCGGCATTGCCGGGTGCGAGTTCAGCGATTTTTCACATGACATGGTGGCTGAAATCAGGAACGCCGATTTGGTGGTCTGCATGGGGGGCTACAACACTATCTGCGAGGTGCAATCGCTTGCAACACCTTCCATCGTCGTTCCTCGTTGCCGGCCAGTTCGAGAGCAATTAATGCGCGCCGAGCGCATGGCAAGTGCGGGGTTACTGACGATGATCCACCCCGATAATCTGTCAACAACGACCTTGCAACAGCAGATCAGCGCCAGGCTACAGGATCTAGACTCTGCATCGCGGGTTCCAAGGTCTTCTGCCTCAATTGATCTAAGTGGCTTGGCGACCGCCAGCACAGCGTTGCTGGACCTGCTGAATTCGGAAAACACTTCACAGCAACAATCCTATTTCCGTCTACCCAGTATGGAGCCGGCGTGATGAAAATAACGCTGTATATATGTATTTGGTTGAGCCTGGAGGTTTGGTTTGCATCACCTGGCTTCGCCAACGAAAGCACATCGACCGTTTCTCAGCGAGCGCAGGAGTTGAGTCGCCAGTCGGACCAAAAGCGTCCGGCCGATCAACGGCAAGTGAACCTTTTCGGGCGCCCACTGATCATCGGTGGAGAAGTATCCGTCGAATCGGATTATCGGAAAGATTTCAGGCTCGATCCTGCAAGGGCAGACGACGTCTTAAATGTTGAAAGTAAGGCCGAACTAGAGTTGTTGTTCCAATGGAGTGACAAGCTGGTCTTGTTCCTTGAAGCAAAGGCTGAGCACGACGTAGATGTTTATGCGGAATCAGGCAGGGAAGAGTCCGCTAGTGAACTGCAACGCGGTCAGACCTGGATATATTATGCCCCTAGCCAAAATGGTGAATTAGCGATTCAAGTAGGTCGTCAGAACTACCGTGACAAACGAGAGTGGTGGTGGGACAGTTCCCTTGACTCCATTCGGCTGCATTACAACTCGGGTGCGCTCACCGCACAGCTCGCTGTGGCTAAGGAACTGGCTAGAGTATCTACCCAGCGTGACGTCCGTCCAGAGGAAAAAGACCTGTCTCGCGTGTTGGCTGAAATCCGTTGGGATTGGGCCAGAAAGAACTCGCTCTCACTGTTTGCGCTAGCTCAAAAGGACCACTCGGAAACGCCAACAACGGGAGACGTCTTTTTTGAGAAAGACGAGGATGAAGTTGATGCCCGTTTGAACTGGCTCGGCGTGCGGGCCATGGGCCGATTCAAGTACCGACCTATCGGTAAACTCTACTACTGGGCGGATGTGGCTCAGGTCAGGGGGGATGAGGCGGTTGCAGACTTTGATTCTCTCACTGGCGATTTGCGAATTGTTGATGACGTAGAGCGTCGCGATGTTGACGCCTGGGCCTATGATCTGGGTGTGACCTGGCAGGCTCAGCAGACCCACTGGCCAAGCCTGACCATCGGTCAGGCGATGGGCTCGGGCGGAGAGTCAGACGACGGGACACGATCCCGAGAATTTCGTCAAACCGGTCTTCAGGATAATGATGTTCGTTTCAGAGGGGTTAACCGTTTCGCCTATTACGGTGAAGCCCTACAACCTGAGTTATCAAACATTCGGATCAACAGCATAGCGCTTGGGTGGCCACTCTTATCGAACAGCTCAATAGAGCTGAAGTATCAAAAATATCGTCAGGAGAGTTTGTCACGCAGTCGCAATGGACGGATCGGCGGCAGGCCCAATGGAGCCCACCTCGAGCTCGGCGAAGAACTGGATATTGTCATTGGCATTGAGGAATCGCCAAATATTGAAATCGAATTAATAATCGCTGGATTCAAAGCGGGCCGTGCTTTTGGTGACCGTTCAGGAAAATGGGCACTAAATTCCGTATTAAGTATTGACTACAACTTCTGATGAAAACTAGTAATAACTATTATTTTTGTGCGACCGGCCGCAGTGGGCTGGGTCACATACGGCGTCTGACAAATATCGTTAGAGAACTGCATGGTTTGCAAGCCGATTCCAGTTTTCATTTGGTGTGTAATGCGTCGGTTGATGGACTTACCGATTGTGAGCGCCGGTTATTTGCATCTGTTTCAGTGGTTGATCGCGCACGGATGGCTGCGCACTTGGCCTCGCACTCTCCAGCGTTGGTGGTTGTCGATACGGCAGTGATACCAGGTATAGAAAATCTGGGTTGCCCACTGGTGCTGATCATGAGAGAAACGCGCGATTCCATGGTGGCCGAATTTGCGCTGGGCAATGGCCGTGTCTGGGACGCGGTGATCGCGCCCAATCCAGACGGACACTGGCAGCCCGATGCGGCACAACTACCGTCGCGAAGCTTTCATGCGGTAGGCTGGATCTATCGTGCTGCTGATATTGCTGGGGAAAGACCGACCGAAAGCGATCAAAGAACAATCTTGGTCAGCGCCAGTGGCGGTGGCAAGAGCACGGCTACAACGCTCTACGAGCAGATCGATGCCATGCTTAAACGAGTATGCGAGATCGCTGATTTTGATCTGGTGGTAAGACAGCTCATCAGTCCACGCGGGCCAACAGGCGTGAGTTTGTCCAGTGCGACTGAGTACCTGCAGTCATCGCCCGAGCTTCACAGGGAATATGCCAGGCACGATCTTGTAATCAGTAGTGCCGGCTACAATTCAGTGCTGGAAATAGCGAGTAGCGATGTGCCCTGTTTACTGGTTCCTGTGGATCGTCGTTACGACGATCAATGGTCCAGGGCCGTAACATTTGCACCTTTGCTGGGCGAGATGTTCTGCGTAGACAGAATCGACTCGCTGCTTGAATGGATGCACGCTACGCTTGCCAGGCGCTGCCGCCGACGCCGCGTAGCAATAGACAGTTCAGGCGCTCTCAGAGTGGCGCAATTGCTCAAGGCCCTGGTACCATGAATACTGTCGTCCGCCGGCGAGGCCGGTATGCACTCAAGCGACATTCCATGGCTGGAGATCGACGCAAAGCATTGCTATTCAATACGGCAAGACTGGTAGAAAGCGGAGTACGCACTCCACGAATAATAAATAGCAGTAAATCCAGCGAGTTGGTCTACCCATGGCTGCATGGCATGGATGGTAAGCAGAGCTTGAAAAAGCACGGAATCGACTTGCTTGGAGCGCACAGAGAGATTCTTGTACCAATAATAGTACCGTTAGTTGATTTGCATCAAATACCGACGGCGAGCTTGCGATTGGATTATTACAATCCCTGGAGAAAAGTGATTCCCAGGTTAAAAAAAGGGCCTTCTGTGCGTCGGCAGGCGGATCAGTGTCTCAAGGAACTGATAAGAATCCAACACAAAGAGCCCTTCTGCTCATTCCCTCAGCCGAGTTGTACGATTCATGGCGATTATCATATTGGCCAGCTTCTGTTTCCTGATAACTATTTGGAGCCCTGGCTGCTCGATCTTGATGATCTTTCTAAGGGGCGCCCCGAATCAGATGTAGCCAATTTTGCAGCACACTATTGCTCAAGCTCGCTGTGTGGTGAGCAATTTAGCTGGGAGCACGCTCTCGCTTTCTGCGATCGGCTCACTGACGTTTATCACGCCTTGTCCGGTACCCGCTTGCTGGTGGAATACCTGCGTTACTATCTGGCAGCGTCGCTGCTTCGACGCGGACTCAAACTCAGTTTACAGCCTGGAAACGTAGCGCTCTCCAAAGCGGTGATTGCCGGGTGTTGGACCATTATTCAGCACTTACGCAAGGAGGTGAGTTGTGCCCAATAGTAATCGCTATCAGCGCATAGCCTACGTGGTAAAGCGATTTCCACGCTTTTCAGAGACATTTATCGTTAACGAGCTGTTGGCATTGCAAGCCCAGGGGCACCACGTTGAAGTGTTCTCCCTGTTGCCCCCAAGCGATGAGCCGCGCCACGCCATTGTAGAGCAGCTAAAATGTCCCGTTCATTATCTGCCGACACGAAAAGCACTACGCCACATAAATATCGGTCAGGGAATTGACACTGAACAGCACGACAGTCTGGTGAACGTACTTGATGGTGACGTCAGGCCATTTGCATCCATCAACCCTGGTAAAGATATTCAGACGACAGCACTGCTCTCACTGCAAGCAATGAGCCTGGCATTGATGGCATTGAACCGCGGTCTAAAACACATTCACGCACATTTTATGTCCAATCCGACCTCGGTGGCTATGTTAGCCAGCCGGCTCAGTTACATACCTTATTCCTTCACAGCCCACGCCAGGGATATTTATTACCAGTACACAAACGCAGCTGACGACAATCGGATGCGAGCTGAAAAAATACGCGAAGCCGCGTTTGTTGTCACGGTGTCGGACTACAATCGGGAATACCTTCGCGCCATCGCCGGCGATCAGGCACGCTGCAATATTCGGCGTTTGTACAATGGAATCGACCTGGACCGATTCAAACCCAGCGGCGAAAAACCGCGCACATTTCGCATTATTGCGGTCGGTCGTCTAGTGGAGAAAAAGGGGTTCAGCGATTTACTGAAGGCAATAGCCATACTGCGCGATCTCGGTCTGCAATTTGAAGCGGTGTTAATCGGGGAGGGCCCCCTCCGAGAGTCGTTAAAACAGCTGAGTCTGAGTTTGGGCATTGAACGTATCGTTGCGATGCCCGGTGCGCTGACTCAAGAAGAAATTCTGGTTGCACTGCAACAGTCTCACTTGATGGTCTTGCCTTGTGTTGTCAGTGACGATGGAGACAGGGATGGCTTACCCACGGTAATGCTTGAGGCGATGGCCATGGGTTTGCCCTGCATTTCAACCCGAGTTGCTGGGATTCCGGAGATGATCGAAGACGGCGTCACGGGTTATCTGGTGAAGCCACATGACCCGGCCGCCATAGCCGATAAAGCCGCACGATTGATTGCCCTGCAAGACCTAGCGCACTCTCTTGGCCGTGCCGGCAGAAAGCGAGCTGAAAATTCGTTTGACCTCAACAACAATGTAGCGCAACTGGCAAGCTGGTTTGCCGAAAGCACTTTTGACAATAATCAATCAAGGAATGAAACGCCATGCACATTCTCTATGTAAATGCCGACCGAGGGATTCCGATCTTTGGAAACAAGGGGGCGAGCGTCCACATACGCGAACTTGTTAACGCCTTCGCGGAACAAGGACACAGTGTTAGCCTGGTCACTAGTCGGTGTGCGCCACAAACAGAGCCTCTTAATGCTCGCGTCATTAAGGTGCATGACTCCAGCATTGACGTGGAAATACCAAACCAGGCGGAAAAAGCCCAGCGACGTGACCTGCAAGCAATCCAGAACAGCCAAAAAATAGCGCTGGCGATTCCGGAGATACATCGCTCACAGCCCATCGACTTCATTTATGAGCGTTATTCCCTGTTTAGTACCGCTGGCCTGGAGGCTGCACGCACGCTAAAAATTCCTCTGGTATTGGAGGTAAATTCCCCCTTGGTGGAGGAGCAGCTACGCTATCGCAGTTTGGCGCGCAATGTTGACGCCCAGGAGACAGAAAAAATGTTGTTCAACAACGCTGATTTGATATTGCCAGTGTCGGATCAAGTCGCAGACTACGTAATCTCTCGCGGTGCTGCGAAAGAACGAGTATTGGTTGTGCCTAATGCGGTGAATACGACTGTCTTCCACCCGGAGGTCCCAGCTGACCAGGAGTTTATCGATGCGCAACGATTTACGATCGGATTTGTAGGCAGTCTTAAACAATGGCACGGAATTGATCTTTTGCTCAGAGCCTTTCTCGCCTTGGTGAACCAGGATATTGATGCGCGCCTGCTGATCATTGGTGATGGGCCAATGCGCGGCTGGCTTGACGGATTTGCGGCAGGCGCAAATCTCGAGGACAGAATTGACACGACGGCCTGGGTTCCACATCGCCGCTTGCCGGGCCTTTTGCGCAGTATGGATGTTGCAGTCGCACCGTACCCTGCGAGCGAAAATTTTTACTTCTCGCCACTCAAACTTTACGAATATCTGGCAGCTGGATTACCTACCATTGCCAGTGACACCGGGCAAATAAACCAGATAATCAGCCACCACCAGAATGGCCTGTTAATCTCTGCTGGGCATGAAGCCGCGTTGGTAGATGCACTGCTGGAGCTGTATCGAAATTCGAAATTGCGCAGTCGTCTGGGGAGGCAGGCGCACCGTAGTATGGCTGGTAGAAGTTGGCAGGACAATGCGCGTGAAATTTGTACGCAGGTCCAAGGCTTGCGCTTAGCTGAACGAGAACGAGGGGAACTCGCTCATGGCTAGCCCTGCTCAAACCAGCACGCTGGAACAGAGAACCGGCTTGAAACAGATTTACCTGTGTTTTCTGCCGGAGCTTCGACATTACCAGAAAACGTTAGCGCTGGCGGTTGTGTGCATGGCCTGCGTTACGATTCTTGAGCTTTTACGTCCGTGGCCTATGAAAATCATATTTGATGTTTTGTTGGTCCCGCAGGAGAAAACCCTACAGCAACTCTCGGCATTTTCTGTTCTGGTAGAGGACAAGCAGCTGCTCTTAGCGGTGACTGTAGCATCCATTTTGGGCATGGCGGTGTTAGCGGGCCTAGCGGCGTATTGGCAGTCCGTTCTGGTTGCCAGCGTCGGTCAGAAAGTGGTGGCCGCCGTTCGACATCGTATGTATTGCCACATCCAACGCTTGTCCCACACGTTTCATGAGGATACAGCAACGGGCGATATGTTGGCGCGCCTGACCGGGGACATTCGTATGATGCGTGAACTGTTGGTCAACGCAGCCATATACATCAGCGATCGTTCATTACTCGTCATCTGCATGTTGCTGGTGATGGCCTATATGGATTGGCAACTGACCCTGTTTGCCGTCTGCATTATTCCCTTATTGTTTCTGACCGTTGGCCGTTTCTCCTCGAACATCAAAGGGGCTACCCGCAAGCAGCGTCAGCGGGAGAGCCAGATAACACATACCCTCAACGAAAAATTATCCGCCATCAGTTTAGTGCAAGTGTTTGCCAGAGAGGCCCATGAGGAACAGCAATTTGCACGCCAGAATGACAAGAGTCTGCAGGCGGGCCTGGTGGCAACGCGATTGGAAGCGCAAATGAACCGCTACGTACAGCTCATCATGGCATTGGGGACGGCGTGCGTGCTTTGGTTTGGTGTGAGACGCGTCGAAGTGGGCATTCTAACACCTGGCGACTTGTTGGTTTTTACGACCTATTTGGCGGGTTTGTATAAACCAATTCGCAAACTATCGTCGATTACTGGTCGGCTTGCCAAAGCCTCCGCATCCGGTGAGAGAATACTGGCGATACTGAATACGCAACCCGATATCGTAGACGCACCAGATGCAATAGAAGCACCGCCTTTTAAAGGAGACATCGAATTTCGGCATGTCAGCTTCAACTACCCTAACGGTGTCAGCGTGTTTTCGAACGCGAGCTTTCACCTATCGGCAGGCAGTAACGCCGTATTGTACGGCGAGAGCGGCATCGGAAAGTCAACCTTATTTCGCTTGCTGTTTCGATTCTACGACCCGCAAGAAGGGCAGATCCTCATCGATAACAAGGACATCCGTTGCTACACGCTGGAAAGCTTGCGCAGCCAAATAGCGGTAGTGTTGCAGGAGTCTACGCTGTTTAACACCTCTATTCGAGACAACATCGCGTACGGCAAACTCGATGCAACGGACGACGAAATTGAGCAAGCCGCAAAACGCGCGAATGCTCACGAGTTTATCGACCGACTGCCCAACGGCTATGACACGATAGTCAGCGAACGTGGCAGCAGCCTGTCCGGAGGTCAAAGGCAACGTATTGCGATTGCGCGCGCCATAATTCGCCAGGCACGAATTGTTGTGCTCGACGAACCATCGACTGGTCTTGATGCCGAGAATCGAGCCCAGGTACAAAGTTCGCTGGCAGCGCTGACGGCTGGTGTCACCTGTTTGACGATTACGCATGAGCCCGAAACTTTGTCTGATGTTGACTATCTATTGCAAATTATGGACAAACATGTTCTCTGTGATGAAGTCATGCACAACGGTAGTCCGGTGGATCCGTCAATGGGTGGCGCTGCACAATGATGCATCATGAGTCGCACTCACGAATGGAACCGCTCTGCCCTCAAGCTTTGCGATGCCTAGCAGGTCTTTGCCAGAGCAACCAACTGGCCGACTTACTGAATCAATGTTGTGCCCAACTTGGATATGGTACATCGACAATCGCGAGTTGTGAGATCGAGCGATTGTACCCACAAAAGGATGGTGGCTTTAGTTTGTTGCTCACTCTGTGTTGCCGGCAAGACAATGGACCCACGGAGCATACGTTGTTGGCTGAGTGGGTCGGTGCTAATGCTGAGTGCGAATCGACATTTATACGTCAGCGCCTGCAAAAAAAACGCCGTAGTCAACTCGGCAGTCGACAGGGCAGGGAGTCGATTATTGCGCTGCCGTCCGTTGGCCTCGTTGTCCGCAAACCGGGTTTCGACGAGCGCATTCCGGGCTTGCGACTATTGCATGATCCGGCAGCCCGTCGGATGGCAATGTCGAGCGTGCTGGCAGGAGAAATCCCAAGTCCCTCAGCCGTCAGTGCCAGCTTACTGTCACATCGCCTTGGAAAACGCTGCGTGGTTCGCTATGAGCTCGAACCAGGCACTTGTGATGCAGGTAAAAGCTCGCTGATTGCTAAGTCCTACAAGCAACGAAGCAACAGGGGTGCAACAAGCTATAAGTTAATGCAACATTTGCTGCGTGCACTGCCAACATCCATCAGCACACCGGCAGGCTGGGATGCACACTACAACACCTTGTGGATGAAGTGCGTGCCCGGCCAGCCCCTAAGTGACTTATCGGCCCTGCAGAAAGAAAACGCTCTGCGGCAAAGTGCCACGCTGCTGCAGGCACTGCATCAAGTCACGGTACCGGGTTTGCGACACTATAACGTTCTCGAAGAACTCAGCACCTTGCGCCGCTGGATCCAAATCGTTGGCGTGATAAGGCCAGCCTTAAAACGTCGGCTTTCGCTGGCGTATGCCGCCGTTTCGGGGCGGCTGTTGCACTCGCCTGCTGGCGCCAGTTGCCTGATCCACCGCGACTTTTTTGACAAGCAATTGATTGCCACTCGCAATGGCGTGGTGTTGCTTGATTTTGACACGGCCTGTTATGGCGACCCAATGCTGGACGTCGGCAATATGCAGGCACACCTCATGCTAGATGCCGCGATAAAGAACGATTCCAGAGATCAACTTGGCACTCAATTCCTGCAAGACTACTCAGACAGCCCACTGTTTCATGAGCAAAGGGCCAAAGACTGGTTAGACGCTGCGTTATTACGCCTGGTCTGCATCAATGCGTGTCATTCCAAATGGCAGCCAATTGCCGACTTTTTACTCGAGGAAATCGAACATGGCACACTCACTTCCTAACGATGAGGCGATGCCGCAGCTGCAGACGCTGCTCGATGCGACAGCAATGGCGGATATCCTGCAAGCGTGTTTACCCACAGCCAGCCAGCCAGGAGCCAGCATTGAGCAAGCTCATCTGGAACGCATCCGCTACCGACCAGCCAAGCGAGTCCTATTGTTGTACAAGATTCGTTTTAAACCGCAGTCTGCCAATAAAGCCTTATCGATATGGGTCACCGTTGCTAGCTATGCGGACAAGTCGGCACGGGTCATTCACAAGCGCAATCTGCGTTTTATTCGAGGTGTGGGCCTGCCGCAAGCAAGCTATCATTACAGTTGTTACCTGCCGTCGGTGAATGCTGTTGTGCAGGCCTTTCCTTTCGACCGAAAATTGCCTTTGCTTGATTGCTTTGCCGGTCAGCTACCGTCCGCCGTTTGCAACGTACTACTTCGCAGGGCGGCGGGTGATGATGGAAAACTGCTGGACTACTCGCTGCAGGTAAGCCGCTACCGCCCAAGTTATGCGGCTACATTTCGCTGCCGGGTGCGCGCAGAAGACGCTACTGGCGCTCTGCAGCAAAAACAATATTATCTGAAGGTACTTCGGCCGCAAGATAGCCTGGCGAACCAGACATTCTATGAACTTTTACGTGCCGGTTTTGCAGAATCGTCGGACCTTTTCAGGCTGCAGTTACCCTGCCACTATCTACCTGAATTTAGTATGGCCGTGTTCGACCAAGCACCCGGTACGGATGTGCTAGAGTTATTGCAGGGAAATGAGACGCTTGATGATCCGTTGAAGCGGGTCGCGCACGCCATTGCTGCCCTACACCAGACCCTGGTCTTCCTGCCCAATACTCGAAATGCTTGCAGCGTGAGCCAACGTGATCAGCGCAGCAGTCAGTTTCTGCAATGGGCTTTACCTGCTCTCGCACCTAGCTTGCGAAAGTTGGTGCACACCGCTTGCTGTCGAAACAGCATCATTTTGGTGCCTTCCCATTGCGATCTGAAGGCAGAACATCTCTTTGTAGGCGATGACAAGATCACGCTTATAGACCTTGACAGCATGGCCATGGCAGACCCGGCGTATGATCTTGCCATTCTGCTTGAGCGTTTACAGCTGATGGCAACATCGGGGGTGGCACCATTTGATCGCTGCCAGCTGGCCGCGACTGTGCTCCTGCGAAGTTACGCTCAATGTGTTCCACACGAATACCTTCAGCATCTGGATTCCTACCGGGGCAGTGCAGCCCTGAAAGTGAGTCAGTTCCTGGTACAACACCAAATCGACGGCTGGCGAGAAACGGTACCTCAACTGATTAATGAGGCCTTGGAGCGGCTGTGCACTCGTTCAGAATACACCAACAGGAGAGTCTTGGCATGAGCCGTTCCACTTCTACTTATCAGCCGGCATTCTTTGTTGTGGGTTGTCCTCGCTCGGGTACAACCCTATTGCAGAGAATGCTCGACGCACACCCTGATCTGGCTGTCGCTAACGATACGCATTTTATTCCACGCGTGGCTGACGCGTTTTCCATACAGAAAAACTGCCCTTTGGACCAAGCACTTGTCAATGCCGTGCGCAACTACAAACGTTTTCATAGAATGGGGCTTGAGGGGCATGAAGTATTGAAAGCCAGCGAGACAGCTGACAGCTACGCGGGTTTCATCAGTGCGCTGTACACTCGGTTTGCCCGGCAACAGGGAAAGACCATTGCCGGGGAGAAAACCCCGGATTACGTCAAGCGCATTCCACTGCTGCACCGCTTGTTTCCAGACGCCCGCTTTATACACATCATTCGTGATGGTCGCGATGTGGCGCTGTCAACATTGGATTGGGCAACCGAGAACAAAGGCCCTGGCAAGCTCGAATTATGGCGCAAAGAACCACTTGGCCTGGCAGCATTGTGGTGGGCATGGCAAGTGAGGTTGGGACGTTGTGCTGGTAGGGAGCTGCCGGCGCACCAGTATCTGGAAGTACGCTATGAGTCCCTGGTGGGCGAGAGTCGGGCGACGCTTCGGACCTTGTGCCAATTCTTGAATATTCCTTTTCGCGCCGAGATGGAGCACTTCTATTCGGGTAAAACCGTCCAGGACGCCACGTTATCAGCGAAGAGTGCCTGGCTACCAGCGACACCTGGCCTGCGCAATGCTGAGATCGACTTGAGCAATGATGACCTCGCCTTATTCGAAGCACTGACATCACCCTTATTGAAGGAGCTTGGCTATCCGCGTTATTCCAAACGTACCTCGAGTGTAAACAGGGATCGAGAGCAAGTTTGTCGGGACTGGTGGGACGCCCATTTAGTCCAAAAAGCCGCCAAGCGGGAACGAAAAGAGCGGATGATTCGCCGCGATTCTCCAGTCCATTACTGAGCCAAAAACCTGTTTCAACCGACTTCTGCCGTGATCGGGCTCAAATTTAAACCAATTAGCATGCATTTTCTTTGACAAATCCATAAATGGGGATTATATTCCCCATCAATGGTGAAAAAATTCCCCATGTGAGCGATTTAGGCTAAAATTCAATCCGGAGAAGCGACATGAAATCCACGAAATACACATTCATTAAAAGCAGCATTCTAGGAATCGCGGTATTGACACTCACTGCTTGTGGTGGGGGTGGCGGTGGGGGCGGAGTAAGCTCTGCCGCCACGCCAGCACCGGCACCGGCGCCAGATCCAGAGCCGCAAAGCCCAGCGGTGGCTGCGGATTTCACCCGAGGTGTGATTACCGGATTTGGCAGTGTTTTTATTAACGGCACGCGCTTTACAACCGATAGTGCTGAGTTCAGTAAAGACGATTCGCCCTCAAGCCAGGACGACCTGAAGGTTGGTATGGTTGTAGAAGTCAGCGGCAGTTTTGAGGATGGTTCCGCTGCGAGGGTAGCATTTGACGAAGACATTAAGGGCCCGGTAGATGCGGTCAGTGGCGATACGCTGACGGTTGTTGGTCAGACCGTGCAGATCAACGGTGAAACAGTATTTGATGACAACCTGAATCAAGCCTCGATTTCGGTGGGTGATATTCTCGAGATTAGTGGCTTTCGGGGCATGAATGACAGCCTGGAGGCCAGCTTTATCGAGCGTAAGACCGATGCCAATACCAACGCCTTCAAGGTTATTGGGCCGATCAGTAACCTCGACAGTGCCGGCACGCAGTTTTCCATAGGCGGCCTCAGTGTTGACTACAATTCAGCAACGCTGGATGACCTGAATGGCAATGCGCTCGCCAACGGCATGCTGGTGGAAGTTAAGGACGAAAACAAATCTTATGCCGCCGGCGATTTGATCATGATTGCCAGTAAAATAGAGCCTGTCTCTTTACTGTCAGTCAACGACAATTTTGCCGACGACAGCACTGATGACAACAGCACCTCGGTTGGTCAGCGGGTTGAAATACAAGGCCTTATCAGCTCAATTGATGGCGGCAGCTCGTTTGTGGTGGCTTCAACGACGGTACTTGTTCAGAACAGTACTGCCTTTCTATTTGGTGATCAAAGCTTGCTTAGTGTCGGCAGTAAAGTGGAGGTACAGGGCGTACTGAACGCCGATGGTGCGTTGGAAGCCAGCAAAATCAAGTTTTCGCGCAACGCGGCGAGAATTGAAGCCATTGTAGATACTGTGGATGTGGGCAGCGAAACGGTTACCATGCTCGGTATTACGGTTCGTGTTGGCGATGTGCTAAGGGCCGAAGACAAACGCGATGACCTTGAACCCTTTGGCATTAACGATATCATGGCTGGCGACTTTGTCGAAGTACGTGGTATTGCCAGCGGCGGTGTGATCAATGCGCGCGAATTGGAGCGTGACGATAATGACGATACACGTGTTCGTGGTCCGGTGGCGGATATAGACGCCGACAATCGTCAGCTCTCTTTGCTTGGCGTGGCGATTGTCACCGATTCTGCCACACAATACGAAGGGTTCAATGACGAAATACTTTCTGCCGAGGCATTCTTTGCGGAGCTGAGAGAGAATCAAACATTAGTGGATGCACAATGGGACGGCGTGGTCAGTGATCTGTCAACCCCGGTAAAGGAGCTTTCTTTGGAAGACTGAAAAATCGTCCAGACTTCGGGGTGGTGTATTGGCACCACCTCGTTTTTTATTGAAATGAGTATTGAAACGAAATTATTAACAGCCACACGACGGATACTACGACCCATGGTACGAGTACTGCTGCGCAACGGCATCCCATCCGATACGATGACCGAGCTGGTTCGCAAGACCTACGTTGATGTTGCTGAAGAGGAATTTGGTATTGAAGGTAAGCGCCAAACCGTTGGGCGTATTGCTGTGATTACCGGCCTAAACCGCAAGGAAGTATCTCGATTGAAAAAGCTGCCGGCTGTCGATCAAAGCAGTGAAAAGCACTGGAACCGCGCGGCCAAAGTGCTGAGCGCTTGGGTACGAGATAAAGACTTTCAGGATCGCAAGGGCGACCCGGACGATTTGTCGTTTGCTGAAGGCGCTCATAGTTTCAGCGAACTTGTTGCGCGCTACAGTGGCGACATGCGACCCCGTTCTATCGCCGATGAATTATTGCGAATCGGTGCAATTGAGGAAGTGGGGGACAAATTGAGAATGACCACCAGAGGTTACGTCCCTGCTTCGGATCCTGAATACATGATCGATATATTGGGCAGCGACACAGCCGAACTGATTGAAACAATCGATCACAATATACTGAGTGATAACGACACGCGTTACCAGATGAAGGTTCGTTACGACAATGTGCCTGCTGAACATGAGGAAGAGTTTCGCGATATGTCCAGCCGCCTTGTGCAGGCTGTGCTGGAGCAATTGGACCGTTGGCTGGGGCAACGCGACAAAGGACGGGAACCGGCCGCAAAAAATGAGCGCCGGTTAACTTTGGGTATGGGGGCATTTCAAATAATTGGTGAAGGCTATACGCCTGATGACGATGCCCCAAGTGGAGAACAAATCAATGATTAGGCGTGCGCTACATCTTACAATTGTATTGGCCTTAACGGCCGTCCTGGCTGCGTGCAGTGGTGGTGGCGGTGGAGGAGAAAGCCTGGCAGGCGTTCCAACAAATCCTGGTACGCCGGTTGATCCCAATGTACCCATGGATGATGGCGGTATGGGCGGCACTGGCGGTGTTGGCAGCGGTGGTTTGACGGGTGCTGTGCAGGATTTCGGTAGTATTTTTGTGAACGATGTGGAGATGCAAACCGATACAGCCACCATTCGGGTTGAGGGCGAGGAAGTCAGCGAAGATGCGCTGCAGGCTGGACAACAAGTGCTGGTCATCGGCGATTTGACAAGCCGCGAAGCCGAAACCGTGGATTATCGTGCCAATGTGAAAGGGGCATTGGACGCAATTACCATGGTGGACGCAGAGCTAGGCGAGGCTACCCTTAGTGTGCTTGGCCAGACGGTGCGTACGAGTGCTGCGACACGTTACGTGAACGGTAGTTTATTAAGCCTGGCGGTTGGACAGTTGCTGGAGATTAGTGGATTCGTCGATGTGGATGGCACCATCGTGGCGACCTACATTGAAGTACTGTCGACGCTGGACACTTTCAAGGTGCTTGGCTCGGTATCGAACAGCGACACACAAGGCTTCGTGATTAATGGGCTTACGGTAGATACATCGCAGGCAATTCTGGAAGGTTTCGGTGATACCGAACTTGCGGATGGCTTGCGAGTTGAAGTTCGAGCGCCGGCCACTGCATTTGCAAATGGCGAAGTGCTTGCAGAAACGGTGGAGCTGTTAGAGCCTGACGAATTTATAGAGGGTGCAACGCTCGACATAGAGGGGTTTATTGACCGTTTTACGAGCTCTGCAGACTTCGAAGTGACCCAAATTCCAGTCGCTACCAACGCCAACACGGTGTTCCTAAATGGTGACAGCACCGGCATCGCTCTGAACGTAAGGGTGCAGGTCGAAGGGAGCGTGGATGCCAATCAGATCGTGCAAGCCGAGCGGGTGATTATTCAATCAAGCGACGCGGTGCGAGCAGAAGGTATTGTGGAATCTGTGGATGTGGCGACCGCAACGGTGACGGTATTGGGCGTTACATTTACCGTGCGACCGCAAACGGAGTTTGACGACGATAGCGCGGCGGGAGTGACACCCTTCACGTTGAGCGATATCAATGCGGGTGATTACCTCGAAATTCGCGCCTATATTGATTCTGCCGCAGTTGTGGCCTCTTCAATTGAGCGCGAAGACATTGACGAAAGCGCGCGACTGCGAGGCCCAGTGACTGCGGAAGATGCTATTAATGGCGAACTGTCGATATTGGAAGTTCCTGTCACTGGCGTGGAAGGTATTACCGAGTATCAGGATCTTAACGAAAACCCGATTACACAGGGTCAGTTCCACGATCTGTTGGAAATTGGCGACTTCGTCAAAGCCCGATGGCGAAATTTTAGCAGTACCAGCGAGACGGTAGACGACCTGGAACTTGAGTCTGAAGATTAGCATGTACGCCGTACAACGGTTTTCGGGTTGAATAGCATCACCAAGAGGGATTGGGGCCATTACCAATGGGCAGGAAGGCTATGGTGCAGTATGTAAGCGAAATAATGACGTCCAATCCGCGAAGCATGCACCGCAATACATTGGTTTGTGTAGCAGCAGGAATTCTTACCAGTAACAGCATTAGCGCAGCTCCAATCGTCGATGATCGTGGAAAAATAACTGGAATGATCACAAAATCGGATATCACCCGATTTGATTCCACTGGGGATGACCCAAATTATGCTAAGGTGCATGAAATAGCCAGCCCGAATCTTATTCGAATTGATTCGTCGGCATCCGTTAGTGCCGCTGCTCAGAAGATGCTAGCCAATCAAATACACCATTTACTTGTTCAAGAAAACGAAATGGTTATAGGAATTCTATCCTCATTCGACTTTGTTAAATTGACTGCCAATGATTTGAACAATAGTCATTGTTCAAATCTCGAATCCTAATTGTCAAGTATCACAGAGCTATTCACTCGTGCGATTTTCAATAGCTTATTAGAAAGTACGACGAACTTGAATTTGGAACTCCCAATCGGGTACTTCAGATCCGCTTGACATAGGGTGAACCGCATTTATATGAATTACATTGCGTCCGCTAAAGCGCGGCGCGTAAATTCGCATGCCAAGGCCTGCGCTGGTGAGTGAGCCACTACGTTCGTTGAAGAACAAGCCATCGCCGCGCGCTCTGCCAGCATCAACAAACGCCAGCCACGCGACATTAAACATCTGGTAGTAACTCTTGCCTGGATAAAACCGCAGCTCGAAATTGTTTAGCCAGCGCTTATCACCGTGTTGATACTGGAACGGATAACCACGTACACCGCTGACGCCACCCAATGTCAGCGGTCGATCGATAAAGTTATTGTTGACTTGTGCGTACGCGGTGCGGTTATACAGTGTCAATCGATCGGACAGCCTTATCAGGTTTTCGAACTGGCCGGAAACCTGATGATAGTCATCTTGCTCGGTGCCAAAACTGCCGTTTCCTTGCCAGGAGATCCGTAAGACATGGGGCTCGGCCAGCCAGGCTTTGCTCGAAGCCCAGCTAATGTGGCCGCCGACGTCATTGCCGCGTCTGACGTCGTTGGTCTCAATACCGGCACTAATCCAATGGCGCCAGCCCAGATGGATATCTTCCAGGTGAGAGATAAGATTGACATTGCTTAGCTTTGCATATCGGTTCTGAATGTATTCAACACTCAACCAGGGGTAGGCGAATTCTCGGTTTAGCGGAACAGCTTGCGTGAAACGACTGGGGCTTGGCGCAAAGCGATGACGATCTACAGTTGCTCCGACCATGTAGCGCACTGTTTGATTTGACTGCAAACCGGCTGACCAGCCAATCCCCAGGCTGGCAAACTCGATATCGTGTTCATACGTGTTTGAGGTAAAGCCATTTTGAAATTGTCTGTCTTGTCTTTCCTCGTCGTGAGCCGCTGCAATATAAGATCGTCTGCCATCGAGTTCGTAGAATGGCTTATTAAACGCTAGTCGAAACAAGTGGCCATCATCGTTATCGGCAATAGCCCCGCTAAAACTCGCGTGCTGAACAGCGCCTATTGGTGCCCGCCAATCGAATTTGACACCCGTGCGTTGTGTGTTGTCGGTATAAGAAATGCCTGCGTATACGCCGAGGCCCAGGAAATTATCTTCTGACAAACCTATGGTCGAATTCGTCTTCCCGCCAGCGCGGCTGAAAAACAAATTGGGCAACAAGGTCCACCTATCCCAGGTAGCCACCTTCAGTGTCGCACTATCTGGCTTGCACTCCAGTTCCACCGTGGCCTCGTAGAGGTAGGGTAGTGCGCGAATGATGCGTTCGGCCTCCCGGATCGTATCAGCATTTGCGTTCTTGGTCAGGCTCTGCGGCAATCGGTCTCGAATGACCTGGTCTCGAGTATTGATATGCAGCGCATTAGCCAAGCGGTGTATCCGTCGCGTCTGCGGATCGCTCTCGTCAAAAATGTCGTTGTTTTCAATTTCAATGCGGGTGATGGATTGAGCGGAGTCTGACGGGCAAGGTACGGACTGCTCTGCTTCCAAGCCGCTGGGTAAACTCAGCACGATGGCTGCCACGGCGGTAGACCACCGCGGATTTTGAGACTGTTCCATATCGATTACCAATGTAGAGCAAAGCGTCAATGCAGGTGTAGATCTTAGAGAACAGAGAAGGGAAAATCGATATAATTATTAGGCAAACGCTTTTTTTTGTAGGCAGGCCCGAAGATTTTCTCTATCGAATAGAATGACAACTGAACCATGACAATTACTGTACAAGCTGCACGGAAGCAACCCGGCCGTCGAAGCGTCGCATTGTTTCCCGGCGCATTTCGCCCACCTCATGTGGCGCACTATTTTGCGGTAACCGAACTTGCTGCCCGTGAGGATTTGGATGAAGTCGTCATTGTAATAACGAGCCGCAATCGTTTGGTGCCCGGCATAGCTAAGGTGCTCAAGCCTGAGGTGTCCCTGCGGATATGGTCCGTTTATCTCGGCTCAACGCAAAAAGTGCGGGTGGAAATTGCCGATGGCAGCGCCGTGAGTCATGCGATGGACTATTTCGATAGGCCGGATGAATTTGAGCGACTGGTTTTCTGTCTTGGTGAAGCAGATTTCCGCGCCGGTGACAATCGCTTCGACAGAATACGCAGGCGCGCGAGCGAAACCGGTATTGATGCCACTGTTATCGCTGCGCCTACCGGGCATTATTCGATACGCGCGACCGCTTTACGTGAAGCTATTGCCAGGGGTAACACAGGGCGCATGGAATTTGATCAGGCGCTGCCGACGCATTTGAATGCAGAACAGCGTGACACAGTGTGGAACATCTGCCGATATGGATTGGAGGACCAACTTGAAACAACACGGCAGCATCTTGTTGCCGAACTTTCAGCGCTTGGTATACGTGATAGTGAATTGCACATTGTAGCCAAAGCAGCCAAGCGTGACCCGGTATTCGCGCTCATCAGTCAGGATGGAAACAGACTTTTCGTAAAATACGCAAAGGACACCGTGAAAGCCGCATCATTTGACAAACCGGAGAGCACGAAACCACGAAGTAGGTTGTCGGCCGAACGTCGTGCCATAAAATGGTTGAGAAGGCAATGCATTGAAGGTTTGGTGCTGCCCGACGTTAAGTATTTTAATAAGCAATCGAAAATACTGGTCTTGGGTGAGGTGTGTCCGACCGGGCATTCACTAGGCAGCCTATTGCAAGAAGCTGACGCCGACCCGGCAGTGTTTACGCGAATCGCTTCGGTTCTTGCCAGCCTGCATACCTCTCGATCGAAAACACCGGCGTTCTGGGGCAGTACAATCGCCGATGAACAACATTGGCGAGCAAGTCTACGCCGGATTTGCGCTCCGAACGCCGTTGCCAACACAACCGCTGAGCTGAGCACGTCCCTGCAGGCACTGTGCGAGAAAAGTACTGAGGCTGAAAAGTCGTGCTTTGTGCATCTTGATCTGACGCCTAAGAACATCCTGGTGGAGAATTCAAGTGTAGGAATTATCGACCTCGAGCGCAGTTGTTCGTTTGGCGATCCGGCCTACGATATTGGCAAATTCATCGCGCAGTGCATTCCGTTTTTATGCACAGCCGATAGGGGATCGAAGCGATTCTCAATACTGGGGAAATTTCTTTGCGATTATCATCGGGCGGTGTATTTGCAAAAATCTGAATTTGCGGGAGAAGCTGCGAGTCGAGTATTAGCGTTCGCCGGCGCATCATTGCTTGAATCACCCCAAGCCGATAATCGACAATTTCATCTAGTTGATATCTCGGCAAAATTGTTACTACAAAATGTAAGCACCGTTAAAGAAGCATCTAACTTGTTAGACGAAATGTAGCGCTAGTTCTGGTAGTTCTTCGCTCCCTAGGCTGTATAGACTGTAAATGCACCGATCGCGATGAAACCAATCCCAGCAATGTAACGTAACAACTTTTCATCCATAAACTCTGACAGCAGCGCTCCGGCTAGTACACCTATTGCCGATGCGACAATCAGTGCTGTTGAGGCTGCGAAGAATACAGTTAATTTACTTGCCACATTGTTGGCTGCGAACAGCATGGTTGCCAGTTGTGTTTTGTCTCCCAACTCGGCAACGAACACCGATGCAAATACAACAAGGAATAACTTCAGATCCATAGTCTACGTCTCCTGAACCAGTGTGGTCTGCTTTTGTTCATCATACAGTAGCCATGCAAATAGGCACGCGACAGTAAGCTCATTGCTCTTGGGCAGTCCTAGAGAAACAAGAGCTGTTAAGCCGACAAACACCTCCGAAACTCACAGGCACAGCGCCAAGCCTTAGATTGTCATTTCGCCCTGTCCCGCAACAGACCCCTAAGAGCGTAGTAAGAACCTTCGGTGCTCTCATTTTATGAACATTAGATTACACTTAGCGGTTGATAGGATAGTGGACTCTTCGTTGAGCACTAGCGCGATATTACGTATGGGTATCTAGGGAAAAGGGCGTTTGCTGCTCCTAATCGCTATTCGAGTTTTCTTAATCGTTAGAGGAAAAATCCTCCAATAAATTGTCGGTTTGCCAACCTAGCTGTTGCGTCAGTTCTGCCATGCCGCCTTTTTTTGCATTGATGCGTTTTGCGTAGTGCGTCACCATCTTCAGACCGCTCCACCGACCAGCCAGCATAATCTTGGCGGTACCCACACGAGTCGAATGGCCAGCAATCATGCTAGGGTCAATGCCGATCTTGCGTGCAATCCGTTTGAACGCACGAGCAAGCCCATTGGACTGAGTTTGGCACCCAACCGACCGTTACTGTAGATTCCTCTGAAGATGGCACCTTGCTATTGACCGCACACTCGTTGCCAATACCGCAGTAGTTGGCCCAATAACCGGGTAGTTCCGAAAAGGGCCATATTCCAACTAGAGCGCGATCAACTCGAGGTCGGAAGCAGCTTCTGCAGTGGAATTGAATCTAAATAAATCGAAAAAAGATGCTCTCATTAAGTTTTCGGCCAGACTGTGTGAAAACGCAATGAGGAGTATAATAACGGCATAGACATGGCGCGAGACTCCTATGAAGCGTTTTGTTA
>CAYGSL010000042.1:0-40511 GCA_964352475.1 uncultured Pseudomonadales bacterium | reverse complement strand
GCGGTATGGGCGCCAAACGTTCCTGAGTGGATATTCCTTGAATACGGCTTTGCCTTGGCTGGCGTTGTGCTGGTAACGGTTAACCCGTCGTTTCAGGCAAAAGAGCTGGCCTACGTTCTGAAGCAATCCAGAAGTGCGGGCATATTTCTTTTGCCTGAATTCCGCGGCAATCGACTGCTCACCCATCTTCAGGAAGTACAACAGGACTGCGAAGAATTGCGCGAGGTCATTCGTCTCGATGAATGGGACGACTTTATGGCGACAGGTGCAGACACAAGCATCTCGCTGCCTGAGGTCAGAGCAGATGATGCCTGCATGATTCAATACACATCCGGCACAACAGGCTTTCCTAAGGGCGCACTGTTACATCACCGTGGCCTGGTCAACAACGGTGCGCATGTTAGCGACCGAATGGGCCTGCCCTATCAGGGCACTTCTATTATGTATATGCCCTTGTTTCACACCGGTGGTTGCGTATGCGGGGTACTTGGCGCCCTGGGGCAACGTGCCTGCCTGGTGTTGATGGAAATGTTCGAACCTGGCCTGGTACTTGAGCTCATAGAAACTTACAAAGGCAACTCCATGAGCGGAGTGCCCACCATGCTGATTAGCCTGTTAGAGCACCCAGACTTCACAACGCGCGACTTGAGCTCCATTCGCTGTTTGGGCTCTGGCGGTTCAACAGTACCTTCAGCACTGGTGAAACGCCTTGAAGAAACACTCAGCTCGCCTTTCACTATCGTCTTTGGCCAGACAGAATGTTCACCTGTTGCCTCTATGACCCGAACAGACGACACGCTGGAAGATAAAGCTGAAACTCTTGGCGGGCCTATGCCACATGTGGAAGTAAAAATCGTTGATGTTGATTCAGGTGAAACCGTTCCGGTAAACACGCTGGGCGAGTATTGCACGCGCGGCTACCACGTGATGCATGGCTATTTCGAAATGCCAGAGGCCACCGCTGAAGCCATCGATGACGAAGGCTGGTTGCATACAGGCGACCTGTGTTCAATGGACGAACGCGGCTATACAAAAATAGAAGGCCGTCTGAAAGACATGATTATTCGTGGTGGCGAAAATATTTACCCACGCGAAATTGAAGAGTTGTTGTTTAAACACGAAAGCGTTGGTGAAGTGGCCGTAGTTGGTTTACCCAGTGAGCGCTTCGGAGAAGAAGTGGGCGCCTTTGTTCGTGCCACCCCGGGTGAAACTATCAACAAAGACGTTTTGTTCAACTATCTGCGTGGGCACCTCTCAGCACAGAAAACACCGAGATACTGGTTTGAGGTTGATGATTACCCATTGACGGGCTCAGGAAAAATTCAGAAGTTTGTACTGCGCAAGCAATGGGAAGAAGGAAAGCATACCGAGCTGTAAGCAGTGAGGCTTAAAACAGATACCGCAACGCAATACTTAATTGTGTTTCGTCCCAGGCAATTCGCGTAGGCCAGGGAGAAGCTCTGGACCAATCGTTGTGTGTATAGTCCAGCGACAAGCTCAATTGTTTTTTGGGCATAAACGTATAGGCCGCTGTAGCCGCCCAGCCCTTCTCGTCATTTGCGTCCAGAATACCCAAGTAGTCTTTATCATCTACATTGAATCGCTCAGTGCGCACTGCAAAGCGATGTTTTTCCTGCAGTGTTTTAGCGAGCATGATAAAGGCGGCGTCAAAGTCATTGTCTACGCCAAAATTGCCCATTAACGTGCTACCCCACATCCACTGCGACAGAAATTCCCACTGCCTGGGTAAACGCCAGTGCACGGCAAGCTGGGTAAACTGAGTGCGCCAACCGTATTGCCCATCGTCAATTTTTCTAGGGTTGGCATTGTTATGGTAGTAAATTCCCTGCACGCGCAAGCGCCGGGCTTGGCGCCATTCCAGTCCAAGATAGCCACCCACTCTATTGTCTACTTCTTTAAAGGGCTCAAATTCCACCCCCTGGCGCTGGAACGGCTGGCCGTAAGCAAAAGCAGGTATCCAGCGCAATGGCAAGGTTTCGCCTACCCCTGTTTGCCTGTTGTGATTGGTCCAACCGCGCCACGACAACATACTTCCTGCAGTGTCATTAAAACCAAACGCTGCAGCAATCACAGAATACTTATTCTCCGAATGCGAATTGGGACGCCAGGTCCAGATGCCTTCAACGCCCACTGTTCTAAGCTCTTCACCCAACCAGGAGTTGATCACCGAAGGCCTGCTGGTATAGGTGGAGACCCAAAACTTGCCGCGATTCTCCAAAGAAAAAGGCGCATGAAAAATTCCGGCGCGATATCGACTTCGCCATTGGCTACTGGTTAGCGGTTTGTATTGCCAAAACGCCTGGGTAAGCGCTACCTGGCCATCCGGGTCGTCATGATAAAACAGCTCCACGTGAGCACTGGCAGTTAGGGAAGGTTTATACCTGAGCCCCAACGCAAGATTTTCAAATACAGGTGTGGACTCGCTGCTCTCGTCGAATCGGAATTTACCCAGGCCACCGTTAAGCCAGCTTTGCCGGGTATCACCGGAATTGAACCTCAGCCCCAACATCCCCTCAACAGACCAGGGATTTCCTTCGGCGTGCGCAAAATTATTGCCCGCCAATAAAAGAGCAATTAAGCCAATACACTGCCAGGCAGGCAGCATGATTTTAATAATCGTCGTCTTCATGGAAAGAATGTGAGGGTGCCTGAATCTGTTCAATACTTTTTATGTCTACGCTCAATTGCACTTGCTTGTCGCCGTCTTCGATTTCTATATTTTGCGCCACAGGCGACTGCATGGAGGGATGCCAATACGACAACGAGTAACTGCCTGGCTCAAGGTTTATAAAACGTGCTTGCTTGTTCTCTGGCTGAGCGAAGTATGGAGTGTCTACTACATACACATAAGCCAGCATCCAGTCATGAATATTGCAGCCAACTACAATCACACCTGGTTTGTTCACTTCAATCTCGTGAGACTCTTGCTGGCTGTACAGCTCGGATTGAAATTTTGCAGGCTCCGAAAAGGAATACACATGGTGGGCGAAACTGTCCCGGTTCGGGAATTTGATGCTGCTGCCTTTTTGAACAGCACTGATGAACGGCTTGAATTGAGAGTTTGTTTGCTCGATGCGGTGCACAACATCACTGCCATTAATCCGCGCGCTGGCAGTGGTGGCATGCAAGGCTAAGGTTGTTTGCGTGGTGGCTAATTCATCTCCGCTTTTATTCTGTACCTCTACGGTTAAGGTCGCTGCTTGAGAGGCAGATACAAAAGCCAGCAGGCATAAGCTGGAGAGTATGCGCTCCATCGCATGTTTGAAGTTGATCACAGTGTGCATCCATTTCCTTGTCTTTAAAGACTAGCAAATTCGGAAGGCGCGACAAGGTGCTCTTAGCTGGGGTTTGAATTACTCGGCAATATCATTGGCTTTGCTGACATAAATTGGCGAAGACCAGGCTCGGTGCTGCGCCTTACTCAGGCAGTCATCATCGGCACTGACACCCTGGCAGTAGTTGGTTTTCAGACACTGACCACTTTCATCAAGCTCGCAGCGAAACGGATCGCCCTGAATGGTATCTGTAGATTCTTGAATGGCGCGAACGTAATAAACGGCTTCTCGCCCGGATTGCATGAATTCCTCATCGGTGAATTCAGCAGAGCAGGTTATTTCTTGCCCAGTGCAGTCAAAAACTTGCCAGGGGTCTTGAATCAAATCCGCTGTAGACTCTGCGGCACTGGTCTGTGGCAGAATCTTGACCACTTCTAGTCGCTCAATTTGCCATGCCTCATCTGACGGATTTTGGCATTCACTTCTGCAAAGACTTTCCACCCGGTCATCACCCAATGCATTGTGCACAAACTCCGGACAACCGGGTTTTTGCTTCAGGCTGCCAGCAGCGCTTACTTTGAACTTTGGCGCAGTAGCCAACGACACCTCGCTGCCCATTGTGTAGGCGGTGTTTTGCTCGTCCAGCAGATCAAACCACAGCTTTATTCGCGGCCCAGATGTGCCATACACCGCTCGCTGCTGCAGCGCATTCCAAATAGCCTCGCGACTTCTGTTTGCGCTGTGCACAGCAACCAGGCCACCGGTGAAGTAAAACGCGTTGGCTGCATCTTCCTGGTCTGAAGAGAAACTGAAGCCATATTTACTCGGCTCTTTCGGCTGGTCAGCAGAGGGGTCTGACACTGCTGGTACTTCATCTTTGGTTTTGGTGTCGGTAAAGTAAAAGCGTTCGGTTTCCTTGTAGCTACTGCCCGGGCGCGCCGTGTGATTATCGCTGGAGCCAATAAACCCGGGCTTAAAGCGCTCACCGTTGTTATTCAGCGACAGAATGTACTGCGCTGATTGCTTGGCCTGATAATTGTGCGCAGGCTGGAACGCATTCTTCAGTTGGTCGCATTGCCCCCAGTCGTCCGGAGAGGTGTCAGGAACCACTGTGCGATGTGGGCTTATTTGACTAACAGGTTTCAATGCCTGCATGTATAGCTTGCGGGTTTTTTCCGCACGCGCATCACAATCATCACCACCATTTACCTCACAGCGTTGCTGAATAATGGTGCCGGCTTGCCAACAACACGGTGTATAACCATCAGTGGGCTCCGCACATTGCCGATCACCGGCACGGCTTACATTGATGTCGCGATACACTTCCGAATTGCCGTGCCCAGAGTACATTTCAATCAGACGTTGATACTTACTATTCAACTGATCCATTTGCTGTTGAAAATCAGCGCCTACCGGGTTGGTGGTACCCCATGCAAGACCATGTGGAATGACCAGTGCTTCATAACCGCCCTGCTCCAACTTCGAAAATAATTCGTTGGGTGTATCGGCGACTTCATGACAATCCGCCTTACGCGTTTCAAGATCTTCCACGCTGCAATCCGGAGTTTCATACACCGACTGCATATGATGGGCTAAAGAATCGAAGCCAGCGAACTTAAAACCGCTGGCCGCCATGATCGCGAAACCGCGCACAATAGGTGATGACGTTCCCACCTGGCGCCAGATATTTTTCTTACCAGAACCTATCGCCCGCGGCGGCACTTTGTCGTCGTCTTGCTCAAGGAAGATCACATTTTTATGACCGTAGTGCGTCTTTTCGCCGCCACCGCCTTGTGACCACTCCCAGCCTAAAAAGGTGACCATGTCGGGTGATTCAGGCGCGGTTGCGGCATTGCATTGGCGTACTACGTCTTTTGTGACCTGCCACTGCCAAGGTGCCAGACCTTCCGCATGATCGTTGGGGCTCCAGAAATCCAGGGCGGAACAGTAGCGGGCAAAGTCGCAGGCGTCTGCAGGGGTTGTGTAGCCGGTACCTTTGACTAAGGATGTGTCGAATATGGCGGCGTCCATTGAATAGCTGGAGTGGGTGTGTAGGTCGCCGAAGAGGATTTGTGTTTCTTGCATGGATTCAATACCTTGCGAAAGAATATCAGATTGACGTGGTACAGAAATAGCCGCTTTAAGCTCAGGCCGTTTGAATAACTCTGCGCTGCCAACAAGCCAGGCAACTGCAACCAGTATCACCGCGAATATGGCGAACACCACAAACGCCTTGAGCGTATATCGCATAGGTTCCCTATCTCTAAATTGGCGGCAACAGCGCCTGAAATCTCGGCTGCCCTTTGAGAGGCTGAAGCGATGGATCCGTCAAAAGAAATTGACGAAACTGATCACTTTTTGCGACCGCTTCCTCCATGGAAGAGAGTGCGGCATTCTGATCGCCAATTTCTAACTGCACCAGCGCTTGAGACATCAAAGCATCTGGATTGCCATCAGATATCTTAATCGCCCTTTGGGACATTTTCAGTGCTTCTTCTTTTCTATCAAGACGCGCATAGAAAACTCCAAGAAATCGAATAGCGTTCCAGTCGGATGAATTAACCGCTATAGCTTCCTCCGCGAGTTCAGCTGCACGCGCATAGGCTTCCAAGGCCTTTTCGGAATTCTTATTGTATAGATAGGCATCAGCCAATCTCCCCCAAACCCGGTGGTCGTTGGGTGCGAAATTCAATGCATTTTGTTGGTTTTCTATGGCAAGATCGAAGCGTCCTGCATGGTAGTGTAATGAACCAATATTCGTATAAGCCTGACGTGATGGTTTGATCCGTAAGGACTTCTCATAGGCGGCAATAGCGCTTTGAAAGTCCCCGAGCATCCAGTGTGTTGCCCCTTTCCCGCCAAAAACTGTTGCAACATCAGGTGCCATTGCCGCCGCTTTTTCGTAGGCAGGCGCTGCTTCTTCGTAACGTTGCGACCTATAGTAAAAACTGGCCAATGACTCCTGCGCAAACCAATAGTTGGGTTTGCTATCCACTGCGAGCAATAGAAACTTTTCAGCGTCATCAAGTCGACGCTGAGCCTTACGCAGAGCCCCAAATTGGATATAGACGTCAACGGGGTCGCTCAATATGGCAAGCGCCTTTTTCAACTGAGTATCCGCACGTTCGTGCCAGCCTCGAGACATATACAACTTGCCCAAGGCAAGATTAGTCTCGCCATTCAATCCAGAATCAAGGTCGCTCGCTCTATTGCAGGCTAGTTCGGCCGCATTGAAATCATCGATGGTCTTGCGAATGTCATACAATCGTAAATGTGCCTCGCAAATTCCCGCAAAGGCTTTCGAAAAATTTTGATCATTCTCAGTCGCGCTTGCAAACAGTTGGCTGGCTTCTACCATGATGTCTGCGTCCAAAGAACTTCGCAAGCGGCCAAGCCCTTTGAGATATAAGATATATGCATCGCTAGACTGCGTTGCCTGTTTTCGTAGTCTGGCTTTAGATTCAATAGACAATGCCAACTGGAGCTCTTCGACAACACTCGTGGCAATTTCTTGCTGAACGGCAAATATATCGTTAGCCGGTCGTTCAAAAGTGCGAACCCAGTTACTGAACCCGGACTGCCCATTTGTGAGGAAAGCCTTTGCACGGACGCGATCATTATATTGTCTAGCGCTGCCTTCCAGTACATGGGCTACCGACAGCTTGCCTGCTATTTCCCGGACATCTATTTGCTTGCCTTTGAACTGAAATGAGGAGGTAGGAGACGCAACGTTCAGCTCATTGATGCTCGCTAATAGCAGCAGTATCTCTTCAGCAAGTCCGGTTGCGAAGTATTCGGAATCCGAGTCGCCACCAGAATTCTCGAACGCCAGAACAGCTATTGAGTTGCTCGATGCTGCCACTGGAAGTATTTTCTCCTGATTGGACGCTGTTTCTTCTACCAGCTTTATGATCAAGTAGTAAGATCCACCGGATAGCAGCAAAACCAACAAACCGGCGAACACTAAATCAGACTTTCGCTGCACCCTGGTTTCGTCAGCATTAGTTGCAAATAATGGCAGGTCAAAAATTAATCCTTCGGGACGAATATCGATGACCCATGCAAGAACAAAGGAAACCGGGAAGCCAACAATCGCAGCGATAATTAGCACTCGCGTTGTCCCCTCTGGGAAGCCCAGCGGCTGAGCAACAACCACGGCCACTTGCAGAACAACCCACGCGACAACCGCGTATACGGTTACAACGCGTAACACCTTGCGGCGACGTATTTCTCCAGCAAGCTGTGTAAAAAAGCGCGGTAAATTGATGACTAATCCCCCATCCGTTCGTTGGCCAAACAAACAACAATATCTATGTACCGGATAGTGCTAGCTTTTATTCTGACCTCAGTTTAAGCTTACCCGCCCGACAATTACAATGATAAGGGCCAACAAAATGGGAAAAGAAGACGGCGTCGATGATCGAAATACGCCAGATGATCGAAATACACCAGATGATCGAAATACGCCGGATGATCGGAATACACCGGATGATCGGAATACACCGGATGATCGGAATACACCGGATGATCGGAATACACCGGATGATCGCGGTGGCGCTTCCAAAGATTGTGAAGATCGCTGAAGCTTAAATGCTGGCTTATTGCGAGTATTCTATCGACACTTTATGGTCGAGCCGGGCTGCAGTTCGGTTCGATTGACTTCAGTTGGCGGTAGATTCTCGTTTTAAGCTTCTGATTGTATGTCTACAAGACACGCCCTATTAATAGGCATCAATAAATACCCGTATATGGCGCGAAAGTATCAGCTATCCGGCTGCGTGAACGATGCCAAATTGATGCGCAATACGTTGATCAACAAGTTCAATTTTGAGCGAAGCAACATCAAAGAGCTGCACAATGAAGCCGCCAGCCGCGACGCTATCTTGTGGGAAATGAACCGTTTGATTAAGCGTATAAAGAAAGATGACGTTGTTGTCTTTCACTACGCGGGACATGGTCACCGTTGCAGCATCAAAGGCGGCAATGGGTTTACCGATGAAGGCAGCGGCAAAGATAATTGCATTTTGCCGTCCGACGATTCCAAACCAACTCGTAATCTCAAGAAATTTCCGAAAGGCAAGGAATACAGAGAAATCCGTGACGAGCAGTTTAACGAATGGCTCACCCGACTAGCCGCGAAAACTCGCTATATCACCTTGATTTTCGACGCCTGCCACTCGGCCACCATGACACGCAGTAGCGGTGAAGGCAGCAGAGCGCGCAGTGTTCCTGAGTCCGCAAGGCCTGGCCAGGAAACGGCACCAAAAAGCAGCAAAAAAACCGCTGTACAAAAGAAAGGCCCCGGCGGCTGGCTGAACCTTAGCAATAATTACGTGGTCATATCCGGCTGTCGAGATATGCAGACTTCTAAGGAAAAATATTTCCTTGAGAATGGCCGAAGGTATAGACACGGCGTACTCACCTACAACCTGATCAACGCCATGACCCGCGCCAAGCCCGGCACAACCTATCGGGACGTATTTGAGCTAGCCTGCGCCGGTGTGGCAGCCAGAGTATCTGGCCAAAACCCACAGATTGAGGGCCGACTGGATAGAGAGCTGTTTGGTGTTAAAGACATCGAACCGCTGCGTTTTATTCCGGTAGAAAAAGTGTCTGGTAACACCGTCACCTTGAGCGGTGGTGCCGCGCAAGGTCTGCGCGTGGGATCCCGCTGGACTGCCTACCCTCAAGGCACCAAGCAAACCGAGGGCAGCACTAAGCAAGGCGTGCTGCAAATAAGCAAGGTTGGCCCATTGAGCTCAACCGCTACGGTCATTTCGTCCACCAGCCCGGTTAAGGTTGGCTCGCGCTGCATTGAAACCCAGGCTGTGATTGAACCGAGCCAATTAAGCGTCAGCCTGCATGCATTGTCTGCAAGCCAGCAGGCGGTGCTAAAAACACCTATTCAGAACTCAAAACTGCTCAGTGTCGCCAACTCCGCCGCTGATGCTGATGTGACCGCCAGCGTGCTGGCCACCGGCACGAAGTCTCCGGTTACCGGCAAGAACCTCACCGAAGCGACCTGGGCGTTCGAGGAAGACGATAATGCGCTGGCCATGCCCTTGCATGCGCTCAGCGAGCCAGGTGTGGCCAAGCTTCTGGTCAGCAACCTGGAAACCATCGCCCGATTTCGTCGCACCATCGCACTGGATAATCCGGTGACCAATCTGAATGTGGAATTCAATCTGTACAAGCGCGGCGCCAACGACAGGTTAACGCTGGCCAATGGCGGTAGCACAGAATTTACTGAAGAAGACCCAATGGTGCTTGAGGTCTGCAACAAGGAAGCCTCTCGCTCAATATTTATCAGCATATTGTGGATGAGCGCCAATAAGGAAATTGGCCACTTCTACCCGCCGAGAAAATCCAGCGAGGAAATTCAGGCCGGTAAAACGATTCGTATTGGTCATGGCAACCGCAAGCTGCGCGCTAAACTTGCAAAAAACCACCCCGGTGATTTTGGTCTTGAGACCTGCAAGATTTTCATTACAACTGAAGCCTCTGATTTCACTTGGCTCAATCAACAAGGCACTCGCTCAGCGGCTAAAAAATTAAAGCCGCTGGAAAGCGCTATTCGTGGCGATGCGTCCAAACCTGTTAACAAGGCCAAAGCCAATGGGCCCGATTGGGACGCCATCAATCGTTCATTTATTCTAAAACGAACACCGGCCGGCACAGCCAAGACCAAGAAGTAGCCATGGCCTCCAATCAGCCCGTTGTGTTTCTAGCGTTTGCAAACTCGCTGGATGATCATCTGGCCACGCTTAAAGAAGAAAGCCGAAATATATTCAACACGCTGCAAGAACTGCAGCAGGCCGACAAAATTGCCATCCACCGCGAAGAAAGCTCGGAAGTGGATGAGCTGTATGACGACCTGTTACTGCACGACGGGCGCATCGTTATCTTTCACTACGGCGGCCATTCCGATGGGTCCATGCTGCAACTTGAAGGTGGTGTAGGCGGCGCTGGCGGCATTGCAAAACTGCTGGGGCAGCAAGCCGGCTTGAAGCTGGTGTTTTTAAATGGCTGCGCCAATAAAGAGCAAGTGAAGAATTTGCATGCAGCTGGCGTGCCCGCCGTTATCGCCACTGCAGTCAAAATCAACGATAGCAAAGCCACCCTGTTTTCTGACGCTTTCTATAAATCACTGGTAGAAGGCCACAGCATTTTTGAGGCCTTTGATGCGGCGGCGGCTTACGTTGAAGCAAAATTCAGCACAGGCGGTGATGGTGGCGTGTCATTCAACCGCTTCCCTAGCTGGGATGAGGAAGAAGAGGAAACCGAAGAAAATCTGGAGCCCGGAGAGTTCGAATGGTCCTTGTATACTCGAGAAGAGGCCGCCAACGATCTACAGCAATGGCGCTTACCCGAGGCGCAGACGAACTGGCAGACGCAACTGCAAGACACTAAGGGCCCGGTGTGTAACCTGCTAGGCGAGCCAATCACTTTAGACCATCGCTCTCGCCTGCGCACAGTGAAGGCGGCGTTGTGCAAGCAATGTGGCGCCACGACCTCACTGCTTGCAGAGGATGAGCAACAATGTTCCGTCTGTGGCAACGACAGCATAGAAAAAACCGACACCAGAACCGAACTTGCTGAACAGATAGTGCCGGCCACACTAAGCGCAGATGATGCCAGACAAAGCGTTACCTCAGCGCTGGATATAAAAGACGAGAACATAGTTAGCCTCGAACCCGTCTATTTGCCGCACTGGGTATTCGATGTCAGCACACGCACCTCACTGTCTGCGCAGCGAGGTTTAGTAAAAGCCTTCGATACCGATTCACCCGCACTTGAATGGGAAGACGTTGCCGAGGAGTTTGACGTAGACGTTAAGAATTTCGTGGTGCCTGCTGGCACCTCTCCGGCTGGGCGTGGCGGGCTTGGCCACTGGGCTTGGGGTTTTGAAAAAGCGCAACCCTTAAAAGAACTGGATGCAACGCTGCGAGTAGTTCCGCAAAACCGCCCCATGCAAGCCGGCTTCGATCAGGTAACGCCCTACTTTGACAATGAAATAGAGGCTGAGGGCTTGGACCGTATCGGTGGTCATCAACAACGCAGTATGCAAACCGACACCAAATACAAGCACCTCAGTGCACGCAGCGTATTACTGCCGCACTGGTATGCCACGGCGGACACGCCTAATGGCAAAACATCCGTCATCGTAAACGGCCAAACCGGTGCCGTGAAATTTCCAAGAGTACCGGGGCTAATAGCCATCGATAAAGAGGATCATTCGAGCATGAGTCAGAATAGCTTTGAACCGGGCGGCGGCAAGCCGAAAACGTCGTTAATGGTGTCTGTTTATAGTGGCATCGGAATTGGCATTATGGTGGGTTTGCTAATGGGCCTGGCGGCTCCGCAAGGTGCTGACGCCAAATCGGTGGTGAGTATATTTATTGGCGCGGTTGGTGTCGGGCTGGCGGCCCTGCTTGGTCTTAATGATAGACATTTCAGTACTGCCAAGGGTTTACGTATTGGCTCGTTTGGCTTGGCCGTAGCTATTTCGGCGCTGTCAGGTATTTATGTACGTGATCATGGATTGATGTCGCCAAGCCTTCAGGAAAAAGTGAAGGAAGTGGCTGATGCAACTGGAATGAGCAAGGAAGAAGCAAGCAATGTTATTTTTTCGAAACCGTCGGGGTCAGATGATGGCGGAACTACGCTGGATGGAAATCAAATACGGCTGGCGGGAACGAGCAGTCTATTTTCATCACCTGTGGAGTTAAGCAGTTGCTCGCTGCTGCAAACTGGGTACGATCACATGCATGATTCGCCAACGGCAATTAGTAACTTCGAAATAAACGGTGGCGAGAGCTGGAACAGCACTCTGGAGAGGGTAAAGGCCAATATCGCGCCTGAAGATCAAAAACACGTATTGTTCATTTCCCGCGACGCGGTGTGTGGCGGTGGTATGTTTGCTGAGAAGATTGAACCAAGTGCGGCTTTGTGCAGCGAATTACAATCCAGCGCGACTTCAGATTCTTCTCTTGTTGAAATTTTTGACCAGCAGCCTCTGAATCCGATTATGGCCAAGGTAGAAGAAGCTATTAGTTCAGATGAGCATGAAGATTCGCTCAGAACCATTACACACGTTCTATGTGGCGATGAATGAAAACGCTGAATACTATTGGGCCCTACGCCCTTAAATAGATAAGATAGACTGTGTTGTCATGAGGTTCCCTAATCAGGAAGTAATTAAATGAACTCAAGAAATTCACGATGTACTGCGAGCTGGCATGCAACTGTATCAACGGCAATTCTTGTTCTTGTGTCATTAAGCGAAGTGTCGTTTGCACAAGTAGACTCACGCTACATAGAACAACGAGCGGCTCGAGTAGTTGTACAGGGAACTGATGCCAGAGGTAAGCAATTTGCCAAGGCATCAAGTGGCTTCCTCTGGAAATCCAAAGATCAGGTAGTCACTTCCTTGCACGGCGTTCCTCCCGGCGGCAAGATAGTAGTGAGCTGTATGGGTGTCAGCACAACGGCTGCTGTAGGCGCCGTGTTAAAACATGCCGACCTGATTTTGTTGAAACTGGCCAAACCGCTATCGGCCTGCCAGGTGTTTGGCACTGCCAATAAAAACAAGCCCAGCGAAGGCACCAAGCTTTGGACGTTTGGCTGGCACGCAGGCGCCAGAGGTGGCTCTTCAAGACATTTTGAAAAACGTTATGGCTCGCCGGAGAAACTGGGTTACCTCGTTAGCGGCGCGCCACTCAAAACTCTGCAAACTTATAATATCCCCTCGACTGACCTTGATATTTACTACGTGCAAGGTGGCTTGCTGCCAGGTTATTCTGGCGGCCCAGTAGTCAATGCCAATAAAGAGTTGGTGGGCGTCGTTGACGGCGGTCTTAACAAAGGCACCAGCGACTACAATTGGGTGATTCCCGCAAAATACCTGGACGAGCTTGAGTCATCTTCGGTGAAAACAATACCTGCCGAAGTGGCCCAAATGAGCGGCTTGTTATTCTCTTCTGAAGTCAGTCAAAGCCAAAGTGCGCCAGCCGAACCCGAGCCAATCGCCCCGCTGTTTACCACTGGCACAGTCGAGGCTGAAGCCAATGCTGTAGTTGCTTATGAAGTAGATGGTCAGTATTACGAGTGGGTAAAAACCAAGACTGCCAGCCTTTATGAGCTGGGTCAGACTGCTGACGACGCCGACGGCGTGTATCAACTAGTGAATGTTTTTGGCAACGTAGCGGGTGTAAGCGCATACGAACAGCTTGTGTTTGATGTGTATGAAGAGTTGAACCTGGGGCTGGTGATTACAGTACCCAAAGATCAACCTCTGGAATACACAGTAATGGATGATGACTACTGGCTTGTGTCAATCAACAGAGCGGCCACATCCGGGTTTTCAGGCACGCGATTTGATCATGATGGTTGGGATATTAATGACGCCTATAACCGTATAGTCGACCCTGCAAACCCAGCATACTTTCAGAATTCTGTTGCGGAGTTGTTAATCGATTGCCACACACCTTTGGTGACTTACTGCCAATTGGATCAGCAATCCTTGCGCATTGTTGATTTTGGTGACGGTAATAAAATACTAAAGCTTGGCATGACGCGCTACGACTACAATACGCGCCAGGCACTTTCCTATGATTACTACAGCTTTGCGGTTCGTAATAACATTCCGTTTGGTGCGCAATCCACTATTACCTCTGAAGCAAGTGCCGGACTGATTCAGTGCATGACCAGCACCACTAATCAGCGCTGCGAAAATACCGCACCGGCGCGGCGTGAATTGGCACAATTAATAGCCGCGCATTTAACTACATTTTCAGGGCTGGCTAATAATCATGGCACACTCGAAGTATTTCAATACGACTCCAGCGCCGACTATCCCAAGACCTACCAGGTGCCTTTTCTTGAAGATGGCCAACTACGCCTGTACAACACCCGCGGTATTCAATGGAAACTCTATTTACCGGGTGAAGAGGAACAATTACTGGTTGAATATCGCGCACGTCAAGACGGCTACGTGTTTCTAAAGCCGCCAGAAACTAATGATCAATTCGTTTCGTTCATGGAAGATGGCGGCGACTATTACCTAAGTACAGATGGCACTAACTGGAATAAAAATGGTGTTATCCAACGCGCCTGGTAACGGCTAGCTGCGCCATTGGAATCACTGGATGTAGTTATAATTGGCGCAGGTGTTGTTGGTCTGGCGATGGCGCGGGCGCTAAGCCAGTTAGGGCGCCATGTCACTGTATTGGAAGCTGAGCATCGTTTCGGTTTACATGCCAGTAGCCACAATTCAGAAGTTATTCATGCTGGTATTTACTACCCAAAAAGTAGTCTTAAAGCAAAACTTTGTGTGCAAGGCAAAGAACAGCTTTATCAGTATTGCAGCGAGCGCGCTATTAACCATCAGCGCATTGGCAAGTTAATCCTTGCCTGCAGTGAAAACGAACGAGCACGTCTTTCTGAAATTTCGAAGAAAGCGTCTGATTGCGGAATTACTGATCTCAGCGTTCTTAACAAAGCAGATATTTCTCAGCTCGAGCCAGAAATCAATGCGCTTGAAGGGCTACTGTCACCGTCAACGGGCATTATTGATAGCCATCAGCTGATGTTGAGTTTTATTGGCGATCTGCAAAGTTCGGGCGGCGAATTGGTGCTGGAAAGTCCTGTTCAAAGCGGTGTGTTGAGAGATTCAATTGAGCTTTCGATTGGCGGCATTTCAGATTGCGTAGTTAACTGCAATACCGTTGTGAATTGCGCCGGCTTATGGGCGCCAGAACTAGCAGCAACGTTTGGCGTTTCAAAAGAACAAATACCTAAGGCTCATTACGCACGCGGCCAATATTATTCACTGTCCGGCACATCACCATTCAAGCATTTAGTTTATCCACTCCCGTCTTTAGCGGGTCTTGGCATACACGTAACGCTGGACTTAATCGGCTCAGCGCGCTTCGGTCCCGACGTGCAATGGATTGATAACATTGACTACGAATTTGATACCAGCAGGGAAACTGTATTTCGAGAGGCTATCAGCCGCTACTACCCAGGCATACAGGAGCGCTCCCTTACACCGGGCCATAACGGTATTCGAGCAAAGCTTGTTGGCCCCAATCAGGCAGCGGCAGATTTTCAAATAGACAGCCACCGGTTCAAAAATGGCAAAGGCTTGATCAATCTTTACGGTATTGAATCGCCTGGCTTAACCGCTAGCATGGCGCTTGCAGAACATGTCTCCAAGCTCGTCGAGCATCAATGAAACAATTGCCCGCCATCCACGACCAAGCTTTGCCCATTAACCCACGAGGACTGACTCGACACTAACCACACACAAGCAGCTGCCACCTCATCAGCACTGCCCATGCGGCCGGCCGGGTTGGACTTCGCCATCGCCATTAGCATTTCTCTGGGCACCGCAGCTGCGGGCATGGGCGTATCGGTAAGACCAGGGCACACCACATTAACGCGAAGACCTTCGCCGGCGTATTCACTGGCCGCATAATGCGTTAAACCAACCACCGCGTGCTTGGCAGCTGTGTAATGCGCCTGACCCGGCGCCGGGATAAACGCTGCACCCGAAGACACATTCACAATAGCCCGGCCGCTGCGCTGTTCTGAGCTCTTGCTCATAAAGTGGCGTAGCTCATGCTTCAGGCAGAGAAAAATAGAGGTTTGGTTAACACGAATCATGCGCTCGTATTTTTCCAGCGGCATGTCGACTAATTTCTGCGGAAGATCGGCAATGCCAGCGCAATTAATCGCCGCATGAAGATCACCACAGTCGCCAACAACATTAGCAATAAGATGCTCTACGGATTCTTCGCTGCTTACATCAACCTCATAACTACTTGCGTGCAAGCCTTTGCCCTGCAGCGCACCAGCCAACTCATCCGCCGCTTCATGTTGCAGGTCGGCAATCGCAACATGGGCACCGCGCTCAGCCAATTGTTTCGCAGCTGCTTCGCCAATGCCACTGGCACCACCAGTAACTAAAACGACCTTACCAGCAAAATCCTGAATTACTGGCTCGTTACTGCTCACGTTGATACACAACCTTGCCATCCATCATGGTCATTACTACTTCAATGCTGTGAATGTTATGCGGATCTGCTGCAAAAATATCGCGATCAAGTTGAACCAGATCGGCAAGCTTACCCACTTCGATTGAGCCTATCTCGTCATCCATATGCATTTGGTAGGCTGCATCAATGGTGTAGCCCCGCAGTAATTCATCAATATTCAGGCGCTCGCTTACGCGTGGTTGAACCGGGGAATCCGGATCACCTGGTTCCTGCCGAGTGTGGCCGATTTCAATATTGAATATTGGCGACATGCCCAACATACCCGCACCACTAGCCGGGAAGTCACTGCCAAACGACAATTTCACGCCAAGATCACTCAAACTCTTGAAACGCCAGTAGCGATTGAATTGATCCTCACTGACAAACTGCTTGCCATAGGTGTCATATGCCGCCCACAACGGCGTGCTTTGCGCCACCACGCCAAGGTCTGCAAAACGTTTGAGGTCGGCGTCTGTTATTACTTGTACATGACAAATAGCATAGCGCGTGAGACTGTCCGGGTTGTTTTTCTGTGCCACCTCAATCGCATTCAGCGCTTCAAAGATTGCACGCTCACCCAGTGCATGAATATGCACATCTATATTCTCAGCCGCAGCACCACTGACCATGTCATTCATTTGCTGCTGGCTGAATACGGTTGCTCCGTTATTACCAGGTTCACCCTGGTAGTCTTCAAACATGGCAGCCGTGCGCCCTTCTACCGTGCCGTCCTGCATAATTTTCAGAACTCGGTAGTGATAGTTTTCGCCTTTTACAGAGTCACGCCATTGTTTTGCATTGCGTACAGCAATATCCGCCTCAGTGGCATCTTCAGGACGGTAAGAACCCACTACGCGTATGTTCATCCCACCTTGTTGCGCCAGACCATCCCAGACCTGTTTTACAATGTCGCCGTAGCCAATGGCGCCAGCATCAAAAGCGGCTGTTACTCCGTAACTATTCATCGCTTTCACAACCAGATCGGTGCCATCCCTCACTACCTGCTCGGTGATCGCGTCCAATCCGTCCATCGCAGCAGACGCTGTGCCTTCTAACAAATACCCCGTGGGGTAGCCATTACTTTCGCGTTTGTAGTAACTGAAATCCGGCACCGGGTCTGGTGTATTTTCATCAATACCCAGCTGCTGCAATGCCTTGGTGTTTACCCAGGCGGCATGAAACCCCTCGTCCATCAAGATCACTGGCTTGTCGGGCACAATGGCATCAATCAACTGGCGTGTTGGGCCAATAGGACCAAAGGTGCTGGCGAGAAACCCGTAGCCAAACAATACGTCAGACGACTCGTTGTTTGCAGCGTACTTCTTGATTGCTGCCACCCAATCATCCACTGCGCCAAAGGTATCCAAAGACAAAGCTCGCGCATAGGCGCCACCGGCAACCGGGTGCATATGGGAGTCAATAAAACCCGGTAAAAGCATTTGCCCGGCAAGATCGTGTACTACCGTATTGTTTGCAGAGTATGCGGTAACACCATCATTGCTACCTACATAGACAATCTGGTTTCCTTGTACTGCAACGGCTTCTGCTGAGGGATTGTCTATGTCTGCAGTAAATACCTTGGCATTGATAAACACATGATCTGCACCCGTTGGCTCACTTGTTGTTGCGCAGCCTGCCAGCATTAACACGCATGATAGCGTAGCCATACAATAACGTAGCGCACTCTTTCTTATTTGGTTTACACAAGATTTATCAGAGAGTTTCATAGACCAACCTTATTGCTTCCCTTATTCGAATGTCGGCCCATAGTAAGTGGAATCAGCGAAATTAACCACTATTGTGAATGCGCTGTTACTTTAAATGCACAATCATTGGGAGCACTAACAGAAGGCAGTGCAGAAGCTGTTGGCGGTAACCGCTTGATAATTTTCGGGCAGTTACCCTGGCATACGCTCGAACGCCGGAATACCTTCCGGCACATGGTGAAACTCTTGCTTATCAACGCAAAAAATCGCCATGTCAGGCGTACCATATTGTGAGACGTCGTCCATGCTACCCACTTTCAATATAGTCATGCCGCCAGCCAGACTTGTGATGGGTGTGCCGCAGTTACCGCAAAATTCCCGCACAACGGCGTTTTCAATATCAGTGCGTTGAAACTGCTTTGGCTCGCCTTTTGTGTACGTGAGGCTGTCCCCCGCCATAGCCATAATCACATTCGGCGAACCACCGGAAATGTATTGGCATTCGCGGCAGTGGCACTGGCCTTTGAGAATAGGCTCGCCCTCTGCTTCGTAACGAACCTCACCGCAATAACAACCGCCTGAGAATTTCATAACCACCCCCTTTTATCTAATTGAGTTCATGGTACGTCGGTTTTTACAGCTTGACCACTGCTGTCTGCACAGCAGAGATACAACTGCGCTACAGATAAAAATTCTCGTACTCTGCACGCAGAGGTTTCTTGTCGATTTTTCCAGTCGCTGTCAGCGGCATATCCTCAATAAACACCACGTCATCGGGCACCTGCCATTTCGCAAAAGCAGCAGCAACATGATCCAGCACATCTTGTTTACTGGGGTCACTGCCAGGTTTCTTCACCGCAAGCAATAGCGGCCGCTCTTCCCATTTGGCATGCTTAACGCCTATACAAGCTGCGATTTGTAATTCCGGGTGACCCATTGCGGTGTTTTCGATATCCACTGACGATATCCATTCACCGCCCGACTTGATAATGTCTTTCGAACGGTCAGTAATTTGCATGTAACCGTGCGCATCAATATTGGCTACATCCCCGGTATCAAACCAGCCATCTGCGTCCAATTCGGTTTGCTGTTGCCTGTAATAGCGCTCGATCACCCAGTGCCCGCGAACCAGCAATCGACCAAATGCCTCACCGTCATGCGGTAAACGATTTCCATCGTCATCTACAATTTTTAGCTCCACACCGTATGGCGCACGACCCTGCTTGCAGCGAATATCCATTCGCTCAGCATCGCTAAGTGAATTCATAAATGCCAGCGGTCGGTTCATAGTGCCCAGCGGGCTCATCTCGGTCATGCCCCAGGCATGAATCACATCCACGCCATAGGCATTGTCGAATTTCTCTATCATTGACCTGGGCACGGCCGAGCCGCCAATCACTGTTTCTGTCAGGCTTGGAATGGTTTTACCTTCCGCGTCCATGTAATCAAGCAGGCCGGTCCACACAGTGGGCACTGCTGCCGAGGTGGTGCATTGTTCATCAGTGATCAAGTTATAAATGCTTGCACCGTCCATATGCGGGCCAGGCAACACCAACTTACTGCCGATCATTGGCGCGCTAAACGCCAAACCCCAACTGTTAGCGTGAAACATGGGCACGATCATCAGGCAGGTGTCTGTTGCCTTTAAATTAAACAAATCCGGTCCGCAGGTGGTTAACGAATGCATCACATTGCTTCTGTGTGAATACATAACCCCTTTGGGATTGCCGGTGGTACCTGAGGTATAACAAAGTGAAGACGCGCCATTCTCATCGATTTCCGGCCACTCATACGAAGTATCTTCACTGGCAATCAGATCTTCATAACAGTGAACAGGTACGGTAAATGCTGAAGCATCTGGCATGTGCTCCGCGTCGGTCATCACGATGATTTGCTCCAACGTGGGAAGCCTGTCGATTACTGCCGCAATTACTGGCACAAAACTGATATCAACAAACATAAATCGATCTTCAGCGTGGTTAACAATGAAGTCGATCTGGTCGGCGAATAATCTGGGGTTAAGCGTGTGACACACAGCACCTGAGCCGCCTATGGCGTACCAACACTCCAGATGGCGCCAGGTATTCCAGGCCATGGTGCCAATTCTGTCACCCTGATTCATGCCCATTTTTTGCAAAGCGTTGGCCAGCTGCGCTGTGCGCTCATACATCTCGCTATAACAAATGCGGTGCGCCCCGCCCTCTACGCTGTTGGTAACAACCTCAGTACTGCCATGCGCATTCGCGGCATGCTGTAGAATGCTGATCAGGTTGAAACCCACCTGCTGCATATGACCATTTATCATCGTAACTACCTTAACTTCTTATTTGCCGGTGCGAGTTTACACCAATAAGCAGGCACCGCCGATACCTCAGATCACGCCGTAACATGCAAATTAGCGACAAAGCAAGCAAGCGATTATTGATGTTGACCGTCATCGCGGCAGTGCTGTTCGCCCTGGACATGAGCGTGGACCACAGGCACCTGTTTTGGCGAAGCCTGGACCCAAACCAACCCGCCGGTGCGGCCACTTATGTGCGGCTACTCAGCCTGAATGCCCGCCCCGAGAAACACTGTCAGACACTACTAAACGCTGCTCAGCAAATTGAGTTTGTACAAGCCCAGCCACATCGTACCAATGAGCGTTGCGGCTGGGACTCGGCCGTCAAGCTAAAACGTAGCGGTGATGTTTTCGTATCCGGTAAAGGAATTAGTTTGCGTTGCCCAATGGCTATTGCGGTACACCTGTGGATTCGGGATTTGAAAGATGTTGCAAGAGATGTATACGGTGCCGAGCTAAGAAGTGTGTCGCATGCAGGCAGTTACAGTTGCAGACGCATGAATCACAGCACGAATGGCGCATGGAGCCAACACGCTTACGCCAACGCGTGGGATATACTGGGGTTTACTCTTACCAACGGCCAATCAATATCAGTGCTTAAGGATTGGGGCGCAAGTACGCAGGCTGGCGAATTTCTACTTCGGGCCCGTGACAGCGCCTGCGGCATCTTCGGCGTTGTGCTTGGCCCGGAGTACAATGCCGCTCACCGTGATCATTTCCATGTTGACATGGGTTTTGGTGATGCGTGCAGTTGATTGGCTGGCAAGTGAATACAAATAGAGCGAGGTTGTTTGGCATGAAAATATACGGCGACATTAAATCAGGCAATTGCTACAAGATTGCTCTCACCGCAGCACTTCTGAACATTGAGCACGAATGGGTGCCCATAGATATATTAAAAAATGAAACGTCCGCCTCAGAGTTTCTGCAGAAGAACCCAAACGGCAAAGTTCCTCTGCTGGAACTGGATGATGGCCGTTGCTTAAGTGAATCCAATGCGATCGTTAATTACCTCGCCCGCGATAGCGCTCTGATACCGGATGAGGATTTCGCGCGCGCTAAAACACTGGAATGGCAATTCTTCGAACAATACAGCCATGAGCCATATATTGCAGTGGCTAGATTTATTGCCAAGTACCAGGGCATGCCTGAAGAACGCAAAGCGGAGTATGAAGCTAAACAACCCGGTGGGCACAAAGCACTTGGCATTATGGAGGCGCAACTTAAACAAACACCGTTTCTGGTAGGCGAGCATTTGTCGGTAGCCGATATCTCTTTGTATGGTTACACTCACGTAGCTGACGAAGGCGGTTTTGATCTATCCTCCTACCCCGCTATCCAGGCCTGGCTGGGCCGCGTTCAGGCTGAGCCAAATTACATAGCCATGACACAAGGAGAATAAGATGTCCGCTTTCGAAAACGCCAATGCTTTTTTCGTTGCCTGCGAAACCGCCAAAGGCTGGGCAGGCTGTAAGCAATACGTGGCTGAAACTTCCAGCTTCAGCGCGCAGAGCGAGCCAATTGCTGAGATGACCAGCATTGAAGAATACTGTGAATGGATGGCAGCGTTTGGCACCGTAACCGCACCTGGTGCTTACTACGATCTTAATGCGTCAAGCTATGATGAAAGCACCAGAACGGCGCTTTTTTTCGGCACATATAACGCCAAACACACCGGTGAAGGCGGTCCAGTCCCGCCTACCGGTAAAGAAACGCACTCACATTATGTGTATGCCATCTCCATGGATGAAAACGATAAAGTAAAGAACATGATCAAGATCTGGAATGCGCCCTGGGCAATGAGAGAACTTGGCTGGGCTTAGGACTTTTCAGCGTTAGTGCGCGAGCAGGTTGCTAGGCTAATAGCAACATGCTGATGGCTGACAACCCGGTCATCGAAATCACGAAATAGCGATAGCTCTGTTCCGGGATTTTTTTAACAATTTGCAAACCGGCAAATGCGCCCAGTGCTACCGCTGGAAAAGCCATGGCACTCAGCAGCGTACTGTTGATGGATATGGTTTCCCAAACCACCACATGAAATGGCACTTTAACTACGTTAACCACCAGAAAGAACCAGGCTGCCGTGCCAATAAACTCGTTTTTGGGTAATCGCATGGCCAGCAGGTACAAGGCCATTATGGAGCCCGCAAGATTGCCCACCATGGTGGCGAACCCGCCGGCAAGTCCAATTAAAACAACAAACCATGACGACGAGGGAATCTGCCACTCGCCACGCTCGCGCCAAATCATAATGCCGAGGCTTATAAAGATTGTTGCCGCCATAATGCTGCGGAATGACTGATCATCAATACGGTCACCCACGTAGGTGCCCAGCAAAATGCCAATAAATGCTAAGGGAAGAAGCTTTCTCAATAACGTCCAATTTGCGTGCTGGTTATAGAACCAAACCGCAAACAGGTCTGCAAAAATCAGTACGATCAATAGCACGCCAGTGGATTGCTTGCCGCCAAAAGCGATCGCCACCAGCGGCATGGCTACCATGCCCAGGCCATTCACACCTGTCTTGGCCATGCCTATCAACAGGCTGGCTACTAACAGCAGCAACAGATCCGGCATTTCCAGCGAGTAGCCAAAGAGTTCTATGATGGTTCCTTAGGCAATTGCCAGCTTGCGGGTTTCGTTACCTGCTATCGGAGTGTCAGGTATCTTGAAAGCCAGCAGTAATGAACACGCAGCGAAGGCCGTACCGCATAAAAATACGATTGCCGTGGAATGTATCCAGACCAGGCCGAGAGCCGCTGGTATCACAACAGCAGCAATGTGACTGATGGTAAACGACACCCCTGCCGAGCTAGCCATGTCGCGATGATCAGCGATTTTCTGAAAATAAGTGGTTATTGCGATCGACAATGCAAAGAACATATGGTCAATCACGTACAAAGCCGCGCCCAGGGTCGCGTTATCTACGAAGGCGTACGCGGTAAACACCAGTATTAAACCAATGTACTCGATCACTAAAGCGCGGCGCTCACCAATCACAGAAATGTATGCACCTATGCGTTCTGCGAAAAGCCAGTTAAATGCGTAATTGATCAGAAACAGCAGGCTAACCTGTGCTGCGCTGTAGCCAAATTTCTCAACCATCAAGAACGCCGCAAATACCATAAAGATTTGCCGACGCGCACCGGAAAAAAATGTAAGCGCGTAATACAACCAATAGCGTTTCCTGAGAACCAGATGAGTGTGCTGTTCGCTCTTACTGGAAAACTGCGGAAAGGCGAACCACATGAACAGCGCCAATGCCAAACACAAGGTTCCAGCCATTAAAAACAAAGCTTTATAGTCGAGCTCAAGCCACTCAAGAAACATGTATAAAGAGGCATACACTGCCAAAGACGTAACCGATCCCACCGCAAGTAAGCGCCCTAATACTTGTGGCGCTTCCTGTTTGCTCAGCCATTGCAAAGACAATGATTCCTTAACGGCTTCAAAATAGTGAAAGCCAATCGACATCAAAACAGTTGTGAAGTACAAACCGTACTCAAAAGGAAAAAAGCCGGTCATTGCCACGCCAATACCCAATAACAACAATGACAACAATGCCAGCATTTGCTCCTTGATAACCAGCAATACGAATATGATCGTAAACGTCAGAAACCCGGGCACTTCTCGCAAACTTTGCAGTATGCCAATTTCTACACCAGTGAATGCGGCGCGCTCAACCACAAAGTTATTCAACAAGGCGTTCCAGGCGTTGAATGCTAACGGCATGGCCACTGACATTAGGATCAGTAGCGTAATCGGGTTTTGCCAGGAACGTTTCATTGAGCTGCAGGCAAGCGAGGAATTCAAGGAGTTGCAGTGTAAAGCAATTGGGTGCTCGACGACTTCTATTTATCGCGCTTACTTGTAATCAGCGAAGAAAAAGGTGCAAACTATGGTGAAATAACAATGAGCGAAATACGATGAGCGATAGCAAAAACCCTGGCCTGCAAGACGCATACGCGGTGAAAACGCCTGATGATAACCTGGCTCTGTACCGCGACTGGGCAGACACTTATGACAGTGAGTTTGCCGGCCCACGCGGCTATCAGTACCCGCAGTTAATTGCTGATATTTTCGCTCGCAATGCGAATGAAAATGACGGGCCAGTGTTGGATGTGGGTGCAGGTACTGGCCTTGTTGCCGCAGCGCTCATAGAGCACCCCGATACCGACCCAGATCTGGCCATTGATGGTATTGATATTTCTCCTGAGATGCTTGCCGTCAGTAAAGAAAAAGACATTTATCAGCGCTTGTTTGAAGTAGACCTGACAAAACCAGTTGACTTACCCGATGATTATTACGGAGCGGTGATTAGCGCTGGTACCTTCACGCACGGCCATGTTGGTCCCGATGCACTCTACGAGCTTATACGCATGGCCAGGCAAGGCGCTTTGTTTGTTATTGGCGTAAATGGCACCGCCTTCGACAAATACCATTTTGGCTCAGGCTTTGCATCACTGCAGGCCGACGGTTATACAACACCGCTGGAATTCGTACGCGTTCAATATTACGCCAATGCAGACGACGATCATGCTGATGACCAGGGCTACACGGCCGTGTTTAGAAAGGCCTAGCTAGCAACAAGTTCATCAATTGCACGATAGGCCTCGTCGATCGCAACGTGGGTGTATGCATCTGCGCCCGCGTCTGAGTTCGCAATGCTGATATTGCCGAAGGGTTTACTCGCAATTTCGTGCGGCGCCTGACCTGCCGGCCAATCCGGATCCCATAAATCCATATAGCTGTAAGAGTAGCCGTGTGGCCAGCGATTAACTGTAATAGCAAGTATGTCTTTTTGTACGTCGAAGCCAGCAGAACCCAAAAGCCCGTCGAGCACGGTGCGCACTTCACGCTCGTAATCCTCAAACGACAAAGACAATATGCCCATCCGTGATGCACGCAACTGGTCTTTGATGTTTTCCACTTCCCGGGGTGCAGCCAGACTGCCCCAAAACATTAATGGCACCGGGCCATCATCCTCCACTGAATGATGATAACCGCCAGTGTTAATGCCTTGCAGGGCAATGACTGCGTTATGCATTCTGCCGGGACAACGTGCACCTTTCACACCCAGGGCTTTCAGTGGTGCGGCAGAGCGAATCAACACATTGGTTAGTAACAAAGGAATTTTGACCTGAAACTTCAGGGCTTCAGATTGCTGCGAGGATAGATCTGGGCAGATATGTGGAATGATTGAGTGGTAACAAGCCATTACACAATGCTTGCTGCGTACTTTTAGTACTTCGCCATCCTTGATGTAACTAACGTCAACACCATCTTTGCGATTTTGAGCATTCACAACGGTTGCGCTTAAACGCAGCCGAATAGCCTCGCTATCTCTGTCGAGCTGGCCGTAGTCAAACTTGCCGAGCGCAATATTATCTGCCGTAACCTCCGGACACACAGAAGGAATAAGCTTCTGAACCAACAAGCGAGCGAGACTGGCGTTGCCATCTGGAAAAAATGCAGCGGGGTAATTGCGCTCCCAAGCAGGTTGGTTCTCGCCCAGTAAATGCCAACCCGGCATGCCATCATCCAATGCTTCATAGGTAGAGAAACAGCGAATGTCCATGCCCCAACTGCCATGACTGGCGTTGTGGAACAATTGCTGAGCTTCATCACCAAGACCACCGTGTTGTTGCAGAAACGTCAGGTAAGGCATTTCTCTCAGCGCTTGCTCGCGCTGTTGCTCGGATTTGCCACGTAATATGTTTTTTCGTGCCGAATAGAACGCTTTCAGTTGCTTGCGTGCTTCTTTACTAACAGGAAACTGGTCGATTGTTTCCACCTTGTAGGAAGCGCTCCAACCTCTTAATGAAAAGCCTTTAACGAGCTTGTTTTCGCCATAGGTTTCTGCGTCGAACCAGAACGCCGTGCCTTCATCTTTTTTGTAGTCGTACGTGAAATTGGGTTCTTTTCGAAGTGCTTTGATATCAATACCAAGCTCAGACATTAGCGCGTTTACAACTTCGCTGAACTGCCAATACTCCAAGTTGTGCGTGCCACCTACCGCAAGGCGCATATCGCCACCTTGGTGAAACTCATTGCGCCGTGCATGGCCGCCAAAATCATCGTGATTATCAAGTATCAGAATTTTGGAATCAGCCCCTTTTTTCTGCCGAAAGTAATAGGCGGCAGCAAGACCTGAAATGCCTGCGCCTACAACAATAAGGTCATACTCCTCATCTAATGGCGTGGCCTTGGAAAAGGATTTTCCCTCACGCGCCATTGCATGAGCTGCGTCGTAAGACCCTGGATGCGACCCGCGCAGACCAGTTTTGATGGGCGGATAATCAGCTGCTTTGGCACCAGCGGGTTCGCCGATGACCGAATCGGGCGCAACTCCCAGTCCCAGAGCGGCCAGGCCAACACCTTGTACAAAATCGCGCCGCATAATTGGCCGAGTCATCCCAAGTTGTTGATCTGTTTTTCTATTTTTGTCTGGCGTATCTTTGTGCAGCATATATGCGTCCTCCATACACGCTCAGACTACCACAGAACTTGCAATCTGCTGCACCCAGTAGCATTCTCACGATATGGGCAAGACCATTGTTGAAGCAACGCGCGAACTTTGCACTGCATTTCCCGAGGTTGAGGAAATCGAATCTCACGGCATGCCGCACTTCAAAGTGCACGGTAAGACCTTTGCCAATTTAGCACTCAACCACCACGGAGATGGTCGAATCGCGCTGTGGCTGCATGCACCAAAAGGTGCGCAAGAAATGTATACACAAACAGACGAAGACTGTTACTTCATTCCGCCCTACGTCGGCCATAAGGGTTGGTTAGGTGTGGATCTGAATAAGAAATTAAAATGGAGCTCGGTCGCACAGCATGTACATGAAGCCTATGTGATAACCGCAACACCGTCGATAGCGAAATCAGTTTTAGCGCCGCCAAAAACAGCCGCACCCACAGTGAAGATGAAAGCGGAGGACATTAATCCGTTTCTCAAACAGCGTACCAGCGAGGTGCTTGCACAACTGGCTACTCTTTGCGAGGTTTTGCCTGAAACATCCCGTGTAGAGCAATTTGGTAACCCTACCTGGAAGGCCGGTAAGAAATCGTTTGTTAGCGCAAACCATTACAAGCAACGCCTTGCCCTGCAATTCTGGGTGGGTGCTGAGCAACAATCTATGTTAACCATGGACGATCGATTCACAATTCCGGCTTACACCGGGCATAATGGCTGGATAAACCTGGATATTGAAGATCATCTTGACTGGGCCGAGATTGAGGCTCTATTGATTGACAGTTATATGCACTTTGCGTTGAAGCGCATGCTAAAAGAGTACGAGAATTTAAAAAAATGACGTTAAAAACTACGCTGTTCCGCAAAGGCTTCGACCTGGCATTGCCCTTTTTTTGGCGCAAGCACAAAGCAGAGCACATCAGCAGCGAAGACAAATGCATTCCCGTGAATGGCGCAAACATTACAGTGCGCATATATACACCTCCAGGTGATGCGCTACAGCCCACTATCGTTTATTACCACGGTGGCGGTTTTGTCATTGGCAGCCTAAACGCTTACGACGGTTGCTGTAGTGACCTGGCAGACAAGACCGGCTATAAAGTAGTGTCGGTAGACTATCGACTCGCCCCTGAACATCGCTTCCCGGCAGCGGCCGAAGACGCGATCGCAGCGTTTGAATGGGTACATAACAACGCGGCGTCGCTGAATGCTGACGCAGAAAAACTCTACGTGTGCGGCGACAGCGCAGGAGGCAACCTGGCTGCTGTAGTCACACTCGCCATGCGAGACAAAGGCAGCGATGCAGTTAAAGGCCAAGTGCTGATTTATCCGGTAACAGAGCATTACAGTGGCGGCAGGGAAAGCTACATAAGCAAAGGCAAGGGTTACGCTTTGACCTCAGCGCAAATGCGCTGGTTTTGGGACAGTTACCTTAGCGACAGCCCAGCCTTGGAAAACGGTCAAACAGAACACCCGCTGGCAACACCGTCTTCGCATTCCGATCACTCGAATTTACCACCTGCGTTTGTACTAACCGCAGAAAACGACCCGCTACACGATGAAGGTGTTGCCTATGCAGAACAATTGCGCGCCGCCGGTTGTCAGGTTCAACATACTGACTACCCTGGCTATGCGCATGGTTTTATTGGCGTACTGGGGCCTAAGGAAGAGCACCAGAAAGGTATGGGTGATATCGCGGCGTGGTTTCGGGCCAATGGCAGAGCTTAAACGAAATAGTTAACGTTAACTGAAACCACGCCAGTTTTGCATTGCGCTCTAGAAAGCACTCAGGCATAGCAAACAAGATAATAAATGCTGAGCGACGCGCTGAGCAAAGAACAAAACGTTCTTACATGATTCCAGCGCATCCAAGCGACTGTATATACTTGCCAGGTTTTACTCAGATCATCTTCGCTATCTTCCGCTCGAGCCAGTAAATTGTTAAGCGGCACGTTAAACACTATTGTGGTGACGAACATACCCATTACGTATGCTAAGGCCGCAATGACCAGCACTAAATTGCCTGCAGATCCGTAGTCTTGCAATGCTGCATATAATAGCCATGCATAGAGTACGGTTGTGCCAAAAAACAGAGGCATAAACAAAGAACGTTGGATGACCCGGTTAATTGCGTTCATGGCTTTGGCTGCGTCTGTGTGTGGCAACTCCTGCAGCGCTTGCATGACGAACGTTGAAAAAACGAAGTAGATGCCGGCCATTAGACCGGATCCAACTGCAGCGATTGAAACCAATAACGTCAGTGCGTTTTGCGAAATCATGCGTAAACCCTCGGCAAGAAACGATGCAATATCAACACCACTACACAGCTAATACCGATTGTTAGCTCAAGAACCGCTGCCTGGACCAAACCACTGGCGGGCGCCCCATCAATTCCCATACTCGCAAAGCGCGATAGTGCATACGAAAGATAGATGACCGCAGCCAATTTTAGAGCCAGCTCTTCAGGGCCTCTCACCAGTAGGGTGCGAATCATAAATGCACCGGACACCAACAAGAATCCGGCAGGTGCCTTTAGCTCATTGATAAGACTGGCGTTTGATCCAAGAATAATGTCGTTGCCTGCATAAAATGCGAGCGGTGACACAAGTATGTAGCCACTGACTAATAGCAATATGGCTCCCGCTATTAGCAAGAGTGATTTTTGTAAAACGTTTATGTATCTAAGCATCTCTGTTCTCCTTGAATAGTTAAGCGAATTTGAATGACACTAGGCGCGCTTCGCCAGTCCGTCTCTTGACCACGCACCGCTTGCAAGGCCTTTGGCGATATAGTCTTTGAAGTCTGTTGCTGGGCGACCCAGAGCTTCTTCAACCCCATTGGCAGGTATGGAATTTCGGCCATCGAAAACAACGGTGAACAACTCACGCATAAGCCATTGCATGTCGTCATCCAGACCTTCATCGGCCAGCGCGCTCAGGAAGTCATCGATATCGATGCTTGTGAAACTGACTTGATACCCTAGCGCGGCCGACAGCTCAGCAGCGCACTGGGCAAAAGTGAGGGCACGTGGACCACTGACTTCAAACAGACGATTTCTAAGCTCATCGCGGGTCAGTGCGGCCACCGCAACATCCGCGATGTCATCTACGTCAATGAAGGGCTCTGCAATGTTGGCTGCAGGTAACATCAGCTCACCCGACAAGATGCCTTCAATCATGAAGCCTTCACTGAAGTTCTGCATAAACCAGCTGGCCCGAACAACATTCCAATCCAACCCACTCTCTTTGAGAATGTTTTCGCAGCGCTGGGCACCTTGTTCACCACGCCCGGACAGCAGCACCATGTGCTTAAGCCCAGCGCTTTTCGCAACCTCAATAAACCGGCGCAAGGTGTCTTCAGCCGAAGGCATTGCCAAGTCTGGATAGAACGACACATAAGCTGAAGACGACCCTTGCATTGCCGCAGACCAGGTCAATTCGTCGCTCCAGTCAAAAGCCGGTGAAGACGAACGTGAAACGGCATTCGTGTTATAGCCAAGTGCCCGCAAACGCTGTTCAACACGCCAGCCGGTTTTTGCGGTTTTGCCAATGATTAAGATCGGTGAATTGTTCATTTGATAACGCTCCATTAGGTTTGAATGTATTGGCCGATCAGTGATTGCTCGACCATGGATAGTATTTTGGTTCTTATTTTCTGGACTTTAAATCACTGATAATCCAAGATAATTAACCTATCGTCCAAAGTGTACGAGTGTTGATGAATGAAGCGGTATTAACCACCCCCCGAACCGAGTCTGACTTACCCCCCAGCAGCGACCCTTTGGGCGAGGTTCTCCAGCTACTGCAGCTCACCGGTGTTCTTTACTGCAATGCGGAACTGACCGAGCCATGGGGTATCGATATTCCCCATATCCCCGGGGTGATGAATGTAGAGGTGGTAACAGCAGGAAGTTGCTGGCTGCATTTGAATGACCGGGAACCGTTGTTCCTGCCGCAAGGCAGTCTGGTTCTGATTCCACGCGGCAATGCCCATACGCTGCGGGCAAAGCCGGGAGATCGGGCAACAGCATTGGAGGATATTCCGGTTGAACTGATCGGTGACCGCTTCGAGAAAATGCGCTTTGGTGGCGGTGGGCAACAAACAAACATTACGTATTACGGGGTGCGCTTTGACCCCTATCTGGCAACACGTCTGATCAAGTTGCTGCCGGATGTATTACATCTTCGCACGCTGGCAGACAACAACCGTTGGCTGGAGAGCACAATCACCTTCATCGCCGAAGAAGCCAGTGCGCAATCACCGGGCTGTGAAACAATAATCACGAGGCTGGCCGACATATTAGTGATTCAAGCCATTCGTACGTGGATAGACACAGTGCGCGAGGATGAGCGTGGCTGGATTGCCTCTTTACACGATCGTCAGATTGGCGCGGCAATGTCGTTAATGCACCGACACCCTGAACACAGCTGGACAGTGGCCAGCCTGGCGCGCGAGATTGGTATGTCTCGTTCAGGGTTTTCGGCACGGTTTACGGAAATGGTCGGCGAGCCAGCGCTAAACTATCTCACCGACTTGCGCATGCGCATGGCCCAGAGAGATCTGCACAACACACAAGACTCCTTGGCCATTATTGCTGAGCGCGTTGGCTATCAGTCAGAGCCTGCGTTTAACAGGGCGTTCAAACGCGTTGTCGGCATACCACCCGGGCGTGTACGAAAGCAAAAAGGCGAGTAAGCTTTATACCGCCAAAGCCGCATCACCCACACCATACTTCTCAATAATCGCCTCGCGTTTAGCTGGCAGAATATTCACCTTATTCAAATCACCTTGAATATGCGGCAGATCAAGCACGCGTTGATCCATCACTTTGTACCAGAGCCACGGAATGTAGGCCACTAAGTACATACCGTAGTAACCGTTTGGCAGCTCTGGCAAATCGTCGAAGTTACGCAGGCTTTGATACCGTCGTGTTGGGTTGGCGTGATGATCAGAATGGCGCTCGAGATGAAACAGAGCAAGGTTCGAACAAATGTAATTGGCATTCCACGAATGATGTGGCTTCGGGCGTTCATAACGACCATTGGCGTCTTTCTCACGCAGCAAACCGTAGTGCTCAATGTAATTCGCACTGGTGAGTTGAAACCAGGACCACACATTGTGGATCATCAGGAACGGTACCATGATCCAGCCAAATGCGATGATCAAACCACCCTGCAACACGGCTGTGATCGCATAGGATTGCAAAATGTCGTTATCCAAAGACCAAACGCTTTTGCCTTGAGCTTCCAGGCGTTTCTTCTCAACTTGCCAACCGCGACGCATAGCACCGGGAATTTCTCGTAACATAAACGCATAAATGTTCTCGCCCATTTTTGAACTGGCAGGGTCTTCCGGGGTAGATACGTCTACGTGATGTCCGCGATTGTGCTCAACACAAAAATGCCCATAAGCCGGAACAGCAAGAACCACTTTCGCCAGCCACTTTTCGAACGCTGTCTTCTTGTGACCCAGCTCATGCGCGGTATTGATACCCAAGCCACTGTACATACCGGCTGTAATAGCAACGACAGCCATAGACCACATGCTTAACGGCTGACTGGCGACGAACCATGCCATCGCGATTAACACCACAAAGTGCATGGGCGCGGTCACCCAGGTTAGCACTCTGTAGTACCTGTCTTCTTCTAACAAAGGCACTATTTCTTCCGGCGGATTGTTTTCATCAGAGCCAATCAGCCAATCCATTACTGGCATCAATAGGTAGCTGTACGCGAGAGGTGTCAGCAGCCACCACTGCGAACCCAGCGCAAAATACAAACCGATGCCCAGCATCGGAAACAGCGGGGTAAGTAAGGAGAACATCCACAGATAGCGTTTTTTGTCGGTGTATTCGATTACGCCTTTCTCGGGGTGATTCAGTGTGTAGGTAGTCATCGCCGTGCCTCTCGTGAATGGTATCTGGTCACTGTGATAAGCAGTCTACGCCCCAAAATTAGAAATCGCGTTTTCATATAAAGACAATATACTTGTCATTTAGTGACATAATTGTGTATTCGCTCTATTATTGATTCATGTCCAGACAGCTGGAAGTTTCCTCCGCCTACGCGCGAATGACGGTACAGGCCGAATTGATGCCTGTTGATCGCGTGTTGCGTGGCACCGGCTTGACAGAGGCAGACCTGGCAGCGCAAGAATTCTTACCCTGGCAATCGCTGGCCCGTATGTACAGAAACGTTGCCGACGAAGTAGAGCAGGCCGACTGGGGGCCTATGCTGGGTGCTCAACTCAATGTAGCCGCGCATGGCCCGTTAGGCTTTGCCGCATTAAGCGCGCCGACTTTGGGCGACGCGTTAGAGGTTATGGGCACACTTTACCCGGTTCGACTCAATACTATTTCAGTTGGCACAGAGCTCAAACAAAACCGCTTCTTTGTCTATTTTGACGACCTTACCGACGATGGAGAGTATTTTCGCTGGATCAGCGAAGTAATACTCAAGGTATTGGAAACCATGGTCAGTTCCATCCTGGGCCACCCTGTAAGCGACAATTCCATAGTGGCTTTCGCGCACCCAGCACCTGACGGCGCAGAAGACATTCAAAAAGCGTACGACAGCCAGGTTATATTTGACGCTGAGCGCTCTTCTATTTCCATTCCATCTACCTGGTGTGAATTGCCATCACCGCTTTATGATGAAGCCGTGTATCGCGCCAACATCATTCGTTGCAGAGAAGTTATTGCCAGTCGCGAACATCAACACAGCGCAGTGGCTGCCGTGCGTAATATTCTGAACAATTATTTCGACCGCCTGCTATTAGCCGACGCTACCCCAACCGCACCACCTACTCTTGAACTCGTTGCAGATTCCTTGCATTTAACCAGTCGCACTTTGATTCGCCGATTGCTCGCCGAAGATTCAAGCTTCAAGGATATTTTGCAAGACATGCGCCAAACGCGTGCACAAATACTACTTCGAGATGCGCGTTATCATGTGAATGAAGTGGCGGAACTTCTAGGCTATCGTGAGCCGGCTAACTTCAGCCGGGCATTTAAGCGCTGGTTTGGTCAGTCGCCGGCGGCGTGGCGGAGGCAGAGGTAATGGGTATTTGAGACATGGGATCAGGTCGGGCATTTCACTCCCGAGCCCAAGACCCTGTTTGTTATATCAAGCTATTACTTTAGCTGTACGCCATTGGGCAATCTGCTCCTCGGTATAACCCGCCTCCGATAAGATTTCATCCGTGTGCTCACCATAGCGCGGCGGATGTCGGCGCAGCGAGGTGGGCGTCTTTTCAAACACACCAGGATGGCGTACATACCGTGCTGTTCCGCCCAGAGGATCTTCAGCTTCAAATATCGTTTGGTTATGTTTTACTTGAGGATCTTCGAAAAAATCTTCCATGTTATAAACAGGCGCAAAAGGTACATCGTGCTTATGCAATTGCTCTAGCGCATCGCGCCATTTCCATTTGTTCAGTTCCTCATCGATTAGCTCAATCATTGTGTCGGTATTGCCCAATCGGTTCGCTATCGATTTAAAGCGTTCATCTTCTGCCAGATCGTCTCTACCCAATGCCTTACACAAATTAGCGAATTGCTTGTCTTCAATGGGCATGCCAACCAAAAAACCATCTGCGCAAGTCCATACGTGAAATATGGGCGGAATGGGTGGGGGTTCGCCTACTTTGGGTAGGAAGGCCTCATTGGTCATGGCATCAGGCAATGTAAGCTGGGCGAAAGCATTTAGCATAGGGACATGAATTAACTGCCCTTCTCCCCCATTGCGTTCACGCACAAGTAAAGCCGCCAGAATAGCCGATGCCGCGGCCATGGCAGCGCTTTTGTCGGCCATAACACTTTGTATTAATCTCGGCTTTCCATCCGTACCTTGCATATGCGCTATACCCGACATACCCTGAGTCACCAGATCATAAACCGGACGGTCTGCATAAGGGCCATCAGGCCCATAGCCTGATACACAGGTATACACCAAGCCCGGATTGTCTTTACGTAACTCTTCATAACCCAAGCCAAGACGATCCATTACGCCGGGGCGATAGTTCACAATCAGCACATCTGCGGTTTTGGCGAGCTTGCGCACCAGTGCAAGACCCTGCTCTGATTTAAGGTCTACACTAATGGCGCGTTTGTTGCGGTTGAACTGCGTGAAGAATCCATTGAGACCTTCTCGCACAGGCTGGCCTGTCCAGCGTGCGGTGTCACCCATCATGGTTTCTACCTTAATAACGTCTGCACCCAAATCACCTAGATTCTGGCCGGCCAAGGGGCCAGAGACCATGGTACCGAACTCTAAAACGCGAAACCCGGCACAGGGTCCGCTTGCTTGGTCTGGTTCTTCGTTATCCATGATTGCTGCCTCTTATAATTGACCAGGCGTCCCGCACGCTTGCGGGCCGTGTTGGCTTATTGCATTTTTCTGTTATGCCGTTATCAAGCAATGTAATCCAGTCTTGATCATACAGGGCGAATAAATATACCACGCCATCATTTTGATAGCCGACTATTTCAGCTACCTCAATTGTGCGTAAAAAGTATCATTTCATACCGAGCGTTTAGTTCAATTTGATCGCAATTCGCAATCGATAAACAACGCGCAAAGCTTTGGTATTCTCGAAAATCCCTTCATAATCCATCACAACACAATTGAATGAGCCAGGCGCATGCAACGAAGACAATTTATCAAACTAACCGCTGGTACCGCTACTCTGCCCTTTGTTAGCGCCTGCGGTAGCGATCATGTGATATCCGTTGATACTTCTCTACCCGTCAGCGAGTTTGGCTCAAAGTCGACCGCTATGGAAGTAACCGTCGGCCTGGACTTGGGCGGCAAAACGGCTCTTGTCACAGGCTGTAACTCTGGACTCGGGTTTGAGACGATGCGCGTTCTTGCGCTGCGCGGCGCGCATGTCTTTGGTACTGGTCGAACTCTGGAGAAAGCTAAGGCGGCCTGTGCCAAGGTTCAGGGCGAAACAACACCACTGGCTCTTGAGCTTGCTGATTTCCAATCCGCTGTTGATTGCGCTGCCGCTACAAAAACTGCACTCGCTCAGATGGGTAAACCCCTAGATATACTCATCTGCAACGCAGGCGTGAACTTTCTCGACTTTGAGTTAGTCAACGGCATAGAGAAAACATTTGTGATTAACCATCTCGGGCATTTTGTACTGGTCAATAATTTATTGGCCGCAATGAATGCGGAATCCGGTAGTAGAGTAGTTCATGTTGGCAGCCGCTCGGGCTACCGAACAGCACCTGATGGCTTTGATTTCGCACACCTAAGTGGTGAAGCTGCACGGGAGCACTACGATGCCAATTTTGCCTATGGTCGCTCTAAGCTAGCCAACGCTTTGTTTTCTCTGCAGCTATCGAAAAACCTCACAGGCAGCACTACCACTTCCAATGTGATTCACCCAGGTCTGGTCAAAACCAATATCGCCCGCAACGCACCCTCATTTATTCGTGGCGCATTCGACATGCTCGGTGGAGTGATAGCAAAAAGCCCGGCGCAAGGCGCGGCCACTCAAGTATATGTTGCAAGCAACCCTGCATTGAACGGTGTTAACGGCGCCTATTTCGAAGACTGTAATCCGGTAACCATACAAGGCCCTAATCATTTCTTTGACGAGGACATGGCGCAACGCTTGTGGGATGTTTCGTTGGAAATGACGGCTGGGTACATAGCTTGAAGTAGCGGTGTAGAAGCTATGCCTATGGGCGATTCTGATTTAACGTCCGCAGAAGATGAACTCATTGATGAAGGCGATTAGCTGCGCATGTTCACCGGCGCAGTTGAACTGTAGTTTGTTGTTAGCAGCCAGGGGCAATCTTCACTGGTGAGCTTGCTGCCACACACGCAAGAAATTACCACCCCAAAACTTATTGATGTCTTCTTTGCTGTAACCACGTTCCAGTAATCGGCGCGTTAAATTAACCGCCTCACTGGCGTCCTTCAATTCTGCTATCCCACCGCCGTGATTATAATCAGATCCAAAACCAACGTGATCAATACCAACACGCTCGGCAATGTAGTCAATGTGATCAATCAAGGCATCAATACTGCCCGCGCCCATTAGCGCGCTGATGGCGCTGACAAACTTATTCTTCACATCCTTGTCTTCTATTTCCCAATACAACTCAAAGGGGTAATAGTAGTCTTCTGTTATTCCAGCTTCTCTGCGCGCTGCTCGTATATTGGCGTCTAGCACGGGGTCGTTTGAGTCGTACAGATAGCCGCGAAATGGCGACACATGCACAACACCACCTTTCGCAGCGATGGCGTCTATTTCCTCATCGCTTAAATTGCGTGTTACATCCGTCAGTGCGCGCACATTAGAATGACTGGCAATGACAGGGTCTTTTGAAAGTGCAATCAGTTCCAGCGTTGCCTGTTTACTGAGTTGAGATACATCCAGCACTGCGCCCAGCGCATTTATTCGTCGCACTGCTTCACGGCCAAGATCTGATAGCCCGCCATGCTCAGCCAATGTTTCGTGCTTACCTGTTTCTTTTACGAAGTCAGGCCGGGATGAATCAGCGAAGGCATTGTGGCCAAGGTGCGTGAGTGCAAACACACGAACACCTTGCGTGTAGAATGCATCAATCTGCATTGCGTCTTTGGCCAGAATGGCAGCGTTTTGAAAACCAAGTATCAGTGCATGTTGATTCGCCTGGTGTGCTGCAATAAGTTCCTTGGGCGACGTGGCCAGCACAAAATCATCGTTTTCAGCCGCCAGTGCTAATACCGCGCCTAACTCTTCAGCTGCCCGCTCTCTAGCCACCTTATAGCCTTCCGGTGTGCGCGGTACAAGGCTCACACTAATAGCCATCACCGCGGCATCTACCTTTCCTTGGCGCATTTTCTCTGCAGCGATCTGCGATAAGCCATCGTCACCAACATACGCTGAGTACTTGCCGGGAATTTCTATGTCTGCGTGCGCATCAAGCACTAAGGCTTGTTTGTGTATTGCAGCAACACTATCGCTGTTTTCAGGTTTAACATCTGTGTTGCTGCAAGTTGCTAACGTAGCAATAGCCAGCAACACGGTAATACGCTTCAAAGCGATTTCTCGAAAGTCTGAATGATCAGAGCCGATAACCCAAATTACTGAGCGGCATCTCTCTGATCCGCTCGCCGGTAATCGTATAAATAGCATTACAAATGGCAGGTGCCACCGGTGGCAACGCAGGCTCACCAATTCCCGTGGGCGTGAAATCAGACTTCACAAAGTGAACGTCAATTTCCGGGCTCTTATTTACGCGCATCAATGGGTACTGGTGGAAATTCTGTTGGTCTATACGGCCATTTTTCATAGTGATGCTCTGCGACATCATTCCGCCAATGCCGTCAACTACTGACCCCTGGCATTGGTTTTCGGCACCACTGAGATTAACCACTGGCCCTATGTCTGCCACAACCCATACTTTATGTACGGTTACTTTTTTGGCTTCATCAACGCTAACATCGGCCACTTCGGCAATGTGGCCGGCGTGACTGAAGTAAAAGGCAATTCCTAGCGCTCTACCCGCAGGCATTTTCTTACCCCAGCCCGCCCGCTTGGCAACGGTTTGAATCACATCAATTGCGCGCGCTGTATTCAGCGATCGTATATTGCCCTGCTCAATCCACTTGGGTTCACCGAGAGACTCAACCAGAAATTCTACATGGTCTCGGCCAACAGCTGCCGACAACTCATGCATAAAGCTTTGTTCTACAAAGGCGTAAGTGTTTGATACAGGAGCACGCAAAGGCCCAGTTTGCGTTTTGGATTCCAATAAGGTTTGTGCGTGGCGGAAATGCTTGAGCATATGGCCAGGAAAATCTGTTTTCCAATGACCTGCTGATGAATTGGGTTTTTCTCCGTCTGCTGACATCACAATTGAATGAGTGTCCCACGCTGTTAGCGCGCCCTTGCTGTCCAGGCCGGCCTCCAAGGCGTAGAAACCACCTGGGCGAAAACAGTCGTAGTTCATGTCGTCTTCGCGGGTCCATTGCAGCTTCACAGGCTTGTTTATCTGCTTTGAAATAAGCGCTGCTTCTCTGGCGTAATCGTTATCCAAACGGCGGCCAAATCCACCGCCGCCACGAATTTGATGCAAGGTAATCCTGGACTCATCAATTCCCAACACTTTCGACAAGGACGTGACCGCAGACTGCGGAGTTTGGGTGGGTGCCCATACTTCGATGGAACCATTGCTGTTCCAGGCCGCAACACAGTTCTGCGGTTCCAACTGCGCATGTGATATATAGCCAAAGGTGTAGTGACTGCGGCGTCTTGTGGTGGACGCCTCGAGAGCCTTATCAACATCACCTTTGTGCTCTACTTCCACGGCACCTGGTTTGTCGGCCACTGCTTTCGCCTGTTCCACCAGCGCGTCCCAACTGTCGGTTGATGCCTTGCTGGTATCCCATTTGATCTTTGCGTGCTGCCTGGCATCAAGCGCTTGCCAGCTGGAATCAGCGACAATCGCTACACCCGACATCATGTCGACACCACCCGGGTTAAAATAGGCGATATCAACGGTGCCATCCATAATGAACGCGTGACGAACGCCTGGCAGTTTCTTAAGCTCATCGACATTCGCTGATATTGCCTTCCCACCGATCTGCGGGCATTTGATGTACGTTGCAAACAACATGTCGGGTACAGCCGTATCGATACCAAACAAGGGCTGACCGGTCACAATTGCGTGGTTATCAACACCCGTGATGCGCTTACCAAGCAAGCGGTATTGTTCGGGCGCTTTTAGGATGAGTGTTTTGGGGTCAGGCAGAGTAAGCTCGCTAGCCTGTTGCGCAATATCACCATAGCTGATCGTCTTTCCAGACGTGCTGTGAGTGATGACAGAGTCCTTGGTACTGAGCTGATCAATCGGCACGTTCCATTGCTGACTGGCGGCTTGCAGTAACACATGGCGAACCACGGCGCCCATATTGCGAAGCTCATCCCAGCGCATGGGGATCGACAGTGAACCGCCAGCGAATTGCCTACCGAATCGCTCTGCGTCAATCGGCGAGTTTTCGATAACAACATCGTCCCAGTTCGCATCAAGCTCTTCGGCAACGATCATCGGTAATGAGGTTTTAACACCCTGTCCTACTTCCGGGTTGGGTGCAAGAATAGTTATCTTGCCGTCTGTGTTTATTTCCACATACGCATTCAGTGCTGCGCTACCGGTATTGCTTTCGGCCAGCGCGGACACTCGACCGGGCATAACTGACAATGCAACCACCAGACTGCCACCCATACCGGCCAGACGAATGAAATCGCGACGAGAGACGCCGGCGTTCGATTGCTCTGGGTTGTTCGAATTCTCAATGCTGGTAGCCCGCTCAGGATTAAGCGCCTGCAAAGGGTCATTAAAAATCATCGGTGTATTACTCATGATGCCTCACCTCCATTCGTTTGCTCTGCGGCCGATTCGATAGCCGCCACAATACGCGTATAGGTTCCGCAGCGGCATATATTGCCACTCATGGCCGCCTCGATATCGCCCTTGGAAGGATTTGGTTTGTTGTTCAGCAATGCAGTGGCGCTCATTAATTGCCCGGCCTGACAGTAACCGCACTGCGGCACATCATGATCAATCCAGGCTTGCTGCAGTGGCGTCAACTGGCCATCCTCGTCGGCAAGACCCTCAATGGTCGTAATTTTCGCATCACTTATTTGGCC
>CAYGSL010000041.1:0-45662 GCA_964352475.1 uncultured Pseudomonadales bacterium | reverse complement strand
CAGCACGGAATTTACATCATTCCGCCCATTCCGCCCATTCCTCCCATATCCGGCATAGCAGGTCCAGCCGCCGCATCAACAGGCTTATCAGTGATCATCGCTTCAGTAGTAATCATCAAACCAGCAACCGAACCCGCCGCCTGCAATGCAGTACGAGTTACTTTAGCCGGATCAAGAATACCCATTTCGATCATATCGCCATACTCACCAGTCGCCGCATTGTAGCCAGTGTTACCAGTAGCTTGCTTGACCTTGTCGAGTACAACTGACGCTTCTTCACCGCAGTTCGCAACGATTTGACGCAGTGGCGCTTCCATCGCGCGGCAGGCCAGACGAATACCAACGGTTTGTTCGTCATTGTCGCCAGTCAGTTCACCCAGGCCTTGCAGAGCACGAACCAGAGCAACACCACCACCGGCAACCACGCCTTCTTCCACAGCAGCACGAGTAGAGTGCAACGCGTCTTCAACGCGTGCCTTTTTCTCTTTCATTTCGACTTCAGTCGCAGCACCCACCTTGATCACAGCAACCCCGCCGGCCAGCTTGGCTACGCGCTCTTGCAATTTTTCACGGTCGTAGTCAGAAGAGGTATCTTCAATTTGCTGACGAATCTGGTTCACACGACCAGTGATGTTGTCAGCATTGCCGGCGCCATCAATGATAGTGCTGTTTTCCTTGCTCATGGTCACACGCTTGGCTTGACCCAGGTGGTCAAGAGTCGCAGATTCCAGATCAAGACCCACTTCTTCAGCAATCACGGTACCGCCAGACAAGATAGCGATGTCTTCCAACATTGCCTTACGACGGTCGCCAAAACCAGGTGCTTTACAAGCTGCAACTTTAACGATGCCGCGCATGTTGTTAACCACCAGAGTAGCCAGCGCTTCGCCTTCGATGTCTTCGGCGATGATCACCAGCGGACGGCTTGCTTTGGCAATTTGCTCAAGCAGCGGCAGCAGATCACGGATGTTGGAGATCTTCTTGTCAACCAACAGAATGAAAGGCTGTTCCAGCTCAACACTCATGTTTTCCTGGTTGTTAATGAAGTAAGGAGACAGGTAACCGCGGTCAAACTGCATGCCTTCAACCACGTCGAGTTCGTTCTCGAGACCGGAACCTTCCTCAACCGTGATCACACCTTCTTTACCAACTTTGTCCATGGCTTCGGCAATGATTTCGCCCACAGCGGTGTCGCTATTTGCTGAGATCGTGCCAACCTGGGCAATGGCTTTGGTGTCTTCACACGGTGTAGCCATCTCTTTAACCGCTTCAACAGCAGCCGTAACCGCCTTGTCGATGCCACGCTTAAGATCCATTGGGTTCATGCCAGCCGCAACAGCCTTCAGGCCTTCGTTAACGATGGATTGTGCCAATACGGTTGCAGTCGTGGTGCCGTCACCCGCCACATCAGACGCTTGTGAAGCGACTTCCTTGACCATTTGTGCACCCATGTTTTCAAACTTGTCTTCCAGTTCGATTTCTTTGGCAACGGATACACCGTCTTTAGTGACAGTTGGTGCACCGAATGATTTATCGATGACAACGTTGCGACCTTTTGGGCCCAAAGTTGTTTTTACAGCGTCTGCCAGCAGATTTACGCCAGCCAGCATTTTGTTGCGCGCTGAATCGCCGAATTTGACGTCTTTAGCAGCCATTTCTCTATTCCTTTGTCTAGGTTAATTGGGTTCAACAGTTTCGTAAAATCGAAACGTCGCTTACTTCTCAACGACCGCGTAGATTTCGCTTTCACTGAGGATAATCAGGTCTTCGTCGTCGACTTTAACGGTGTTACTTCCAGCGTACTGGCCAAAAACAACCGTATCACCAACGCTAACGGCCAATGGGCGAGTGTCGCCATTGTCCAAAATAGCGCCGTTACCAACAGCGACTACTTCGCCCTGGTTTGGCTTTTCTTTGGCAGAACCGGGCAGCACAATACCTCCGGCGCTGGTTTCTTCTTCTTCCTGGCGACGAACGATGACTCGATCGTGTAGCGGACGAATTTTCATTGCAGTGATTCTCCAATCTATGGGTTAACTAAAACTTACTTAGCTTACAATTAGCACTCTCGCAGCGAGAGTGCTAATGCGAGGACGCTAATTGTAGTGACGGAATTGGTCCCGTCAAGTATTACAAGCCGCGTTCGGCCACAGTAATGGGGCTGGACTGGGTAAATTCAAGAGCGATCGGAGAATTTATTTTCTGGCTTTATGCCTGGCGCCTCAGTTGAGACATCTTGATACTCGCCCTCGATGATCATTGGGCCTGAATTTTTATTATGTTTATCAGTACCTTGTGGCTGAGCACCGCCCACAACATGGCCGTTTGCCAGCAAGCCAGACAAGGCTTTCGAGGCCAGCCATTTGCGGGTGAATGGAATCAGGCAGGCAAAGCCAAATGCGTCTGTGGCAAATCCGGGCGTGAGCAATAAAGCACCACCCACCGCCAACGCCATGCCTTCGGCCATTTCCTGCGCCGGAATTGCACCTGACGCCATGCGCTCCTGGGCCCTGGTGAGCGTAGAGAGGCCTTGCGCACGGAGTAAATTAACGCCGATCACGGCGGTGAGCAGCACCAGGGCTATGGTGGGGAGCGCGCCAATTACCTGGCCGATGGTGATCAGCAGCCACATTTCGAGAACAGGTACGATGATAAATAGCAGAAAGAGTACTCTCATGACTTGATACTGCTCTTTAAATACACCGTTAGCAATATGGCGGGAATGCCCAATAGAGCGGCAATCGAGAAGAAAACGGCATAACCCTGGGCATCAACAACCACACCGGAAAATCCCGACAAGAATTTAGCTGGCAAGGTCATCAGAGAACTAAACAAAGCGTATTGCGTAGCAGTATGTTGAGCGCTGGTCATGCTGGATAGATACGCTATGAAAGCGGCACCGGCCAGCCCACCGCTCAAATTGTCAGCACTGATAACCACCGCGAGCCATGGCAGGCTGGGCTCCATCGTACTCAGCAATACGAAGAACAAGTTCGTGCTAGCAACCAATACTGCGCCGAGCAACAAAGGGCCGTAAATGCCGTAGCGAACAACCAAAACACCACCGGCACCCGCGCCCAATATTGTCATAGCAAAGCCAAAGATCTTTCCTATATTCGCGATATCCAGCTTGCTATATCCCATATCAAGATAGAACGGGTTGGCCATTATCCCCATGGTGATATCGCTCAATCGATAAAACCCCACCAGGCATAAAATAATCAAGGCCAGCCGCCCGTAGCGCTGAAAAAACTCTTTGAAAGGCGCCACAACAGACATTTGAATCCATTGCAGCATATTCTCATAGTGTCGCTTTTGTCTCTCCAGTGGCTCGCTGATCAACAAAGTCGTGGCCATGCCCATCATCAGCAGCAAACCCATCGTCAAATAACTGAGGTTCCAGGATTCAAATTCGGCGATGTAAAACGCACCTGCACCGGCCACGAGCATGGCGAGGCGATAGCCGAGAATATAGAAAGCAGACATCGCCCCTTGCTTGTTCTTTTCCACTGCTTCTATTCGATACGCATCAATAGCGATGTCTTGTGTTGCCGAGCAAAAAGCGACAAACACCGATAACAGTGCCAGAACTAGAAGCTGGTTGGCAGGCTGCAACTGACTCATGGCAATCAAACCAATTGCAATGCCCAGTTGCGCAAACAAGATCCAGCTGCGACGCTGACCTAGTCGTCCCAGCATTGGCAGTGTCACATGGTCGACCACGGGCGCCCATATCACTTTGATTGAATAGGTAATTCCCACCCAGGCGAAAAAACCAATGGCGGTGCGGCTAAGACCCTCATCCCTTAGCCAGGCGGTGAGTGTTGAAAACACCAGAAGAAGTGGCAAGCCGGCGCTAAAGCCCAGGAACAACATGGCAACAACCCGCGGGTGACTATAAACCGCAAATGCTTCACGCCAGCTTAGCCTCTCAGCGACCTCAGTATTCAGGATTTACTCCAATGGCAAGCAACAGGTTTCAATCACGAAAATTCTCAAACTGCAATGGCAGACCAATATCAGCCTCTCTGAGCATTGCCATCACCTGCTGCAGCTCATCGCGCTTCTTCCCTGTCACACGAACTTGCTCGCCCTGCACTTGCGCCTGAACCTTCAGCTTCATCTCCTTAACCAGTTTGACAATTTTTTTGGTCATAGGCTGATCCAGCCCCTGCTTGATCTGCACCGATTGCTTGCTGAGCTTACCAGACAAACTAACATCGCCAACTTCCATGCATTCAGGATCAATTGAGCACTTGATTAAGGCGGCGCGTAAAATGTCCACCATTTGCTGAAGCTGAAATTCCGCCTCGGCGGTGAGCTTGACCACGTAGTCCTCAGGCTCAAACCGCGCTTCAATACCTTTAAAGTCAAAGCGTGTGTCCACTATGCGATTGGACTGATCCACAGCGTTGGTCAGCTGATGTCCGTCAACTTCGGAAACAACATCAAACGATGGCATGAATTTCTCCCACTTCACTCGGCGATAAAACGGCATAATAACACCATGACCCAAACTCAAAACACCTGGCATATTCTTGGTGCCGGAGCCATCGGCTGCCTGTGGGCGATTCGACTGCAGACAGCTGGCATTCCGGTACGGCTCATTCTGTCTGAACGCAAGCTGCATTCGCTGAAAGACGACGCTGTATTGCCGCTGGAGTTTCGCCGTCATTCCGCCATTTCTTCGGCCGAAAAAATATCGCTGACGGTGGCACAGGCAAGCGAAAAACCCCGCAACGTATTGCTGGCAACCAAGGCCAATGATGCCTACAGCGCCCTGGAAAGCAGAAAATTAAAGTTAGAGCAGTGTCAGAACCTTGTGACACTTTGCAATGGGATGGGTTACCACGCCGATATTCAGCAGTTGCTACCTACGGCTAAGCTTTTTGCAATCAGCACAACTGACGGTGCGTACTTTGAAGACGAAGACAGCTTGGTGATGGCCGGTAAAGGGACAAACAAAATTTCCAGACTTGTGTGTGATGGCGACGAACACAAGCGCGCCTTGGAATCAGTTGCCTTGCAGTTGAGCACACCTGGCCACCGCTTACACACACGAATTAGGGCTGATCATATGTTGATGGACAAGTTACTGATCAATGCCTGTATTAATGGGCTGACCGCTATTCACGATTGTCGAAACGGTGATCTGCTCGCAAGTAAAGTAATTCAAAGCGAATTGAATCAGCTTATCGAAGAATGTAAGGCGTTGGCCTCGGCCAGTGGTTTCTCTCGCCTTGCCCGCCAACTATTTGATCGTGTTAACAAAGTAATAAGCGTTACAAAGAGTAATTACTCGTCCACCTGCATGGATATCAAGCTGGGTCGAAAAACCGAAATCGACTACATCAACGCTTACCTTTGCGGCCTAGCTGCTGACTTAAAGTTGCAAGCACCATTGAACGAGAAAATAGTGTCGGCTATTCACCAGTTGGAAAGAGCCGGGCCGCGCCCCTAACGCCGCTTGCTGCGCCAAATCTCGGCTGCACGATTGGTGTTGTGAAGTGATCTGCAAATACGTATGGCGCCATTCTATGCGGTAATTCATCGACTAATCGAGAAATCTGACCAACACCTCCGCCCAGAACGATAATATCCGGGTCTATGGTGTTAACAATGGTGGCAAAAGCGTAAGCCAGGTGTTCAATATAGGTGTTCAGCACTTGTTGTGCCTGGGCTTCTCCATTGTTCGCCATTAACACTACTTGCTCTGCCGTCTCATGGCTGTTTGACCGCGAATATTCGGCATAGCTTTTAGCCAATGCGGGTCCGGACAACCAGGTTTCTATGCAATCCGTGCGGCCACAGTAACAAGCTCTTGCGTCAGGTTCTGCCACGGGAAACGGCACTGGGTTGTGCCCCCACTCCCCGGCAATTGAATTTCTGCCAGGCAGCAATTGTTTATTGAAGACCAGGCCGCCGCCCACACCGGTACCGAGAATTGCGCCAAAAACAAGTGCGCTCTCGTCCCCGGCGCCATCGACCGCTTCAGACAGTGCAAAACAATTGGCATCGTTTGCCATTCTTATCGGTCTACCCAGTGCGGCTTGCAGATCACTTCCCAGATCTCGCCCATTCAGGCAAGTGGAATTACAGTTGCGCATCAGTCCTGTTGTTGGGGAGGCACTGCCGGGGGTAGCTACCCCTACACTACAGCTAACACCTGACTCCGATTCTGCCAGATTGATAATGCTTACAATTGTTTTTATCGTTGCTGCGTAGTCGCCGGCCGGCGTAGGCAGGCGATGTTGCCAAATCATCTCACCTTTTGCATCGAGAACGGCCGCGGCAACCTTGGTGCCGCCAAGATCAATGCCGAGTTGCATCTAGGGAGCCTTTAAAATATCAATACCACAAGTGCCGCAAACACAACCCAGAGGACCATAGCGCGCATAAAAAGGCGTCGTAGAGAATTCAGTCGCTGACTGGCGTCAGCCAGGTTCAGATCTGGTGTTATCCCACTACCCACAAAACTGTGCAGACTCGCCCTGGTATCGATACCGTGGTCCAGTGTTTCTTCCCATTGAGCGAGCGTAGCATCGAAGTCGCCTACCAACCCAACGCTTAACCCTGTTAATCGTGCAGGAATCCACTCCGCAAATCCCAACCAATCGGCACAAGCTTCATGACGCTCGGCAGCGAGCACCAAAACACGATAGGCAAAAGCCCCGGCCGCACCCGCCACAACAAACCAGAAAACTACCGCGAACCAACGTTCAAACTCGTAATAAGCAAGCTCATATTCGGTTTCATACTGAATAGAGACCAGATCGTCGTCCTCTTCAGCCAGACCATCATCGCGCAGCGATTGCATCGCCAGCACAGAATCGTTTTTGCTAAACGCGCTGGTGAATTTTGCCAGGGTATCTTCGTAGCGCGTGCGGCCCAGTGAGTACGTCAACAAAAGTAACACCAGTGCAAACTGCAGCAGACCAAACAAAGTCCCGTCAAAAACGTCTAGCAACCAGAAAATCAACAACACTGGCAAAAGCACCATCACTGCCAGTTTCGGCAGTTCTGGCAATGGCAGATCACGTAAGACTTCCTGCCAGGTTTCAAACCAGTCATCTCGTTGAACAGCTTCGAGTACATGCGGAAAGCGAACTATCAGCGCTGAAAACAGTATGACGATAAATTCCATGCTACTTGGCTCCAGTATTAGTCTTCCGTATTGTCCAGCAAAGCGGCCAGCAAGTCATTGAAGTAAGCCCAATCAAATGCCGCACCCGGATCGGTTTTACGACCGGGAGCTATATCAGAGTGGCCAACAATGCGGTTAGCACACAATGCTGGATTGATATTAATCAATGTGGCGCTCAGTGCGGCCACCGCTTTGTACTGTGCCTGCGTGTAAGGGATAAGGTCAGCGCCTTCCATCTCAATGCCGATACTAAAATCATTGCAGCGCTCGCGGCCCTCATAACTGGACACTCCAGCGTGCCAGGCACGATCATCCATCGCTACAAACTGGCTCACTTGGCCGCGCCGATCAATTAGAAAATGCGCGGACACTCTGAGATTGGATATCGACTGGAAATACGGATCTGCGTGAGGGTTCAGACAATTACAAAAAAATGCCTCTATGCATTGTGTACCGAACTTCTCTGGTGGAAGACTAATGTTATGAAGCACCAGCAGGTCAACTTGGGTGCCTTCTGGTCTTTGATCGAAATTGGGCGAGTAACATCTGCGCAACCCTGGCAGCCAGCGGGGCTGCTCTCCACTTCCTGTTTCTACCTGATTTACGCGACTCATACGCAGAGAATACACCGCGCCAGTCATTCGTGAAATAGTATATGGGAATAGTCGCTGGCGTATCGATCTGCAGCTACTGAAAGTTCAGTCTGCTATGCAACGGGTTTTTTGATGCTTCTCAGGTCGCCAATCACTGACTGCAAGGCCCGATCAAACAAGGCTCCGTCATCCAGAGCACGTATTGTGTCTTCCTGCAGCTGTTGCGCCAAACCTAACACAGACAGCTCCAGAACTTTCATGCCTGCTCGATTGACAAAAATATAATTGTTATTGGGCGGAGTTATAGCCACCAGCTTAGCCCGAAAACGGCCATGCGCGTTCGGTCTAACTTCTATCCAGTGACCGATGCCAATCGCTTTGGCACGCCCAACAAATTCGCCGTCTACAACAGGGGCTTCAAGATCTGCAGGCAATTCCGTCTCAGACTCCTGCAAATCGGCATCGGCTTTGGCCTCTGCCTCAACATTCACGGCGACGTCCTCACCTGATTCGGAATAATCGTCTTGTTCAAACTGGATCTCCACGGAATCCATCAGCTGATCCAGTTCAAGCAGATCAGCAAATTCCTCGTGATCCTCATCGTCTTCAACGCAGGTCTGGGACGCAAACGGCTCTTCACCACCGTTTTTCTTGCTGGATTGCTCAGGGCCATCGTTCTTTTCATCGCTTTTGGTCTCACGACCAACAAGTCCGGATGAGCCTGCTGTAGCAGACAGTAGTTCAAGATGAACCTTCTCAAGCTCAGAAAACAGTCCGTTCATTTTGAAAGGGTCAAAACTTACCTGTGTCAGACCTTCACGCAGGCGTTTCAGCAAGTCGGGCATGATTTTAAGCAGTTTTGCACGCTCTCTATCTGGAACATCTTCTGCTGAACTCCAGACCAGATCACTGGCTGTACCCAAAGCAAGCTGCCAGGGCTGGCTGTCTTGCCCGTGCTTAACGAACGCCAGGAATAAAACATTAGACCAGGCTTCTCTGAGTAACCGCTCTACTACCTCCGGGACTTTTTTGCCCGCGGTAATCTCGTCTAGAGAAGATTGCACGGCCTCTCTGGCCAGCAATGCTTTCGCTTTACCGTCAGCTGCGTCAACCGCGCGTTTCTCCAACAACGAGGCGCGTTTTTGTTCCTGGGAAAGAAACAACTCGAACTCGCGCAGAAGCGTGTTAAAAATGCTGGTATCGCGCTCATAGTCATGGAGAAGGGTTTCAACTGTTTGCTGAATTTTTTGCAGCAAAGGATCATCAGCTTTGTTTGATCCCGGCACCCAACCCAAAGCAGCGGTGGCCATTTGGTTCAGCAATTTTCTAGCAGGGTGTCCTTCGGTTCCAAAAAAGCTCTTGTCCAGCATGGCCGCTTTTAAAAGTGGAATTTGCATACGGCCAATCAGCGCTTTCATTTGTGCATCAAGATTGTCGTCATCCAGAATAAACTGAAACAGCATTGAGACCAGGTTTATGGCATCAAAGTCAACTTGGCCCAGGCTGCGCTTTTCCTGCACGTTTTGCTCGCTAAGCATTGAACGCAGAGCGCCATGTACATCAACCAGCTGGTCTTTGCCGGCGCCAAATCCCACCTCACTTGCCAGTCCTGCTGCTTGTTGCAGCTGGGTTTGTTTCAACAGCTCGAATATCTGCTCTCTGGGCAACTCAGGGGCAATACCTGGCGTAAACCAGCTGGCCGATTTAAATAGCTGTTGCCCCAAAATTTGTGATTGGCGTTGCGCAAGTAAGTGTTGCACCGACGCAAATACCTGCTCCGCGCTTACGCTGGCGTCATTACCTGCATCAAACCCTGCGTGCTGTTCTGAATGCTGTGCAGCCATTGCCTGCGCACCTGCGTTCGCACTCGCCATTTTCGCTTTCGAAGATTTTGCAGTCGTTGCATTGCCCAGCACCAGCCCTGGCAAGACGCCCGCCTGCAGAAGCAATGCATTGCATTCTTCAAGCACCGCAGGCAATTCTTTTAGCAAGGCTTTTTCAAAGAGCTTGTACACAACCAGCCGTGATTTAATGTCTACTTCAAGACATTCACACGATTTGATAAAACCATTGCAGATCACTCTGGGTCCCAAAGGATTAGAGTTTTCGTCAACTTTGGTCGATGGAACCAGCGAGTCGATTCGTCGGGTTAACTCCCGAAGATCATCCGAATCCTGACTTAAGATGCGTGCAACAATGCCATCAATGGCAACTTGCTCCTCAAGTTCGTCGTTCTGTACCAGCGATAAGGCACCAGGCTTGGCTTCCAGCAAGGGTACTTCTGTCTCAGCTTCTTTGACGCTTTCTGAAATATCGTTGAAAGACTGGGGGATCGCCTGCGCAAAAGCAGCTTCAATAGCACGTCGCTTGATACGAACGTCGCGCATGGACTCAAAGTACACGTTTTGCTCTGAATTACTCTGCGCCTTGTCGGCCATTTCAAATAGAGCATCATCCGCTGACTCAAACATGCCTTGCAGCAACTGAACCAATAATTGTTTTGCGCGGTCCTGAAGCTGTTGCAAGGGCATCGCAGCAGGTGCAGAATCCACAACCCTTGTGGGGCTGTTACGATTCGACGCTTCTGCGATTGACGTTACTTTATTAGCGGGATCAAACATGCGTTGGTTTCTTGCTGACCAGTAAAAATGCTACTCACGGCGGTTCACACCTGACAAACCGTGTGAACACCGTGACTATCGTTTAAAGTATATACAGTGAGCGGCGTTTCGAAAGTGAGGAACGGAACTGGTTCGCAAAACGCGGGTGACATAGGGAAGAACCGGCGAAAATTATGGATTTTGAATAGATTGAGGTAGGAAATGCTCACAGACGACATTATTGAGCGCGCGGTTGCTGAAAACGTGCGCGCTGCACTGCTGGAAGACATCGGCGAAGGCGATGTTACCGCAGATCTGATTCCCGGCACGGCTGAGGTAAACGCGATCATTCTTACCCGCGAAAACCTGGTGGTCTGCGGTCGACCATGGGTAGAACGCGTATTTTCCGAGCTCGACAGCAACATAAAACTGACATGGAATTTCGATGAAGGCGAGCATGCTAAAGCTGGCGACACATTGTTAACCTTGCATGGCAATGCGCGCCTGCTGCTTACTGGTGAAAGAACGGCACTTAACTTTCTCCAATTGCTCTCCGGAACGGCAAGCATTTGCCATGAATACGCTCAGCTGGTTGCCCACACGGAAGTCAAGCTGCTTGATACGCGTAAAACCATCCCCGGATTACGAATTGCACAAAAGTATGCTGCCAAAATCGGCGGGTGTTTTAACCATAGAATCGGGCTATTCGACGCTTTCTTGATCAAGGAAAATCATATTGCAGCTTGTGGTTCCATTGATGCCGCCGTTCAGGCTGCTCGCAGGCAGAAAACCAATGTTTTGGTTGAGGTCGAGGTGGAGAGCTTCGAACAGCTGGAACAGGCGATGCACGCCGGTGCTGATCGAATAATGCTCGATAATTTTTCTGTGGCCGACATGCGAGAGGCGGTGGGCCAGGTGGGCGGCAGTATTGACCTGGAAGCCTCGGGTAACATCACCAGAGCAAGCATTGCAGACTATGCCGAAACCGGCGTTGATTACATATCGATCGGCGCTTTGACCAAGCATTGCCAGGCAAAAGACCTATCGATGCGCCTGGAAGGAACTATCTAGAGCAGACGGGCGATGCAGCCGCTAATAGGCTGTTTTTTTGCCGTTTATCGCTGGAGCTTCCGCTAATCTGCACTATTCTTTTAAGTACGCCCTAGAACAATACTGCGAAGCTGGCGAATGAATAAACGAGTAGTCAGACCGGCAAGGTTTGTCGAACAGAAGTCCAAAACACCGATTCCAGTTGATGGTTTGAAGGTGGGAATGTTTGTGTCCGAGCTAGACCGCCCCTGGACGGAAACGCCATTTATTTTGCAAGGCTTCGAGATCAGAAGTGTCGAAGACATTGAAGAAATCGCAGCACATTGCGATTACGTGTATGTAGACAACGCAGAACATGTATTTCTTGCACCCGTTGAACGAAGCACCGACGGGGGTAAAGCTGCAAAGAAACGAACGTTTGTAAATAAAACATCCAACAAACAGGAAAAAAGTCGCGCCACTGCAGCACTCTCTAATGCTCGAAAACTCACTAGTTCTTTTATGGACGATGTACGCCTGGGCAAGTCAATTGATGTGAAGCAAATCAAGGCCACCGTGTCGGAATGTGTGCAAAGCATACTGCGCAACCCCGACGCTATGCTGTGGATGAGCAAAATCAAAGACAAAGACAGCTATACATCACAACATAGCTTGAACGTTTGTATTCTGGCAATAAACTTTGGTCGCCATCTGGGCGCGCCGGAAGATGACCTGGGCAAACTTGGTGTCAGTGCACTAATGCACGATATCGGCAAGATGAGAATTCCAACCGACATCCTGCATAAAGCCGGACCTCTTACCGCGGAAGAACAGGCAACCTATGAGAAACACCCCGTTTACGGCCGCGATATTTTATTACAGCAAGACGGCTTGTATCACGGCGCTGTAGACGTTGCCTACGCACACCACGAACACATTGACGGCACGGGATATCCCAGGCAGATTAAGGCCGCCGGCATAAGCGACTTCACAAGAATTATTTCCATTTGTGACCAGTACGACGCACTGACCTCCGATAGACCCAGCTCCGCTGGCAAGTCTTCCAGAGCCGCGTTACGTTATCTTTACGATAATCGCGGCAAGAAATTTGATGAACGCCTGGTTCATCATTTTATCGAATGCATTGGTCTATACCCAGCTGGCAGTGTAGTGGAGCTAAAAAACGGATGTATTGGATTAGTGGTGGGTACCAACTATCGACATCGCCATTTGCCAAAAGTGCTTGTTTTGACCAACGAAGAAAAGCAAAAGCAAAGCGAACGTATTATCAACCTTGGCAAGTTGGTTGATAACCCTGATAGCAACTTATTGATAGCGCGCGTTCTACCGAATGGCTCGCATGGCATTCGCCTTGAAGAGTACATCGAAAAAGGCCTAATGCTAGACTAGTAGTGACTAAGCCCCGGCGTTTGCGTTTTTATTGCTGAGGAAGAGAAAAGAAATCCCGACTGGTTCTGGTGGTATGCGCTGCCAATTCCTCATAAGATTCATTTCGGCACATAGCGATAGCCGCTGCAATGTGCGCAAGCGTGCAAGGCTCATTCCTTCTTGAAGACTGCAGACTTTTTTTGCTTGGAAAGTCCCTGGGCATCAAATAAGGAGAGTCAGTTTCTATCATTAAGCGATTATCTGGTATTAACGATACCAGCTCTCTAAGGTGCAGACCGCGTCGCTCATCACAAATCCAACCCGTAATACCAATATGCAAATCCAGCTCAAGATAGGCTTTCAATGTTGCTTCGTCTCCCGTAAAGCAGTGCACAACGATTTTACTGATTCTCTCTCTGTAGCGCCTAACAATCGTCAACATATCATCCGCCGCATCACGTTCATGAATGAAAATGGGCATGCGCAACTCGGCGGCTAGCTCCAGCTGCGCTTCAAACGTATTGATTTGATTCCCCCGCTGAGAGAAATTCCTGTTGTAATCCAATCCTGCCTCACCAATCGCCTTCACAGATTTATTGCTTGCGATACGACGCAGACTCTCTATATCAGAGGCTTGGAAAGAATCAGCCTCATGTGGATGAATACCAACAGTGGAATAACAAGTATCGGGGTATAGATTTGCGATACGCAAGGAATCTTCGCTATTGGCAACACTGGTACCAGTAATAACAATCTGCGATACACCTGCGATGCTAGCCCGCTCTATTGTTTGAGGTAGGTCATCCGCAAATGAGGAGTGCGCCAAATTGGCACCCACGTCGACAAGAGAAGAGAACAATGTGTGCAACCTTTTGTGAAACGATTAATGCGCCAGGCGCTGGTGCCGGAAATAGGAATCGAACCTACGACCTTCTCATTACGAATGAGCTGCTCTACCGACTGAGCTATTCCGGCGCTTTGTACAGCAACATGAATTATACTCGGTTTAGAATACGGGCAAACAATCTACACCTAGCCATTTCAGGCCTTTAAGAAGAATCGGCCAGTGATTTTTTTAGTCTGTCTGCAATCGCGCCACCCTGAGCGGTCTCTAGCAAGTTATTGATTTCATGCTCATCGTCATACAGATCGAAAACCTGCTCAACGCTGAACACCGGTTTTCGCTTGAAAATCACTTTGTATAGGTACTCACCGGGTTTGCTGATCAAAGCCGCCTCGGTTAACGTCCTGCTGGGTATTTCGTGCCAGGTGATGCGCTCTTCTTGATCTGTGCTGTTAAGCGATCGCCCGTTCCATTCTGCAGGCACATCGATACCCAGGCGATCGACAATAGTCGGGGCAATATCAACCTGAGCAGCCGCCACCGTATTGTTATAAAAATCGAGCTTCGAGTCGACAATCACCATTGGAATAGACAGCTCTTCCTGATAAAGGCTTTTTCCATGCCCATAGTGCCCATGTTCAGAAAATGCCTCACCGTGATCAGATGTAATCCAGATAACTGCGTTGTCCAAATAGCCTTTTGACTCCAGAATCGAAAATATCTCTTTTACCCTGTAGTCCGCTTCAACCACTCCATTGTCATAGCGATTAATCTTCAGTTGCTGAGTAGATGTATCGCCTGCATTAATGAAAGGGAGCTTGTAGTACCAATTGCTGGAATTCTCGTAAGGCCTGAACTTTATAAATTCACCTTTTCTTGCGCTGGATAGATGCGCAGACATTAAATGCAGATAGAAGAATGTTGGGCCTTCATGATCCTTAACGCCGCGCAGCTCACTGATAACAGCTCGATCATCGGTAAGATTGTATTGCACACCATCAGTCTCGGATGTACCGTCAAAGTAGTGGTCATAGGGCGGGTAGTAGGTGTTTAAACCCGACCATGAGTGATCTGCTGACAAAATAAACTGCACGTTATAACCATTTGCTTTTAGAACCCCATTGAGATTGACGTTGCTGTGCGAAAACTCCTTTCGGTATCGACCACTTAAAATGCTGACAAGGCTGCAGATAGATTCAGAGCAAGTCGAAAAGCCATTGTCAACTTTCAGCGCTTTTCCATGGGTAATAAGACTATCGATAAAAGGTGTGGTGGCTCTGTCATACCCATACGCGCCCATATGGTCTGGACGCAGTGCATCAACAACGAGCAGAATCACATTTGGTGAGCCCGCGCCTACTGCATTAACAGTACGGGTCTCATCCATCACTTTATAGCTACTCTCGCCGCTAGTGCCGTATGCACCCTGCTTCATATCAATTGAATTTGTTTTGGCGAATAAATCAGTAATTGGCTCGCCAAACCACGCGCCTTCAAACGCAGCCGTTTCACTGGGCCTGTTAGCAAAAACCACCACAGCCAAGACTACGAACGTAAGCGGAACAATAGGAAATAACTTTTCAAGTTTGGATACATTGTTGGAGCTGAGGGAAGACCCCCAGAAAACCTGAAAAGTCCTAAACAGAATACTGGTATTCTTGATGTAAAAACGAAACACCAGAGCAAAAGACAAAGCAAGCGAGCACAGCAAAACCCATAACGGTAGCGGCAGCGTTTCTCTTAGACGATAGGCTTGCGAAGCATAGTCGAGGATAAATCCGGCGTTAACATTTGTATTCCAATATGTGTTGGATAGAAAGTTAAATAAGTAGAGCAGAAGAATCGATAGGCTTGTAACAGAGAAAACACTCGCCACGAGCATACCAGTCGCACGCGGGAATCGTATTGCAGCGAAATGTGCAGGACTGACCAACAGGAAAGTCAGAGAGTAAACCGTAAACGCTACGAACGGCGCCTGCAGCAGTACTATGGATGGGTAAACTGCCTTGATCGTAAATGCGGTTGTGAGCGCTAGCACTCCGACAACATGAATGGCTGCAAACGTTCCGGCTTTCACGCGACTTGCCTCAGACTAACCAAAAAGCAATCTCCAAAACAACAGTAGGCAGCTCATGCGTAACAGCATGGCCGCCAACAATAGCGCCGGAGATTATCCTATCTCACGTCTAGATTCGACACTCGCTAGGCATGTATTTATTCAGGGTGGCACTACTAATTGCGCAAACCCAGTCAACGCCTTGGTTTTGGTCGTAAGCTGGAGTCATGCTTATATTGCCTGCATCAAGATCCGCCTGGGCAGTCCCTTGAATAGCAACGGTGATGACGCCATTTGCACCAACGCTAACCGATTCAACAAATTCACTGGTGATAGAAGATGCAGTGCCAAGACCTACATCACTATTGCTTCCACAATTACCTGAGCCACCTTCTGCGAGAATACACTCGCTCACTGCTGCTTTAGCGGCTGCGGCATAAGCGACCGCTTCGCTCACTTTTGCTCGAGTTGCGTAGTCTTGAAAGTAAGGGATCGCGGTTGCGGCCAATATGCCAATAATTGCAATCACGATCATGAGCTCAATCAAGGTGAATCCTCTTTGCTGTTTGCTCATTTTCAGTTCCTAACGGTTGTTTACGGATAAAAAAAGGGGGCACCGTGCCCCCTTTTTCGTGTGTATAACTGTCAGCCCATAAGGGCTGACGTTATCCTAGAGCCCCGTTATTAGGCTCTACATTCACGTGGCACATACTTATTCAGAGCAGCCGCGCTGATCGCACATACCCAGTCAACACCTGCGTTTTGGTCGTAGGTGGGTGTCATAGTTAATGAACCCGCGTCCAGGTTTGCTTGTGCAGTTCCTTGAATCGCAATTGTGATCACGCCAGCAGCTGCAACAGTTACCGACTCAACATAATCACTAGTGATTGTTGAAGCTACACCAAGACCTACAGCGGCATTGGTTGCGCAGTTGGCTGTGCCGCCTTCAGCAAGAACACACTCACTGACCGCGCCTTTAGCGGCTGCTGCGAAACCTACAACTTCACTCATCTTCGCGCGAATTGTGTAGTCCTGGTAAGCTGGCAACGCAACGGCTGCCAAGATGCCGATAATCGCAACAACGATCATCAGTTCGATTAGAGTAAAACCCTGTTGTGTTTTCTTCATTTGAAGTCCCCTTCGGTTAAGTATTGGGTGAATTTTTCCGTGGTCCTAAAAGCATAGACTCTAAGGGTCGGGATGCAAATTCGCTCAAGAAAATAGTTTGCAAAGCCTGTGCCAGTTTGCGGGTCTGATGGTGTAATAATTCTAAGTGCTTGAGCCGCAAAGGAAATGATCATTTCCTGAACATGTAGATCAAATAATGCACAGACGAACGGTATTGGCAGACCAGCAGGTCCACTGACACTTTTTGTCAGTTTCTGACGGATAATGAGAATTTATGCCCTCAGTGCCGCACGAAGTTGCAATGTAGAGAACAGCAGGCGAATTAACATATTCAATCACGTATTCAACAGGAGAGCCTGAAATTGCTTGCTATACTAAAAGTTGGATGTTTGTGGCAGCGATTCAAGCTACTCACGGTTTTTGCTTGCATGAAACGTGGGTAATGCAAATTCACGATACCTTCGATAACAGCGTACTAACTTTAGGTTTCTCAACTTATGAATGCTCCGAATACCGTTAGACTAAGCGGACTCGCTCTACGATTAGTGCATGATGGCATCATCGATGAAGAGCCGGCAAAGCAAGCTACGCTTGAAGCACAAGAAAACAACCGACCTTTTGTAAGCTGCGTTGTTGAACAGGGCCTGGCAGACAGCCGTGTAATAGCCCAAGCTGCCAGCGAAGAATTTGGCTCGCCTTTGTTTGATCTGGAGGCGATGAATCCGGAAGTGGTTCCAGCTGGTTTGGTTGATGTAAAGCTGGTTAAGAAACACCACTCGCTACCTTTATTCAAGCGCGGTAATCGCTTGTTCATTGCCGTATCTGATCCAACCAATTTAAAAGCGATCGATGAAATCAAGTTTCATACCGGCTTATCCGTTGAAGCCGTGCTGGTCGACGACAAGTTACTTACCGGCTACATAAATAGTTACCTTGAATCAGAAGACGCCAAGTTTGGCTCATCACTTGATGATCTTGATGATGCCGGGCTTGAAGACCTTGATGTTGAAGGAGTGGATACGGAAGGTGAAGAAGCTGATGGCGGCGACATAGACGAAACGCCGATTGTTCGCTTCGTGAATAAAGTTCTTGTGGATGCAATAAAAACCGGTGCATCCGACATTCACTTTGAACCTTATGAAAAATCGTATCGTGTGCGCTTCCGTACTGACGGCATTTTGCAAACAGTAACCTCACCACCACAAAACCTCGGCGGGCGACTTGCGGCACGTTTAAAAGTTATGTCTCAAATGGACATCTCTGAACGACGAGTTCCTCAGGACGGTCGAATAAAGATGAAGCTCTCAAAGAAGAGAGCTATTGATTTTCGTGTAAACACTTTGCCGACTTTGTTTGGCGAAAAGATAGTTCTTCGTATTCTAGATCCTACCAGTGCACAAATGGGCATTGACGCGCTGGGTTACGAACCAGAACAGAAAGATATGTATATGCAGGCCCTGAATCAACCGCAGGGTATGATTTTGGTCACAGGTCCAACCGGCAGCGGTAAGACAGTGTCGCTATACACCGGCTTGAATATTCTCAATACCACAGAGCGAAATATTTCCACCGCGGAAGACCCGGTCGAAATAAACCTTGAGGGTATCAATCAGGTTCACGTTAATGCGAAAGTTGGTTTGAATTTCGCCGAAGCATTGCGCTCATTTCTTCGCCAGGATCCTGACATCATCATGGTTGGCGAGATTAGAGATCTGGAAACTGCAGAGATTGCTATTAAGGCAGCTCAAACAGGTCACATGGTGATGTCTACATTGCACACCAACAGCGCTGCTGAGACAATTACTCGACTGCTTAACATGGGTGTTCCGCCTTTCAACCTGGCCACCTCGCTAAACTTGATCATCGCACAGCGCTTGGCTCGAAAACTGTGCACCGTCTGCGCCGAACCTGCCGACCTGCCAAGAGAAGTGCTATTAAGCGAAGGCTTCCGAGAAGAAGACCTCGCCGAAGCTAACGTATTAAAACCGGTAGGTTGTGACAAGTGTAACAATGGATACAAGGGCCGTGTCGGAATATACGAAGTTGTGCGATTGACGCCCGAGATCTCCCGTATCATTATGGAAGAAGGCAATTCTATTATGATCGACAAACAAGCACGCGAGGAAGGTTTTGATGACCTTCGTCGCTCAGCGTTAAGAAAGGCTGCACAAGGCTTAACTAGCCTTGAAGAAGTGAACAGAGTTACGAAGGATTAAATATGGCTACTCAGGCAGCGACATCCAATGTGTACGTTTGGCAGGGTACTGACAAACGCGGTAATAAAACCAAAGGTGAAATTACGGGCACCACGCAAGCAAACGCGAAAGCGCTGCTGCGCAAGCAAGGCATTGTTGCCAAGAGTGTTAAGAAAAAACCAAAACCAATGTTTGGTTCGCGCGGCAAGAGAATTACACCGGCTGATATCTGTGTGTTCACACGTCAGTTAGCCACTATGGTAAAAGCCGGTGTACCACTCGTTCAGTCTTTCGATATTGTTGCAGAGGGCCTGGACAACCCCTCAATGCGTAAATTGGTTTTGGAAGTAAAAACTGATGTCGCAGGTGGCGCCAGCCTGGCGGGTAGCTTACAAAAACACCGTATGTATTTTGACGATTTATTCTGTAACCTGGTGGAAGCAGGTGAGCAGTCTGGCTCGTTGGAAACAATGCTTGATCGAGTGGCTACTTATAAAGAAAAAAGTGAGGCACTGAAATCCAAAATTAAAAAAGCAATGACCTACCCCATCGCGGTGGTTGTCGTTGCGGTTGTTGTAACTGGCATATTGTTGGTAAAAGTTGTGCCGCAGTTTGCCGAAACATTTAGCAGTTTCGGTTCTGAACTACCCGCGTTTACTCAATTTGTACTCAGTATTTCCGAGTTTACCCAGGAATGGTGGTACATAATCCTTGCAGTGATAATTGTTAGCGTAACGGCATTCGGCCAGGCTAAGAAACGCTCTGCGGCGTTTGCGGCTGGCGTGGATAGGTTTATGTTAAAAGCGCCTGTGGCAGGTGATATTGTTGAGCAATCTGTATACGCGAGATTTAGCAGAACCCTTGCAACTACTTTCGCAGCCGGTGTGCCTCTTGTTGACGCTCTGGACTCGGTAGCTGGCGCGGCAGGCAATTCGGTTTATGCAAAAGCGATTCGTGACGTTAAAGAAGACGTTACCACCGGCACACAACTGAACGTTGCGATTCGCAGCAGCGGTATGTTCCCAAGCATGTTAATGCAAATGGTGGCAATTGGTGAAGAATCGGGTGCTCTGGATGAGATGCTCGAGAAAGTAGCACTGCATTATGAAGAGGAAGTAGACAACAAAGTTGATGGTCTGACCTCCTTGCTAGAGCCACTGATTATGTCGGTACTCGGTGTGCTGGTGGGTGGTTTGATGATCGCGATGTATCTGCCTATCTTCATGCTTGGCTCAGCGGTCTAAACGAGCCGAATGCTCGAACTACTCAATGAGCCCGCCTGGCTGTTAAGCCTTGGCGGTATTTTCGGATTGCTGGTTGGCAGCTTTCTAAACGTGGTCATCTACCGATTACCGGTGATGATGCACACTGCTTGGCGTGATGATTGCGAAGCCTTTCTGGCCGACGATGAAGTATCAACTGACAAGCCAGAAGCTGATCGCGAACGATTCGATTTAATCAAACCGGATTCTCATTGCCCAAAATGCCAGTCTCCAATTAGGGCTTGGCAGAATATTCCTGTACTCAGTTACCTGATCCAGGGACGCAAATGCGCCTCCTGCAGCACCCCCATATCCGCTCGCTACCCGATGGTGGAGGCTGCAACGGCTCTGTTAACCGTCTTTGTTTTGTGGCAATTCGGAAACACTCTTCAGGCTGCATTCGCCGTGCTGTTGTGTTGGGGCCTGATCACCTTGACAATGATTGACGTAGACCATCAGCTGCTACCAGACAGTATAACCCTGCCTTTGCTGTGGCTAGGGTTAATCGCCAACAGCTTTGGTCTTTTTGTTGATCTGCAAAGCGCATTATGGGGTGCCATAGCAGGTTATATGTCATTGTGGTCAGTCTTCTGGATTTTCAAATTATTGACTAAAAAAGATGGCATGGGCTATGGGGATTTCAAGCTTCTTGCAGCGCTTGGTGCGTGGCTAGGCTGGAAAATGTTGCCACTGATTATTGTTCTATCGTCTCTGGTTGGCGCCGTATTGGGCAGCTTGATGCTGCTTCGCAAAAATCAGTCTCAAGGGACGCCAATTCCATTTGGTCCTTACCTTGCAGTTGCCGGTGGTATCGCATTGTTTTGGGGCGACGCCATCATTAAGGCCTATCTAGATTACAGTGGTTTCTAATGTTGGTGGTCGGAGTAACTGGAGGAATCGGCAGCGGCAAGTCAGCCGTGACCGACCGCTTTGCAGAACGTGGCATATGCGTTGTTGATGCCGACTTAGCAGCACGTGTAGTAGTAGAGCCTGGCAAACCTGCGCTAAAGGAAATTGCCGAACACTTTGGATCTCATCTTATTTCAAACGACGGTTCACTCGATAGGGCTGCGCTACGCAACGTTGTGTTCGCGGATGCTGAAGAAAGGCTCTGGCTGGAACAACTAACCCACCCATTGATCGGCGAAGAAATAGTTCATCAAATCCAGAACTCACGGTCGCCGTATACCATTTTCGTTAGCCCTTTATTGATAGAAACCAGCCAACACGCACTCACTGACCGAATTCTATTGGTTGACGTGCCGGTTGAATTGCAGTTGCAACGAACGATGGCTCGAGATAGCAATAGCGAGGAGCAGGTAATGGCCATTATCGCCAGCCAGGCTAGCAGGGAAGATCGCCTCGCGCGCGCCGACGATGTAATCGTCAACGACAAGGATTTAGCGCATTTGGATAGAGAAGTTTCACGCTTGCATGATTTTTATATGCAGCTTGCCAACGAAAATAACGGCGACTAACGCTTACGCGTCTGGTTTAAGAGTTTAGAAAAGTTTGCTCAATACTTTCCAGAATTGGAACATTGGCCTCGGGGAAAGAGTATATTCTTAACTCCCGAATCGGTACCCATCGCAAGGGCTGCCCCTCTCTTCCGTGTGGTTTACCTTCGAAGTTCGTCACCGTCCACACATCCAACTCTACTTCTTTGTCTCCATAGTCATGCGCCACTAAAATTAATGGTGCGCTTTCAATAACAACAATGCCAAGCTCTTCGCTAAGCTCACGCGACAATGCTTGCGCCGTTGTTTCACCTTTTTCGCGCTTTCCTCCAGGAAATTCCCACAGGCCACCTTGATGAGCAGATTCGGCTCGCTTTGAAACAAGGCATTTGTTGTCCTGAATGATGACGCCGACCGCCACACAAACCCTGCTCACGCTACCACCTATTAGCTGCGATAGTCCGCATTAATGCTGACGTAGTCGTGCGACAAATCGCAAGTCCAGATCTGGTCACTGCAATCGCCACTGTTGAGTAACACGCGTATGCAATATTCAGCGCTCTGCATAATTGAAGCTGCACTTTGTTCTGAATAACCCTCAGCGACCGCACCCTGCTCTGCTACCAAGACATCGCCAATATACAAACTGACTTTATCTACATCCAGCTGTTCAACCGGTGCACGCCCGATTGCCGCGAGCAAACGCCCCCAGTTTGGATCTGCCGCAAACAAAGCCGTTTTCACCAAAGGCGAATGCGCAATGGTGTACGCAACCTGTAAACAATCTGCTGTCGTCGTACCTTGCTCAACCTTTATGGTCACCAGTTTGCTAGCACCCTCAGCATCAGCAATTATTTGCCGGGCAAGATCGATGCAGGCAAGGTTTAAATGCTGCGCGAACACCTCGTACTCTGTCTGTGAGCTTGATTCGATGCCAGGACCATTTTTGTCGCCCGTTGCCAAAACAACACAAGCATCATTGGTCGAAGTGTCACCGTCAACCGTAATGCGGTTGAAGCTCTGTTCAACAGCGTCGCCAAGCACGCTTTCCAGCAACACCTGATCGATGCGCACGTCGGTCGCTATAAAGCACAACATGGTCGCCATATTTGGACAAATCATACCGGCGCCTTTACTCATGCCGGTGATGCTGTGACGCTGCCCAAACAGTTCGAATTCGGCAGAATACAGCTTGGGCACGGTATCAGTCGTCATGATCCCACGGGCGGCGTCCAGCCAATTGCTCTCAGCCAGCTGCGCAAACAATCCCGGGACGGCGGCGGCCACCAAATTAGCATCAAGCGGCTCGCCAATCACACCGGTAGAAAACGGCAAGACATTAATCGCTTCCACATCGGCAGAGTCTGCCATCACTTCGCAACACCGCAGTGCAGTAGCCAGCCCAGGCGCGCCAGTGCCGGCATTTGCATTGCCAGAATTAATCAGTAGGTATCTTGGCTGTTCAGCGCTGGATGCGGTTATATGCTGCTTGGCGAGCAGCACGGGAGCTGCCGCAAATCGATTCTGAGTGAATGTAGCGGCGATAGCACTACCAGCGCAGGCCTCTATTAAAACCAGGTCCGACTGATTTGAACCATCCGCGGCTGGTTTTTTGATCCCGGCCGATGCGGCGGCAAGACGACAACCACCAACACTTGCTATCGCCTGATCAGAGCTTGCCATGACAATGTTTGTATTTTTTGCCCGACCCACAAGGACAAGGTTCGTTTCGACCAACTTTGGGCTGAGCCCTCTTGAACGTTTCTACCGCCGCAGCTGGCACCGAACCATCAGCCATTGCTTGCTCCGCATCAGGCTCGACCTCGAGTGCAGAGCGCTCCTCATGCTGGAACTCCATGGTTTGTGCCGCCTCGGCCGCTCGCCTCTGGCGCTCTACGGCGTCCACATCTTCTTCTTTTCGAATCTCAACACGCGCTAAAAATTGCACAACCTCATGCTTGATTTCTTCCAGCATGGTCTGAAAAAGTTCGAAGGATTCGCGCTTATATTCCTGCTTTGGATTTTTTGCTGCATACGCGCGTAAATGAATTCCCTGGCGTAAATGATCCATGGTGGCCAGGTGCTCTTTCCAGTGCTGATCCAGCACTTGCAGCATTACGTGCTTTTCCAATTTTCTCGCGTCTTCGCCAAGCGGTGACATCTTAGCGTCATACTGCTCTATGCAACGCGCCTCTATTCTTTCCCGCAACGTTTCTTCGTGCAAATCGTCTTCTTTATCCAGCCATTGCTGAACCGGCAGTTCAAGGCCCATCTCGGTTTTCAGCCCTTCTTCCAGGCCTGCCACGTCCCATTGCTCTTCTAGGCTTTGCCGCGGAATATAAGTGTCTACCAGATCACTGATTACGTCGCTGCGGATTGCTTCGATCATGTCACTGATATCAGTAGATTCCATTACCTCGTTGCGTTGGCGGTAAACAACCTGGCGTTGGTCATTCGCCACGTCATCGTATTCCAGCAGTTGTTTACGAATATCAAAGTTGCGACCCTCAACTTTGCGCTGCGCTTTTTCTATGGCGTTGGTCACCATTCGATGCTCTATGGCTTCACCCCGTTCCATACCAAGCGCCTGCATAAAATTCTTGACCCGATCCGAGGCAAAAATTCTCATCAGATTATCTTCCAGCGACAGGTAGAAGCGAGTAACACCCGGGTCACCTTGCCGACCAGCACGGCCGCGCAACTGATTGTCAATTCGACGTGACTCGTGCCGCTCTGTGGCCAGAATATGCAAGCCACCGTTTTCTATTACCTGGTCATGACGTTCCTGCCAGGCTTTGGTTAAGGCTTCCCTATCCGCGTCTGTCAATTTCTCGTGCGAGGCCAACTCGGCTTCAAGATTGCCACCCAACACAATATCAGTACCGCGACCGGCCATATTGGTGGCAATAGTGATCGCTGCTGGGCGTCCGGCCTGAGCAATAATTTCCGCCTCTTGCTGGTGAAACTTGGCGTTCAATACCTTGTGGTCGATCTTGCTTTTTTCGAGATGGTTTGAAAGCTCTTCCGAACTCTCAATCGATGCTGTACCCACCAACACCGGACTGCCTTGTTCTATATAAGCCTTAATATCTTCAAGAATCGCTTCGAATTTCTCTTCCTTGGATAGAAAAACCAGATCGTTTAAATCTTTGCGAACGGTGGGCAGATTGGTCGGAATCACCAGAACATCCAGACCGTAGATTTGTCTGAACTCAAACGCTTCAGTGTCTGCAGTACCAGTCATTCCACTTAAGGTGTTGTACAAGCGGAAATAATTCTGGAAGGTGGTGGATGCCAGTGTTTGGCTTTCCGCCTGGATTTCAACTTTTTCTTTCGCTTCTATCGCTTGGTGTAATCCTTCGGATAGCCGCCGGCCAGGCATAGTTCGCCCGGTGTGCTCATCAATCAAAACGATGCGATTGTTCTGCACTATGTATTCAACATTGCGGTTAAAGAATACGTGTGCGCGCAACGCGGAATTAACATGGTGCAACAAGTTTAAATTGCCGGGCGAATACAGATTATCGTCTTCTTCCAACAAACCATCTTCAGTCAGCAATTCTTCAACAAACTGGTGACCTTCTTCGGTTAACTCTATATGGCGTTGCTTTTCATCAAGCGTGTAATGGCCACCCTCGCCAACATCGGGCTGCAAGCGCTTGATGAATTTGTCCATGCGCTTGTACAGCGCCGAGCTGTCTTCCGCTGCACCAGAGATGATCAGCGGTGTTCTTGCCTCGTCGATGAGAATGGAGTCAACTTCGTCGACAATGGCAAAATTGTGGCCGTTCTGCAATCGATCTTCCGAGCTGAATGCCATGTTGTCGCGCAGATAATCGAAGCCAAACTCATTGTTTGTGCCGTAGGTGATATCTGAGTTGTACGCTGCGTGTTTATCAGCCTGGTCCTGGCCGGATAGAATGACTCCTACAGTCAGACCCAGCATTTCATAAATTGGCCGCATCCAGTTGGCGTCACGTTCGGCCAAATAGTCGTTCACAGTAACCAGGTGAACACCTTCACCAGACAAGGCATTGAGATAAGCAGGCAAAGTAGCCACCAGGGTTTTACCTTCACCGGTTCGCATCTCGGCTATGTTGCCTTCGTGCAAGGCGTAGCCCCCAATCATTTGCACGTCGAAGTGTCGCAGACCCAAGGTACGCTTACTTGCTTCGCGGACCAGCGCGAACGCCTCGGGTAATAAATTATCCAGACTTTCCCCGCCTTGCAAACGCTGGCGAAACTCATCGGTTTTACCCTGAATTTCAACATCACGCAGCTTCTCGAAGTCTTCTTCGAAGGCGTTAATTCGCTTTACGACTTTGCGTAGTCGCTTCAGCTCACGATCATTCTTGGTGCCAACAACGGCCTTGAATAACTTTCCAATCATGTTTTAAAACGGCAATAGTAGTTGAGCGCTGGAGCTCAGCGCAGCAGGGTGCAAAGTAAACCGGATGCGCCTGTCTTAAGCAAGTAGAAAGTTACGAATGCAGGGCGCTACGGCCCACAGAGGGTGCTTATTGGCGATTGATGTACGTGGTTGGATTTATCGATTTACCCGCTTTCAGCACTTCAAAATGAACGTGAGCGCCTGTTGAACGGCCGCTGCTACCCATTTTTGCTATCACCTGACCTTTCTTAACCACGTCTCCGGGGTTAACCATGATTTCCGAGTTGTGGCCGTAGCGAGTGCTGTAGCCGTTGCCATGATTGATTTGCACCAGGTTGCCGTAGCCATATCGCTTATCGGCCCAGGTCACAACGCCGGCCGCGACTGAAATGATGTCACTGCCCATCTTACCGGCAAAATCCACACCTTTATGCCAGGCTCTGTGCCCTTTGAACGGATCGGTGCGATAACCAAAGCCGGATGACATCCAACCCTTGAGGATAGGCCGCCCGCCAATCATGCCCGCATCACGCAGCTTTCGGTTTGAAAGCAAGCTCTCCATGTATTCAAGCTGTTGTTCACGGCGATCGATCTGATCGGCTAGCAAGTCAAGTGATTTATGGAAGTCGGGTGTGTCCAGCGTTACTTCCTGATCGGACTCGCCGTTAGGGGAGCCTTCTTCCGGACCACCCATAGCCGGTTGCTCGGAAAAATCGAATTCTGATCGATCGAGTTTTGCCATTGTTGCCATTCGCTCAGCGAGCGCGTCAAGCCGCAGCAGACGTGATTGTAGCTGAGCGGTTTTTACGGCAAGTGCTTCAATCTTCGCCTGGTTTTCTTGCTTGGTCGCAACCAGAACATCGCGTTGTTCTTCCAGAGTTTGCTGCCACTCAGTAATCAGTTGCGTCTGATCTTTAGAAGGCTGCAGAGCATTGACTAAGGTGTAAAAACCAAAAACAGACGCAGCGAGAAGCGCCACACTTAATGCCATTAGTAATGGTATGGACACATTCAATGTCTTTGAACGGCTATGCCGCCTGCTGACAAGAATAATTTGCATAATTTTATTCCGGCAACGCTCATGGCGTCGCTTCTATCTATCTGGTCTCTTTAAAAAGTATAGTCGGCTTTGATCAAACGGCAACCACCGGACTATGGTAAGACACCGGAGACTCCTCTTGATCATCAAAACTGGCTATTTCCCAAGCATCAGGATTGGCCAACAAGGCCTTAACCGCCATGTTGTTCAGGGAATGGCCCGATTTGTACGCATTGTATTCGCCAATCAAGCCCTTGCCTAGCAGGTACAAATCGCCAATTGCATCCAGTATTTTGTGCTTCACGAACTCGTCTTCGTAACGCAGCCCGTCCTCATTCAGTATTCGGTATTGATCCACCACAATCGCATTATCAACGCTACCGCCAAGAGCGAAGCCTCTGGAGCGTAAATACTCAATTTCATGCATAAACCCAAAAGTGCGGGCTCTACTGACCTCGCGTACATACGAGGTGCTGGAAAAATCTACGCAAGCATCGACTGTTCGATTATTGAATACTGGGTGATCGAACGAAATCGTGAAGTTTACCTTGAAACCATTAAACGGTCGCAGAGTAGCATGCTTATCGCCGTCTTCAACGCGGACAGGCTTGGTTATGCGTATGAACTTCTTCGCAGCGTCTTGCTCTTCTATGCCCGCCGATTGGATAAGGAATACAAAGGGGCCGGCACTGCCGTCCATAATTGGCACTTCTTCAGCGTTCAGGTCCACAATGGCGTTGTCTATGCCCAAGCCAGCCATGGCAGACAACAGGTGTTCTACCGTAGACACTTTAACGTCACCGGACGCCAAGGCAGTTGACAGCATTGTGTCGCCAACAAAATCGGAATAGGCTGGAATCTCCTGCACAGGATCAAGATCTATTCTACGAAAAACAATGCCGGTATTGACGGGCGCAGGACGAAGCGTCAGATAGACTTTCTTGCCGGTGTGCAGCCCGATGCCGGTGGCTTTGATCGAATTGCGAAGCGTGCGTTGCCGAATCATAGTGTCTCTTTCGTGTTTAAGCTGCGGTGTCTATACACTGACTGGGGTCAGGCAATACCTGATAACCCCACCGTACAGCTGCTGTTATAAGTCGCCAAGAGCGCTGCGACTGGCTTTTACAAGCGCTGCGCATTGTACCCGACGACTGACACCGAAACCAGACAGTTTTCCTGACTGAGTTTTTAAGCCTTAACTATAGCTAATCTGCTTGCCTACGAATAAATGCAGGAATATCAAGGAATTGCAGGTCCTTATCCGTATTTGACGGGTCTATTTCAGGCATTTCTACAGTCTGTACAGCTGTATTTTGGCCGGAATCGAGCGCCCGAATATGAGCAGGTCTAGTCGCTCTGGCGTCTTCCCGGCGGGGTCTTCGGATAGCCGTGGGCATATCATAATCTTTATAATTAGGTGCTTCTCCAACCGGCAGGGGCTCGGCAGCAGGCGATTCACTGCGGCGCGCGCCACCACCATCCAGCCCTGTGGCAACAACGGTGACTCGAATCTCGTCGCTCATATCAGGATCCAGAACCGTACCCACTACGATAGTGGCATTGTCTGATGCAAACTCTTTAATGGTGTCGCCTACGTCGGTAAATTCGCCCAGCAGCAAATCCATTCCGGCCGTGATGTTGACCAGAATGCCGCGGGCACCTTGCAGATTTACGTCTTCCAGCAGTGGGCTGCGAATCGCTTTCTCCGCTGCGTCGCGAGCACGGCCTTCGCCATGCGCAGCACCGGTACCCATCATTGCCATGCCCATTTCTGACATCACAGTGCGCACGTCTGCAAAGTCAACGTTCATCATGCCCGGTCGGATGATCAGGTCAGCTATGCCTTGCACGGCACCCAGCAATACATCGTTAGCTGCGTTGAAGGCATCTAACAGCGTTACATTTTGACCAAGTACCGGCAGCAATTTTTCGTTTGGAATCGTGATTAAGGAATCAACGTGTTGTTCAAGCTCTTCCATTCCCGCCGCTGCAACTTTCATGCGATTGGCGCCTTCGAATGAAAACGGTTTGGTCACTACAGCGACAGTCAGTATGCCCATCTCCTTAGCAATCTCAGCGACTACCGGCGCGCCGCCAGTGCCTGTTCCACCACCCATGCCAGCGGTAATGAACACCATGTCTGCACCTTGCAGGCTCTCGATGATGCGATCGCGATCTTCAAGTGCCGCTTGCCTACCCACCTCGGGGTTGGCGCCCGCACCCAGACCACTGGTCACCGTTCCGCCCAGTTGCAACACTGTGTGAGAATCTACGTCCGCCAGCGCTTGCGCGTCTGTGTTTGCGCAAATGAATTGCACGCCATCTACATGATTGGTGATCATGTGTTTCACAGCGTTTCCGCCGCCACCACCGACGCCTAGTACTTTAATAACTGCATTTTGTGGGACGTTGTCGACTAGTTCAAACATGATATTTCTCCCGTACGAGATTCTTAAGCTAAAAGTTTTGTTGCAGATACCGCTGCATTCGTGAAAACAGGCCTTTGCCCTGGTTCTCACCCGTATTTATGTATTCGGCTTCTTGTTGTTGCTTGATGCCATACATCAGCAAACCTACGCCAGTAGCGTAAATTGGGTTGCGCACAATATCCTGAAGGCCATGAACGTTGATTGGAACGCCCAAGCGAACCGGCATATGAAATATGGATTCGGCAAGTTCTATCACGCCTTCCATTTTCGAAGTACCACCGGTTAACACAATACCGGCGGCAACCAGGTCTTCAAAACCTGAACGGCGTAGTTCCGCTTGTACCAATGACAGCAGCTCGTCATAGCGCGGCTCGACTACTTCCGCCAGCGCCTGGCGCGACAAATCTCGCGCAGGTCGGTCAGCAACGCTTGGTACTTTAATGGTTTGATCGGCTCCGGCCAATTGCGCCAGCGCACAGGCGTATTTGATTTTTATTTCTTCTGCATTTTGCGTAGGCGTACGTAATGCCATGGCGATGTCATTGGTAACCTGGTCGCCTGCGATTGGAATCACGCCGGTATGTCGGATTGCACCTTCGGTAAAGATGGCTATGTCAGTGGTACCACCGCCAATGTCAACCAGACACACTCCCAGCTCGCGCTCATCATCGGTGAGCACTGAGTAACTGGACGCCAGTTGCTCGAGAATTATGTCTTCAACTTCCAAGCCACAGCGTTTGATGCATTTCTCAATATTGTGCGCTGCATTCACCGCACAGGTAACCAGATGCACCTTGGCTTCCAGACGTACACCCGACATTCCAAGCGGCTTCTTAATGCCCTCCTGGTCGTCTATCAAAAATTCCTGCGGCAAAATGTGCAACACTTTTTGGTCGGCGGGAATAGCAACGGCTTGAGCCGCATCAATTACTCGCTCAACATCAAGCTGCCTCACTTCCTTATCGCGAATAGCAACTATGCCGTGTGAATTCATGCTGCGAATATGGCTACCTGCGATTCCCGCATACACCGAGTGAATCTGGCAACCAGCCATCAGCTCGGCTTCTTCAATAGCACTCTGAATCGATTGGATAGTCGATTCAATATTAACTACCACGCCTTTCTTAAGACCACGCGAAGGCTTGGAACCGATGCCAACAATGTTTACCTGTCCGTCGGGGTCGACTTCCGCCACTATGGCAACGATCTTGGACGTACCAATATCCAGTCCAACGATCATTTTGTTATCGTTAGCCATTAAACGCGCTCACTCCGGCCAACAATTGTTCTTCCGACGGCTGCTGTTGCCGACGTGCAATGTTGCTAGACTCATCTTCAGCCCAACGCACCGCCACACCACGGCTATAGCGAAAATCGATGGTCTGCAAACTTCCTTCGCGCTGTGCCACCAGGTCGGTGTGCATTTTCAGAAATCGCCGCATCTTATCCAGCAGTCGATCATTTCCGAACCGAATTTCTGTTCCGTTATCCAGTCGCGCAAACAATCCCAATGCATCACTGTGAGTTAACTCTGCAATCGAATGCCCGGCAGGAATGAGCATGTCTGAGAATTCTCGAAATTGCTGAACCATCATATTTTGTTGTGACTCGTGCCCCGCAATGCGTGGCAAATCAAATTCCTTCAGGTCTGCATCGCCTGCAGAAAACTCATCGCCGTCTGAATTTAACAGCACTCGCGAGTTCCATATGGCGATTGGTGTTTGTTCTTCTATGGCAACACTAATACCGGACGGCCAGCGTCGACTGACTTCCGCCCGATATACCCACTCTTGCTGTTCCAGCAAATGTTTAATTGGCGCTAGCTTCAGAGTAAAAAAACCATTACCCACTAGCGGTGCAAGTGAGCTGCCAATTTGTGCTTTCTGCACTCTTTCAAATTCTCCTTCGATTTGCACGCTCTGCACATCAATCTCGAACAGTGGTTTCGCATTGCTAAAACCCAACATACCGAAACCCAACACACCAATCCAGATAAGCAATACCATAAATAGCTGTTTTATACGGTTTTTTTGCTCGAATTTGCGTGAGGTGTTAACAGCCCCGCGACGCCTGGCACTCTTGCGTGTAGCGACGATTTTTTTATTTCTATTTCGACAATCTGTATTAATCATCTATCGCACCCAGACTATCCAGTAATACGTTTAATACCAGGGGCTCAAAGTTCAACCCGGCCGCAAGTGCAGACATTGGCACAATACTGTGCTCAGTCATACCCGGAATAGTGTTAACTTCCAACACTTGAAAGTCTCCATTTTCATCAAGCAGCAAGTCCACCCTTCCCCAGCCGCGGCAACCCAGGCTTTCATACGCCTGCAAGACCAATCGATTGGCTTGCTCAGCTTGCGCATCGCTCAGCTGAGCCGGACACTCGTACTCTGTGTCGGAAGAAAAATACTTGGCTTCATAGTCATAAAAGGTACTTTTTGGCTTTAATTCAGTGATAGGCAGCACGTTGCCTGCGATCACGGGCACACTGTATTCAGGCCCCTCAACAAATTGCTCAATCAACACGCTGGAATCGAAGCGCTTAGCTTCATCAATTGCCACTCGCAATTGATCCAGGTTCTCAGCAATCGACATGCCTATGCTCGAACCCTCATGGGCGGGCTTTACCATCACCTTGCCACCAAGAGAGCGCAATACTTCAGCGTAATCGACACCTTCATCCGCTGTCGCAAACGAGGGTGTGTTCACGCCGATGCCACGCCACAGCTGCTTGCTGCGTAGTTTGTCCATGGCCAAGGCTGATGCTAATACACCGCTGCCAGTAGCGCTGATGTTCAGAAATTGCAGCAAACCCCCAATCACACCGTCTTCACCATAAGGGCCATGCAGCGCATTAAATACGTGCCTGATTCCATGCTTACCAAGCACGTCTGCTACATCGCGTTCTATATCAATAGCCACAACGGGCAAGCCTACTTTTTCAAATGCTGCAATTACTGCCTTGCCACTCATCAAGGAGACTTCACGCTCTGCCGACCAGCCCCCATACAATACGGCCAGCGGGCCATGCATTGATTGTTTGCACAAGGAAACAAGCGTTTCTACATCGCTCTGCAATGTCATAACAAACCTTCTTTAAACACGCTTCGAGCAATGCCGCCTACATTGCCAGCACCCTGGGTCAACACAATATCGCCATCGCGCGCCACGTCCTTTAAAATTTCTGGAAGGCTTGCAATGTCTTCAACGAAAACAGGATCGATATGGCCACGGGTACGAATGCTTCGACTCAAGCTGCGACCGTCTGCACCCTGAATCACCTGCTCGCCGGCGCTGTAAACATCAAGCAATAGCAAAACATCCACGGTTGATAAGGTTGCTACGAAATCTTCATATAGATCGCGGGTTCGGCTAAATCGGTGGGGTTGAAACACCATCACAAGACGTTGATCGGGCCATGCCTGGCGAACCGCTTTGATGGTTGCAGCCACCTCCGTAGGGTGATGGCCATAGTCATCCACAAGTGTAACCAACCCGGATTCAACCTGCAGCTCACCAAATACCTGGAACCTCCGTCCAACTCCGGCAAACTCTGCCAAGGCACGTTGTATATCCTGTCCGGCAATTCCCTCATCAGTTGCCACCGCTACTGCGGCGGCAGCGTTCAGTACATTGTGCTGGCCAGGCATGGCGAGGCTTATTTCAAGACTCTCGTGCTCATCGGGTCGATGAACTGTGAACCGCGTTTTCAAGCCTTCTGAGCGCAAATCACTAATGACAAAATCAGCGTCTCGCGAAAATCCATAAGTAAGCGTCGGCCGTCCAACATCAGCCATCATCGAACGCAGCACTGGGTCATCAATACAGAGTACCGCCAGACCATAAAAAGGAAGGTTGTGTAGAAAGCTGATGAAGGTCGCTTTCAGTTGCTCGAAGTCTCCCGCGTAGCTTTCCATGTGGTCCGCATCAATATTGGTAACCACGGCTGTCATCGGCTGAAGGTGCAAAAAAGACGCATCGCTTTCATCGGCTTCAGCAACCAGAAAACGACTAATTCCCAATCGCGCATTCGTTCCCGCGCTATTCAGCAGGCCTCCGATAATAAACGTTGGATCCAGACCGCCAGCGCCCAGAACCGAGGCAACCAGACTGGTTGTGGTTGTTTTACCGTGCGTGCCAGCAATCGCAATGCTGTGGCGATAACGCATAAGCTCAGCGAGCATTTCGGCGCGAGGTACTATGGGAATTCGCGCGTCCCGCGCGGCTTTAACTTCAACATTGTCTTCGTTGATTGCGGTGGAAACAACCAGCACATCAGCCTCGTTCACATTTTCGGCCGCTTGACCAAGCTGCACCTTCACACCCATTTTTCGCAAGCGTTCCGTCGTTTCTGACTCAGCAATGTCAGAGCCAGACACCTCGTAATTCTGGTTCGCCAATACCTCAGCAATCCCCGACATACCGGCACCACCAATACCAACGAAATGGATTCGTCGTATACGGCGCATTTCGGGAATCGTCATTGCCTTATTTGCAGTGCTCAAAAGTCGCTCCCCGATTGCGTAAGCTCGGTACAGTGTTGCGCCACACGACGTGCAGAATCCAGGATAGCCAGCTGCCTTGCACATTCAGCCATCGCTTCGCGCTTTTCCGAAGATTCCAGCAATTCGGCCAGTCGGGCAACGGTGTTTTCATCCTGCAATTCATTTTGCGGAACCAGAACCCCCGCCGATTGATCAGACAGCCAGCGCGCATTTTCAGTTTGATGATCATCAATCGCGTAAGGAAAAGGCACTAGCAACGCAGGCTTACCTGCAGCAGTCAATTCTGCAACCGTCATTGCACCGGCTCTACAGACAACAATATCGGCCCAGCTGTATCGTTCAGCCATGTTGTCAAGAAAAGCGCATACTTCAAACTGCATCTCACAATCCAAGGCCTCATAACGCTCTCTGGTAGTTGCAAGTTCTTGCTCACCAGACTGATGGCACACGTTTAGCGGCACAGCCGTATTTTTGCTGGCCTTTTTAAGCAGTAAAGGCAGATTTTCATTCAGGGCGCGCGCACCGCGACTGCCACCAACAATAAGAATATTGAGCTCGCCGGTATTCGAATGTTGTTTGCCAGCGGCCATTGCCGCAATGTCAGCACGAACTGGGTTACCGGTTAAATAGGTGTTTCGGCGGCGTGTAAAGGTATCCGGGAAACCTTCCAGCCGTCTAGAGGCTACGTATTGAAGCAATCTGTTGGTGGTACCAAGCACTGAATTCTGTTCGTGCAGAATCAATGGTTTACCTAACAGCCTTGCCGCTACCGCACCGGGGCCCGCGGCAAAACCACCGAAACCCATGACCGCAACCGGGCGCAACTTGCGCAACAGTTTCCATGCATTGTAAACAGAACGAGTAATCATTAACGGCGCCTTTAGCAAGGTCATCAGACCCAAACCACGCACACCACTTACAGGCAGGCAATGCAAGGTGTAACCTGCATCGGGCACCAATCTCGACTCAATACCTGCCTGGGTACCCAGCCACTCAATCTGATAACCCGCAGCTTTCAACTCGTCAGCCACAGCAAGGCCAGGAAACACGTGCCCACCAGTACCACCGGCCATAATCACGAAGGTTTTTGACACGTAGCCTCCGATTCAAACGCCACCCTGCATACCAGCGCAAGCATGACCCCACAGACCAATAAGCTGCTTCCGCCATAGCTAAAGAACGGCAAGGTCAGGCCTTTAGTCGGCAGCAGGCCAACGTTCACGCCGATATTGATTGCGCACTGCACAGCAAACAACAAGGCTATTCCATAGGCGAGATAGGCGGCAAACTTTTGCCCCAATTGTTCTGCGTTTCGGGCAATGTAAAAAATGCGCCATATAAGCACTGCAAACAAACAGAGCACCAACATTGCACCAAGGAAGCCAAGTTCTTCACCAATGATCGCAAACACAAAATCGGTATGCGCTTCTGGTAAGTAAAACAATTTTTGCACACTGCGGCCAAGGCCCAGGCCAAACCACTCTCCGCGACCAAACGCAATCAAGGACTGTACAAGTTGATAGCCACTGTCAAATTGGTGGGACCAGGGATCGAGAAAAGTAGTAAAACGTTGAAAGCGGTAAGGGCTGAGTGACACCATTAGGGCAACCGACGCCAGGCTACCAAGCACTACAAAGGAAAAATGTGACAGACGAACACCCGCCAGAAACATCATACCCAGTGCCGCACTTAGCAAAACCACAACAGCACCAAAGTCGGGCTCTATCAGCAAAAGGATGATCATCGCTGTCAGCACCAACAGCGGTTTGATAAAGCCGCGCCATGCCGTACGAACCTCCTGTTCGCGGCGAACAAGATAGGCGGCTAAATAAGTCAGCACAAACAGCTTGGCTAGTTCTGACGCTTGTAAATTAAACGCGCCGAAATCAATCCAGCGGCGGCTGCCGTTAACTTCCTTGCCAATACCAGGTACTAGTACGGCAAGCAGTAAGACAAACGCCGCCAACAACAAATGAGCGGAATGCTTACGCCAGAATTCCAGCGGCACATAGGTGGTCGCCCACATCAGTAGCAGCATTACAGTGATGTAGAGCGCTTGGCGAATAACGTAGAACCATGGGTTGCCAAATTGTTGCGCTGCGTATTCCATGGATGCCGACGACATCATCACAAAGCCCGCCGCCAGTAAGCTGCAAAAGCAAACCATTAATGCTTTATCAACACCGAAGCTTCTTTTTGTCAGCAGACTAAATGATCGTAGCGGCAAATGTGCGGTAAATGACGTCATTGACCGACTCCATCTGCCGATACTCTGTCGCGAAACTGCAGCACCGATTCACGATATCGATTGCCTCGTTGCTCGAAATTTTCGAACATATCGAAACTGGCACACGCAGGCGAGAACAATACTGTGTCGCCAGCGTCGGCTAACTGATACGCCGTGCTCACCGCATCAACCAAATCACTACAGCGATAGATTGCAGTATAGGCTTCAAGGGCTGAGGCAATTTTTTCTGCATCCTCACCAATCACAACGACCGAATGCGCATGAGCAGATACTGCCTCGGCAAGTTCGCCGAAGTCAGCACCTTTTCCGACGCCACCGGCAATAAGTACCATGCGGCGCTCACTCGCCACACCAAGCCCTTCAAGTGCTGCTACGGTCGCACCAATGTTCGTGCCTTTGGAATCGTTTATGAATGACCGGCCATCAATGTCGGCAATATGCTCACAGCGGTGCGGTAAACCAGCAAACGTGCGCAGAACATCGCAGGCCACGCCCAGCGGAATACCAACTGCCTGGGCAAGAGCAAGTGCCGCCAATGCATTGCTAACGTTGTGTGTTCCCTGCAAACGCATTCCTGATATCGGTAACAATGCAGAATCGCCATACATCAGGCAGGCTTCATCGGCAACTTGTGCAACGCCGAATAGACCCGCATTTGGCACAGCCAATCCAAAGCTTGTGTAAGCTTCTCCACTTTCAGTGTTGGTTGCTGCATCATCACGATTCACAATGCACTTATCAGCATCAAGGAACACACGCTGCTTTGACGCTGCGTAACTATGCAGATCAGAATACCTGTCCATATGATCAGCGCTGATATTCAGTATGGTCGCCGCACTAGCCTTCAGTGCTGCACTTCGCTCGAGCTGGAAACTTGACACTTCAAGCACGTAGAGTTCAACCGAGTCGTCGATTGCATCTAATACAGGCAAGCCAATATTGCCACAGAGACACACTTTGACATCAGCCGCCTTTGCCATTTCAGCTAACAAGGTAGCTACAGTGCTTTTGCCATTGGAGCCTGTTACACAGGCAATTGGGCAGCTAATTTCTGCTCGAAACAAGTCCAGGTCGCTGCGTAGCGCCACGCCCTGATCCAGTACTTGCTTGATTGCATTCGTTTCAAGCGATACACCGGGGCTCACCAGCAAATATTTTGATTGTCGCAATACCTGGAATGGCAATTCTCCGAAGTAAATATCTACACCGGAGAACTCACGCAACAACTCAGCGGCGCCGGGCGGGTTACTGCGAGTATCGCATAGAGAAAATGAATCTCCACGGCTTTGCAAGTAGCGAGCACATGACAAACCCGTTGCACCCACGCCGATTACGGTGTAATCAGGGGTTGGCAAGGGATGCTCTGAAGCAATGCTCATCGGTCTCACCCAATCCCTAACGCAATTTAAGCGTAGCGAGGCCAAACAACACCAGCATCACGGTGATAATCCAGAAGCGCACTATCACCCGCGGTTCGGGCCAACCCTTCAACTCGAAATGGTGGTGAATGGGTGCCATTCGAAAAATTCGTTTTCCGGTGAGCTTAAACGAAGCGACTTGCAGAATGACCGACACAGTTTCCATAACAAACACACCGGCCATAATGAAGAAAACAATTTCGTGGCGAGTGATAACCGCGATCACACCCAATGCAGCGCCCAGCGCCAATGCGCCTACATCGCCCATGAATATTTGCGCAGGGTATGTGTTGAACCAGAGAAACCCAAGGCCTGCTCCGGCCAATGCGCCGCAGAATACAATCAATTCGCCGGCACCTGGCACGTAACCTATATGCAGATATTCAGCAAAATTGACGTTACCACTAAGGTAGGCAATAGCGGCAAGCGCAGTAGCGATGAGAACGCTGGGCAAAATTGCCAGTCCATCCAATCCATCGGTCAAGTTGACCGCGTTACTGCTGCCCACCACTACGAAAAAAGTCAGGGCGATAAAAAACGGCCCCAGGTCAATGATGACGTTTTTGAAAAACGGTACATATAATTGTGTTTCCACTGCGTGTTCGGCTGTCACATACAAGAATACCGCCACACTCAGACCACCGACGGATTGCCAGAAAAACTTCCATCGCGCCGGGAGACCACGCGAATCTTTTTCGATCACCTTGCGATAATCGTCAACCCAGCCAACGGCACCAAACACGAAGGTAACGAATAGCACTGTCCAGACATAGCGATTTCCCAGATCGCCCCACAATAAAGTGCTAACAAAAATACCGACCAGAATGAGCGCACCTCCCATAGTCGGCGTGCCACTTTTACTAAAATGACTTTCCGGACCATCATCACGCACTGTTTGTCCGATCTGATGAAAATTGAGCCGCTGTATCATCATCGGCCCGACGATTAAAGTAATAGCCAGAGAGGTGAGTACACTGAGAATACCGCGCAAGGTAAGATACTGAAAAACCTGAAACGGACTATAAATTTCAGCCAGGTATTGTGATATCCAAAGCAGCATATCAGGGGCTCCCTAGTTCTCGGTTTGTTCTAATAGTTGTTCAAGCACCGATTCCATCCCAGCCGACCGCGAACCTTTAACGAGCACGTTGGCATACATCTCCCCACCCAGCAGCAATTCTCGGCAACGGGCTGCGCAGTCAGAATTACTGGTGAATACTTCTCCAGCTGGACCAAACTCTTCTGCCGCCAGTGCACTCAGCGCACCCACGCATAGCAGATGATCAATTTCGGATTGGCGCGCATAGCAACCAATCTCTGCATGCAATTCTTTTTCAGTCTCGCCGAGTTCAGCCATGTCACCCATAATCAGTATGCGTGTGCCCGACATTGACGCCAACACATCAACAGCGGCTCGCATTGATGTGGGGTTAGCGTTGTAGCTGTCATCGATCAATCGACTATTGTTAACACCATCAAGCTGCTGCATACGCCCTGAGTAGCCTTGGTAGCTGGACAAACCTGCAACGATATCAAGCACACTCGCACCCGCACTGTGTGCGCAGGCCGCTGCCGCCAAGGCATTACTCACCATATGTCTGCCGGCCACGCGAAGTTCAACACTGGCTTGTTCATTGGGCAGGTGCAGCTCAAATCGGAAGCAACCCAACGCAGGCGATGAATTTTCTATCAACTCTATTGCTGATGCAAAAACGTCAACGTTGTCATGTTCTACGCTGAAGCCGAGCCGGTTAGAATCGGGATGTTCAGTTGCCCATTGCCGGGTGAACGCATTATCCATATTCACAACCGCCCTGCCCTCTGCGGCAAGACCTCCGTAAATTTCTGCTTTGGTCGCAGCAATCGTTTCAATTGAACCAAACCCCTCCAGGTGAGCTGCCGCCACTGTTGTCACCATTGCGACGTTGGGCCTGACAATATTTGACAGATAGGCGATATCACCGGGCTTGCCGGCACCCATCTCAACAACCGCGAAATCATGCTCAGATGTCAATCTGAACAGCGTCAGCGGCACGCCAATCTCATTATTCAGATTGCCCTGGGTTGCTAATACCGCACCGCTGCGAGAGAGAATAGCGTCCAGCATTTCCTTACAAGTTGTTTTACCAACACTGCCGGTGATTGCAATCACTGGCTTGGTAAAATACTCACGCTGGCTTGCCGCAATTTGACCAAGCGCCAATAAGGTGTCGTCAACAACTAGCTGACTTAGACCACAGCTTTCATCAAACTGGTCGACAACCGCTGCACATGCGCCCGCGCGTTCTGCTTGCAGCAGGAAATCTGCGGCGTCAAAGCGCTCTCCTCGCAAAGCCAGGAACAACTCACCCTTGCCAAGGCGTCGCGTGTCAGTGGAGATAGCATCGAATTGCTGATTGCGTCCATGAACAGTTCCCTTGCACAAGGCCTGCAGCGAATTCAAATCCATGCGATGCATCATGAGCACTGCTCCGTTCGCCGCTGCAGAGCAGCAGTCGCGATGAGCACATCGTCAAATGGGATTTTATTGGAGCCCACGATCTGGAATTTTTCATGGCCCTTACCGGCGATCACCACACAGTCCTCGCAGGCCGCGGCACTAACAGCCCACTCGATGGCGCGCTTGCGATCAGCCTCTACGTGAATGTGCTCATCTTTCGATTTTCGCTGGTCAAAGCCCGCAACAATATCTGCAATAATCCGGGCGGGATCCTCGCTCCGAGGATTGTCGCTGGTGACCACTATTTGCGCAGCAAAACTCTGCGCGGCTTGCGCCATTTCTGCTCGTTTGCCTCGATCTCTGTCGCCACCACAGCCGAATACAACCCAGAGATTTCCTGAACAGTGCCGGGAAGCGGCGCTTAAAACCTGCGCCAGCGCGTCTGGAGTATGCGCATAATCCACGATTGTTTTGGGTGACTGAACATCATCCACTGGCAGTAATTGCATGCGCCCTGGCACTGTGGCTAATTGCCGCGTGGCCTCGGCGAGACCAGTAAACGGCACACCTACTGCACAAAGTGCTGCGACGACGGCCAACAGATTGGCGATATTAAAATGCCCCATTTGATTCAACTCAAAGTGGTCGCTTCCCCACGGCGTGCGCAGATCGAAGCGGCTACCTTGCTCGTGAAACTGGATATTGTCTGCGAACACATCGGCCGCAGCATCACTCATGGAGTAACTCAGCAATCGCGCGGACGGAGTCACTGACTGGATCATGCGCTGAGAGAAATCTGAATCAATATTTACTATCGCATTTTCGAGCTCGGCGCGCTGAAACAATCTCGACTTGGCTGCCGCGTAGTTGTCTATGGATTTATGGAAGTCGAGATGATCTCGGCTTATGTTGGTAAACACAGCAGTGCCAATGTCTAATCCATCCAGCCGACCTTGATCCAGCGCATGTGAAGAAGCTTCCAGAGCAATGGCCTCACATCCCTGCTCAATCATCGCCTGAGCAATACGATGGACCGTAAACACATCAGGCGTTGTCAGACCTGTATTGACCAGTTGCTCTGCATAGCCCCACCCCAAGGTACCAATAACACCAGCGCGCATCCCACTTGAATTCGCCAGAGACGAGAAGTTCAGTACGCAGCTGGTTTTGCCATTGGTACCGGTGAATGCAGCCACTTTGCGAGGTGTGCTGTTGGAATTGTAGAAGCGTGCCGCAAGCTTACCCAGGTGATCGCGCGGCGATTCCAGCTTTGCAATGCTAATATCGTCAGGTAGGTCATCGGGCAGCGTCGCTAGCCCGTCATGCACTATCGCAGCGGCACCATTCTCTATTGCCTGATGCACAAATCTCATTCCATGATGGACTGAACCTTGCAGCGCAAAGAATGCGGCGCCATCGATGGCTACTCGACTGTCTAGAGACAACTCCTGAATTTCGCGGTCAACACTCGGCATGGCCTGAGTGTGCTCAAGTAACTCAGAAAGCATCATGCTAGTTTGCCGCAGCAAGCTGCAAAGCGTCTGGCGCGACGTTCAACAAGCGCAGACTTTCCCCGACAATTCTGGAGAACACGGGTGCGGCAACTTCACCACCGTAATAAGTGCCAACACCTGGGTCATCAATAAATACCGCTGCTGCAAGGCGCGGCTTGGCCGCGGGTGCAAACCCGGCGAATACCGCCACGTATCTATCACCCTCATAGCCTTGCTTACCGAGACGGTGCATGGTTCCTGTTTTACCAGCCACGCTATAACGCTCAGTGCTGGCGCGCGTGCCAGTTCCGCCCTGTAAGGTAACCGCGGCCAGCATGCGGTTAATCTGCACGACCAATTGCTCGTCAACCACGCGTTCGGAATACACGGGGTCAGTAACACGTATCAACGACACGTCTTTGCGCAAGCCATTATTGGCCAATATGCTGTAGCACTGTGCTAATTGCAGTGGTGTGGTCGCAACCCCATAACCGTAGGCCATTGTCACGGTGTGCAAGGGGTGCCAATTGGTGTAATCCGGTAGCAAACCAAAACTCTCCCCGGGAAAACCGGTGGCCAATGATTGCCCTAAACCGAATCGCTGTAATACGCCTCTAATCGCTGGGCCGCCCAGGTCAAGCGCAATCTTACTGGTGCCCACCTGGCTGCTCTTGCTCAGTATTCCGGTTAAATCCAGTTCGCCGTAATTGCTGGAATCTGCCAACAGTTTGCCTTCCACGCTGATGTAGCCAGGTGACGTATCGACAATTGTATTTGGCGTGTAGCGACCGCTTTCCAACGCCGCAATCATAGCCAGCGGTTTCATCGTAGAGCCGGGCTCAAACACATCAGTTACGGCTCTGTTGCGCACGCTGTCCATATCAAGACTGCTGCGTTCGTTCGGATTGAATGTTGGTTCGTTGACCATTGCCAACACCTCATTACTTTCCACATCCAACACTACAACCGATCCGGATTTTGCACCAAATTTCTCTACTGCTGCCCTAAGCTCTTTGTGCGCGTAATACTGTAGGCGCAAGTCAATGCTAAGCTGTAGGTCTTCGCCGTGCACAACCTCTCTGACACTTTCTATATGTTGTATTATTTCGCCGCGGCGATTCTTGAGCACTCGCTTGGTGCCGGATTTACCGCTGAGTATTGAGTTGTAAGTCCATTCAAGGCCATCTACGCCGCGATCGTCGGTATCAGTAAAACCCAGTAAATGGGCCGACACATCTGCGGCTGGATAGTATCGTTTGTATTCAGTAGCCGCGTGCAGGCCATCGATATCCAGCTGCATGATTTGGTCAGCCTTGCTGGGAGCAAGCTGCCGGGCGACGTACAAAAATTCTCTGTTCGAATTTTTTGCTATTTTTGTAGTCAGTTGCTCGGTGTCCAAACCAAGCGCTTGCGCTATCAACGGCACTTTTTCCGCCGGTATTCGTTTTGGCTCCACCCACAAAGACTTGACCGGCGTGCTAATTGCCAAAGGCCGACCATCTCGATCGGAAATCATGCCTCTATGGGCTGTATCCTGGACTGTTCGAAGTGAACGAGCATCTCCGGCGCGCTGCAAATACTGAGCACCACCCACTCCGTGGGCTAACTGAAGGCTCACTAATCGGGCAACCAGAGCACAAGCCAACAAAGCCAGAACGACCAATACCAGCCGGTAACGCCACGGTTGCAGCATTCCGTTGGCAACAGCCGCGCTTTTTTTCATGGTCAATAATTCTCTAGTGCTCGCGCACAGCAACCGTATTGTCAGAACTCGGTGCCTGCATGCCCAACTCTGCGGTCGCGGTGTTTTCAACCCGAATGTGCGTTGAAAACGCACCTTCTTCTACCAGTAGTTGCCGCCATTCCAGTTGCAAACTTCCAACCTCACGCTGCAAGGTTTGTAGCTCATGGAACAACTGTCGCGATTGATAGCTACTAAACACAACCGCAAGCGCACTGAGAACAACCATAATTAGCAACAGCAACTGACCCGGCTGCGCAAGCCCGGATAGCGTGGTTTTCAATCGAGTACCGTTCATTTTTGATGTGTGCATTGCGCCTGAATTAATCTGTGGTTCTGAATATTTAAATATTGTGTTTTCTTGTATTTTCATGCGGCCTGCTCTCTTACGCGCTCCGCAACACGCATAATTGCACTTCGTGCGCGTCTGTTCGCCTGGGTTTCTTCAGTACCGCATCTGATCGCTTTGCCCAGCAAACGTAAGCCCGGCTTTGTCAGCTCGCTTTCCCGAAGCGGAATATGTCTAGGCACTTTGTTGGTATGCGAAGTGCCACGCATGCGCCGTTTGGTTAGCCGGTCTTCCAGGGAATGAAAGCTGATAACAACCAGCCGACCCTTGTTCACTAGCAGGCTCTCGGCCATTTCTAGCAAGCCTTCCAGTTCCTCAAGTTCTTGATTCAAATGAATACGAATAGCCTGAAAACTCCTGGTTGCCGGGTGTTTGTCTTTTTCCCAGCGTGGGTGCGCCTGCTTTATCAACTCGGCCAGCTCCCCAGTGCGGGTAATCGCTTTTTCCGCGCGCCGCTGCACGATGGCAGCCGCAATACGCCGGGCAAAGCGTTCTTCACCATAGGTTTTCAGCACTCGGCAAAGTTCACTCTCTTCAACCAGAGCCAGCCATTCAGCTGCACTGGTTCCAGATTCCGGATCCATGCGCATGTCCAGGGGGCCATCATGCAGAAAACTGAATCCTCGCTCAGCGTTATCCAGTTGTGGCGATGACACACCAAGATCAAGCAGTATTCCGGCAACCTCGCCATTCAGGCCAAGATCTGCAACACCCAGAAATGACCCCGAATGCATACTGAAGCGCTGGTCTTCAGCCGCCAGCTCCACACCAACATCTACAGCCTGTGGATCTTTATCAAACCCCATTAAGCGCCCACTGGCAGACAAGTGCTTCAAAATTCGTCGCGAGTGCCCACCCCGGCCAAATGTACCGTCAATGTAGATGCCGGATTCATCCCACAACAAGGCATCACAGGCTTCGCGCAACAGCACCGTTTTGTGTTCCGCTGACTGGTCCTCTGAAATTACGCTGGCGTTCATGATCAGTACGATATTCCTGACAGCGAGCCGCGAGACGCAGGATTACGCAGCAAGGCCAATCGGTTGCGCTCTGCAACCGCATGGGACTCTTCACTCCATATTTCGATTTTTTTGCCGACACCGCGAATAAACAGTTCTCTTTGCAGTTGTGCCGATTTGCGTAAATACGGAGGAACTACCAGGCGGCCATTGCCATCGGCTTCAACTTCCTGCGCATTACCCATCAAAATTTGCCCAAACGCCTTCACGGTGTCATCGGTGTTAGGCCGACTGAGTAAATCGTTCAACACTTCATGCCAATGGTCTTGCGTATAGATCAGCAGGCAATCCTGCATTGGGTCGGAAGTAACCGTCAGCCCTCTGGACTGATCAGGCATTTTTTCACGCAAGGTTCCAGGGAGCGTAAACCGCCCCTTAGTGTCCATCGTCGCTTCGAACGAACCCAAGAACATTGCTGCTTAAGAAACCCGTGTTATGTCGTTGTTTATGGTCCAGACCACCGATCTGGCAACCTAGCAAATTGGGAAAGCGGCGCCGCAAAAACCTAATTGGTCATATTCGGCTAAAAATCAAGACTTACTCGACCTCAAACACCCGCCTGAGACCTCCTAAAACCACTAATAACCACAAATCCCCACACAGGAACTATAAAAAATTCACAGCTCTGCCGTCAAGCTGTTTCGCCCAATGAATTGAAATGAAATGAATAAAGAATGGCCGACTCGCTAATTTCTGCGAATATCAAAGCCCACTAGCGCACCCTCCCTCGCCACCAACATCCAGGCAAGAGAACGCGACAACCAGGTGCAAGGATGCACCTGCGCTTTACACAGTAAAGCGTAAGCAAATCGGAAAAAGCTTGCCCCATAAGCGCAGCGAGTGCTTTGGGCAAGACATTTTCGATTTGCGTTTTTAAACATAGGCAGG
>CAYGSL010000040.1:45157-46921 GCA_964352475.1 uncultured Pseudomonadales bacterium | reverse complement strand
AGAAATGGCGCCAAAGCGAACCTGCTGGTTGGAGGCGATAACATTGAATGCACCACCACAGTAATTGAGCATGACGAAGGAAAAGTGCGCGAATGGCTTGAGTACTACTTCAAGCAATTTCCGCAAGATGCGGCTTACCACGACGTGAAGCTGCTAGATGATGGTTCTGCAGACGAAGCAACTATGGCAATCGCTATTGAGCACGCAATTGTAATGATCGCTACACCCCTAACTTAGTAAGATGAAGCAGCTATTCACTTAAAGACCACCTGGAGCAGATCATGAGCTGGAAATACGCACTTCCGATCGTGTGCGCAAGCCTCGTAACAGCAATGCATGTAGCGGCTGAAAACACTGAACGTTCAGCGCTCAATCAAGCGGTATCCGCCGATTACGACTACCTGGATAGCTTGTACAAACACTTTCACGCCAACCCCGAACTGTCGATGCAGGAGTTTGAAACGTCGGACCGTTTGGCGAAAGAGCTGAAGAGCCTTGGCTATAAGCTGACGCGCAATATTGGCGAAACCGGTCTGGTGGCCACGCTAAAGAATGGCAAAGGCCCTGCCTTGATGATACGTGCCGATATGGACGCTCTGCCCGTTTTGGAAAAGACCGGCCTGCCCTATGCCTCAAAGGTCAAGCAGATTAATCTTGAAAACATAGAAATGCCCGTTATGCATGCCTGTGGCCATGATATGCACGTTACTTCTTTGATCGGTGTGGCGAGGCAAATGGTTGCGATGAAAGACCAATGGCGTGGCACCTTGCAGTTACTGGGTCAGCCCGCTGAAGAAGCGCTTGGCGGGGCCAAGGCGATGGTAAGAGACAATTTGTACGAGCGTGTTGGCCGGCCTGATTATTCCATGGCGATGCATGTGATTGCTAAATACCCGGCGGGTAAAATCGCGTTTAGTGATGGCCTGATGTACTCCAGTGCAGACACTATTCGCATAATTGTCAGAGGTGTTGCTACCCATGGTGCATCACCACACCTGGGCAAAGACCCGGTGTTGATAGGTTCACAGATTGTTGTGGCATTGCAGTCTATAGTCACCCGGGAAGTGTCGCCAATTGAACCGGCTTTAATTACCGTGGGTGCGTTTCGTGCTGGCACCGCACCTAATGTGATCGCCGACAGCGCACAGCTGGATATTACTGTTCGTGCAAACACGGAACGCACTCGTGCCTTATTGCTTGAAAGTATAAAACGCGTAGCCATTCAAACAGCCAGAACCGCTGGTGTACCTGAAAACTTGCTGCCGATTGTAGGCATTGCGCCTGATGGCGCACCAACCACTACAAACAACGCTGAGCTTGCGCAGCGTGTTCGAAAGGCGATGAAAGCGGCCATGCCGGCGAGCGCATTTGTAGAGTGGTATCAATCAGACATGGGTGCTGAAGACTTTCCGGACCTTGTTAACGTCGATCCACCGATTCCCAGCGTGTACATTGAAGTGGGTGGAACGCCTGCGGAAAAGCTGAAGTCCGGGCAATGGGCAGACCACCACTCACCCTTATTTCAGATTGACCATGAGTCTTCAATAAAAGCAGCTGTTGAAGCGATGACAGTGGCAGCTATTGATCTTTTGCAGTAAGCAAGTTGCTACTCAGATTATTGCCAAGATGGCTTTTCGCCTCTGTTGATTGCGCCACCAAGAAGCTATGAGGTCTTTAATCTGCAGCGTCCAGTTTACGGCAATATACGTTCATCTCAGCCTGAATACGCTCTGCGTAATCGCGCAGCCCAGGCGTTTCTTCGGC
>CAYGSL010000040.1:0-45057 GCA_964352475.1 uncultured Pseudomonadales bacterium | reverse complement strand
AATCCAGGTAGCGGGTTTGTTATCCATCAAACCCGCGATAATGGATGCCACGGCAAAGTCATAGTGGGTTAATCGATCGCCTGCAATATAGGGGTGAAGTCGAGTTTGCGCTGCTATTGCGTGCAGGTCTTTTCTCGCAAAGGCTGCTTGTTCTTCCATGGAATGGCGCCCAAGGCCGTGCAGTTGATAGGTTTTATTCACTTGTCTGCGCGCCATTTTTGACACAAGAAAACCTACCGGCGCGGGCATAAAACCGAAGAAGTCCTTTTTGACTACTTTAAACCACTCATCATCCAGCCAACGCGAGGCCACCATTAACCAATACAGATGGTCTTCGGCCAGTCTAGTGAAGGCAGTACCAACTGCTACTTCTTGCTCAGTTAGATGGCCAAACAAACCACCGTTGGTTTTATTGTCCAGATAATCCAATATCAACTCTGAGTCAGGAATTACCTCGCCGTCGACCAGCCACGGCATTTTGCCTTTGGGTGCTTTCGCTGGGTTGGCTTCAGTAGCCACGTCAAATTCCAGGTTGAGGTACGTCAGCGCCATTTCCACTTTTAAGCAAAATGGGCTTGGGTTCCTAAGGCTGAAGGCAGCGGGTAAGGTGTATAGAGTAATCATAGGGCATCTCTTCGTCGCGGCGGCTTTATCCAACAGCTTGTTTCTTGATCAAACGGCAGCTTACTTACTCGTCACAGTTTTTAAGTAACTCTTACAATTACACCTTTATTTGCCGCGCGTTTCTGCCTCTATGTCGGCGTCCCAATCAGCGCTGTTTAAGCCTGTCTTGCTCGAAGCGCTTTGCATGATATCAGGGTAGTGCTCTTCGAATACCGCCATCAATTCATCATAGGGAACGTCTGGATACTCACCACGCTCACTAACGTATTCCATATGCCGATTTCCGTCGTTGTCAAATTCATGATACAGGCTGTCACTAACCCCATCAAATTCCAGTGGTTTAAGGTTAAACTTCTCGCAAAGGCTTAGATTAAACGCCGGCGTTGACTTCACCCATTTTCCATTCAGATAGTTTGAACAATATCCATGAAAATAAAAAATATCAGAGTTCATTTGCGCACGCATTTTTGCCGTAGAAAGATGGTTTCGCACATCAGCGAAGCCAACACGAGAAGGTATGCCGGCGACCCTGCACAGCGCGGCCATCAAAACCGCTTTTGGAACACACCAGGATTCACCAGCAACGAGAGTTGTGCTGGCCTGCAAAGATTCCCGGCTCACTCCTGCCGAGTAAGCGTTGTATCGAATAGCGTCACGTACAAAATAATAAATTGAAATCGCGTTTTCGGTATCACTGCTATGCACATTGCTATTGGCCCTGGCGGCTTCAATAACATCTGGATGATCGCAATTTATGAATGAACTGGCTTGCAGGTACTGAGTGAGGTCTTGGTTTGATTCTATCATCCACTTATTGTAACACTGGGTCTCAGTTGGCAGCTCGCAACGGCTTTATCTGTAATTCCCAATCGGCGTGATCATCCGGGCCGGATGGGCCTATCTTCCCTTGTGCTGATTGCAGCAAGGCCTCTGGGTCATGCGCCACCCCGTTCTGTATGACTAGTTTAATATCGCGGGTAACCTTAATATCATCAAGCGGGTTACCTCTAACGACCACCAAGTCAGCGCGTTTACCCGCTTCAACTGATCCCAGCTCATCGGAAACTCCCAGCGCGGAAGCCCCATTGATAGTGGCGGCTTTTAAAATGTCCGCATTATCAATACCGGCAATGTGCATGGCGACCAATTCTCGATGGTAAGCAAAGCCCGGCAGCAAACTGGTGTAGACGGGCTCGTCTGTGCCCACAATAAGCAGGTTTTTACCTCCTGCTTTATAGAGAGCCAATAACTCAACGACTCTTTGTGCATATTCTGCATCACTGGACTCTGGCCCTGGTGGGCCGCGTTTTTCCAGTAAGGCTTGTGTATAGGGTGTGAAGTATTGCGCTTCGTTTGCCCATACCATATCGGAGAGATGTCGTTTGCGCAGATTAATGCCACCGTACATTTGCAAATTGGCATCGTAATACACTTGATGCTTAAGCATCAGCTCAACTATCTCATCCGTTTCCTTACTTCTAGTGTCAGAGCGGCTCAGTGCAAGTGTCAGCTGATGTTCAATCCGATCAATACCCATTAATATCGCGTCGCGGGTTGTTACATCGTATTCGACATTGTAATTGCCAAGGTGGCCGGCAGTGGTCATACCATTCTTGTGGGCCTGATCAATCAGTATCTTTGCTTCACTGGGTGTGGCTTGTTTTATTTTTATGCTGGTAACACCGCGCCTCGCCCATTTATCTACCTCGCTTCGGATTTCTTGCTCGGTAATATCATTCGGCCAGGCAATGCATTCATCATCGGCTACCTTGACGTTGTACTCACAGCGAAAGCCGCCAAAGTAGGGGCCAGACGCAAATAATCGCGGCCCAATTGCCTCACCTGCATTGATTAGCTCGCGCTGGGCTATGACGCGCTCTGGATAATACTCTCCCGCCGACCAGGTAGAGGTGACGCCATTGGCCAAAAATACTATGCCGTTGTACGCCACCTCCTCGGTGCGGCCTTTGTCGACGAAGTCGAAGTTGTAGTGTGCGTGAAGGTCAATAAAACCGGGTAAAAGAGTATCGGAATCGCTCAGTTCTATAGTCTTGGTTGGGCTACCACTCGCCCGAGCGCTGACAGCATCTACTGCAATTATTTCACCGTCTTGAATAAGAACACCGCTATTGGGCCTGCGCGTGTCTTCAACAGCGTCGAATATCCAACCGCCGCTTATAAGCGTTGAAGTCGAACCTACAGGATCTACTTTTGTGTGTGATGCGCAGGCGCTGACTAGAACCGACAATGAGATTGCGTAGAGTAAACGACAGTTTTTCAGATTGCAGTTAATCACCTGTGAAACGATTCCTCGTTGCGCAATCAAAATATCCCACCAGCAATACATAGTGTTCATGGCACGTTGCCCATGTATTCATTCCACGCTAACATTCCACCTTGCAGATTAGATACTTTGTCAAAACCAAGACCGGTGAGTATTGCAGCAGCCGTTGTACTTCTCACACCGGAACGACAAACCACAACTATGCCTTTTTCCTTGTGCTGATCCAGCTCCGATGTGCGGTTTGCCAATTCCTTCAAAGGTATCAATTGGCTGCCAGGAATATGGCCCAACTTACCATCAAACTCTTCCGCGGTTCTAACGTCCAGTAGCATTGGTGCGTTTTCTTTGTTGAGCGATTTTTTCACCTGAGCACATTGCACTTGCCGAATGCTATTCAGCTCAGGCACCGACGGAAAGCTCAAGGCGTCATCATCAATTTCTGTTTGGTTTATTTGCAACACTTCCTGAATTTTTTCAGGTAACGGCAAGCCAAGATTGTCCATGATATGAATGAACTCATCCCTTGTTTTGTTCGCAATTCGCGGGTTTGATTTTTTCTCCTCGCCAATGCTTGATACTGTGTTACCACGGTAATCATGACCCGGAAACACGCGGGTGTCGTCAGAGAGAGCGAATAGCTTTTGGGTAATACTGTCGTATTCTTGCCCGGCATCACCACCGGCGAAATCTGAACGACCTGTACCGCCAATCATTAACACGTCGCCTGTTAACACACGATCTGGAAGCACTATGGCAATACTGTCTGGCGTATGCCCGGGCGTGTGCAGAATCTGCATTGCAATGTTGCCCAATTCTACCTGGTCGCCGTCATTCACGTGCACGTCCACACAGGGCTGTGGTGCCAGTTCATGCATGTATACCTTGGCGTCGGTGAGCGCCCTGAGCTCAGCGCAAGCAGAGCGATGGTCAGCGTGTGTGTGGGTATCAAAAAGTGCGGCAAGGGTGAGACGATGATAGGCCAGCATTGCCAAATATCGGTCGGTATTGTCTTTTAACGGATCAACAAGTGCGGCTTGCCCCGATTCCTCGCAGGCTATCAGATAGGTTTTGCATTTCCCCTGATTAAGCTCCTTAAACAGCATATGTGCCCCTCTAAACGCGGTGGATAAATTTTGTTATTCGTATCAGTCTGCCACAGAGTGGCAATACAGGATACCTGATAAAGCTTCCGCACGTTATTCTGCGAAACAGCTAGATATTGGCTAGATCAGAAGCCTATAATCGGTGCGGTCCCAGGCACTATCAGGGCTGATTCCAATAATAATACAGTCGGAGAGACCATGTCGGATAACAAGCATCAAGTACTTATTGTTGGCGGTGGTACCGCTGGTATCACGGTGGCAACCAGCCTGAGACGACAGGATGCGAGCCTGGATATCGCTATAATTGAGCCAGCTGAATATCACTATTATCAACCTGCTTTTACCCTTGTGGGAGCGGGAGCATATGGCTTTGAGAAAACTCGCAGAACTGTTCGCAGTCTTGTTCCAAACGGCATCACTTTGATCGAGGCGTCGGCCACCGAATTCAACCCCGAGGCCAATAGTCTTTCGATCAGCACCGGCGGGGAAATAACCTACGATTACCTGATAGTGTGCCCGGGCCTGGAACTCAATTGGGGCGCGATTGAAGGCACCGATGCTCTTGGGTCGTCCGGCGTGTGCAGCAATTACTCCGCACAGCACGTTGAATATACATGGGAATGTTTACAGGCAGTAAAACCAAACTCCAAGTTGTTATTTACGCAAGCGCCACTGCCGTTCAAATGCCCGGGTGCGCCACAGAAAATTGCCTATCTTGCCGCTGATTACCTGCGTAAGAAAAACCAACTCGAGAATTGCGAACTGCATTTTCTAACGCATGGCCCGGCCTTATTTGCCGTGCCTTTATTTGCTGCCGAGCTTAATAAGGTTGCTGCACGCTATGGTATACAAGTGCATTTCCAGCATAATCTGGTGTCCATTGATGCCGCCAATAAAACAGCTGAGTTCGAAGTGGTTGGCGGCGATAACAGCGGTGAACGGCTGAGCAAGGAATTCGATATGCTGCACTTCACGCCTTCTCAATCGCCCCCAACGGCAATAAAGAATAGCGCCTTAGCCAATGATGCGGGTTATGTGGATATCGATCAACATACAATGCAGCACAGCCAATTCAGCAATGTGTTTGCGCTTGGAGATGCGGGCTCAACTCCAAATTCGAAAACGGCAGCAGCGGTTCGCAAACAAGCGCCGGTTGTTGTCGAGAATTTGCTTGCCGTTATGCAGAGTAAAACCGCCCAAGCACACTACGATGGTTATGGTTCATGCCCGCTCACAACTGGCTATGGCAAAGTGATCATGGCCGAGTTTGTGTATGGCGGCAAGGTAACACCAACGTTTCCGTTAGACCCGCGCAAGGAGCGCTGGATAAACTGGTGGATCAAGGTAAGCGGTTTACCAATGTTCTACTGGGGTTATATGTTGAAAGGCTTTGATAAATTTTTCAAACACAACACAGAGTTTAGCGAGTAGGCAGGCAATGGGGTAGATATTGGCCAAACGCCCCGCTTATAAGCCCATGGCATTGTTCACTGATGCCATGCCGGCTATCTCAGGCAATACGGTTAATGGGCTAGGCGAAAAACAAGCGCGTCAGGCGTCACCTTTTTTCTGGCACCCACCTGAAAAACAGACTCACGGTGAATTGCAGAAGCTGGTAACCGACTACCAGCACAAGTCGCCCGAGGTGAGTGAACACTTCTCACCCACTGCACCCGGCGGTCGCGGCCCAAAGCCGATTGCCAGAGCCGAGCAAAAGGTTGAAGAGTCTGACCAGGAATTTACCAGGCAGATCAAGTCATATGCCTTAGCCAATGAGGCGGATGTCGTTGGCATTGCCAGAATGGCACCTGAGTATGTTTATGAAGGCTACGTCATTGAACAACCGTGGGTCATTCTGGTGGGCGTGGCGATGCGGTACGAAGCCTTAAGCCAGGCACCTCCCAGTTTTGACAATCCCACAGCAGCCGTTGAAGTGGCCAAGGAATACAATCGTGCGTCACGAGCGTGCCGCACATTAAGCAACCATATATTGTCTAAAGGCTATGAAGCCAAAGCCTGGCCAGGTCCCTATGCATCCGCTTTGAATATGTTACCAGCAGCAATTGCTGCTGGTCTTGGTGAGCTGGGTAAACACGGTTCGCTGATTAATCGAGAGCTTGGCTCTCGGTTTCGCCTGTCGGCTGTAACAACGATTATGCCCCTAATCGCTGACTCACCCGACGACTTTGGTATTAACGATTATTGCAGCCGCTGTCAGGCCTGCACAAATGCCTGTCCACCAGCCGCCATATCCAATGAAAAGCAGTGGGTACGCGGTATTGAAAAATGGTATGTCGATTTCGACAAATGCATTCCTTACTTTGGCGAAACGCTGGGTTGTGCGTTATGCATCGTAACCTGCCCCTGGTCCAGGCCTGGAGTGGCCGATAAGCTGTTAAACAAATTAGAAAAACCGAAATAAGTTCGCTGCTAGAATTTGAGCGGCTATTCGGCTATGCTGCGCGCGCCCATGACCAACCCAAACAAGACACAAAGCCCCGTGAGTAAAGCGCTAAAACTCATCATGAATGCGGATGTTTATGCACCAGAGAAGCTGGGAATTCGCCATATTCTGATCGCAGGTGAGCGCATTGTGGCGGTATTGGAAGACGCGCCAAGCATTGATGATCGACTTAATGTCGAACGCGTCGATCTGCAAGGCCTGCGACTAATGCCTGGCTTGATTGATGGTCATGCACATATTACCGGTGGTGGTGGCGAATCTGGCCCGGAGTCTCGAGTGCCTCCCGTGCCTATCAGCAAATTTACTTCAGCAGGCGTGACTACTGTGGTCGGCTTACTCGGTACCGACGACCTGACCAGGAACACGCAGACCTTGCTGACACAGGCGCGTGGTTTGCAGGCAGAGGGGATGACCGCCTACTGTTACGCTGGTGGTTACCATTTACCTCCACAAACGGTAACTGGAAGTGTCCGCGGCGACATAGTCTTCATTGATCAAATCATAGGTGTTGGCGAACTGGCCATCAGCGATCACCGTTCCAGCCAACCAACCTTGAATGAGTTACTGCGGGTTGCTAGCGAGGCGCATGTTGCAGGGGTGATGACCGGCAAGGCGGGCATCGTTCATTTGCACCTTGGTGATGGTGAGCGCGGCTTACAACTGGTTCGAGAAGCGATGGAACACTCTGAAATCCCGGCGCGCGTATTCAACCCAACCCATGTCAATAGAAAGAAACAATTGTTCGACGAAGCCTGTGAGCTAACTAAGCTAGGCTGTTGCATCGACGTGACGGCTTTTCCAGCGGATGCAAACAGTTGGTCTGCTGCAGACAGCATTAAGCTGTACCTTGAACGCGATCTACCGCCAGCTAACCTGACTGTTAGCTCAGATGGCGGGGGTTGCTTGCCAGACTTCGACGCAAATGGCGAGTGCATATCCATGAGCATAGGCAGCGCGTCTACGTTGCCAGCCACTTTGGCTGAGTTATTGAATGAGAGCTACTCGCTTGATGCGCTGGCGCCGTTCTTCACTGCCAACCCGGCAAAGTTGTTGCGCTTGCACAATAAGGGCGGAGTGGAGGTGGATAAGGACGCCGACCTGCTTGTGCTTGACGAACAACACCAGGTGCATTCTGTGATGGCGCGCGGTCATTGGCACGTTTTAAACGGACAGCAGCAGGTGTTGGGAATGTTTGAGGAGCGCCACTAAACATGTGCCCATCACCAGTAGCCGACAATGCACAACGCGGCTTTGTAATCCCGATAGGTGGGGCTGAAGAGAAATTAGCCGGTGCGGCTGTGTTGCAGCGTTTTGTCGATCTGTGTGGCGGCAAACGTGCCCACATTGTTGTTATCCCAACAGCCTCCAGGCTTGAGGATACCGGCGACGTGTACACCAAGGTGTTTACTGATCTGGGCGCAGGAAAAGCGACATCGCTGACCATGAACACGCGTGAGGATGCCGCACGCGCTGACAATATTGATGCTTTGGAGCGAGCTACTGGCGTTTTCATCACAGGTGGTAATCAGCTGCGCTTGTCTACTATCCTGGGCGGAACTGGCGTGTTTCAAAGGCTAAGGAAGCTGAATGCCGGAGGCGTTCACATTGCCGGTACATCAGCGGGCGCAGCAATCATGCCTGAGCATATGATTGCTGGTGGAAAAAAGGGCTTATTGCCACGCCAGAACAGCGTGAAGCTGGCGCCTGGTTTGGGTCTTACCAACGCGATGATTATCGACCAGCATTTTAGCCAACGCAGCCGATTGGGCAGACTGCTTACTGCTGTGTCTTACAACCCGTTCCTGCTCGGCGTTGGGCTGGATGAAGATACGGGCGTGTTCATAGGTCCCGATGATGTATTGGAAGTCATCGGCAGCGGCGGCATCACTATTGTTGATGCGGGTGAGCTGAGCTATTCATCAATGGACAGCGCAGAACGCGGCGATGCCTTAACTATGATTGGCTTAAAAATGCACTTCCTTGCGCATGGCGGCCGTTATGACCTGCAAAAACGCTCCGCTTTTCCGCCTTCTGACTAGCGTAAACCTGTAAACGTAAAGCAGCGTTTGGCGCTGTCTGCCTTTCTGTTTATAGTCAGGCAATCTCCACAGATAGTAACGAGGTAAGCCGATGCGCGTTGTGTCAACCAATGTCTATGTAGGCCCCAATGTTTACGCTAATTTCCCAGTTATACGCCAGGTTTTAGACCTTGGCGTGTTAGAAAACTGGCCGTCAGCTAAATTAGGCCCAGACTTTACTGAAGGTTTGGTGGAGGCAATTCCCAGCCTGCAGACGCACGGTTGTTCCTATCGCGAAGAGGGTGGATTCTTGCGGCGACTTAGGGAAGATGACGGCACCTGGATGGGCCACATCATGGAACATGTTGCACTAGAGCTGCAAAGCCTTGCAGGTTCAGACGTTAGCTTTGGCAAAACACGTTCAACGGGCACGCCCGGTGAATACAACATGGTGTTCCAATATCAACAGCGCGATGTTGGGCAGGCGTCGGCTGAACTGGCCATCAAGTTACTGATGCATTTACTGCCAGCAGACGTGCAGGCTGAATTAGATTATCAGATTGAAGCGGATTTTGAGTTTCAAGACGAGCTACGAGAATTCGTGCACATGGCGCAGCGCAAGGAGCTGGGGCCAAGTACCGGGTCACTGGTTAAAGCTGCTGAGGAACGAAACATACCTTGGTTACGCTTGAATCAATACAGCCTGGTTCAGTTTGGCCATGGCAAGTACCAACAACGCATACAAGCCACCATCACCAGCGAAACAAGACACATCGCAGTCGAAATTTCTTGCGACAAGGAAGACACTCACAACTTACTTCGTGAGCTGGGCTTGCCCGTGCCAATACAGTACATGATTTACAGCGAACGGCAGGCTGTTCGTGCAGCGCATCGCATCTCTTTTCCGGTAGTGGTCAAACCGCTCAATGCAAATCACGGTCGCGGCGTTAGTATTAATTTGAATTCCGACGAGGAAGTGCAAATTGCTTTTGCCAAAGCCCGCGAGCAAGGCAGCAGCAGAGCCGTGCTTGTTGAGAGCTATATTTCCGGAATGGATCACCGCATGCTGGTCATCAACAATGAGCTGGTGGCGGTCGCCAAACGGGTACCTGGCCATGTTGTGGGTGATGGGCACTCATCGATCAGCGAACTTATCGATGTTGTGAATGAAGACCCCAGGCGCGGTATAGGCCATGAGAAGGTGTTGACGCGCCTGGAACTGGATGACCAGGCCAGGCGCTTGATGGAAAAAGCAGGAATCAATGAGGCAACCGTGCTTCCTGATGGCGAAGCCTTTTTCCTGCGCTCAACTGCAAATTTGTCTACCGGTGGAACAGCCATTGATATGACTGATGTTGTACACCCCGACAACCGCGACATGGCTGTACGAGCTATTCGAGCGGTTGGCCTGGACGTTGGCGGCGTTGACTTTTTGACCGATGACATCACGCAGTCGTACAAGGATATTGGCGGCGCGATTGTTGAAGTTAACGCCGCTCCCGGATTCAGAATGCACGTGGCGCCCAGTGAAGGAAAAGCTCGCGACGTGGCCGGCAATGTGATCGATATGTTGTTTCCGCCAGGGTCTGATAGCCAAATCCCCATTGCCGGCATTACCGGCACCAATGGCAAAACCACCACTTCAAGAATGTTAGCTCATATTCTTAAAACGGCTGGCCATGTCACTGGGATGACATCTACCGATGGTGTTTATATCGATGGCCACCTTACTGTGAAAGGGGACATGACCGGCCCGACCTCGGCACAAATAGTGCTGCGCGATCCAACCGTTGATTTTGCGGTGATGGAAACGGCGCGCGGCGGCATATTAAAACGAGGCCTGGGTTATCAACGTTGCGACGTGGCCGCGTGTTTGAACGTTACATCAGACCACCTTGGTCAGCGCGGTATTGATACGCTGGAGCAATTGGCTGAAATTAAACGTGTAGTCGTTGAAGTGGCAGACGACACCGTTGTGCTCAACGCCGATGACCCACAGTGCTTGGCCATGGCAGATTACACGCATTCAACCCATCTTTGTTACGTCACCATGAACCCTGGTCATGGACTGGTGCGTGAGCATATTCGCGCTGGCGGTCGCGCGGTTGTGCTTGAAAAAGGTATCAACGGCGACATGATCACTATCTACGACAAAGGCTCACACATTCCATTGCTTTGGACACATTTGATACCTGCCACCATGGAAGGCAAAGCGATGCACAACGTGCAAAATGCTATGTTTGCCAGTGCTATTGCGTTCAGTTTTGGAAAATCATTGGAAGATATTTCGCACGGTTTACGCACCTTCAACACCAGCTTCTTCCAGGCACCTGGTCGCACCAACGTGTACGACGAGCATCCTTTCAAAGTTATTCTTGATTACGCGCACAACCCTGCAGCCGTTGCAATGATCACTGATCTAGCGCAGCGCATCGATGTAGCTGGCAAGCGCCGACTGGTCATTACCTCGCCAGGCGATCGTCGCGACGAAGACATAATTGAGGTTGCGCGAGTAGCGTCCAATGGTTTTGACCACTACATCTGTAAGGCCGACGATGATAGGCGTAGCCGCGGTCAAGACGAAGTACCACAGATGATGCGAAGGGAGCTGCTGAGCAACGGTGTTGTTGATTCAGCGATAGAGATTATCCCGGACGAACAGGAAGCCGTCGCAGCAGCACTGGTAGCGTCAGAGCCCGGCGACCTTCTGATCATATTGGGCGATAACGCCACCCGGTGCTGGAAGCAGATCATTCACTTTAATGGCGGTAGTGCCGACAACCCTGAGCCGCAAACCAAAGTGGCCGGCACTGACAAAATTTTCTCGGTAGAGGAGAATAAATTCGAGTTAGCGCAGGGGCAACGCCTGGTGCAAGATGAGCGTGGTGTGCGTATCGTCTCCAGTATTGAAGAAGAATCTGATTAGCGCTTTGTTATGGCAGATCTGGTTCTCGATGACGTCAGACGACTGACAGGCCCCAACCTGTTATCTGATTATCCCGGCTCAATTCTGGACGTGAGCATCAACGGTATTGATACGAATGATGTGGTAAGCAGTTGGCGAGGCCATGTTAGAATTCTGTTAGATCGACTTGATTGGGGCAGTGAGTCTATATTCGATCGTCAATTTCAAGGTGGCGCCAGTCTCGCCATCAGTAGCCCTATCGATGCGCTCTATACGAGTTGTGATGTTAACGAAATAGCGTGGGAGTGTACCGTTGCCCAACTGAATGGTGCGAAGACAGATATTGACGCCCGGCTAGCGGAATTAAAAAACACTCTTGAACGGGAAGGAAATCCTGCGTTGCTGGCCTTGCAACGCGCGGCGGTCGAGAATAACGCAGCATTTCTGTGGGACGACGACGAAGTGTCTATCGGCCACGGCGCCAGTACGAAACTATGGCCATTCTCCGATGTACCCGCACCTGAAGAGGTGCGCTGGTCAAGCGCAAACGGTGTTCCATGCGCGTTGATTACAGGTACCAACGGCAAGTCAACCAGCGTACGTGTAGCGTCGATGATTGCACAGGCGGCAGGGGTTTCCGCGGGCGTAACTTCAACAGATTTCATTCGAGTGGGTCAGCAAGTTCTGGACCATGGTGATTATTCCGGGCCGGGTGGTGCGCGCATGCTGTTGCGCCACAAAGACACAGAGCTTGCGTTTTTAGAAGTGGCAAGGGGCGGCATTTTACGACGTGGCCTGCCAATAGCCGATGCCAAGGCAGCGTTGATCACCAACATTGCGGCTGATCATCTAGGCGAATACGGCATCAATACAGTGGCTGACCTTGCTGAGGTGAAATTTGTTGTTAGCAAGGCAATTGGCGCGGACGGCACACTGATTCTTAATGCCGATGACCCGCTATTAGTTGCCCAAGCAAGGAATGTGAACGTTCCAATTTGCTGGTTTTCCATGCACGCAGACAATGTCACCGTGTTGTCTCACATTGAAGACAATGGGCATGCGGTGTTGTTAAGAGACGACAGCTTAGTCTCTATAGAAGATGGCGAGAGCCATACGGTATCAACTTTGTCGGAAGTACCAATGACAATGAATGGTGCCGCTCGGCATAATATAGCCAACGCACTTGGCGTAATCGGCCTGTGTCGCACGCTGGGTATTAGCAGCGAACACATTCGCCAGGGCTTGGCGTCTTTTGGTAGTAGTGTGGATGACAATCCAGGTCGCGGCAACGTATTTACTTACAACGGCGCTAGCGTGATGGTTGATTTTGCGCACAACCCTCACAGCGTGAATGCGATTATCTCTACTTTATCTCAGCTTCCGGCGCAACGCCGTTTGGTATTGCTGGGCCATGCAGGAGACCGGTCTGAGGAGAGTATTCGCCAGTTGGCGCGCTCAGCACATGCCCTGGGTGTGGACCAATGGGTGGTTGCTGACCTACCTAACTATCTTCGTGGGCGCCAAGCGGGCGAGGTACCCGCCATCATCTGCGATGAACTTGAGCAACTGGGTGTTGTTCCAGAATCAATTCTTCGCTCTGACACAGTGGCTGAGGGTGCACGCGCTGCATTGTCATGGGCTCGCGACGACGATAGCCTGCTATTGCTGGCATTGGATGATCGTGAGGAAATTTTCCAAATGCTAGGCAGAGTTTGATGTTCTGTTCTGTGTTTGGACATTTATCACCATAAAACGGTACGCACCCAACAACTCAATAATCCACTTTGCCGCGCAATTTCTTTGTGCGACCCTGTTTCGTTTTACCCTCTAAACGTCGCTTTTGCGACCCTTTACTGGGTTTGGTTGGTCTGCGCTTTTTTTGTACCGCCGCCGCTGATTTAATTAGCGCTACAAGACGCTGGCAAGCTTCTTCACGATTTTTTTCCTGCGTGCGATGCGTTTGAGACTTGATGACAATCACACCTTCTTTTGACACACGCTGATCACTTAATGCAAGCAGGCGCTCTTTATAAAACTCTGGCAAAGACGAAGCATGAATATCGAATCTAAGATGAATCGCCGTAGACACCTTATTAACATTCTGGCCACCCGCTCCTTGAGATCGAATGGCTTGAAATTCAATCTCCTGTTCGGGAATGGATACATTACTTGAAACAATAAGCATGACTTTGCTTAGCTCTCAGCGTGCGCTGCTGGCAGTTCGATTTTGTATTCAGGCAAGAAGCGGCCTGGAATGCTGCCCGATTCAGTATCTCCTATATGGGTAGCACCAATCGCAGTATAAAAAGCGGCGGCATTCGGGTCACTTTGAATAAGTAATACGTTTGCACCGCGTTTGCACGCTATCTCTTTTGCATGATCCAACAGTCTGCGGCCATACCCAAAACCCATGCACTGCGGCTCTACAAACAACGCTTCCAATTCACGCTCACATTCCGAAATTGGTACGGTCGCAAAATAGCCCATAATCTCACCGCCTACTTCACAAACGAAATAATCGCGCTTTGGGTCATTGATATTGTCTGGCGTAACCGTCAATTCTTCGCGGCATGCCATCATGAATTCAGCCGAATATCCCCAATGCGCTTTGGAGCGTATGGCGAGTTCGCTGATAACGTCTGCCTCTGTCATCTTCGCACGGCGGATAATAGGGTGTTCTTTCATATTCTGACCCTAGCATGGTATTGGTAAGTAGCTCAGTATAACGTTGGAGGTTATTGAATTTATTCACACTTACATTGATGATGGGCGCTATTAAATGGGGACTCCGCATGATCGAGCGAATCATCACCTTGATGCTATTGATTATTGGTGTTATTCATCTGTTGCCGTTGAGTGGCGTCATTGGCGCTGAGCGTTTGTCTGCACTGTATGGATTAAACATCAGCGAGCCCAATTTGGAAATACTGATGCGTCATCGCGCTGTGCTGTTCGGCTTACTTGGCGGCTTCTTTGTCTATGCCGCGTTCAAACCCGGCTTGCAGAACATTGCGTTTGTTGCCGCATTTGTCAGCGTGGGCTCATTTTTCTATTTGGCTTTTTCCGTAGGTGGTTACAACGACGCCGTGGGCAGAGTGGTCACCGCCGACTATATAGCGGCGGCTTGCCTGGTCGTTGCTGTAACGCTATCAACGCTAGCGAAGTGAAGACACGCCCCACAACTTGGAGTATTCCTCGCAATGAAACACCAATGACTGATAGTCATCCAGCGTAACACCTTCTGGCAATGCGATACGATTGCTGCCGTCGAAGTCGTCCAGCAGTTGCACAAAGACACTTCCAGACACTGCATTTTTGCCCGTCACTTTATCGCTGGCCGTTGGCGACAAAAACACTTTAACATCCGGTCCTTTCTTCGCTTTGAAATTGTCAGCCAGTTCAATATACAACTTACCCTGGTCTTCAACTACGCTCCAATTTCCACTCAGCGATGATTTGCCCCAGGAAGAAAAAGCCCCCTCCAACTCACCGCTTGCCAAAGCTCCTTCTGCCACAGCGGCTTGATTCATAAACAAGGAAAGAAATACGGTCGATAAAAGTAGTTGTAATCTCATGATGTTCCCCAAATAGCGATACAAAGATAGACCGCCTTTCGAACAGCAAGTTCCATAACAGCCGAATCAATCTTATTGAAGTCTTTTACAATAGGTCGGATATACCGGTATCTTTGTCATCAATGCTCTTGGTATTTTTTGCACGCCAGTAATTTTCAATACCTTCTTGCTCTTTCTTCTGCAAGGTCACTGCCAGAGTATTTCTATGTTCGACCAGGTCGAAGACTGGCACCCCAAAGCCGCAAGAGGTTTGCACCAGGTCTATCGTAAGATCGAATATTTGCCTGCGAGCAGGATGGTGCGGAAACAGGGCTGCGAGCTCATCCCATTTCGCATCGTTGTTGTGAATGGCTTCGGCGGTGCCATACACACGCAGAATAAGCGGCTTCGCAGAGAACGAGCAAAACATCACTGTCATTCTTGAGTTTTCCAGCATGTGAGCGGCCGTCTCGTTGCCGCTGCCGGTCAGGTTTAGCCAGGCTAATCTATTCGAACCAAGAACTCTAAGGCTGTCCATGCCTTTGGGAGAGACATTAACCCGGCCTTGATCGGCCGCCGTGCCCACAAAAAACAAATGCTGTTGTTCCACAAAGTCTATGTGCGCTTTGCTCAGCTCAGGATATCTTGCTGCCATGTGGTTACTCCTTTTAAGTATCTCGTTTCATCCAGCGCTTACGCTCAGCGGGTGATAACTTTTCAATAGAATATCGCAACATAGTACGCGGCATCTGTTGGTGATGATCAGCTAGAAACGTTCGCAGTTCATCAACATCTATCTTACCCATCTCTCTCAGCATCCATCCGATCGCTTTGTGCATCAGGTCATGCGGGTGATCAAGTAGTGCGGTTGCAAGCTTTCTCAGGTACGAAAACTCTGCCGCTTTAGTTAAAGGCAGTGTGGCAATAATTGCAATTCTTTGTTCCCACATGTTTTTGCTTTTCGCCAAAGTATCGAGCACATGACGCTCGGCAGGATTCGATAATAGCCAGTGGCCAAGTATCTTGTGTGCGGAACTGTCCACCAGATCCCAGTTATTCACGCCCTCTGTATGATCTAGATAAAAACGCACCAACCTGGCCTGTTGATCTGCATCTCCTGATTTCGGTTTGCTAGAGTGAGTGTATTGATCAACGAGTATCAATAAGCCGGTTAGCCTGCATTCGTGCCACCGTGAGTTCAGTAGTTTTTCTATATCTGTGAGCTCAAGGTCACGGAATTGACGAGCTATCTTTCGTTGGTCGGGAACAATCACGCCAAGAAATTGATCGCCTTCGCCGTAACCGCCAGGCTGGGCTTTGAAGAAGCCTGGCAGAAAATCCGCTTTGTCTTTGCGCGCGCGCGATTTTAACGCCAGTAAGACTGGTTCATAGTCACGCATCAACAATCACTTTTCATAAAAAACCTACTGCTTACGCGCTATCTCTTCATTTGCCCGCATTACTCTCAACAAATTGCCACCCAGTATTTTTTTCATGTCTTCAGCAGAGTAGCCTTTCGCAATTAATGCATCGCTAAGATTTTTGATTAAGCCGATATGCTCCAACCCTGCTGGCGGCGCACCCATACCATCGAAATCGGAGCCAAGTCCTACGTGGTCAACACCAACCAATTCTATGATGTGCTCGAAATGAGCAACCAGGTCGTCCAGGCTCGGTGGTGTCAGCTCAAATTCAATTTGCTTTTGCAGAGCCCACTGCTCCAGATCATTTTGCACTGGATCAGCGGCGTACTTCTCATCCAGAGCTTGCCTCTGCGGCAAGGCTTTTTCATACGCTATCTTAAATTCGCGGCGAAACCTCTCGCTTATGTATTGCGAATAGAAACTGACTTGCACTACACCATCATTTGCGGCCAAAGCTTTTATCATTTCGTCATTCATATTTCGCGGATGGTCCATGACCGCACGGGCAAGAGAATGCGATGCGATGACAGGTGCTTGGGTGACATCAAGCACATCCCAAAAAGTCTCATCCGATACGTGGCTAATATCAATCATCATCCCCAAACGGTTCATCTCTTTGACCACGGCAACACCTTGCTCATTTAAGCCTGTCCATTTAGCTTCATCACCAGAAGCGTCGGCCCATTCGTTGGTGTTGGCCCAGGTAAGTGTCATATAGCGAACACCCAGGCGATAGAAATTTCGCAAATGTTCCAGTCTGTTTTCTATGGCATGACCACCCTCAACACCAATCAAGGCCGCGATAACTCCTCTGGACGCGGCTTGTTCAATGTCTTGCGCGTTGTAGGCCATCTCTATACGTGGCGCATTGATGTGTACTTGCTGATGGATTCGATCAATTTGTTCGTAAGCGCGTCGCGCGAATCCATAATCCTTATGAGCGGGTGGAACAAAGACGGAAAAGAATTGGGCATCTACCTCGCCTTGCTCCAGTTTATGTAAGCTGGTTTGCGCATCATCCGGATCTTCGTTGAGCGCACTACCATCCGCCGCGCTGCGGTCTATAAAGTCCGAATGCGTGTCGATAACAATGGCCGCGCTATGGATGGCGTCGGTGTCTTTGGCCGCTACCGCGCAACCGGCGTTGAGTGCAAGAATTACTAGCAGAGACAGCAGCCCGGTTTTGCCCAATCTGTTCCGGTGTGCGACTGTGTAAATCACGTGAACTCCTGTTATAGACGAGACCTCAATACTCAATGCCCATGGTATCAAACAGTTCTTGCACCGGTTTAAGCTGTTCGCTGTATTTTTTCCATCGCCCGCTCGCGCTGGAATACAGTTTTTCTCTCACTTGCACTGAACTGGCCGTGGAAACGGCTTCTGTATTGGTATGAAATTCCAAACAACCGGCTTGCCACTCGAGACCAAGGTAAGCAAGCGTTGGCTTAAGCACTGGCTCTGGTTCGGCCACTAGGCGCTCGTAAGAAACTTCATACAGTCGATCGCCAAACCTCTCGCGCCAATGCGTCATAAGTTGCTCGAACAAAACATAGTATCTTGCGGTATCCAATAGATCGTAATGGTAGCCATAATAGGAATAGTCAATGGCGAACAATTGGCGGTAATTGCTTAACACGGTGTCCATGGCATTACGCTGCAAGCACACTACTTTGGCCTTTGGTAAAGCTTGCATAATGAAGCCCACGTACAAGAAATTCAGCGGCGTTTTGTCGATAACGAACTGGCTGTCAGGTTTGCGTGCGGCGACCGAACTCAAATACCGTCCACCAATATCCGCGAAGCTGCTATTGGCTGCTTGCTCAATTATGTTTGGGCTGAGCACTGTATTGTCATTAAGCTGAACGTTCTTTCTAACAGCCAGGGCGAAGTCTTGAATCTCTCCCAGAGAACTCACTTGAGTGTGGCTGGCCAACATTCTGTCGATAAGCGTGGTACCCGATCTAGGCATACCCAGCACGAAAATCATATTCTCACCGCTTGCAGCGTCATCAGCGGCCGCTGGCGAAAGGCTTGTTTCATTGCCAGGAAACGCTGCCTTGCTTGCCGCAAACAGCTTTTCATCCCGCTCGAAGCTGTACTTTAACTGCGAACGCATGTTCCGTTTGCCTCGGCCTAAGGAATCAAAAGCGCGAGCGTAATCCCCTTGCTTTTCATACTCTCTGGATAAAGCATGACAGAGGTAAAGCTTGTCCTGAACAGAGACACGCTCTTTTTGCAGTAAGGTTTCAAGGCGTTCCGTGTGTATTGCCTCAGATTTTGTTTTTCCCAACTCAGACAGCGACCAATGCGCTCGAGCAAAATCGGGTTTAAGACTGATGGCTTTTTCGAAATGCTCGGCGGCGGTATCGATGTTGCCAAGGAATTGCTCGACAGATGCCAAATTGAAATGAAATTGAGGGTTGTCCGCGTGCAGTGTTACTGCTTTCAAAAGCGCTTCGCGTGCTTGCAGAAAATGGCCTAATTTGCTGTAAACAACACCAATCGTATCAAGTACCAATGCATTGCGGGTGGCAGACACTGATACCTTATTGGCAGCTTCCAAAGCCTGCTCATACTGATTGACCAGGCTATGAAGCTTTGCTGTTTGCGCCAGGTATTCCGCATTGTTGGGCTGCAGGGCTACCGCTTTGCCAACAAACTCCAACGCCTTGGCGATGTTTCGGTTGGCCGCAGCGGCAATAGATGCGAAAAACCAGGCATCGGACTGTTTAGAATCCAGGCTGAGAATCTGCTCACAATACCGAATCAGTTCTTTATAAGCGCCCTGATTCAGCGCACGCACCGCTTTAGCCATCAACGGCTTGATGGCGGATGACTGATTCATTGTACAGGCAACAGCAGAGTCAATAACGACTCTACCGTTGCTGTAATAACGCCGCTAGAAACGGTAGCTAAAACGAGCACCTAATGTTCTTGGCTGTAAAATCTGAGTCTGAAACGATCTGACTGAGGTGTTGCCACCCACTATCTGATTGTTTCGCGCTGACGACTGCGCTCCCGCTTCCGCAAACTTATCGAACACGTTATTCACATACGCCGTAATCGTCCAACTCTCCGCTTCGTACACTAGTGAGGTATTAGTCAAGCCATACCCGTTCAGAGTAAGGCTGCCGCCGCGAGCCCCGGTTCTGGTCAGCACTTCATCCTGGTAAGAGTAGCCGACGTTCCAGTAAAGATCGTTACCATCGGCAACCGAAAACTGGTAGGAAGAAAACATTGAGAATTGTGTTTCTGGCGCCCCAGGCAGTCGATCACCGACTTCACCATCTTCAAATGCCGTGCCAAAACCGGGCGGGGTTATGGTTCGAATCAAGGATGGAACCGGGTCGGTTAGCTCGGTTTTGGTGTAACTAAAGCTACCGCGCAACTGCCAACTTTCGTTAACCTGCCATTGGCTGCTTAACTCAAGACCACGCGATTCAGCACCGGTTGCATTAATGATGATTGGAATAGAAGCATTAACCGTTGCCGAAGACAACTGCGGGTCTATCCAGTCGATCAAGTAAACCGCGCCATTTAGAGTCATCGCGCCATCCAGCAAGGTGGTTTTCGCGCCTAACTCATAGTTTCGAGTCTCATCCGGGCCGTACGCTCGCTCATCAAATTGGGCAAAGTCATTCGGGCCTGGGCCAAATTGCTGCCCGGGTGCCAAATTACAGTTACCCTGGGTTGCGTTCGGATCAAAATCGGGGCATGGGCCGCCGCCGTTGGAACCGCCAATACGAAAACCTTCACTAACAGTAGCGTACAGCAAAACGTCATCGTTCATCTGAAACGAGGTGTTGAATTTGAACAGAGTACCGTCGTCTTCAACATGCAGATCCGGATCAAATGCGCGCGAGCCAATCTCTGAAACTGATGCCGCTACAAAACCGGGGTCAAACAATGGAAAGTCTACCGACGTCACTTCATCTATTTCGTACTCATAGCGTCTGGCACCAACAGTGACGGACCAACGGTCTGTTATGTCAAAGCCAAGCTCGCCAAAAAACGCTGATTCAACAACTTCCACTCTCTGTGTTGAAAAATACTCCAGGTCATCTGGTCGATCAAATCCGGCGAATGCGGCAAAACCGGGTGTGAACTCCGCTGAGAAATTAGCTTCCTCTTCCTTGTTGTAGAAGCCACCAACAATCCAGTTAAAGCGACTGTCGCCCGTTGAAACCAGGCGTATTTCCTGATTCAAGATTTCGATTTCTTCTTCTTCACGCGTAAACGCGGTGAACGTTGGGAAACTCTCATAACCGTATTCCAGGCTGAACAGCAGATCTGATTGGTCTCGCTGGCCCACTTCCTCATATTCTGAATACCCGGTGGCTGAGGTTAATTCAGCAAAACCGAGATCTACGGTGACTTCCAACGCAATCAAGCTTGTGTCTTCGTCATTTGGCTCCGGTACTCGGCTGGGCGACTCATAGAGGCTAGTGGGGTATGGACCTCTGTGTCCGGACGTTGAGCGCCCACCATTCTCTTCGCCCTGGAAGTAGTAGGTTAATGTGCTGTCAAACGCGTCCGTGGGTTGCCAGCGCAAAGCGACGCGACCCGATAACACTTCTTGTGAATTTGCATCTTCAATGGGCGCAAAATTCGCTGCCACTGCCGCTGCATCGTTAAGATTAACATCGGGCTCTGAAACACCTGGCTGTTGCACAACGTAGGGGTAATCAACAAAGCCTTGATTATCAAGCCGGTCAACCGAAGCGCGGATGGCAAACGTATCAGACAAAGGCAGGTTAACTGTGAAACCTACGTCGCTGCTGACACCACTGCCTTCACCCAGCGAAAACGCGTCTCCACGAATTTCAAAATACTGATCTTCGGTATCGGGCTTTCTAGGCAAATAACGAATTGCACCACTCAGTGTGCCTGCTCCGTACAAGGTGCCCTGTGGCCCAAGCAATACCTCAACGCGGTCTATGTCGGCCAGCCTGAAGTCCAAGGCAATCGGCACTTCCCCAATATAGGTTGAGATGGTGTCACTTACGTCGTTGCCTTCCCCCTGGCCCAATGGGTCGGCGTTCAAACCCCGAACGATGATAACGTTGCCGTTACGCCCGCCATTATCAACCACGTTGATGCCTGGCACGTATGCGATCAGGTCGCTTACGTCTTTAAAGCCCTGGCTTTCAATTTGCCCAGCGCCAACGGCTGCGATGTTGATAGGCACATCTTGCACGGAGCCTTCACGTCGCGTTGCTGTAACGGTAACCTCTTCCAAGGCATACGAAACATCGCCGGATTGGGCGAATGCAACCATGGATGACAGTCCAAACGCAGGTATGGATGCGTATGAAATTGCTCGTGACAATCGAGTTTTATTGAATCGATGCTTCATAGTGTTTCCCCTTATTTATATGCGGCTCTCATGGCCATGCAAACTGCGCGCCACTATATAGGTAATTTTCACGTTTCGCGTGGCATAATAAACGCCGTTTATCCAGGAGTGTTCTTACATGAAAGCAGTAGTCGCTCTGTTGACACTTGCCTTGCTGGGTTGTGCAGGCCAATCCGCCCAATATTCAGCATCAGCAATCACACAGATGTCGGCTTCACAGCTGCAAATGGCGATAAAAAACGATGAGCTAACAGCTGTTCAGATTACTCAGGCTTTTTTGAGTAGAATTCGAGCACTGGACGATAGTGGGCCTGCTCTGCAGGCGATTATTGAAATAAACCCGGATGCACTGACCATTGCGGCCAATTTAGACCAGCAACGGCACAAAATGGCTTGGGCAGGACCACTGCATGGCATACCTGTGGTTCTCAAGGCCAACATTGACACCGGCGACCGCATGGCCACCAGTGCGGGTTCACTTGCATTAGCAGAGCATCGCGCCGAACAAGATGCTTTTTTAGTGCAGCAACTGCGCGATTCAGGTGCGATTATTTTGGCTAAAGCCAATCTTAGCGAATGGGCTAATTTTCGTTCAGAAAACTCTTCCAGCGGCTGGAGCAGCCTGGGTGGGCAAACTACTAACCCATACGCAGCTGGTCACAACCCTTGTGGTTCATCCAGCGGCTCAGCCGTTGCCGTTGCCGCGCAACTAAGTCCTTTAGCTGTAGGCACCGAAACCAATGGCTCGATTGTGTGCCCGGCGGGCATCAACGGCATTGTTGGTGTTAAACCTACGGTTGGCCTGATCAGTCGTTCTGGCATCATACCCATATCACATACTCAGGATACTGCCGGTCCAATGGCCAATACCGTAGTGGATGCAGCTATGTTGTTGGATGCCATGGTGGGCAAGGATCCGAAAGACGCCAGCAGCGTTTCGATCTACGAGGGCACTAGCTTTGTTCCCGATCTGGACAAGCTTGACCTGAACGGAGTTCGCGTTGGCGTTTTACGGAGCCATTACGGCGCAGAGCTAGAAAATGTGCGCAATGTTTTGCAGCAGAATATTTCCAGCTTGCGAGAATTGGGGGCCAGTATCATTGACCCGCTAGCCATCAACATTCCCAGTACTGTCAACGACGCAGAATACGAGGTGCTGTTGTTCGAATTCAAGAACGGACTCAATCAGTACCTGGCCCAGCACAAGATTGATCCGTCGGTGAATACCTTGGCCAAACTCATTCAGTACAATGAAACGAACGCCAGTACGGCTATGCCAATTTTCGGTCAGGAGATATTTATCAAGGCCGAAGCCAAGGGTGACCTCACGTCTGCAGACTATCAGCAGGCACTTCAAGACAGCCACTACCGTATGCGCGCCATAATGGATAAAGTGTTAGAAGAGAACAAGCTCAATGTGATCGTAGCACCTGCCAATGCACCCAGCTGGAAAACCGACTGGGAAAACGGCGACCGCTTTAGCTTATCCAGTTCCAGTCTGGCTGCAAGAAGCGGCTATGCCAGTGTTGTGGTACCCGCCGGTTTCATTGATGGTTTGCCCGTAGGGATTGCGTTTATTGGTGGTGCGTTCTCTGAGAAACAACTTCTGCAATACGCGTATGCGTTTGAACAGAAAACCAGAGCGCGGCGAAATCCAGAATTGGAAGCGTACTAAGAAATTTTCAGCACTTAAAGGAATCCCGTCATGATATTGATCAAAAACTTCCTACTGTGGTTTGCTCTGCTTGGCTGCGTAGCTGCCAACGCCACAGAATATGTTCTTGCCGGCAAGCTGCTTGATGTACGCAGCGGCCACATGCTCAGTGACCAAGTGCTAACGATAGAAGAAGGCCGTATTACACAGCTAAGCAATAAATCGGACACTGCTATTCCTGAGGGTGAGTCGGTGCTGGATCTTTCCGAGTATTATGTAACACCCGGCTTTATGGACGCTCATGTACACTTGCATGGCAGCGCCAAAGTACACGGCTACAACAACCTTGGCATGTCGCAACCCACCAAAACGCTGTGGGGAGTTGTAAACGCGCAAAAAACACTGGAAGCGGGCTTTACCACAGTGAGAATGGTAGGCGCGCCAGGGTTTGCTGATGTGGCCTTGCGTGACATGATCAACAATGGCGAATTGCCCGGGCCCCGAATTTTGGCGGCCGGTCCATCAATCGGCATTACCGGCGGCCACTGCTCTGATAATAATTTATTGCCCTATGACAAGGAATCAGTAGGCGCCGGCGTTGCCGATGGTCCTTGGGCAATGCGCGCTATTGTGCGGCGCAATATCAAATTTGGTGCAGACCTTATCAAAACCTGCTCAACCGGGGGCGTGCTTTCGAAAGGTACCGAAGTAGGTGCGCCGCAAAGCACGGTTGAAGAATTAACGGCGATTGTTGAAGAAGCACATTCACACGGTCGCAAAGTCGCGTCACATGCTCATGGTGCGACTGGCATTAAGAATGCGCTGCGTGCCGGCGTAGACTCGATTGAGCACTCCAGCTTTATAGACGACGAAGGCATTCGCCTGGCCAAGAAAACCGGCGCGTATCTGGTGATGGATATTTACAACACCGAGTACATATTGGGCGAGGGTGCCAAGGCCGGAATACTCGAAGAGTCTCTGGCCAAGGAACGACGAACCGGTGCTACACAGCGGGCTAATTTCGAAAAAGCCCATAAAGCTGGCGTAAAGATGGCATTTGGAACCGACGCCGGCGTTTACCCTAACGGCGATAATGCCAAACAGTTTGCGCGTATGGTGCGCTTTGGTATGACACCGATTGAGGCTATACGCGCGGCGACGCTCAATACGGCGGATTTGTTTGGACTGTCGGCAGACGTAGGTGAGCTTAGCGTTGGCAAGTTCGCGGATTTAAACGCATTCTCGGCCAATCCCTTAGAGGACATTTCGGTCACAGAAAAACCCGCATTTGTACTTAAAGGCGGGCAAGTGATCGTAAGCCCCTGATTGCGGTCATTGCGCAAGCGACCAATTCGCTACGCGCCATGGCAAACTTAATGAAGTAATCATTTACCGCGTTGCATGCAATTCTTTTTGAAATCTTCGGAACGTCTTTCGGTCATAAAGACATACTAATAAATGCCGAAAGAATTCGTTTATTTTGAGAACACTGAGTGACGCAACACTGCTTAACGCAATAGCTGCTGAAAAAAGTCCAGGTTCGGCCTTTGCGGAGTTATACGCGCGGCACGCTGATCCTGTGTTTCGTTATGGCTTGGTCGTTTCACAGTGTGCGACCATCGCCGAAGATGCCACTCAAGAAACGTTTGTTCAAATGTTTGAACGCGCTGGGCAATACGATGCTGCTCGCAGCGAATCAGCGCTTGGCTGGTTGTATGGATTGCTCCGAAACAATGTTCGTAAGCTAATTCGCGAACGCGCTGTTGAACCGCAACACTCCGAGCGCCACAGCGTAGCACCAAGTACGGAGCATTTGTGCCAACTCAGCGACGAGGTTATGGAGCTGCAATCCGCCATCACACAATTAAATGTGGAGCAGAGAGAGGTATTGTTCCTGATTTCTCTGGAAGGCCTGGATTATGAGGCGGCAAGCAATGTAATTGGCATTCCCATTGGCACTGTTCGCTCCAGGTTATCCAGAGCCAGGCACGAACTGCGTACAACGATCGCAAAAGGCGAGCTAGTTAACAAAGTGGAGGTATCGAATGGATAACAACGAAGCCGAGCTTGAAAAAAAGCTGACCGCTTACCGCAAGGAATTGAAAACCATAGCCGCACCAGCTGACTTGGAAGGCAGAATTTTGTCGTCGATAGAACCACGTCAGAGAGCCTCAACGTCAGCGCAATCGCCGGAACAGACCGTAGATAGATTCTGGTTATGGGCTGGATGCGCCGCTTCAATAGCTGCTGTTAGCATTAGCTTGTTGTTAAAGGGTGACACTCAAGATAGTGAAATGCGGCAGCAAACGAATTTGCCAACCGTTAATACAATCACCAGTTATCCAGTACGTGTACACTCTCTGTCGCACGGTGCGCAGTGGCGTTATGTGCAATCGCAAACCGTGAAAGACCAGAGAGGCGTCACACGATTGCTTGTGGTAAACCCTCAAGGAGAATTCTATGTTCAATAAAGCAATCCACTTTATACGCGTTTTACCCTTAGCGATTTCTGGCCTGTTAATGCCGCCTTCGTTAGCGGCACAAGAGGCCATGTTTTCGGTTGAGCCAGTCGCAATGGGCATGGGCATGGTTGGCGACTTCGTGTCCACTGAGCTTGTTCAGGACTCACCGCTTAGCGCTGAAATTACCGTGCGATCCGTGCAGGCTCTGGCCGACGGCAACCGAATAATAAACGAAGATCGCACCCGACTGATCCGTGACAGCGCTGGTCGCGTGCGCCGGGAACATGACATTGCCGACAACTCCGCGACAGCGATGGTCTCCATCACTGACCCCGAGAGCAAAACATCGTTTATGCTTGATGTTGAGAAAAAGGAAGTCATCCGCCTGCCCGAATTTGGACACGAAGTTTTCTTCCAAGAGATGGAAGGCATGATGCCAGGAGAAATGCCTGGTTCAGACGGCAACGTAGTGATCATTGATCAAGGTGTGATAGAGATGGAGCAAGAAGGCTTCTTTATGCCGCCGCCAGTGCCAATGGCTATGGGCTTGCCAGTTCATTCCGGCACGTTTGTGATGCCATTTGACGGGAATGCCGAGGAAAAGAGCCTGGGCGAAGACGTAATCGCCGGCCACCGGGTACAAGGCACTTTGCACACAACTACCTTTGCAGCAGGTAGCTTTGGCAACGAGCGCCCAATAGTTGTCACCAGAGAGACATGGTACGCACCGGAACTGAAAATGATGCTGAAGACTGAAGAATCTGATCCCAGGGCGGGAACCCTTAGTTATACCGTGAAGATTCTCAGCACCGATGAGCCAGACCCGGCACTGTTCACTGTGCCACAGGACTTTCAGTTTATAGACTTACCACTGCCTCCAGAGTTCTCCAAGCCTAAGCACTAGATCTAACCCGAATTTTCGCGAGATGGTATTCGGCGCTGACTGATATAAGCTGTGGTCTGCGCTACACTTTCCGCTTGAGCCACATGCGTATCAATGAGCCTTATAAGCAACAAAGACATTGAGCAGTTTAGAAACGATGGCGTCGTCAAGCTTTGCGACGTAGTATCCGCTGAATACTTAAACCTGTTACGCCGAGGCATACAGCGCAATCTGCAAACGCCCAGCCCACGCTTCGAAGAACGAACCTCAGACGATAACGGTCCCCGCTATTGCGAAGACTTCTGGGTGTGGTCTGAATTCGACGAATTTGAACAATTCGTTCGCCGCTCACCCATCGCTGAAATTGGTGGGCAGCTTATGGGCGCCCAGCGCACGAACCTGGTTATGGATAATTGGTTTCTACGTGAAGCAGGCACACAGGCACGTGCACCCTGGCACCATGATATTTCGTATTTTGATTTCGATGGCACCATGTGCGTGGTCTGGATACCGCTTGAAGCCATTGGCAAACAAGACTGTATTGAACTGGTTCGTGGTTCGCACTTATGGAACAAGCTGTTTATGCGAGTTTGGTTTGATGGTCATGAAGCCGCGCAAGCCGCTGGCTGGGTAAACGGGCAGTACTATCATGCCCCGCCGCCTATAGAGGAATTGCGCTCAGAATACGAAATTGTCTCTTTCGATATGAACCCTGGTGATTGTCTGGTATTCGATATTCGAACCTTGCACGGCTCAAATCCCAGCAGCGTGCCATGGTCTACGCAACGACGTTATACCATTCGGCTGGCTGCAGAGGATGCGAGAATACGTTACCGAGGGGATTGGGCAATAAGCGAAAGACAAATAATGGAAGACGCTGGGCACAAAGAAGGCGATGAGCTTAACAGTCAGTTTTTTCCATGCGTATGGGAACAATAAATCAGTGCGGCAGCTGACCGCGCTACTGAATAACGCTTCGGATAATCTCTCTAAAAGCCACCCGCTTGTGAAACCTTTGCTCGTTCTTTTTTAATCTACACTTAATCGAATGATGGCATTGGCGAAAAAAGGGTTTACGTTACTGGAGTTGCTGCTAGTCGTTATTATTTTGGCGATTTTGGCCGCAATAACCGTGCCTCAGGTTGTCGAGTCATCTCGAGAAGCACAAGTTGCGTCAGCGCAGGCTTCGCTGCATGCGATCAGAATCAAGCTGGACGAACAATACCAGCTGACTGGCGAATGGCCTACGAAAATAGAAAACAGTTGGTTCCTTGGGAACACGCCACCCAAAAGCCCATGGAAGTCATTGCACCGCGGCGAAGCAGCTAACACCTTTGGTGACGCTGACTGGATACATCCCAGGACAAAAATCACTCAAAATCATGACTACCCATATTGGTACAATAATTTGAATGGCTCCATTCGAATCAGAGTGCCTCAGCAAGGCGACGCCAACACAACAGTCGCGTTTTATAATCGAGTTAATAAGACCAATTCGCTCAATCTTAGCCAGGAGACACGATAGTATGATTTCTGAGCTGGTTACACGCCGTATTGAGAACTGAGCACATTATTTCGATTCGTGTGAATCCTCTTCATTCAAATCATCAAACTTGCTCGCCATAGTCGGGTTGCGCTTGGTGAGTTTCTTTATGGTTACATCTTGTGCCTTGTTATTGGCCAGCCTAAGGTTGCGATCGGTACCGAGCAAAGCGTCTTTAGTTTTCTGCAGATGGTCAATTGACTTATCAATCTCATCGATTGCTGTCTGAAATTTTCTGGAGGCCATGTCGTAGTTTTTTGCAAAAGCGGTTTTGAACTTATCCAGATCGCTTTCGAAGTTAGTTATGTCAACGTTTTGTGCCTTAACGAGTTCCAACTCGCGCTTGTACTCTAGCGACTTCATTGCGGCGTTGCGTAACAGAGTAATGATAGGAATAAAAAACTGTGGGCGAACAACGTAGGTTTTCGGATACCGATGAAACACATCTACGATTCCGGAATTGTAGAGCTCGCTTTCAGGTTCTAATAAAGATACCAGCACTGCGTACTCGCAGCCTTTTTCCGTTCGGTCTTTATCAAGCTCCTTCAGAAAGTCTTCGTTCTTTTTCTTGGTGGCCGTGGTGTCGTTTTCGTTTTTCATCTCAAACATGATCGACACTATTTCAGTGCCAGCTTCATCTGAGTCGCGAAAAATGTAGTCGCCTTTGCTACCGCTGCTGGCGTCGTTGTCTTTCTCGAAATAGGCTCTTGGAAACGCCGTGGACCGGATGCGATTGAATTCTGTTTCGCAATGCAGCTCGAGAGTTTCGCCAACCATCTTAGTTGATAGCCGAGCTTTCAAATCTTTCAGGCGCTCAATCGCATCGTCTCTGTCCTTAATTTGCGTTTCGTACTTATCCTTGAGAGATTTCTCGGCAAGCTGCTTTTCCAGCTCGGCTTTTTCTAAACTGCTTTTTAAGTCATTACGCTCTTTTTCAACACTGCTGACGGCTTCAGTAACAGCCAGCTTTCGGGCTACCTCATTGGCGTTGAGTTGTGCTTTTAGCTCTTGAATCTCGGCGTCTTTGCGGGCCGCGGTTTCCTGTACGTGCCTGGAGAGGTTGGCCTCGGCTAACTTTGACTCTGCTTCGCTGTTTCGCTTTGCAGCCAGTAGTTCATTCTTGATTGCATCGCGTTCTTTCTCGATGCCGCTTAGTGCTTCGTTTACTGCAAGCTTCTGTGAAACGTCAACAGCATCAAGTTTTGCTTTGAGTTCTTGAATTGCCGCGTCTTTATCCGCGGTCACCTTCTGCATTTCGCTACCTACTTCCTTTTTTGCCAGCTCAACAGCGTTGGTTTTTTCTTTCTCAGCAAGCTCAAGGCGCTCATGCAATTGCTGGTCAAATTCTTTGTTGCGAACCTGCTTCACTATGTCTGCGTAACCGGCTTCGTCAACCTTAAACGCCTTGTCGCAATGCGGGCAGATTATCTCTCGCATGGGGCTTATACTCCTTAGTAACTATCGGGTGCCAGGTCTCAAGCAAACACTGCTTGATGCTGCATAGAATCCATCACTCGTTGGCCTCTACTGTTCCATATTTGAATCAGCTGTGAGCTATAACCATCACGAATGAAATGCGTGGCGGAACGTATTAACCACCAACCATCGTCCGTGCTCAAGTCGTCGGTCAACATATTAATGTTCCAATTCATCGAGCTCAGTGCCTGAACGCTGGTGAGCGCGCACAGTGCCGCGGGCGGCGCGTCACCCAATACAATAAGAGGGCCAAGGCCTTCACGCGCATGTGGGTCCACATGTCGGGTCCACAGCAGCATATCGGCGTTATTTGAACCTGAGAATATCGCTGGGCCGGACACCAGCCGGCGCTCAAAATTAAACAGAAAGCGTAGCTCTTCACTAGCAGGCACCATGACTTCAGCGTCTTCAGGCCGCACACCCGGCTGATTCAATGGGTACTCCATGCTCTCTGAAAGTTCGCGGCTTTTACCGAAGGTGAAGTAGCCATAGGTACCTGCCCCTAGCGCGCTGTCTAATCTGGCCTCAATCGTGACGTTGTTTTTCCCCCTTCGCAGTTCTTTATGAGTGATTGTCAGCGGGCCGGCGGCCGGACCTATGAAATTCACCTGCATGGTGCGCAAAGGGGGAAGGTCTTCATAGTGATGCTGAAGCGCTTCTATAAGCAGGGCGCTGGTAAGCCCGCCAAAGGCTGTGCGGCCTTGTAACCAGTTCTCTGGTAAATCGATTTTATACTCTGGGGCGGATTCGAAGAAGGTTTGGATTATCTCGGTATAACTGCTCATTACATCTCATGTGTGATTACGAAGTGCGCCGGGGTACGGCGCTGTTGCCAACCACATTATCGTTCAATTCGCCTCGCGCGTGCTGCTAATATTTTTCGAATGCTTGTGCTTGAAAGCCAGCCTATTGTACGGCAGGCTAGCGTGCTGTCCCAGAACACCAGGCGCTTATACATTGGGGATGTTTATGCCGATCTCACTACAGAATCACACTGCCAGATCGGCGCTTACAGCCACAGCAGTATTAATAGCCCTCCTTGCGTTATTGGCCTGCAACGCGAAGCAGCCCACGGTTGCCGCCCCTGAGTCATCAGCCGCTCGCGAACACTCCACGGCACAAGCTGGTGATTGGCCATTGCATGGCCGAGACAATTTCGAACAACGATTCTCACCATTAAACGCAATCAATAAGAACAATATTCAGCGCCTTGGCCTCGCCTGGGAGCACAATATGGCATCAATGCGCGGGCTGGAAGCCACACCGATTGTTGTTGATGGCGTGATGTACGTGACCAGTACCTGGTCTAGAGTATCTGCACTGAACGCAAAAACTGGCGAGCTTTTGTGGGCCTACGATCCTGAGGTGCCGCGTTCATGGGCAGGCCGGGTGTGCTGCGACGTGGTTAATCGCGGCGTTGCAGTGGCAGAAGGAAAAGCAGTGTTTGGCACGCTAGACGGTCGTTTAATTGCGTTAGATGCCGAGAGTGGCGCACTTCTATGGACAGTAGACACCCTGCCAGACAGAGAGCAATGGTATTCCATCACTGGCGCACCGCGCATAGTGGGTAAGCGGGTGTTTATTGGCAATGGCGGTGCAGAATATTCTGTGCGCGGTTATGTGTCGGCCTACAGCTTGGATAAAGGCAACTTGCTTTGGCGGTTTTATACCGTGCCGGATAGCGTTGACGGCCCATTCGAAAATTCAGCCATGCGTGATGCGGCGGCAACCTGGAGCGAGTCCAGCGCACTGAGTGGAGCAGGAGGCACGGTATGGGATTCGATGGCTTATGACCCCGAACTTGATCTGCTCTATGTAGGTACCGGCAATGGCTCTCCCTGGCCGAAGTATAAGCGCAGCCCCGGCGGCGGCGACAATTTGTATCTAGCCTCTATTCTTGCCCTGAAGCCTGACACGGGCGAGCTGGTTTGGTATTACCAAACCACACCTGGGGAGAATTGGGATTTCACAGCCACTCAGCACATGATTCTTGCTGACCTGAAACTTAAGGGCCAAACCCGAAAAGTTCTGATGCAAGCACCGAAAAACGGATTCTTTTACGTGCTTGACCGCGAAACGGGAGAGCTGTTGTCGGCAAAAAACTATGTGCATGTGAACTGGGCTAGCCACATTGACATAGCTACGGGCCGGCCGATGGAGACTGGCTTGGCGGATTACGAAAAACAAGATCGTTATGTTTTCCCGTCACCCGCTGGAGCTCATAATTGGCAGCCAATGTCATTCAGCCCTAACACTGGACTTGTGTATTTCACAGCGCGCGAGATTGGTTGGGTGCACAGCATGGCGGAAGACAAATGGTTTACCTATGGCGCAGATAACATGGAGGCGCTCATTGGCGACCAGCCTGTACCCGAAACCAGTGGTTACCTGAAAGCCTGGAATCCGATTGAGCAGCGCCTGGAATGGGAAACGGCCATTGCGAATATTTGGAATGGCGGTGTGTTGTCTACCAACGGCGGTTTAGTCGCGTTCGGTACAGCCATGGGTGACTTGCTATTCGTTGACGCTTCTTCAGGTAACTTACTCAAGTCCATCAAGACAGGAACCGGAATTATCGCGCCACCTATCAGTTATTCCATTGATAACGAGCAATACATAGCGGTGCTTGCGGGCTGGGGTGGCCCAGCGTTCAACACACTGCAAGGGAACGAAGCGCTGCTGAATTTTGAGAACCGAGGCCGTTTGCTGGTATTTAAACTCGATGGCGATCAAGTCAAATTGCCGCCAGCGCTAGCGCCAAGAGGGGCGTTTCCGGAACCACCGACGGTCGCTGCCACCGCGGAAGTTATCGAGCACGGCCGACAACTTTATGTACTGCATTGCGGCGCCTGTCACGGGGTTTATGAAAGCGTACCCATGTTGCCAGACTTAAGGCGCATGACGGATGCAACGCATCAGCTGTTTGATAAAATAGTGTTAGAAGGTGTGTTCGAGGCGAAGGGCATGCCTTCTTTTGCTGACTCGCTTGGCAAGGATGACACTTATGCGATTCGCGCTCATATTGTTGAACGTGCGAATAAAGCACGTAGTGTTGCAATCACCCCACCTAAAGGCTAAGACGCATTTCCAACTATAGATATCACTTTTGGGTCACCGCGTTTCATATAAACGCGATTACGACCTAGTGACTTAGCCTGGTATAGCGCTTCGTCGGCTCTTTTGACCAGGCCATTGTCCACCTCAGCTGCATTGGGAACACATGTTGCAACCCCAATGCTCGCAGTAATCACTTTCGCGCACGCAGACACATCACTTCGAATACTCAATTTTTCGATAACAACTCTAAGGCGTTCCGCCACTTGCACAGCGGCTTCTGAATCGGTTTCACTCAGCACAGCACAGAATTCTTCACCACCGTATCGAGCCAGAAAATCGTTGGGTCTGTACAGGCTTTGTTGCATAGCTTGTGCGAGAGACCTAAGCACTTCATCGCCGGCCTGATGACCATAGTTGTCGTTGAAAGGTTTGAAATAGTCCACGTCAATCATTAGCACCGACAATGGCGATTTCGCCCGCTGGCACTGACGCCAACCTTCTTGCAGCTTGGTCTCAAGAAGGCGGCGGTTAGCAATACCGGTAAGTGCGTCTTTTTCAGACAGCTCTGACAGAGCTTGGTTCTTACTAATCAAATCCTCGTTCTGCTCTTGGATGTGTTCTAACAAACGATTAAATTGGGTAAACACGGTGTCGAGTTCATCGCTATCAGCACTTTCCAAGCGGCGCGCGTAGTCACCCGTCGCCACGATGCTCTGCATTGTTTCCTTGGCTTCCACCAGCCTTCTTAGAACCGTGCGCGAAAATACTGCGGCGAGAATAAAGAGTATTGCCGCGGACGATGCAAATCCTACCAACACCGAAGACGAGAGATGACTCTCTGAAAAACCGCGCGCGTCTGCGTCCTGTTTTACCAGCAACACGGCTTGGTGTTCACTGTCGTTCAGCAACCAGTGGAGCTTGCTATTCGTATCTCTAGGCAGCTGCTCACTGCGAAGCGCTTTCATCTTGTTAAGCAGGCTCACACTCTCCTTGCCAATTTCAGCACGAGAAATAGGTATGAACTCGAGTTTGGTTTGTAAGTTGCTGCCGAGCGCGCGGAAGAACTCTTCGTCTAACAGCCGAAACAATATCAAGGTGCCCCTTGGGGCAGGGTAGGGTTCGTAACTAGTGACAATGTGGCTGGCGGCGTACATCATCGGCCCGAGATTTCCTGTGGTAACACCTGCGCTAATAAACTCTTGCTCAACGCGACCATCTTCCAGAAAAGACAGGGGAACCATGATTTCAGGCAAGGAAAACTCTTTACCAGACTCAAGCTGTTTTCTGAGCTTTTCATTAAAGAACGAAAATTTTACCGGGCCATTCGCGGACACAAACACCGCACCATCAACTTCCAACACCTCAAGGGAATAGTCTGAGAAATTGATATCTACGAAATTTTGATGACTTTTATCCGTGGGCTCAGAAAGTATGAATTCGTAGGTGTCGTCCCAGGCGGAGTTATCAACCGCACGCAAAGACATCTCATCTTGCATCTGTTGGATGGCTTGGCGCACGCGCTCTATACCTTTGGCGTCGGCGACAGTTTCTTGAGCGATCTGAGAGGGTATTTCGATATAGTGACGAATCAAGAGCTGACCGGCGAGCGCCATTGCCAGACCTATCCCCAGGATACTGATCAATTGGAATTTTAAGCTGATTTTCACTGAATGCGTATCATGCGAATGGCGAGGTTTAGCTCCTTTTAAGGGCTATCGGCACGTACGGCTAAAACATTAGCGAATGCGACTTTAGCTAACTAACTCAAGCTGGGTCGACCCATAGATAATCAAGGCCACTGATGCAGCCAACATCATCCATCCGGGGTGGCGGCCGCGGGTGCCCCAGAAATTCCCGATGGCGCCGAAGGTAAATAGCAAGCCTGCGAAAACAGCTGTCGCGAGTGTGACGTATTCATTCGGATACAACGGCGTTGCAATGAGCGCTATACCGCCAAGAAACCAAAACACGGTACTGAAATGCAATAGCAATGGAATAAGCCGGCGCAGGCTTTCTGCAAGCTTCATTTCGGTGAGAATTGGTGTGACCATTTTTTTCTGCAGTATCACTCCATGCACTACAGCAACAATGCAGCCCAGGCTGCCGGCAACTATAAAAACCCAATCTACCCTATCCACTGTAAGGTTCCACCATTGTATTGCTTACTCAGTATGGATAGTAATGCGTGAAGCCCTGCACATCAAAAATGGCCTGCTTACTTTTTTGCAGATTCAATTACGCTAAATGCAGAATCTACTGACGACTGCATTCAAGCAAACGCGACTGATAAGCGTTGCGTCAAATCTTTTAGCCCTTTTCCCTTGTTGCTTATCTTCCAGGCGAGATAGTTTTCAAGCGGCGCGTCTTCTGGCAAAACCAGTGGTATAAGCTCTCCACTATCCAATTGCGGCTGTATACGCTCGCGAGGTAAATGACCAATACCAATGCCGGCCAAAATAGCGTGCGCTTTTTGATCTGTGTTTTGTACGTAGAACGTTTTCTTGTCGATACTCAAGCCGGCACTGCGCGTAACATCAGCTACGGACGTATCGTGAGTAATGACGCGGCGAATGTCGCTTAAGTCTCTGTCTATGGCTTGTTGCTTTGCAGCACCTCTGGCCAGCGCATGGTTTGAGGCTACGACCGGCAGCAGTTCGATGTGCCGCAAGGGAATAGCGCGATAGCCTTTCTGCGCGGGCACCGGCCCGGGCGACCCAAGCAACAATTCAACTCTATCGTGCTCTAGTGCCTCCCAGCCGCCATTCAGCACTACCTCGCACACATCGATTTCAATACTAGGGTGTTCATGCAGAAAATCATTCAGCACTCTAAAAAGCGCCGGGTAGGATTGAAGTGATTCCACAGCAATACGAATGCGCGGCTCCCAACCTCTGGCCACTTCCTTTGCTTTACTAGCTAATCGGTTGGTGGCTTGCAGGATCTGCCTGCCTTCCTCCAATACCAGTCGCCCAGCTGGGGTCAGAACTGAACGGCGCCCTTGGCGCTGAAAAACAGCGAGGTCCAGTTGGTCTTCCAGCTTCTGTACCAAGTAGGATACCGCTGACGTGGCTTTATTCAGCTCTTCCGCTGCTTTTGCGAAGCTGCCACGCCTATCTATGGCGTCCAGCGCTTCCAAGGCCTCTAAATTCAACGGGTTTTGGCTCATTGATTGCTTTTAATTGTTCTGAATTTCCGAACATTCTAAACATAAAACAAGGCTTTTTGTAAATTTCAGCGTCTCTACAATGATTACATCGCTGCGGAAAAGCAGCCATCACAGACCAGGAGAAGGGCAATGGGTTTACTACAAAATGGCAAATGGGTTGATCAATGGTACAAAACCGACGACAGCGACGGAGCGTTTCGGCGGCAGGAAAGTCACTTCAGAAACTGGCTAACCGCGAATGGTGAGCCCGGCCACCAAGGAGAACCCGGCTTCAAGGCGGAGAAAGGCCGATACCATTTGTACGTATCGCTGGCCTGCCCATGGGCACATCGCACGCTTATTTTTCGTGAGCTCAAGCAACTGCAAGACTACATCGACGTGACAGTGGTTGAGCCCATCATGCTGGAAAACGGTTGGGAGATGCGCGACCCATTGTACGGTTTGGACTTTTTGTATCAGCTGTATCTGAAAGCGGATGCCAAATACGAAGGCCGCGTAACGGTACCCGTATTGTGGGACAAGCAAACGCAGACCATTGTCAGCAATGAGTCTTCAGAGATTATCCGTATGTTCAATACGGCGTTTAATTCTCTTACCGGTAATTCCACTGACTATTACCCAGCGGAACTGCACGAGACCATCGACACGCTTAACGCCCGAATCTACGACACGGTTAATAATGGTGTTTATCGCGCTGGATTCGCAACCACACAATCGGCCTACGAACAGGCATTCGGCAAGCTGTTTGATTCCCTCGATTGGCTTGAATCTATTCTTACCAGACAACGCTACTTGGCAGGAGACAGACTAACAGAGGCGGATTGGAGGTTGTTTACCACCTTGATTCGTTTTGACGCGGTTTACTATGGGCATTTTAAAACCAACCGCCAACGCCTTTCTGACTACCCGGCGTTGAGTGGCTATATTCGTGAGCTATACCAAGTACCTGGCATCGCTGAAACAGTCAGTTTTGAGCATATCAAAACGCATTATTACGCCAGCCATCTGATGATTAACCCCACGGGCGTTATTCCGCTTGGGCCAGTTCAGGACTTTGACTTTCCGCATAATCGTAAAGCGCTTAACGCTGCCTGAATAATTTGTAAAACAGATTCTAATGGGAGAATTTCAATGAGAACTTTACAGCAAGTAGTAAATGCACAAGCCACCAAAGACGGCGACGGCGTGAGCATTCATCGATTAGCGGGGCGAAATCTGCAACAAGCGCTCAATCCTTTCTTGATGATCGACGAAATCAATTCTACTAAAGCCGACGATTACATAGGCGGTTTTCCTGAACATCCGCATCGCGGCTTTGAAACAATCACGTATATGAAAACCGGCCGCATGCGTCACCGGGATCACATGGGTAACGAAGGCGTTATTGCGGCAGGCGATGTGCAATGGATGACGGCGGGTGCTGGTGTACTGCATTCTGAAATGCCCGAGCAAGAGCGGGGGTTACTCCATGGCTTTCAGATCTGGTTGAACTTACCAGCTGCAGAAAAAATGAAACCAGCTGCGTACCAGGAGATTCTTAACGATGAAATCACCGAGAAAGAATTACCAGGCGGTGGCAGCGTTCGCGTGATTGCTGGCAACATAAACGTTAATCATCAGGTTCTGCGCGGGCCGCTGCCCGATATTTCAACACAGCCTGTTTTTCTGGATGTGCGCCTGACAGCAAACGAAACCGTAGAGTTGTCTTTCAGAGAAACGGGCGCCGCTCTTGTGTACGTTTACAAAGGGAGTACAGACGAAGTCGTGTCGAGACAGCTAGGGGTCTACGGCAGTGGCGAGAGTTTGAAGATCAGCAGCGGGACTGATGGTGCTGAGCTCTTGATACTAAGTGGCCGCCCTATCGAGGAACCCATGGTGCAATACGGACCTTTCGTGATGAACACAGTGGAAGAAATTGAGCAGGCGCTGAACGACTTTCAAAACCCGGATTATCTGCAAAGCTTGCAGCCTCACTGAGCAGAGCTCGACATGAGGCTTTGAGCTATCGTTTGCAACTTCGTTGGGTGGCATGCCTTGTGCCAGTGTTATGCCCATCAGCCTGGGCGTTGATTAGTAATTTCTAGTCATTGTTAAGCCACCCCACAATACGTTTCGGTCACCCACACCGCGCTTCAGCTCTGAGCTATGACCACGCACTGAGTAGCTGATGCGATAGCCGTTGGTGAAGATGTGCGTATATCCTGCCCACGCTTCCAAAATTGCGTGATTCAGATCGCCAGAATCGTATTCCACAGCGCTGTCTCGAAACTGTCCCTGTAGAAAAGCGTTATAGGCGCGTGCCTTGATCGCCAAACCCGCAGAGAAGTAGCTTTCCCGAAACCCCTTGCCAATTAACACGGGCACAGAGTGTTCACGGTAGCTGGCCAATTCCGGATTGAACGACTGCCAGCGCGTTGCAATGTGCCCCACCCGCACGCTTACGCCGTAGCTCAGCTCAGTCAGGTAACCAACAGATCCTTGCACCGAGGTTTTAATCTCTACGTTAGAGTACCCGCTAGACCACAAGCGCTGACGCGCAATGCTGTAACGTGCCGTTGGCTCGCCACCGTCAGAGATTTGATTGCGCCATCCTTGAGCTTCGTCGCTTCCAGTTATGGCATGCACTTCGTTCTGTAAGTCACCAACAATATCCAAGCCGAGAATGCCCACTGTGAAAGTGCTGCGCCACACTGTATCTGAGCTAGCGCCTTCATACTCGCGAGAATTCGACAGGTACAACAGACTGGCATACGGACGATCACCTGCTGACACTGATTCGCTGCTAATGTCTTCCGGCGTGAAGCCGTATAACCCAAGCTCTGTGCTGTAGGTTCGTACCTGACCGCCAAGGTCCAGATCAAGCGAGGAAAATCCTGAGTGTTGATCAATCCAGTTAAGCGGCGAATCAAGTAACCAAGTACTGTTTGGAGCTGTTTCGCTGGACAGGGTAGCGCTTACACCATAAGTGTAATCTTGATCACGAGAACCCGGCACCAGCACGTCGTTATCAAATGCGAACGACCAGGAATTGTAGCGCTGCTTTTTAGACGCCGCGCTATGGACTACCTCGTATTCATACTCTGCCGCTGACGTGGCTTCTGCGCTGCTGACACCAGATGAGGCGACAGATGCCACACTGAGCGTTGCTATCGCGATGGTTTTTGAGATATTCATGATCAACTTCCTTAATATATGACCGGTCATCTTTTTTACTAAACGAATTAAGCGACCGGTCGTCTCTTAAACTGCTAAATTTTTTTAAGCGGTCAGCACCTTGGGCATCATTGTCAGGAAAGCGTCTATTGACGTATCGGCCTTTTCGGCCTTCATTCGCAACAACGCTCCCTGCCATGCATTAAACAGAAACTGCGCCGTGGACTGGGCGTCTTGCACCAGCACCACGTCACCATTTTGGGCCGCCTCATCCAGTACGTCGGCGATAAGCCCTGTCATTTTCCCTAGTGCGTTTTTTACGGCCAGGCGAATTAACTCGCTGCTGTCTGCCATTTCCTGGCACATGTTTCCCATAAAGCAGCCAATTCGAAATTCGCTGTCACAGGCATCATCGGCATTTTCCCTGAAGAAGTCATTCAACCTTTCCAGTGGCGGCTTATTCGGCTGATTCAGAAGTGCTATGGCCGCCTGGTAATTCTGTTCAGCAACGCATTCTATGGCTTCTACTGCAAAACTCTCCTTGCTATCAAAGTAGGTGTAAAACGACCCTTTCGGCACTTTAGCCGCCTCAACAATGTCTTTCACACCCGTGCCGTTGTAGCCACGCTCTTGCATGACCCCCAGACCAAGCTGCAATAAGCGTTCTTTTTTCTCTTCGCGTTTACTCATGCGGGTAAATATATGACCGGTCGTCTGTTAAGTCAAGAGCTATATCTGATTTATGCTGACATAATTTTCGATGCACCTGAAGCTGCAGCGTTACAAGCGCTTCTCAACCCTCCATGGAGGATTCAAACGGTCATCACCGGCCCAATACAATTTGATCTTGTTCCCGCTTGGGTCGCTCAGTATTGCCTCTCGCCAGTTGTAGCGCATATCAGTAGGCAACTGCTCGAATTGAAAGCCTCCTTCAAGCAACTGCGCCACCCAGTCGTCCAACTGCTCATGTTCGAAATAAATAATCGCACCATTGCTGAATGACTCCTCAGTTAAGGACAATGAGAATGACGAGCCACCGTCACTGCATTCAAATCGAGCGTAGTGAGGCGTATCAACAATTTGCAGAAAACCCATACGAAGATAGAACTCGCAAGCTTCTGGCATGTTTGAAACTGGCAATGTTACCTGGTTAAGATTCATGGCTTTTTTACATCGCTAGCTTTTAAGAATTTAGTGTGATCATTGTTGCTCTCACAGCGCGCTTGAAATACATTGCCCATCGCACTCATTCAACAATCTGAAGCGTTAGTCTCTGTAAATCGTCGCCGGCTTCGCCTGTAGCAGCGGGTAATGCGCAGCAGAGTATTGCGGCCTCACTGTCATTGGGCGCAGAAACCGGTCTATCATACACCAGCTTGCCGGCGAGTAGTCTGGTACTGCAAGCGCCACAGCGACCGCTTCGACATGAGAATGGCAGAAACAAGCCGTGGTTTTCTGCGAAGTCCAGCAGGTTGCCCTCACTTGGCTGCCAGCGTTGCTCCATTAACTGCTGGCCACTCGCGTCCAATACCGTCACCAAGGCTTCAACCGCACTATCAACTGGATACACTTCAGCTTGATTACGCTTTATCGCAGCCGGTCCAAACGCTTCTGCAAAAATTTGCTCATCTGAGATGTTGAACGCAGTGAGTAAATCGTAGGTGCTCTGCATAAATTCAGGGGGGCCACACAGATAAACTTCCGACTCAGTAGCATCAACAACATCCTCAAGAACATTGTGCGTCAAGCGCCCGCTATGTTGGTAATCCAACCCAGGCTTTAGGGAGTCTTCCGGTTTGCTCAGGCACCAGGTGACCTTGAACTGCCCGGGGAACTTCTGAGCGAGTGCCTGAATTTCTTGATAGAAAGCGCGCTGCGCATTGTTGCGCGCTAACAGTACTAAATGGATGCTACGAATGTGTCGAACGCGTACATTTTCAAACAGTGCGTGGCGTAACATGGATATCATTGGTGTAATACCTACGCCCGCAGCAATCAGCATGGCAGGTCGACGTTCACTTGCGTCAAATACGAAATCACCGGTGGGTGCCCTGAGCTCTATAGTGTCGCCAACTGCGAGCTGCTCGTGCAAATACTTTGAAAACTCGCCGTCGCGCTTTACGCTAATTCGATAATAAGGATCGGCCGGTGCGCTGGACACCGTATACGTTCGTATCACACTCTTGTCATTGATTGTTGCGCGGACTGTCAGAAACTGGCCTGGCAGAAAATCGGTGTTGCTACCTTCCTCCGGTGCAAAATAGAACGAACGAATTGACTTGCTTTCATCAACTATCTGCGCGACTGAGTAAGACCGCCAGGCCATGCCCAGCTGGTGCGCTTTTTGTCTTTCACTGGCTGCATCCCAACTACCTGTGAGCAGAGTATTTGGCGACCAGGAATTGAACGACCACTTTGCCTTGATCGCATTCTTCAGATAAACGCCTTCCACCATGCGAAACTGCCAAAGCCGCTCGGCTCCTGCAAAGAATGGTAATTGCTCGTCGTCCCATAAAATTTCAGCATGGCCAGTCAGCATCAACACATGTCCTTGTTCCCAGTCGATAAACAGCAATCCGGCCCTGGGGTTTTCAATGAAGTTGCCCAATGTATTGAAATGAAAGTTGCCGGCGTAGTCTGGAATGGTTAGCAACTGATTGTCGTCAACACGAACAAACCCGGGTTGCCCGCCGCGATGAGACACATCTACGCCTTCACTGGCATGACCGAACTCATCGGCCAGATAACTTGAAACAAAGAAAGTATCACTGCTTTTGATGAGCGCTTTCATTTCCGTGGTCAGACTAGTACTTGAATTAAGCTCTACGCCTGCAGGTTCATTGGAGGTATGCGCTGCTATCTCGCGCGCTTGAATATATTGCGGGCAGTTACCAAAACTCTGACGAACCTTAAGTGAGAAGCCATCAGCATCACTGTTTTCCACTTCCGCTGACAGCCTGTTGCGCCTTCTGGTGTTCAACTCGACGCCCACAACGCCAACGGGCGCACCACTTTCTAGATTATTCGACAAGGGATCGCCGGCAATTGGCTTTGCTGCAATATTCAGATGCGTGGAGTCTGGAGAATGTATAAAACCGGGCCGCCCAATTAGCATTGATGCCCAGGGCCAGCCTCGCTTATCGACGTGGCCTAAGAACAAATAGGCTAGCTGTTGGTAAAATTCTCTATGCTGCGCGGGCAGGTGATCGCGAATAACCTTACTACCGAAGCGCTCCATATTATCGCTTACACCCAAGCGCTTTTGAATCTCTTGTTCACCACGGTGAAACGGACTACGCTCCGGGTCGCTTGCTGCATTTTGCCTGGTTTGTCGTATTGTGTTCATTGTCAATCTCGATGTAGCACGGTCAAATCAGTGTGTTCAGAATAAAAGGGGCAGAAGAGTCTGCCCCTAAAGCCTTAGGCGGCTAGCCCAACGGCGGTAACCTGCATGGGTATAAATCCGGGCAGTTGCTCAATGCGTTGTAACCAGCTGCGGACATTGGGGTAGTTGTCCAACGACACATCGCCTTCAGGTGCGTGCGCAATGTAGGCGTAGTTGGCGACATCCGCGATGGTTGGCTTGAAACCCACCATCCAGCTGCGTGTAGCCAGGAGATCGTTCAGTGAATGCAATAAGGCATGAGCAGTTTCCTTGGCTTTCTCATGGTCCAGACCGGCACCGAATACGTTCACCAGTCGCGCTGCTGCTGGACCAAACGCGACTGGACCTGCGGCTGCCGTCAGATACTTTTGCACTTCAGCGGCCTCAACAGAGTCACCGGGAAGCCATGAGTGACTGTCATCGTACTTGCTGGCCAGATATACAAGAATCGCATTGGAATCTGCCAATACTGTGCCATCGTCATCCAGCACGGGCACTTGACCGGCTGGGTTCTTACGCAGGAACTCGGGCGTTTTGTGAGCCCCTTGCATTAGATCAACATCGATGATGTCGGCATTTATGCCCATCAGCGACAACAGCAGTTCTACTCGGTGAGAATGACCTGACAGGGGGTGGCGGTAGAGTTTGATATTGGACATGGGGTAGTTCCTCTAAGGTTCAGTGTTTAATGTTGAGCTCTATTAGCCTTTAACAAACTAATGCTAGCTGCCAATAGTTTTCGCCCTTATTCATGTAGAACAAGAGCACAGGCTCAGTTTTGGGTATTCCAGAGGAATAGACAAACGACGATTTCTTGCGCTAGACTTAGAAAAACTAAGGCTTACTTATGTCAAGACGGCTTTACCCGTTAAACGCACTGCGTGCGTTCGAGTCCTCGGCACGCCATCTCAGCTTTGTTAAGGCTGCCGAAGAGTTGTCAGTAACTCCCTCAGCCATCAGCCATCAGGCGAAAAAGCTGGAGGAGTTTCTCGGCTTGTCGCTGTTTCTACGCTTGCCCCGCAGTTTATTGCTGACCGAATCTGGCGAGCTTTTACAGAATGAATTGAGTGAGATATTCCTGAACCTGGATGCGGCGATGGAACGGGTGTTTGATAGCGAACAGCGCAGGTCGCTCACCTTAAGCGTTGCACCGGCTTTTGCCGTTATGTGGCTAATTCCACGCTTGCAGAAGTTTTATAAGCTGCACCCTGACATTGACGTTCGAATATCCACTGGGCTGGGTTTGATCGACTTCAAACGCGACGATTACGACGCCGCAATACGATTAGGCAGTGGCGAGTGGTTTGGCCTGGAGAGTATCAAACTGTTCGACGAGTCCGTAACACCGGTGTGCAGTCCGCGTTTGTTGGAGGGGCCCTATGCAATAAAACACCCGGATGATTTACGCCACCATGTGTTGCTGCACAATCACTCGATGGATCACGATCCCGACGCACCAACCTGGGACAGCTGGCTGAAAGCGGCCGGCGCACGTGGTGTAGATGCCTCCAGAGGAGCTCATTTCGGCCTGCCCGATCACGGGCTGCAAGCCAGCATTGACGGCGCGGGTGTCGTGTTGGCGTGGCGCACACTGACGGAACCAGACATAAAAGCGGGGCGCGTAGTAGAACCATTCGATCTATCGCTTTCGCTAGGCTCCAGTTTTTTTCTAACGTATCCGGAAGGGCATTCGCGCCGGCCAAACATTACAGCGTTTCAAAACTGGTTAATGGATGAGGTTCGCAGCAGTCAAAACGAAACCCATTGAATTAAATCCGGCGTGCATCACCTGCCGGGGAAAATCTCCATCTTCTTGGCGATAATGCTCAACATCACTTCATCGGCGCCGCCACCAATGGATGTAAGCCGCCCGTCTCTATACACCTGCGCTATGGGGTTGTCCCACATAAAGCCCATACCACCCCAATATTGCAGGCAGGAATCGGACACTTCGCGAATCAGCCGGCCTGATTTCAGTTTGGCCATGGACGCTTTCAAGGTAACGTCTTCGCCATTTATGTAGCCTTCAACCGCGTCGTAGGTTAAAGCACGTAACGCCTCTACTTCGGTTTGCAACTCAGCAAGGCGAAAGTGAACTACCTGGCTATCCAAAACAGGTTTGCCAAAAATATGCCGCTCGCGTGTGTACTCAATGGTTTTGTTGATGCAGTTTTCCATGGACTTAATCAGGCCCGCCGCAGCGTATAAACGTTCTTCCTGAAACTGCTCCATTTGGTACACAAAGCCCATGCCTTCTTCGCCAATTCGATAACGTTGTGGTACGCGAACATCTTCGAAAAATATCTGCGCGGTGTCGGATGAACGCATGCCCAGTTTATTCAATCGCTCTGAAAAAGAAATGCCGGGCGTTTTGGTGGGCACAATAATCAGCGACTTATTCATGTGCTTGTTGTCGCCTTCGGTATTGGCCAGAAGACAGAGGAAGTCGGCTTGCGTGGAGTTGGTTATCCACATTTTAGAACCGTTAATCACATAGTCGTCGCCGTCTTTTTTGGCGCTGGTTTTGATGGCGGCCACATCGGAGC
>CAYGSL010000039.1:0-47844 GCA_964352475.1 uncultured Pseudomonadales bacterium | reverse complement strand
TGGTGCCCAGGAGAGGACTTGAACCTCCACGCCCTTGCGAGCACTAGCACCTGAAGCTAGCGTGTCTACCAATTTCACCACCTGGGCATACAAATAGGTGGGTTTATGCAACTTTCTGCCGGAAGTGATAGATCGAGCTATGCTTGACTCTCTACCACAACACCACCTGAGCATACAAAAGAAGGTGGATTTGAGCGGCCAGCACTTTAATCGTCATCCACCTGAAAGTCAATCTGCTGTTCTACAGTGCAATGCACGGTAGACTGTTGTTTTTCGTAAAACACGCGATGGCTGAGTCAGGTGAACAGTAAAGACAACTCATTGTTTTCAATAGCGGTTCGACCGGAAATTGTAAGTCGTAGCTTGAGAGTTGCACTTGTGGTTGGCACCATTCTGGCAGTGATAAATCATGGTGATCGGTTGTTGGCGGGTAACCTGGATTTGATGGCTGGGGTCAAAATCGTATTAACCTACCTGGTACCTTATTCAGTAGCTACCTGGGCCGCTGTACAAACGGTCCGGGAAAGCCTGGGTGACATCCAGGAAGTGGAGGAAGGGCATGATTGAGACCGACAGTCTGAATGAACTTAAGCAAGCAACAGATCGGCTGGCGAGCGGCTTTGATGGGCTGCCACTGTTCGAACCGGCAACGATGGGTAATGAGGCATCCAGCATATTGGCGGATGTCGCTGAGCGCCTGCAGGATAACTACCCTTATGGTCATCCTCTATATGCCGGCCAGATGCTGAAGCCACCGCACCCCATCGCCCGCACGGCTTACAGTCTTGCCATGCAGATCAACCCCAATAACCATGCCCTTGATGGAGGGCGCGCAAGTTCTGCTCTGGAGAAGGAAGCCGTTGCCAATCTGGCGGCAATGTTTGGCTGGGATACCCACATTGGTCATTTGTGTGGCGGTGGAACCATGGCAAACATGGAAGCGCTGTGGATCGCCAAGCAAGAGGGTGGGGGGGCTGTGGCTGCCTCACAACAAGCTCACTACACACATTCACGTCTGACTGAGGTTTTAAACATACCGTTTCACTCCGTGCCAGTTGACGAGCATGCGCAGATGGATATGTCTGCGCTGGAAGCTCTGTTACAGCAAGAGCAAATAGGTACTGTTGTCGTGACTCTCGGAACCACTGGCGTAGGCAGTGTTGACCCCTTGCATAAAGTGCTTGAGTTGCAAAAAACGCACGCGTTTCGCATCCACGTGGACGCGGCCTATGGCGGTTATCACTGCTTGGTAAATTCTTTATCTGACAACGCAGAGCGGGCGTTTGCAAGAATTGCGGAAGTTGATTCCATAGTGATTGACCCGCACAAACACGGTTTGCAACCCTACGGTTGCGGTTGTGTGTTGTTTCGTGATCCGCAGATAGGACGCCATTACAAGCATGATTCCCCCTATACGTATTTCAGCTCGAATGAGTTGCATCTGGGGGAGATAAGCCTCGAATGCTCCAGACCGGGTGCATCGGCCACGGCGCTGTGGGCAACGCAGCAATTGTTGCCGATGCAGCGTGGCGGAGAGTTTGCACTTGGCCTGGAATCGGGAAGGAAAGCGGCTCTGGCGTTGTATCAGCTTATCTGTGCTGACGACTCGCAATTGGCTGTCTTTGAGCCAGAGCTGGATATCGTGCTGTGGGCGCCAAAGGCCGGCACAGCCAGCAAGATTTCACAGATGAGTTCCAGAGCGTTTGAGCGGTGCGCCGAAAAAAACTTGCATCTAGCGCTGGTTACTTTGCCTGGCGTGCTATTGCAATCGCATTGGCCAGAGGTGGAGTTTGATACCGAATCGGTGGTGTGTATGCGCTCTTGTCTGATGAAGCCAGAGCATGCACAATGGGTAGATACTATCTGGGAAATCTACAAAGAGGCCAGTTAGCTGTTAGCCGCTTTAGGTAAATCATTAAGATCGGTATCCAGATTGCTTTCGTCTTGTAGCAAAAGATCATTGGTACCGTAGACGCGCCATTCTTTGCTGGCAAGCCACTCGAACATTTCAGCCTCTTGCATGGGTTTGCAAACCAGATAGCCCTGCACATAATCGCAGCCGAACTCCCTTAACCGCGCAAGCTCTGCGCGTTCTTCAATGCCTTCTGCAACTACTGTCATATTCAGGTAGTGCCCAAGTTCAATGGTAGAGCGTACTATTGCGCTGTCTTCCGCACTGTCGAGCATGTTATTGACAAACACTTTGTCAATTTTCAATTCGTTCACGGGCAGGTTGGCAACGTAGGCCAGTGAAGAATAGCCCGTGCCATAGTCGTCAATGGACAAGCGAATGCCCATGTCGTGCAGTCTTTGAACCATATCACGCGCTTTGTCGGGGTCGTCCATCAATGCGCTTTCAGTAATTTCCAAACACAAGTGATCTATCGGTAACTTGCTCTTGTTTAAAGCGTTTTGAACGATGGCAGACAGGTTGGGGTTGAGCAAATCCCTAGACGATACATTCAGAGATATTTTTACCTCAGTACCTTGCTCGTGCCAACGACCCGCTTGCGCAATCGCGTTGTCAATGACCCAATGGGTAATCAGGCGCACCGCACCTGTGTGTTCTGCAAATGGAATGAATTCGTCTGGCGGAATAAAGCCACGTGTAGGGTGATTCCAGCGAATTAACACTTCCATGTTGGGCGTATCAGCCTGGTCCAATGCCACTTTAGGCTGAAAATAAAGTTCAAATTCGTTGTGAGCAACGGCTTTTCGAATATCGCCCAGCAGCGATAAATGAGTTTGCTTGTACGCGTCTGAATCCTGGTCAAAGAAAGCGAAACCACTGCCTGAGCGTTTGGCTTCATACATAGCGACGTCGGCGAAGCGTAGTAAGGCACTGGCTTCTGTACCGTGCGTAGGAAATGAGGCAATGCCAATACTGCCGCCAAGATCTACATGTTGGCTTTTCATCGCAACAGGTTGTTCAAGGGCTCGTAACACTTTGCGGGCAATGTCCACTACCCGGCGCTTATCGGCGGTGGGGAGTATGATGCCAAATTCGTCGCCGCCAAGCCGAGCAACTGTGTCGGATTTTCGCAATACCGCCAACAATCGCTTGGCAACTACGCGCAGCGCAAAGTCGCCTGACTCATGACCTAATACGTCGTTGATAAACTTGAATCGATCAAGGTCAATCATCATGATGGTGAACGGAGTAGGCGTGCGATCAGTAGTGGATACCGCACGAGCCAGTCGTTCATTGAACATGGCGCGATTGGGTAAATTGGTTAGTGTGTCGGAATAGGCCATGTGCATCATTTCTTCTTCGCGTAATGCAATGGCCTGGTTCATGACGTTCAGCGTGTAAGCAAGTTCGCCTATTTCATCGTTACGGGTTATTTCCACCGTCTTGGCGTAGTTGCCAAGTTGAATTTCTTTGGCAAATTCAGCGAGTAACCTGAGCGGGTGAGATACCGTTTTAGCGATAAAGAAACCGCCTCCCAGTGATAATAACAAGCTAAACGCTGCAAGCAGCGTGAGGTTTGTGCGCAAGCTTGATATAGCGCTGCCAGCATGGTCTGAAGATTTCTCCAGTACGGCGTAAATCGCCAGGTTGGGCTCACCTAGCGGCATCACCATCGCCTTGGCGCGGGATGAGGACGCGTCACCACTACTGGCTGATCCTTCTGCTTGCTCCGCCAGTATTATCGCGAACTCAGCAATCAAGTCAGCTGGACTGGCGCTTTGTGCGTTCTCTGTGGCTTCAACATTCGTAGCTTTTCGCGAGCTGCCTTCCAGATTAATTCCCTGGGAGTGCTTGTTGATAAAAGACACGTTAAGGTTGGTAATGTCTTTGATTTCAGATGCTGTTCTGTCATCCAGCCTTCGCGCTATGCGCAGCCAGGCGCTGGCGCTGCCATCACTAATAGGTACCATCACCTGGTGATACAAACCCTTGCGGGTTCGAATAAAATCCTGAAAGCGTTGTTTCTCTGCCGCGTTGTCGCTGGCTACAGCCAGGTGATCAACTCTTAATGGACCCCGATAGCGCTCAAGAAGGGTATTCAGAACCGGTTTTTCTTGTGTGCGTAGTGCGGCCAGCACCTCTCTGTCAGCTGCAATCAATTTGCCGGCATTCGCCCAGGTTTCACGTTGCGCGGCGAAATAATGGTTCACCATACCGCGCGAATCTCTTAGCTGTTGAGTGGCAGCTTCATCACTGATTTGCGTGGTTGATGTATTCATCAGCACGAGCGCAATCAGCTGCACGAGTATCAGCAATGATGAAAAGAAGAACAGCAGCCGTGCTCTAAGACTCTTGAAATCCATGCGGTGCCAAAGTTGGGCAATCTTATTTCTTTAAGCCTAGCAGTTGCGTACTGATATTCGCGTAATTTGCCTATTTATCCACCATATCCTGACAGGTGGTGGTTTTAGTCTGATTTGAACCGCAATTTATTAAAAATCAGAGGCTTGAGAGCGCAACAACCTGGGTTTCCGGCTGCGGATGCTGGTCAGCAAGTACCCAGCGCACGCACATGGTGCCGTGAATGTGACCGGAGGTGTCCATCCAGTTATCAATGCCAGGATTGGTCGCAGAAACGACCAAACGAACACGGCCATCACTATTGGCAACTGCCTGGCCGGAATTAATGTAGACAGGCCGATGAGTGTAATCCAGTGACTCTGCCCAGATGTTTGCTAACTGGAAATTCCAGTATTCACACTCAGGTGGCTCGAGATCAATCAACAGGGCTTGATCAGGCTCTAGTTGCCAGCGACCAAGATAGATTCGAACGTTTGGGTCGCCTCCCACCTTGCGGTGTTGTTCTGCAGGTGGCAAATACAGTTCATTCGGTGCTGCGTGAGTGGCCATATCCACCACCCAATCAGCGAACCAGCGGGCCGTGCCTTTGCCATACATTGACGCGCCAATTAATTGCTGGGCAAATCGATCCAGTTGCATCGGTGGTGGCGGGTCGCTGGGCTCCAGGCATTCGATATTCAGCAATGCTTCACGTTCAGTGCTGCGGTCGAGAAAGGTTTGGCGGCATAAAACCTGCGAGGTGTCGTCGGCTAGCTGCAGCCAATTGCCGGGGTGTTGGCTGCGACTGGCGATGATTTCGAAGTTTCCATCGGCGTCCATTTCCAGCTCCGAGGCGTTCAAGTGTCCTGCGCCACCAGTGATCTTGTCGACGGCTGAAAAATTCTGATTTTGTGCCGCGAAGCTCAAGTAATGAATATTGCCGCGATTGCCGGTAATTCGGTAGTCGAACGCAGGTTTGATAGAGGCGCCCACATAATAATTGTCAGGGTTATCCAGCCCCATTTTTACCAGATCAGGTTGAGTACGAAATACCGGGTTGCGCGGGCCGGTTAATTCCGCAAACGTGCTGATTCCAGATCGTGCCAGCCGCGACAGGTAACGCAGGCCTTCCACGCGGTCGAAGTTGTTGAGCTCCAGATCATCGCGGCGCAGTATTTCTCCAGCGCCTTTCAGGTCGTCGCAGAACGCTTCCCATGCGGCAACTACTTCTTCGGTGTTATCGGTCTCAGAGTTCACTTTGGCTCCTGTGCGTAGCTGTGCTTGAAGGAATAAAACGAAAAGCGTTCGCGAATAATATCCTCGGTTAAACCAAAGTCATCCAGCGTGTATTCATGCTTGCCATGTTTGTGTTGCGGGTGATTCTGTATGTGGTCTAGAAAAGCACTGCGTTGATCTGCGCGCATACTGAGATCAAAACGATCAAACACGCGCTCTATTAATTGCAGTGGTTGCTGAATAAATTCTTTGTGGTTGTAATCCATAAAGTGATTTTCAGGCTGCTGGCGGCGCATAAACAGTCCGCGTTCCAGAGATTGCGCGTAAAAATCCATAACTGTTTTTGCTACCGCACTTTGATCCAGATGGCTGGTGTCGCCCATGTACATTCGCGTTACTTGCTGGTTCATGCTGCAAATTGAGGACGTAACGCCCACCGGGTCGCGGTGTCCCCAGACAAAATTCGCGTCTGGAAACAATTCCAGAATGACGTCAATTGCCCACATGTGGGCTGGCGCTTTTAACACCCAGCGTTTACCCGGTCTCTGCCACTGCAGCACTTGCAAGAACAGTTTGTATTCCTGGTACATCCAGTGCAGGTCGCGATCTAAAAACCAGCTGTGGTAGGGTTCGAACATGATCTCAAACCCGGTTTGCACACCGTCGAATGACAGCTGGTGCAACATGACGCACTCTTCCGGCGTGTCAGCATCGGCGTAATGAATTTTACGAAATTCGCTGCCTTCCAGCGCCGCCATTTTTTCTACCACCGCGAGATAGCGCGGGTCAGGTTCGCCTGGTTTGAGGCCGGGGTATGGCTCGGGGTGGCGCAGTTCCCACTGTGCCAGGGGTCTGGCATCAGGGTCTTTTGCGAGCACATTCAACAAAGCGGATGTGCCGGAGCGAGGCAAGCCAGTCACAAACAGCGGCGCTACAATCTTTTCGTCGCGAATTTCCGGATGCTGCCTGATTGCTTCAAATATTCTGAGCCGGCTAAGCAATTTCTTGTACTGGATTTTCAGCAGCCGACTTTTGCCCTTTTCATCAGGGCAACACTGCTCAAGGGTTTGAACGTATACCTCTAATCCTTCCAGGCAGCGCTGGTCTCCCAAGTCGGTCAGACCGGTTTCCTGTTTGGCTTGGTCAAGCAGTTGCCGTACGACAGGGTGCATAGTAAATCCTAGAGCTCAGCGCGCATTTTTTGCTTTAAGGCTTTGCTGATCATGCCTTTGGCCAGCGCGTATTTCATTGGCAGGTCTATGGTCATATCAACCTGTGAGCCCGGACCACGCTGCTCTACCTTAAGCCTTGCTTTGAACAGCTTGCTGTTGGCAGAGCCACTGAGGTTCTGTTCATCGAAGCTGCACTGGTACTGCGGGTCTATGTCACGAAATTCCGATGCGTTTTCCACCACAGAGCAAACACGCTCAAACGCCTCTTCTGCGGATAGCCTGGATTGATGGCTTACGGTAAATGACGGCATGGTTCATCCTTTGATGTGCGTTGTATGGCGCTACATGGAACAACACAGTATCAAGTAGGCCGGTATTAATATGTTAACGCTTCTTAAGGCTGGGCAGGCATAATAAGGCTTAGGTGGCATATAGCTGCCCTCACAAACCGAGACAGGACACACGTGCCAAGGAAGAAAACCGCAAACACCGAATTAGGCGATGACCCGCATGCAGCTCGCGAAGCGAGTCGTTACTCTGAGCCTATTGCCAGCCGTGAGCACATACTGAAATTGCTGAAAAAAGCAGGCAAGCCGCTGGGTGAACAACAAATCGCCAAGGCCTTGAAGCTGTCTGTTGAGCAGGAGTTTGCATTGAATCGCCGCCTAAAGGCGATGGTTCGCGACGGGCAGCTTGTACGCAACCGGCGAAAAGCCTATGGCCTGATCGATAAAATGGATTTGATTCGTGGCCGTGTGATTGGCCATCGCGATGGTTTTGGCTTCTTGCAGCCTGAAGATGGTACTGACGACTTGTTTCTCAGTCCCAGGCAAATGCGCCAGGTGTATGACGGTGATCTGGTGCTGGCCAGAACCATAGGCTTCACCCGGCGCGGTCAGGCTGAAGCGCATATTGTAGAAATTCTGGAGCGGGTTCACACACACATTGTTGGCCGGCTGCAAGGCGAACAGGGTTATTGGTTTGTCACACCCAACAATCAACGCATCAGTCACCACATAATCGTGCCAAAGAAAGAGCGCGGTGGTGCCAAAAATGGCCAAATCGTTTCCGTTGAAATATTAACCCCGCCCTCCATGGAAAGTCCGGGCACCGGCCGCATAGACGAAGTGCTTGGCGATCATCTGGCGCCGGGTATGGAAATAGATGTGGCTTTGCGAGCGCATGATATCCCCCATGTTTGGCCAGCCGATGTATTGGACGAAATAAAGGGCTTTCATGAGCACGTGCAGAAAGAAGACAAGCGACACCGGGTTGATCTCAGCGAATTGCCATTTGTAACTATTGATGGCGAAGACGCCAGAGATTTTGACGACGCCGTGTGTGCGCAAGCTCGCAAAGGTGGCGGTTGGCGACTGTTGGTTGCGATTGCGGATGTATCTCACTACGTTCAGGTCGGCAGCGCGTTGGACGTGGAAGCAGCTCGCCGCGGTAACTCGGTGTATTTCCCCGGGCAAGTCATTCCGATGTTGCCAGAATTGTTATCGAATGGCTTGTGCTCGTTGAACCCGGGTGTAGACCGCTTATGTATGGTTTGCGACATGACGGTCTCCGCCAATGGGCGAGTGTCCAGTTACAGCTTTTACGAGGGTTTGTTTCGTTCCGCAGCGCGCCTTACGTATACCCAGGTAGGAAAGTATTTGGAGACTGGCAAGCTCGCCAACAAGTCTCTGCATCCAGCCCTGGATGAATTGCACAATGTGTACAAAAGCTTGCGCCGCGCGCGCGTACAGCGCGGTGCCATGGATTTTGAAACGCACGAAACCCAGATAATATTTGGTGAAGACCGCAAGATTGAGCGCATTGTGCCGGTGGTGCGCAACGTAGCGCACAAGCTGATTGAAGAGTGCATGCTGGCTGCAAATGTATGCGCGGCAAAGTTCGTTGAATCACTGGAGTGGCCTGGTGTTTTCCGCATCCATGAAGGTCCAAGCGGCGACAAACTTACCAATCTGCGTGAATTTCTTGGTGAATTGGGTTTGAGTTTAGGGGGCGGCTCAAAGCCAACGCCCAAGGATTATTTGCAATTGTCCGAAAAAACCAAAGAACGTCCCGATGCTCATATTATTCAGTCGATGATGCTTAGATCCATGAGCCAGGCTGTTTACCACGTAGAAAACAAAGGTCATTTTGGTCTGGCTTACCCGGCGTACTCGCATTTCACCTCACCGATTCGACGCTACCCGGATTTGCTGGTGCACCGTGCCATTCGCGCCGCTATTCGATCCCGTAAGGAAATCAAACTGGTTAAGCGGGTAAAAGGCGCCAAACCTTTGGCATTGCGCAACATATTCCCCTATGGGCCGGGAGAGATGCTGCAAAACACGGAACACAGTTCCATGACTGAGCGGCGCGCCGATGATGCAACACGCGACGTGGTTGCTTTTCTGAAGTGCGAGTTTCTCAGTGATCGCGTTGGCGAGGAATTTCCAGGCATAGTCAATGCCGTCACCGGCTTTGGCTTGTTTGTTGAGCTTGAAGACATTTATGTTGAAGGCCTGGTGCATGTGACCGCACTGGCGAACGACTACTATCACTTCGATGCAGCGCGTCAACGTTTGCAGGGTGAGCGCACCGGTGTCAGTTTTCATTTGGGCGATCGCCTGCAGGTTCGATTGGTGGCCGTGAATCTTGATGAGCGAAAGATTGACCTCGAGCTCGTGGGTGCGCATAAAAGTGGCAAGCAGAAGCGCAGCCGTACGGATGCAACAAAAAAGCAGCCGGCACACAAAAAGCGTCGTTGATTCCTGGCAAACTCAATGAGTACTGAGCACGAACAATTGCAATGGGTGTATGGCTTCCACGCCGTTGAGGCCTTGCTAGATCGACACCCACGTCGAGTCAAGCAGCTGTATATTCAGTCTAATCGTGATGATCAACGTGTATCGGCGCTGCAGCAAGCTGCTCTGCGGGCGGGCATCGAAACTCAGGCGGTCAGTAAATCCGAGTTGCAGGCCTTGGTTGAAGGTAATCACCAGGGTGTTGCTGCCCACTGTTCGCCAGCCCCTGTGCGCAATGAAAATGAACTGGAAGATTACTTATCCGCTTTGTCAGGCAATGCGCTGGTGCTGGTGTTAGACGGAGTGACCGATCCACATAATCTGGGCGCCTGTATTCGTTCGGCTGAAGCAGCGGGTGCGGATGCCTTGATTATCCCAAAAGATAAATCCGCTGGAATGAATGCCACCGTTCGTAAAGTGGCCTGCGGTGCCGCGGAGCTGTTGCCGGTGTTCAGGGTGACCAATCTTGCACGCAGCTTGCGCCAGCTCAAGCGCATGGGCTTGTGGGTATCCGGGCTTGCAGGAGAAGCGGAAAATACCTTGTATGACCTTGATTTGACGGCGCCAACCGTCCTGGTGATGGGGGCGGAGGGGAAAGGATTGCGTCAGCTCAGCCGCAAAGAATGTGATCACCTGGCGAAAATACCTATGCCGGGCCGTGTTGAGAGCTTAAACGTCTCTGTTAGTGCTGGAGTTGCCTTGTTTGAGGCCAGCAGGCAGAGAGCCAGCGACCGCCAAAAACAAGCAAATTAGAGCTTAACCTGACCTTTCCTCGATTGCTGCGCACCTTTATCTGATCAATCTTGCCATTAATCGCCGCTATTGGTACGGTGAGCGTCCAAATCATGTTAACAGGAGACATGACCATGTCCTCTAAGCCATTACTCAAATTGTTTGCAGGTCTGACGCTCAGCTCCATAGGGGCCTTCGCGTTTGCTCAGTCAGGGGCTGCAGGAGGTGCAAATTCAACGGGTGCAGACGGCCTCGAACATTGCGCGGAAACATTGGGAACGATCGCGGTAGTTGAAAATCAACACGAGCCCTGGTGGGCCGATTATTATCGACGTTACCCGCGACTTGGTAGCACCGTGCCTGTGTTGAGAATGATGATTCAGCAGACTAATTGCTTTGTTGTTGTAGAGCGTGGCAGAGCCATGAATAACATGATGGGAGAGCGGGCACTGGCAGAATCAGGTGAAATGCGCAGTGGCAGCAATTTCGGCAAAGGCCAGATTGTTGCAGCGGACTACACGCTGAATCCCTCCATACAGTTTTCAGACAATACTGGCGGCCTTGGCGGAGCGATCGGTGGCTTGCTAGGCTCCAAGAATCGTAACCTGGGCATACTGGCTGGCGGATTGAAGAAAAATGAAGCGTCAACCACATTGATTGCCATAGACAATCGTTCAGGTGTGCAGTTGGCGGCAGCCGTGGGTAGCGCCAAGAAATTTGACTTCAACCTTGGTGGCGGCTTTTTTGGCGGCAGTGCCGCTGGTGCCTTAGGTGGCTACACCAAAACCCCGGAAGGCAAGGTTATCGTAGCGGCATTTGCAGATTCCCTGAATCAAATGATCGGCGCTTTGAAAAACTACAAAGCACAGTCTGTGGAAGGTGGTTTGGGTAAGGGTGGTCGCTTGGGCGTAGGCGAATAGCCTAAGGAATAAAAAGGCGAATAGCCTAAGGAATAAGAGGGAGAATAGCCCAAGGCAGAAAAGGCAAATACTACCCGCCTGAAAAACGGCCAGCCCGGCCCTCAGGCCGGCTGGCAATAAAGTTGCTTGCGCACGCAGGCCAGCTCGCATAGAATGCGCGCCCGCGACCGAGCTCAAGGCTTGGTCTTCTCCTTGCTCCACCGTATTGACGGGGGGCGTAAACCGTAAGGAGTCTTAATGAGACACTACGAAATCGTGTTTCTGGTCCACCCTGACCAGAGCGAGCAAGTTCCAAGCATGATCGAGCGCTATAGAAGCACGATCGAGAAAGATGGCGGCAAAATACACCGCCTCGAAGATTGGGGCAGACGCCAGCTGGCATACGCCATAGACAAGCTGCACAAGGCTCATTACGTGATGATGAACGTTGAAATAGACGCCACCGCTCTTGAAGAGCTGGAAACGGCATTTCGCTACAACGACGCTGTTTTGCGGAATTTGATCATCAAACGTAATGATGCGGTAACCGATGAGTCACCGATCATGAAGCAGGAACGCGAAAGCAAAGAGCGCAAGCAGCGCAGCGATTCCTCCCGCGCAGCCGCTCCTGAGCCTCGCGCTACTGAAAGCGAAACCGACAACAATTCTGGAGAGGCATAATCATGGCTCGTTATTTCCGTCGTAGAAAGTACTGCAAGTTTACCGCCGAAGGCATCAATGAGATCGACTACAAAGATCTCGAGATTCTGAAAGAGTTTATTTCGGAAACTGGCAAAATTGTGCCAAGTCGAATTACAGGTACCAAGGCACGTTATCAGCGACAGCTGGCAACCGCTGTTAAGCGTGCGCGTTATTTAGCGTTGGTTCCGTACTCAGACAGCCATAGCTGAGCGCCTGTTTTCGGCCTGGGTAGAACTTCAGGCTGAAAAACTGACTCGCTGGTTCTGAGGCACGCCGATTGAAAGCGCTTGCTGAATTTGTAATGCGTGGCCGAATACAGGCCACAGCCGTTGCCATGGCAGGTGTGGCGATAGAGTTTTTGTTTTGGGTTAGCGGTGCGGTAATCGCACTGGTAACCATGCGTAAGGGATCGCAACACGGTGCAATATTGTTGCTATGGTCCATGTTACCCGCCGCAGTGTTGGCGTGGTTGAAGTTTCCGGGAGCATTATTATGCGTGCTGGCAAGCTTCTTGATGGCTGTTGTGCTTCGTGAAACACAGCAATGGAGTACCGCATTATTGGTTGGAGCCGCCTGCAGTATGGCTTCAGCAATTGTGCTGCAATTTGCGTTTCCAGGTTATGTTGAAAGCATTCTGGAGTTGTTCCGCGCCGTGTTTGAGCAGTTGCTAAAGGGCTCGCCCAGCAACAAACCGCTGGAAGAAGCGCTTGCAAGTGTTACCACCGAGCAGGTGGCCGGTGCGATCAGTGCAGGAGCAGGGTTTTTTGCAGTAGTGTCATTGGTTTTGGGGCGATATTGGCAGGCAAGCCTGTATAACCCCGGTGGATTTGGCGAAGAGTTTCGGGCCTTGCGGTTTCGCAAGCCCATAGCAGTAGGGCTTATTTTATTGGGCTTACTGCTGATGAGCAGTGAACATTACCGAGTGTGGGCGATGATATGTTTACTGCCCCTGGTGATTTCGGGGATTGCATTGGTTCACTGGTTGGTGAACCGTTATTCGGGCAGCGGTGGTCTGTTGGCAGGGTTTTATTTTCTGCTGTTGACCATTCCTCCGGTGACGCAACTAGTATGCGCACTGGCATTGGCAGACAGTTTTTTAGATATTCGGCAGCGGCAGAGCAAAAACTCTGAGCCGCGGGATTAATTCAAGAAGAGGTGGATGATGGAAGTCATATTACTGGAAAAGGTAGGTAAACTCGGCGATCTTGGCGAGAAAGTCAGCGTAAAATCAGGCTTTGGCCGCAATTTTCTGTTGCCCCAAGGCAAAGCGGTTCCTGCCAACAAAGACAATCTGGCCGCGTTTGAAGCGCGCCGATCTGAGCTTGAAGCGGCAGCGAAAGAGCGTCTGGACAGTGCAACTGCGCGGGCTGAAAAGCTGGCGGCCTTGAGTGTGAGCATTCCTGCGAATGCTGGCGACGAGGGCAAGCTGTTCGGTTCAATCGGTACACGCGATGTGGCGGAAGCCATTACTGCGGCGGGCGTTGAGGTCAGCAAGAGCGAAGTGCGCCTGCCTGAAGGTGTGATTCGCGATCTGGGCGAATACGAAATTAGTGTGCAGTTGCACGGTGATGTGTCGCAAGACGTTAAGATTGCTGTAGTTCCTGAATAAAACTGTATTGCAGGTGCTGATAGACCGGCATCAAAACAAACAGCGCATTCCAGGACACGCCGGACCCAAAGCACTCGCTGGCCCCGCGAGCACAGCGAGTGCTTTGGGTCCGGCGTGTCTCGGACGGCGCTATAGAATCCGACGCTGGTCTACTTGAACATTACGCATTTGCAGTTCGACATATCGTGGACAATGCACTGCCAATCGCAGACAATCAACATCTGTATAATTCCCTGAGCTAACAATAAATGGAAGAGCAGTTTGCTCCCGTTGCTGTCGAGTCTGAAATCAGCAATCTGAAGATTCCGCCGCATTCGATTGAAGCGGAGCAGTCTGTGCTGGGTGGCCTATTGTTGTCCAGTGAGAGTTGGGAGAGGGTGGCTGACCTGGTCAGCGCCGACGACTTTTACCGCAGTGACCATCGCAGTGTGTTTAGCGTGATGGCCAAGCTGGCTGAAGCTGATCAGCCTCTGGATGTTATTACTGTTGCTGATGCCCTGGCTGATCTTAAAGAGCTTGAGCAAGTGGGTGGTTTGGCCTATTTGGGCGAGCTGGCCAACAACACGCCGAGCGCCAGTAATGTGCGAGCATATGCCACCATCGTGCGAGAACGTGCCACTCTGCGCCAGCTAATTCGTTCTGCCACATCCATCGCCGATAACAGCTTTTTCCCCGAAGGTCGTAATAGCGTCGACATTCTCGAAGACGCCGAGCGGCAGATTATGGCAATTGCGGAAGGCAGGCCTAAAGCAGGTGGTCCGCAACCGGTTAACCCTTTATTGAAAGGCGCTCTGGATCGCATTGATGAACTGTTTAATACCGAAGGTTCACTAACCGGTGTCAGTACCGGCTTTAAAGAGCTGGATGAAAAAACGGCCGGCATGCAGCGCAGTGATTTGATCATTGTGGCTGGTCGACCATCCATGGGTAAAACCAGCTTTGCAATGAACATTGTCGAAAGCGCCGTGATGGTTGAAGAAAACCCGGTGTTGGTGTTCAGCATGGAAATGTCAGCGGAGTCGCTGATCATGCGTATGCTCTCTTCGATTGGCAAGATTGAGCAGAACCGCGTGCGCACTGGCCAAATGCGCGAGGATGATTGGCCACGCTTGAGTGCTGCCGTTGGAAAATTGAAAGACAGACCCCTGTTTATAGATGACACGCCAGCATTGTCACCGAGCGAGGTCAGGTCGCGTGCACGACGGGTAATGCGTGAGCATGGCAAAATCAGCATGATTATGATCGACTATCTGCAGCTGATGCAGATCGGCGGTTCTGAAGGCAGGACAGCAGAGATTTCGGAAATATCGCGCTCTCTGAAGGCCATTGCCAAAGAATTTGATTGCCCGATGATCGCACTTTCTCAGCTCAATCGTAGCGTTGAACAGCGTCCTAACAAACGACCTGTGCTGTCAGATTTGCGTGAGTCGGGTGCTATTGAACAAGACGCAGACGTGATTGCCTTTATTTACCGTGACGAGTTTTACAACGAAGACAGTCCTGAGAAGGGTGTTGCGGAAATTATCATTGGCAAGCAGCGAAATGGGCCAACCGGCACTTGTAAACTTGCCTTCCTTGGTCAGTTTACGCGCTTTGAGAATCTGGCTTACGCCTCTTACTCGCCACCTGACGAATAGCGGTTTCTATTCACGCCGGGCTTGTCTAAAGCCTGGCTTGATCACGCAGCGCCTTTAAGCGCCGACGATTTTCTTCCTGGCTTAGGCTTTTACCGGATGCAGTGTTCGGTAGTGCTAACTGTGCGGGTGATTCCAGCGTTTTGCCACTTAATACTTCCTCACACAGCGATTGATAATGCCGTTCAAAGATTGGCAACATCTGGCTTTCGGTTTCAGACGCCAGCAAGCGCCATTCGCAGGCCTGGCCGGCGTAATACACCGCGGGATGCGACCAATCGTAATTGCATTTGGGTGAGCTGGCATTGCATGCCTCTCGATACGCACTTAGAGGATCTGTTAGCCCAAAGCTTGCCAGCTGATTTCGGCAATGCCTGTGCATCACATGCAGACTGGGCAGGTACTCAGATTCCGCGATAGCGCTGCGGCAGGCTTTTAGAATAATCTCGCTTGAAAAAGAGCGCAGTGCATCAAACCAAAGCTGCTTGGCCATCTGCAGATTTTCATCGCGGCCATACGCTTTATGATATTGATTGTGGTAGGCCAGCTCCAGCTCCGCAAACAGTCGGTTGATTGCATCAACCTTGTCCAGTTCGGGTGGTGTTTGCTGCGCGTACTCGCTATCCGGCCCAGGCTCAGAGACTGCTTGCCCAGCTCCGATCAGTGAGTCGCTCGAAGGTGCTGCCGCTTCCCTTAGCTTCATGGCGGCCGAATTGACTAGCTGTTTGCTGCTGCGCATCGCGTTGGCCTGTAGAGGGGTCAAATTGGTGCTGTCGTGCCCACTGGTATTTTACATGTTGCAGGAACTTTGTGTTCCATGATGTGTGCATCTGTTTATTATCGTGCCAGAAAAGCTGAAATTCCGGGAGTAGTGAGCGGGCAAAATTGGCGTCTATATTGGCCAGAGCCAATATTTCGAATACATCGTTGTTCGGCTGCCAATCTGAGGGCAGCAAGCGAGGTTCGTTGTCGTATTGCAGCGTGGCATTGAATCGGGCCCACTGCTTTTTCACATGAGCAACGAATTTGGTGTTCCAGGTTGCGATGCCGTCGCCACGCTCGCGCCAATACAGCACAAATTCCGGAATGGCGTCTTCAATAAATTCGCGGGTAATATCGATACGCAACAATAACTCCATGGCGTCTTCACTTGGCCGCCATTGCCTGGACATTGGCGTTGAGCTTTGCTGGCTGGCCTGGTGTCGCCGCCACTCGTGCACCACATGCTTCAAAAACTTGTTACCCCAGGCATAGTTGGTTTCACCGCGCTGGCGCCAGTAGGTGACAAATTCGGGCAGCTGTTGGTGGGCAAATTGTGCGTTTATGCCGTGTTGTGCGATTTGCTGGCAAGTATCAGTATCAGGTTGCCAGTCTGCAGCGATCGCCTGTTTCGTCGCAAGCGCGCTTTCCAGTGTGGGTTGCGGTTGAGCGGGTGCTCGAGCGTTTGGGGTGACCTCGTGGCTTGTATCGGCTGCGTCACTAGCGCGCTCTATGCCTTGACGACGTTCGGGCACATCGCCATCGTTGAGCGCATAATACAAATGCTTAACTTCGTTATACGGCGCGCTGTTGATCAGCAAAACACCTTTTTGCTGCAAGGAGTTGGCTATGCGTTCAATATCTTCATCAGCCCAGAAAGGAAACAGCTGACGTAAACGGGCTCTATCGGCATGCTGCCATTGGCGGTCGCCGTCGCGAAACTGCGAGCTTGCGTGAATGCTGATTTCCTGCAAACCTTGCAGCATCACTGCTTCTTCCAACCCCAGGGTTGCCGCAAGCGATGGGGAGAAAGCAATAGCGCGTTCGGGTAATAACGAGGGCATAGGGCATTAGCTGAAGTCGGCCGGCAATTCTAATGCGGCTGGACCTGCATCGCCAGCATTTTGAGTATCTAATCCGTCATTCGCTTCTTATTCTGCGCAAAGAAAGTAGGCCATCCAAACGGCTCTTTCCAATGGTTAACGTTGCTACAATGCGTGTACGTTTAGTGTGAAGTGGGAGAGCAGCGTGGCAAAAGCGCGCAAGGCATTCGTTTGTACAGAATGCGGCCAGGATTTCCAGAAATGGCAGGGTCAGTGTGCCAACTGCAAGAGCTGGAACACGGTTTCCGAGATCTCACTGGGCCGTGCTGATCGCGGTGGCGGTAATGTGCGTACTTTGGGTTACGCCGGCGAGCGCTCGGATGTGCAACTGTTGCGCGATATCAAGGCTGACGAATATCCGCGACTGGCCAGTGGTATGGCGGAGTTCGATAGAGTGCTGGGTGGTGGTCTGGTGCCGGGCTCGGCTATTCTGATTGGTGGTAATCCTGGTGCGGGTAAAAGCACGCTATTGCTGCAAACCATGTGTACTCTCGCAGCCAGCATGCCAGCGCTGTATGTGACGGGCGAAGAGTCTTTGCACCAGATTGCGATGCGCGCACAGCGATTGAAGCTGGGTACTGATGATCTGAAATTGCTCGCGGAGACCAATGTGAGCAGCATTCTTGCAGCCATTGAGCAGAATGAACCGCGTTTGGTTGTGGTCGATTCCGTGCAGGCTATCTTCGTACCGGAAATCAGCTCAGCACCGGGTGGTGTTACGCAAGTCAGGGAGTCTGCGGCCTACTTGATTCAGGCGGCCAAGCAAAAAGGCTTTGTGTTGTTTCTGGTCGGCCATGTGACTAAAGATGGCAGCCTGGCTGGCCCAAAGGTGCTGGAACATATGATCGACAGCTCAATTTTGCTGGAGGGCAGTCACGACAGTCGTTTTCGAACCTTACGCGGTCAGAAAAACCGCTTTGGCGCGGTCAATGAGCTTGGCGTATTTGCGATGACCGAGCAAGGTCTGAAGGAAGTTAAAAATCCTTCGGCTATCTTTTTGTCGCGCGGTGAGGAGATGACGCCGGGTACGGTGGTAATGGTAGTCTGGGAGGGCACGCGACCGCTATTGGTGGAAATTCAGGCGCTGGTGGATGACAGCCAACTGGCGAATCCGCGCCGGGTTGCGGTGGGGCTAGAGCAAAATCGCTTGGCATTGTTGCTGGCTGTATTGCATCGTCATGGTGGTTTGCACATCGGCGCGATGGACGTTTTCGTGAACGTTGTTGGTGGCGTTAAAGTTCTGGAAACCAGTGCTGATCTGGCACTGTTGATGTCTTTGGTAAGCAGTCTTAAAAACTCGGTGTTACCTAGAGATCTGGTGGTGTTTGGTGAAGTAGGCTTGGGCGGAGAGATTCGACCTGTACCTTCCGGTCAGGAACGGCTGAAGGAAGCGGCTAAGCATGGGTTTACCAAAGCAATTGTTCCCAGGGCGAATGTTCCTCGTGAGGGGATACCTGGGATGAGTGTTGTGGCGGTAGATAAGTTGTCTGGGGCTTTGCAGGCTTTGGAGGATATGCTGTGAGATGCGGGCTTTGTAGAGAGTCCGTCGCATCGCTGGTGTGCCATCGGGCAGCCGCAATGCGGGCCTTCGGCTTCCCTCTCTCCGTCTGTTTGCGCTGGGCCGCGACAATTCGCGTCCCTGCTCAGTTGTCGCTTTCCGGCACATCCATGTGCCTCCAACCCAGCGCAAACAGACTCCGTTCGGCCAACATTGCTTATTGGCTGCCCGATGGCACACCAGCGATGCGACTACGTGCCAATTGAAAGGTTTTTAGGGAATACTCTGCGGTTTGAGTGCTTGTGGTGCATTCCCTGCCGTGAACTAATCAGAGTGGTAGGCCGAAATGGCTGGGGTTCTGGAGGGTCGTAGCGCCAGGGATGGCGCGGAGAGCATCAACTGAGCAGGGACGCGAATTGATGCGGCCCTCCAGAACCCCAGCCATTTCGGTGATGGCGCAGCCATCAGCCGCAGGCCCACCACTCAGTTCACGGTAGGGAATGCACCACAAGCACGGGTTTCTGGATACAAAATTCCAGAACTTACGAATCTCGTTTCAAGCTAATTTCTTATGCCGAACCCGCTTAGGAACAAGATCCGCATCCCCCATACGCTGCTTACGATCTTCCTCGTAATCAGAAAAATTCCCTTCGTGGAAGAACACCGTACTATTGTCTTCAAACGCAAGTATATGAGTGGCGGTTCTGTCCAGAAACCAGCGATCGTGCGAGATAACCATTATGGTACCCGGGAACGCCAGCATGGCCTCTTCCAGCGCTCGCAGGGTTTCCACATCCAGGTCATTGGTTGGTTCGTCTAACAGTATTACGTTAGCGCCCTGTTTCAAGACTTTGGCCAGGTGAAGGCGATTGCGCTCACCGCCCGATAAGTCTTTTACGAATTTTTGCTGATCGCTGCCCTTGAAGTTAAAGCGGCCCACATAGGCGCGTGATGATACCTGGTAATTGCCGATGTTCAGAACGTCCAGTCCATCAGACAGCTCATCCCAAACCGTTTTACTACCGTCCAGGTCTTCGCGGCTTTGATCAACGTAGGCCAGCTCAACCGTTTCACCCAATTCAACGGAGCCTGAGTCAGGCGCCTCCATACCTGAGATCATTTTGAACAAGGTGGATTTACCCGCACCGTTGCCGCCGATCACGCCCACGATGCCGCCACGTGGTACAGAGAAGCTAACGTTATCCAGCAGCATTTCATCACGGAAGGATTTGCTAATTCCGTTGACTTCAATCACTTTGTCGCCAAGGCGAGGGCCGGGTGGGATATAGATCTCCAGTGTTTCGTTGCGCTCCTGAAATTCCTTGCTGTTCAGTTCTTCAAAACGGGCCAGGCGGGCTTTGCTTTTGCTCTGCCGGCCTTTCGGGTTTGCGCGTGCCCACTCCAGTTCAGCCTTAATGGCTTTCTGGTGTGCTGCCTGCTGGCGTTCTTCGGTTTCAAGGCGTTGCTCTTTTTGTTCCAGCCAGCTTGAGTAATTGCCCTCGTACGGTATCCCGCGGCCGCGGTCTAATTCCAGAATCCAGCCTGCAGCGTTGTCCAGGAAGTAACGGTCGTGAGTAATTGCGACCACAGTACCAGGGAAGTCGGCGAGGAATTGCTCCAACCATCCAACGCTTTCTGCGTCCAGATGGTTTGTTGGCTCATCCAACAGCAACATATCTGGTCCAGAGAGTAGTAAACGGCATAGAGCTACCCGACGGCGTTCACCACCAGAGAGTTTCGAAACATCCGCGTCCCAGGGTGGAAGTCTCAAGGCGTCGGCCGCCACCTCCAGCTTGTGCTCAATATTGTGCGCATCACTTGCCTGAATAATGTTTTCCAGGCGCGCTTGTTCAGCGGCCAGGGCATCAAAATCAGCGTCTGGTTCAGCGTACGCCGTATACACCGCATCCAGAGCTTCAAGTGCTTGTTTTGCCTCACTAAATCCTTCTTCCACATTACCGCGTACGTCTTTGTCTTCGTCCAGCTGAGGTTCCTGTGGTAGATAACCGATGCGGATATCAGCCATGGGTCTGGCTTCGCCTTCAATGTCCGTATCCAGACCGGCCATAATTCGAAGCAATGTGGACTTTCCGGCGCCGTTCAGGCCCAAAACACCTATCTTGGCGCCAGGGAAAAACGACAAGGAGATGTCTTTTAGAATTTCGCGCTTGGGCGGCACAATTTTGCCCACGCGGTTCATCGAATATATGTATTGAGCCAAAGTCTGTTTCCTTCCCTAAAGATGTCGTCAAAAAGGGCGCAAAGTAACCAACAAACCCGACAAGCGCAACCGTTGATCGTGATCTGCTGTCTATACTGAATAAATAGCGCGCAGTTGAATGGGAGCCAAGTCGCAGTGGTCGACGAAAACAAGCATCAATCGGAGGAGGATAAACCTCTGCTGCCGCGTTCGGCTACTGGTAAGGACTTGCCAGCCGACTTCCTGCTGCATGTTGTTGAAACTATTCCAGATTTGATCTTTACGATAAACCTGGAAACGCTTGAACTGGTGTATTCAAACCGCGACATTTTCTCTCATTTTGGCTGGGATCTTGATTATTCCTCAGCAACGCCTGCCGAGCGCAACGAACAGTGGGGGAAAATGCTGCACCAGCGCGATTTTACCGCGATTAGATCCACTGAAGAATTTCTTGCTGAGCTTGACCGCAGAGGCACGATTGACGACGTCGTTCGTTTTCGATCCAGCGATGGCCGTTGGTTGCATTATCAGGCACGTTGCACACGATTAAGCGCTGCCGAACACGGCATTGAGCTGGCAGTGGTCGTTGCACGTGATGTAAGTCAGCGCGAGAAGCTGGATAAAGATCAGCGCATGGCCGCCAAAGTGTTTGAGAACAGCGACGATGGAATCATGATTCTCGACGCCCAATCTCGTGTTGTGCAGGTTAACCCAGCGCTGCTAAAGATTACCGGCTTCAACGATGTTGATCTACTAGGTCGTTCACCAATTGGTATCATTCTGCCGCAAGATTCAGAAACATTGGCGCCAGATTCTACAACTGGGCCTGAGCCCGGTTTGTTTCATGACGCTTTAACAAATGGTTTTTCGCAAAACGAAGGCTTTGGGATTAGAAGAAGTGGTGACAGCTTCCATTCGCTCACCAGCGTTACTGTTCTGCGCGATAACGAAGACCGCGTGCAGACATTGATTATCACCATGCGTGATATCACTGAAAGTAAAACGCATGAAGAACGAATTCGACATCTTGCGTATTTTGATGCTCTGACCCGTTTGCCAAACCGTACTCTGTTTCACGATCGTCTCGAGCACGAGTTGCAACGATGCGAGCGCAATAATTTCTGCGCTGCACTGTTGTTTCTGGATCTTGATCAGTTCAAGGCAATCAATGATTCGCTTGGCCACGCTGCGGGCGACAAGCTGCTTAAAATAGCTTCTGAGCGCTTAACCGATAATGTTCGTGGTGAAGATACTGTGGCGCGAATGAGCGGCGATGAGTTCACTATTATTCTCAACGGCCAGAGCAGTCGCGACCATGTTGCAGCGTCGGCAGCGCACGTGGCGCGTAAGATACTGCGGGAATTGTGCGAGCCTTTTAATCTGGAAGGCAATGAGGCGTTTGTTAGCGTCAGCATAGGCATTTCTATCTTCCCGGATGATGGTAAAACATCGTCTATGTTGCTACGAAACGCAGATACAGCCATGTATTTTGCCAAGGAAGCGGGCAAGAACAATTTCCAGTTTTATACGCCAGAAATGAATGCGTATTCAGCCGAGCAGCTGGCCTTTCAGAACAGCTTGCACAAAGCCGTCGCTGACCAGGAGTTTGAGGTTTACTATCAACCTCAGTACGACTATCAGACGGGTTCTTTGCGTACCGTAGAGAGCCTGCTGCGCTGGCGCCACCCCGACGGCAGCCTGGTGTCACCTATGCGGTTCATACCGCTTGCTGAGCAGACCGGTTTGATCATTCGAATGGGTGAGTGGCTTATTGAGCGGTCGCTGTGGCAGTTTGCTGAATGGCGTTCCATGGGTTTACCTGTAGACCGGCTTGCCATCAATTTATCTACCCGTCAATTTGGTGATGACAAGTTAGTGCATTTGGTCTCGCGCCTGTTAAAGCAATACGACATCCCGGCGACCAGCGTTGAGTTTGAACTCACAGAATCGGTGATTATGGCTGATATTTCTGTAACACGTGCCGTGCTTGAAAAACTGAAAGCGCTGGGTGTCAGCATCGTCATTGATGATTTTGGTACCGGCTATTCGTCGTTGAATTATCTTAAAGAACTTCCAATAGACGCCTTGAAGATAGATGGCAGTTTTGTAGCCAGTCTGCCCGGTGGTTTGGAAGACCAGCAGATCGTGAAGGTTATTGTAGCTTTGGCAGAAGGGTTTGATCTTAGGGTTATTGCGGAAGGTGTAGAAACCGATGAGCAATCAGACTACCTGAAAGCTTTGGGCTGCTCCGCGGCACAGGGTTACCTGTTTTCCGGACCAAAGCCGTCAGTTGAGCTGGAGCAATTCCTGCGCTTATCCGATTTGTCTGCAAACGACCAGAAGCACAGCGCCTAGCGCGAAACCTGTTTTTTGGCCGTCAGCCACGGCGATAAATACCCATAAATAATGTTCGTTGCAGCCCATTCATGTAGAATGCGCGCTCTCTATTTGGGCCAATCACACAGGGTATTTTGATGTTCAGCAAGCAGCAGACCATTGAGGATTTTGATCATGAAATCTGGCAGGCAATTGTGTCAGAGGAACAGCGCCAGGAGCAGCATATTGAGTTGATTGCTTCCGAAAACTACGCCAGTCCCAGAGTAATGCAGGCGCAGGGCTCAGTACTGACCAACAAATACGCTGAAGGTTATCCCCAGAAACGCTATTACGGTGGTTGCGAGCACGTTGATACTGTGGAGCAATTGGCCATAGATAGGGTGAAAACACTGTTTGGTGCGGACTACGCCAATGTTCAACCGCACTCGGGTTCACAAGCCAACTCAGCAGTGTATATGGCTTTAATGGAGCCGGGTGATACGGTGCTAGGGATGAGTCTGGCACACGGTGGCCATCTTACCCACGGCGCCTCAGTCAATTTCTCTGGCAAAACCTATAACGCAGTGCAATACGGCTTACATCCGGAAACAGGAGAGATTGATTACGACCAGGTTGCCGAGTTAGCGCGGGAGCATAAGCCGAAAATGATTATGGCGGGCTTCTCTGCGTATTCCATGATTGCCGACTGGCAGCGCTTTCGAGACATCGCTGACGAAGTGGGTGCTTATTTGGTGGTTGATATGGCGCACGTTGCCGGTTTGGTCGCAAGCGGGCATTACCCCAGCCCAGTGCAGATCGCAGATGTTACAACGTCTACTACCCACAAAACGCTGGGTGGGCCGCGTGGTGGAATCATACTGGCCAAGGCCAATGAAGCGCTTGAAAAGAAACTGAACTCAGCCGTATTCCCTGGCGGGCAGGGCGGTCCTTTGATGCACATTATCGCGGCGAAGGCTATTTGCTTCAAAGAAGCGATGAGTGATGAGTATAAGGTGTACCAGGGTCAGGTGGTGAGCAATGCGAAAGCCTTGGCAAAGGAAATCATGGCGCAGGGAATTGATGTGGTGTCTGGCGGCACTGAAAACCATTTGTTTTTGGTTGATCTGATCAGTAAAGACATTACCGGTAAAGATCTTGACGCGGCACTTGGTCGGGCGCATATCACAGTCAACAAAAACGCAGTACCGAATGACCCGCGTTCGCCATTTGTGACCAGTGGCTTGCGTGTTGGCACGCCGGCATGCACGCGCCGCGGTTTCAAAGAGGCGGAAATGAAACAGATAGCGGAATGGATTGCCCGCATTGTTAATGACATGGCGAGCGATGCTGTTAACGCATCGGTACGTGAAGAAGTTTCCGAGTTGTGCTCGCGCTATCCGGTATATCGCGACTAGTTAATATTTATACGATATGCGCTGCCCATTTTGCAACGAAGCCGAGACCAAAGTGATTGATTCACGACTGGTCAGTGAAGGTGATCAGATTCGACGCCGCAGAGAATGCCTGAGTTGCGCTGAGCGATTTACCACGTATGAAGTGGCGGAACTACTGATGCCGCGCATTATCAAATCGAACAATGTGCCGGAGCCTTTTAACGAGACCAAGCTGCGTTCAGGTGTTCAAAAAGCGCTGGAAAAGCGGCCAGTCAGTATCGAAACCATTGACATGGCGGTTAATCACATCAAACACGCCTTGCAGTCTATGGGCGAGCGAGAAGTACCGGCGATGAAAATCGGCGAGTTGGTCATGGAGCAATTGAAGGAAATTGATCATGTGGCCTACGTTCGCTTCGCGTCGGTCTATCGTAGCTTTCAAGACCTTGATGAATTCCGCCAGGAAATAGACAAGCTCTCGAATGAGTAGCGGCGTGTTCAACGATTCTGACAAGCAACATATGGCGCGCGCAATTGAGCTTGCGCAACACGGTTGGTATTCAACAACGCCCAATCCGCGCGTTGGTTGCGTGCTGGTTAAAGATGGCGTGATGATTGCAGAAGGCTGGCACGAACGTGCCGGTGAAGCGCACGCCGAAGCGATGGCATTGCAGAGAGCCGGCGAGCAAGCAAAAGACTGTACTGCCTACGTTACACTGGAGCCCTGTAGTTTTGTTGGCCGAACGCCGGCATGCAGTCGCTCATTAGTTGAAGCCGGCGTCGGCCGGGTAGTGTGCGCGATGCGTGACCCTCACCCAAAAGTGTCAGGCAAGGGCGTTGCTGAGCTGATTGAAGCCGGCATTCAGGTGGATGAAGATCTAATGCACGCGGAAGCTCGTGCATTAAACCCGGGTTATATTAAGCAGCAGGAACATGGCTTACCTTACCTGCGTTGCAAGTTGGCTATGAGTCTTGATGGTCGAACGGCAATGGCCAGCGGTGACAGTCAGTGGATTACAGGCCGTGAGGCGCGAAAAGACGTACAGGATCTGCGTGCCCAGAGTTGTGCCGTGTTGACGGGTATCAATACCATACTTGATGATGATGCTCGGTTGAACGTTCGAGTCGAGCAGCTGAGTAAAACGGCTAGCAAGCAACTTGGTGATCGACAGCCGCTACGCGTGGTAATGGACAGCAGCGGCCGCTGCCCGCACAGTGCGGCGCTACTGGCGACACCAGGTAATGTGTTGGTCGTTGTAGGTAAAGACGCCGAGAATCCCTTGCCCATTGCTGAGTCAAAACAGGTGAGCGTACTTCATTGTGATACCGCCAGACCGGAGCCCGCCGCGGTATTGAAGGCCCTGGCGGCACGAAATTGCAATGACATCTTATTAGAGGCAGGCCCCACGTTAGCAGGCGCTTTTTTGCAGCAAGGCTTAATTGATGAGTTAATTGTGTATATGGCACCAAAGCTGTTGGGCAGTAATGCGCGACCGTTATTGCACTTGCCCATAGAGCTAATGCACGACAGTATTGAGCTGCGTCTAAACAGCGTTCGCTTGATTGGAGATGATTTGCGTATCGATTGCGCGCCGATTTACCACTAAGGTATCCAGCGGCGACCCCGGTGAGAGGCAGAAGACTATGTTTACAGGAATTATTCAGGCCCTGGGTCATATAGACCGCATTGAGCAGGCACAAGGCGATGTGCGGCTGGTGGTAAGTGCTGAAAGTCTGGATCTGGCGTCTGCCAGCATTGGTGACAGCATTGCAGTGAATGGTGTGTGCCTGACGGTGACAGAGCAGCACAGCAATACGTTTCATGCTGATGTTTCAAATGAAACTCTGGATAACACAACGTTACAGCATCTTTCAGCTGGCTCCCGAGTCAATCTGGAAATGGCGGTTCGACCCAGTGAGCCGCTAGGTGGGCATATCGTTAGTGGCCATGTAGACGGCGTAGGCGAAGTCAGTCGCCAATATGATGATGCAAGAAGTACGCGCTACGAAATTACGGTACCTGATGAGTTGGCCAGATACATCGCTAAAAAGGGATCGGTCACGGTGGACGGAGTCAGTCTGACGGTTAATGAAGTCAGCAATAATGAGTTCAGTGTGAATATAATTCCGCACACGCAAGAGGTCACGCTGTTTGGCTCTTATTCAACAGGTACGCGGGTCAATATAGAAGTTGATGTGATTGCGCGGTACGTGGAACGCTTGCTTACCGCAGGTGCCGCAGCGCAAGAGAGTCTTAGTTACGCCACACTTGCGGAGAATGGTTTCGCGCCAGCGCGCTAAACTGACGCTATAACTCTGCCAGGCTTACAACGCTATTGTAGGCCGCTTCGTAAGCGTCCTGATTGAAAACGGCAGCTCTGTTCAAGTGCGTAAAGCCGTGATCACATTCTTCATGCACAAATATTTCTAATTTCGGTCTGTCTTTAAAACGATCGCGTAAGGCGTCGCATTCTTCTTTTGGTGTCCATGCATCAATAGCGCCGTAGTGCAAGGCGCCAGCACAAGTCAGAGAATCCAGGTGATCGCCCAGCTCAGCAATGCGCACTCCGTGCCAGGCGGCCACGGCGTCAATTTCCTCGTCACAGGCCGCGCGCGCAATTGGCCGTCCACCAAAACAGATGCCCAGTCCAATCACTTTTACACCGGGATGTTGTGCGCGAACATAGTTCGCCAGGGCGCTTACGTCAGAATCGCAATCAGCATCTTGCAATGCCGCCATTCGCGCCATGGCTTGCGGTATTCCGGCCTCGCTGGCTTCCAACGGGCCAGGACAGCTGCGCCAGAAGTTGTCTAGTGCATAAACCTGCAGCCCAGCAGCGACAAAGCGGCGGCAATGCATCATGAAAGTAGAGTCAAACCCAAATACCGAGGGCACAATCAACAGACAGGGATCTTTCTTGCTGTCTGCTTCATCACCGCGGGTGATATGCGTGCAAGGAATTGCACCGCCTGCTTGCGCGGCGTGTTCTGTATCCAGGAAAAAATCGGTCTTGTTCATGGCGTAATAATATGTGCAGCGCGTGTATTAAGCGCAAGATTAGCGGTAAGGGCAATACTGATCAAGTGGCCAGCAAACTGAACACGGCGGGCTCAGTAAAGGCTATAATAGAACGCTTTGCGGCCTGTTCAATACACCGCTTTGGTCTTTGGAATCCGTACTATGAGCGAAATTTCTACATTTGAAGGTGATTTTACCGGCGCCAAGCGGAAGTTTGCGCTGATCGTGTCGCGATTCAATAGCTTTATTGTCGACAGCCTGGTGACTGGTGCCGTTGATACTTTACGGCGTCACGGTGTTGCCGAGAAAGATATCTCGGTATACCGCGCACCGGGTGCGTACGAGCTGCCATTGCTTGCCAGCAAGGTTGCAGCCAAAGATGGTTACGATGCCATCATTGCACTTGGTGCAGTAATCCGTGGCGGAACGCCGCATTTTGAGTATGTATCGGGTGAATGCGTGAAGGGCCTGGCCCAGGTAAGTCTGGATTCAGGCGTACCGGTCGCATTCGGCGTATTGACTGTGGATTCCATAGAGCAGGCAATCGAGCGTGCTGGTACCAAAGCAGGTAACAAAGGTGAGGAAGCCGCGTTGTCTGCATTGGAAATGGCAAGCTTGCTCAGCAAAATCTAAACACACGCTCTCATGTCAGATAAAAGCCATCAGCGGCATATTGCTGCACGTAAGCAGGCGCGCCACTATGCCACTCAGGCCTTATACCAATGGCATATGGCCGGTGCGCAGTGCAGTCAAATTGAATCTGAGTTTATCGCCGATTACGATCTCTCCAAAACCGATTTGGATTATTTTCGTGAGTTGTTGCGAGGTGCTGTGCATAACTCGGAATCGCTGGAGCTTGTTTTGAGTGACTGCCTTGATCGAAAAGTTTCTGATTTAGATATTGTTGAACTCGCATTGCTCAAAGTAGGCGCGTTTGAGTTGCAAGAGAAAATTGATGTGCCGTATAAGGTTGTAATCAATGAGTACGTGAATTTAGCGAAAAAATTTGGCGCCACAGACAGCCACAAGTACGTTAACGGCGTACTGGATCGATTGGCTGAAACATTGCGGCCGGTTGAAACAGCGAACAAGGCGAAATGACTGCCGAGTTCGAGCTGATAAGAACTTTTTTTTCCGGTCTCGACCTTGGCAGCCCACAGTGTTTATTGGGTGTTGGGGATGATTGCGCCATTCTCTCAAGCCCTCCACCCGGCCAGCATCTGGCAGTTTCAACAGATACTCTAAACGCAGGTGTTCACTTTCCTGCCGAGGCCAAAGGCGAATGGGTGGCCAGTCGTGCACTTCGTACCAACATATCTGATCTGGCAGCCATGGGTGCTAGACCACACGGTTTTACCTTGGCGCTGAGTCTGCCGTCTGTGGATTCGCAATGGATTCAGTCGTTCGCTACAGGTCTTCACAAAACCGCAAAAGAATACGCACTACCACTCATAGGTGGCGATACAACATCCGGTAGCTTGTCGCTCACCATCACTGTTATAGGCTGCGTTGACCCTGAGCAAGCCTTGCGACGCGACGGCGCCAGGCTTGATGATGGGATTTATATAGATGGCTCGCTCGGTGATGGGGCCGCAGCATTGCAATTGATAGAGCAAGGCGAATTGCTTGATGGCAGCTACCTGCACAATCGTTTTTATGCACCGCACATAAATACAACGCTGAGTCAGAGTCTGTGTGGCCGTGCACATGCCGCGATTGATGTGTCTGACGGCTTGCTTGCTGATTTAAGTCACATATTGACTGCGAGCAGTGTTGGTGCAGAAATCGACGTTGATTCGCTGCCAGTTTCTGCAGATGCGAAATCTGTGGCAGACGAGCTTGATGTGTGCAGGCAATGGAGCCTGTCGGGTGGCGATGATTATCGATTATGTTTCACCATGCCTGATCATTTGGCGGACTCAAAAGCCTTGGCTAATTTTGATTTGCACCGGATTGGGCAAATAAATGGCTCGGGTGAATTACTACTTCGCGATACCCAGGGGCGTTTAGTAGCAGCGCCGACCGTAAAAGGTTTCCAGCACTTCTCAGCCCCTGCAATGGCTTCAGCGCCATGACGGCCTTACCCACTTTCCATCAGCTGTGTAGGAAGCCAGTGTTGTTTTTTGCCTTGGGTTTTGGCTCTGGCTTGCTGCCGAAAGCACCGGGAACCTGGGGTAGCATTTTAGCGCTTGGCTTGTATTGTTTGATCTTTCCCAGCCTGACGTTGAATTGGGCCATCGTAGTATTGTTAGTTTCTTTTGTTGTCGGTATCTGGTTTTGCCAAGCGGCAGCCACTGAGCTAGGCGCTCATGATCATGGCGCCGTGGTGTGGGACGAATTTGTCGGGCAGTGGATGGTGGTGCTTTATTTGCAGCATTTTAGCGAGCTACCGCTGCTGGTTTCATTGCTGATTGGGTTCGCGCTCTTTCGACTGTTTGATATTGTGAAGCCATGGCCTATCCGCTGGTTTGATCGCACGGTTGACGGAGGCCTTGGCGTGATGCTGGATGATGTGCTCGCCGCAATCATGGCGGTTGGGTTGGTGTTGGTGGTTGAGTCGCTAGGCTTGCCGGGATTTCTTACGACATGAATCAAAGCGTAAAATTATTGCTTGTAACAGGGCTTGTCGCGCTGATGTTGATCGTGCAGCGCCTGTCGCCAGACACTGACACTCGTTCAACCGCTGCCTCTGGCGGGCAGCCGCTCGTTGTTGGTCAGGTGCTTACAGGAAAAACAGATCGCGTAGTGGACGGTGACAGTTTGTATTTGCGCGGGCATAAAAAGCAGGTTCGTCTGTGGGCGGTAGACGCACCCGAATCCAGTGAGGAAGGTTACAATGCGGCGCGTTCCCAATTGCAACGATTGGCGCAGGGTAAACGTTTGAGTTGTCAGATAAAAGACATAGACAAATACGGTCGCACAGTTGCGCGCTGCGAAGATGAAGGCGGCAAAGACCTGAATCGCGCCATGCTGGCCAGTGGCACCGCGCGAGAGTACTGTCGTTGGTCGAAGAATTTTTATGGGTATTGTTAGCTGCAGGAGTTAAGAGGAATGAGTAAGTACGATATTTATGGCATCGGTGCCGCCCTGGTGGATACTGAAATAGAGGTAAGCGACGACTTTCTGCAGAGCGCTGGGGTAGACAAAGGCGTGATGACGCTGGTCGATGAGGCGCGTCAATTTGAATTGCTGGAGCATCTGCACGCGCATCTTGAAGACTCGCGTCGTGCCAGCGGTGGCTCGGCATGCAACAGCATCATTGCCAGCAGTTACTTTGGCAGCAAGGCGTTTTACTCCTGCAAGGTAGCTGCCGATGACAACGGCAGCTTTTATTTGGCGGATTTGAACGATGCCGGTGTTGGGCACAACGAGAACGCCAATGATTCACAGGGGATAACGGGCAAATGTCTGGTAATGATCACTCCCGATGCCGAGCGAAGTATGAATACTTTCCTGGGCATCAGCGAGCACTTGTCTGAGGCAGAGCTAGACGAACAAGCGTTGCTGGATTCACAGTATTTGTATATAGAAGGTTACCTGGTCACCTCACCCAGCGGGCGAGCAGCCGCCGTAAAAGCGCGTCAGCTGGCAGAACAAAATGGTGTAAAAACGGCGCTGAGTCTGTCTGACCCTTTTCTGGTCGATAGCTTCAAAGATGGTTTGCACGAAATGCTGGGCAGCAAAGTGGATTTGTTATTTTGCAACGAGGCCGAGGCGATGAGCTGGGCCGGCACGGATACGCTGGATAAGGCCGTCGACAGTCTGCTAAACGATGCCGGTCTGGTGGCCGTCACCTGTGGTGCCCGGGGCGCGCTTGTTTGTGATTCAACGCAGCGCTTAACGATAGCGCCGCATCCGGTTAAGGCCGTGGATACCAATGGTGCCGGGGACATGTTTGCTGGCGCGTTTTTGCATGCATTGTGCGCGGGATGGCCATTGCAACAAGCGGGTGATCTGGCCAGCCTCGCGTCAGCGCGCGTGGTGTCAGATTTTGGTCCCAGGCTTCCAGCAGAAAAACACGCTGAAATTTTGGCTGCCATTCGCTCGTAAAGGCCAGACCAGCTTTATTTGCAGCCAGCTAGCTAGTTCAGCACGCTGCTTAGCTGAGTAGACACAGTAAGCGTCTCGTCTTGGTCAAACATTAGTGTGAGTTCTACGGTTTGAGCTTGTGGTGGAGGATCTCCGTCTGCTCGAATCGTATAGCTGCGTTTTAGTTCAAACAGCATCAAATGTGCACCACCTGATTGCAAGACAGTGTCTGAGTTAGCAGCAAGAGGTAGTGAAGAACGCTTTATCATTCGCATTCGTCCGTCGTTGTGTTGATGTTCATGAATTTCAATTCGCGCAGCATAAGAGCTGCTGGCGCCAAGTAATAAGCGTTCCTCGCTACCTTGGTTTTTTATGGTCAGGTAGGCAACCGTGATGTCTCTACCCGCAACCGGCTCGCGAACGATGGGTGATTGCACAGAAAGACCGAGAGGAGTACCAGTTACCGTAGGTTCTGATTTGTCTGGTTTGTCTTGGCAGGCCTGCAGCAGCAATACTGCAACCAGCGTCAAGTACTTAAGCGCCTGGGAATAATCTTTCATTTTCAAGCCTGTTAATGTGAAACACTAGTCTGCAATTTTGCGCGACAAGTCGAACTTTTGCCGTGAAATAGAGACCAAGTCTACAGTCAGATCGGAGTTCGCTCAGCTATACTATTCGGCTCTGGTAAAGCTATCAACTGTCTCAGCTCAGGGGTGATTAACATCACTAGATTCACTGGTTTAGAAACGCGCGTTCCGGGCAGGCCTTTTTTGCTGCCGGCCATCGTTTGGCTGATATTTGCCACGCTGATGACGACGGTCGTTTTCTCGGGCTCGCCAGTATCAGCTCAAAGCAATAAGCAAGACCCTTTTTCTTCAGCATTGATTTCGCAGGCCGATGATTTCCTGCCGGTTGATGAAGCGTATCAATTGCTGGTAGAAGGCAGGCCGGAAGGTGTGGTTGACTTTAGTTGGGCAATAGCCGACGGCTATTACTTGTATCGTCATGCCTTCGCGGCGAAGTTGCCAGGCGCATATGATTCTGAATCCGAATTGGCTATGGATATTCCACCTGGCAAGGCCAAGACCGATGAATATTTCGGCGATGTTGAAGTCTATTACCACAATGCCATCGCAACGGTGACCTTACCGCCGAACGAAGCAAAATTGAGTATTCGCTATCAAGGGTGTGCAGATGCAGGGCTGTGTTACCCGCCTAAAACGCGTTATTTTGAACGCGTAGACGGACAACAGTTTGTTGAAATAGACAACTTCTCAAACCAAACAGGAAGCAGTGGTGGGGCTGCTGATGCAAACTCGCGTGTGTCAGAGAGCGAAACTTCATTCCTGCTAATGGCTGTGTTTGCGTTTCTCGGCGGCGCTATCCTTAATTTAATGCCCTGTGTGTTTCCCGTACTGGCCTTGAAGGTGCTGGGTTTGGTGAATGCCAGCTCGGTGTCTTTGCAAGAGCAACGCGCGCATGGTTTGAGTTACACAGCGGGTGTAGTGGCCTCGTTTCTGGCAATGGCCGCTCTGTTGCTCGCTTTACGAGCCGCGGGTGAGGCCTTGGGTTGGGGTTTTCAATTGCAAACGCCTTGGCTTGTAGCACTTCTGGTTTACCTGTTTTTTGCGCTGGGTTTAAGCATGTCAGGGTTTGTTGAACTCGGTGCCAGTTGGGCCGGAGTGGGTCAGCAGCTCACTGAGAAGAGCGGCCACAGCGGTTCATTTTTTACCGGCGTGTTAGCCGTAGTTGTCGCCAGCCCTTGTACCGCGCCGTTTATGGGTGCCGCACTTGGCTTTGCTTTGGTGCAACCACCCGCTATGGCGTTGACAATCTTCGCTGCACTGGGTTTAGGAATGGCAGCACCCTTCCTGCTATTGGTCGGCATTCCGGCGCTGGCCAGCCGTCTGCCAAAACCTGGCGCCTGGATGAATACATTCAAAGAGTGGATGGCTATTCCCTTGTATCTAACCGCTATCTGGCTGATCTGGGTGGTGGGAAGGCAAACAGGTGTGAACGGCATGGCCCTGGTGCTTTGCGGTTGTGTGATGATTTACATGGCTCTGTGGTTTTGGCGAGCAGGTAGCATTGTCAAGCGCATAACTGCTGCTCTTGCACTTGCGCTTGCAGTAGCTGCGTTGGCAGGTCCCTGGTTACAACAACGAGCTGAGCCTACGGCCAACGCAGGAAGTGTTTACTCGGCTGAACGGGTGCTGGAGCTTAGAGCCTCAGGTAAGCCGGTGTTCGTGAACTTCACCGCGGATTGGTGCATAACCTGCCTGGCAAACGAGCGAGTCGCCTTGTCGCAAGACGCCGTGCTGTCAGCATTCAGAGAAAACAACGTGGCGTACCTGAAAGGAGACTGGACAAACAGTGATCCCCGCATCACCGAAGTCCTGGCTCAATATGGCCGCAGCGGAGTGCCTCTTTATTTATTGTTCCCTGCGGACCCTTCCGCGGCAGCAACAGTGCTGCCTCAGATTCTAACAACCGATATCGTATTGAATGCGCTGGATAGTCTGAACTAAGCGCATCCGGTAATCAGATGCTGCCTAATATATCGGCAAAATGCCGGTAAAATCTGTTTTATGTGGACAACTTCGGCGAATAGGCAATAAACTGTTACTTGATTCGATTTTGGCCGATAATAACTGTTTTTTCAGCATTAACAGGCGCCAATCACAGCTAACAATACTCCGGCTTTTGCCTGAAGGCCGCGTACCCTGAGAAGGCTCACTACGAGACAGCAACCATGGATATACGTAAAGTCAAAAAGCTCATTGAACTACTTGAAGAGTCCAATATTGATGAGCTGGAAATTCACGAAGGTGAAGAATCTGTGCGCATAAGCCGCCATGCTAAACAAGCATCTGTATATCCGCCGGCCGCTCAGGTAGCCGTCAGTGCGCCACCTGCGGCTGCAGCACCCGCAGCACCAGCAGAACCCGCCGCCACCAGTACCGCGCCGGCACCAGGCCATGCTATTAAATCGCCGATGGTTGGCACATTTTATTGCTCGCCGTCACCTGGCGCGAAATCATTTGTTGAAGTGGGTCAAACCGTGTCAGTGGGTGATGTGGTTTGTATTGTAGAAGCTATGAAAATGATGAACCAGATTGAGGCCGACAAAGCCGGCGTAGTGGAGGCAATTTTGGTGGAAGATGGCGAGCCAATCGAATTTGATCAGGCCTTGATATCCATATCGTGATGAAACCCTGATAGCGCAACCCCCCACACATCCGGCAAACGGCAAAGATACATGTTAGAAAAACTGGTAATAGCCAATCGGGGCGAGATAGCACTTCGCATTTTGCGAGCCTGTAAAGAGCTTGATATCCCCACTGTGGCAGTGCACAGCAAGGTTGATAGAGACTTAATGCATGTGCGGCTGGCAGATGAAGCCGTGTGTATAGGCCCGAACGCATCGGCAAAAAGCTATCTGCATATTCCGGCAATTATTGCGGCAGCCGAAATTACGGATGCGGCGGCGATTCATCCGGGTTACGGATTTCTAGCAGAAAATGCCGATTTCGCCGAGCAGGTTGAACGCAGTGGCTTCGTCTTTGTTGGGCCATCTGCCGACGTTATCAGAATGATGGGTGACAAAGTATCTGCCATCAAATGCATGCAGGCCGCTGGTGTGCCTACCGTGCCAGGTTCAAACGGACCTATTACCCAAGACGCAGACCGCACGCTGCGCATCGCCAAGGAAATTGGCTATCCGGTAATCATAAAAGCGGCATCGGGTGGCGGTGGGCGCGGTATGCGGGTTGTTCATGAAGAAGGCGAGTTATTGAACTCGATCGACCTTACCCGTTCAGAGGCCATGGCTGCGTTTGGAGATGCGACGGTTTATCTCGAAAAATTTCTGCAGAATCCTCGTCACGTGGAAATCCAGGTGCTTGCTGATGGCAAAGGCCACGCGGTACACCTGGGTGACAGGGATTGTTCCTTGCAGCGCAGGCATCAAAAAGTTCTGGAAGAAGCGCCTGCGCCCGATATTGATGATGAAGCACGTGCCGAAGTGGCCAACTCCTGTGCACAAGCGTGTCTGGATATAGGTTACCGCGGCGCCGGCACCTTCGAGTTTTTATACGAAGACGGTCGGTTTTATTTCATTGAAATGAACACCCGTGTACAGGTTGAACACCCTGTCACAGAGATGGTGACCGGTATCGATATTGTCAAAGAGCAACTCAGTATCGCGGCCGGTAATTCCTTGTCCTTTACGCAAAACGATGTGCGCATATCTGGTCATTCGATTGAGTGTCGAATTAACGCCGAAGACCCGGAAACGTTTATGCCAAGTCCCGGTAAGGTGGAGCAGTATCACCCGCCAGGTGGCAGCGGCGTGCGAGTGGATTCGCATTTGTACAGCGGTTATACCGTGCCACCGTACTACGACTCTTTAGTGGCCAAAGTCATTACAACAGCTGACACTCGCGAAGCGGCACTAAAGCGCATGAGCATTGCGCTGGAGGAAATGGTGGTACACGGCATTCGCACCAATATCCCTTTGCAGCAAACCCTGGTTACCGACGAGGGCTTCTGCAAAGGTGGTGTAAACATCCATTATCTAGAGAAAAAGCTGGGCTTGGCGTAACACTCGGACAGCACAATAGTGAGTGCTTACTTACAGCTGGAGTTCCGACTCGGTGCGGATGATCTGGAGCTAACAGAAGCAGCACTCTTTGAGTTGGGTGCGCACGCAGTGACATTGCTGGATGCAGAAGATCAGCTGTTGGTGGAATACGAGCGAGGTGAGAACCCGGTATGGAATAGCATGCGGGTATTAGCCCTGTTTGATATTGACGCCGACCTGGATTCCTTGCGCGCAGAATTGTCCCTGATGCTTGGGCCGCCTGGTAGCGGAACATGGCAGCTTAGCCATTTGCCCGATCAGGACTGGCATCGTGCCTGGATGGATCGCTATGAGCCTCTGCGATTTGGCCAGCGCCTTTGTGTTTGCCCTTCATGGCACAAAGTGCCGGAAAATTGCAGTCACCCTATCTTGCTGGATCCCGGCACCGCTTTCGGTACTGGTACGCACGCAACGACCGCTATGTGTCTGCAGTGGTTAGACGGCCAGAACTATGATGGTCAAACCATTGTTGATTTTGGCAGTGGCTCTGGTGTTCTGGCAATTGCGGCGGCGATATTGGGCGGAGCGCGAGTGGTCGCCATCGATAATGACCCGGAAGCGGTTAGCCATTCGCTGGAGAACATGCAGCGAAATAATCTGGATATGCAGCGCTGCACTGCGCATTTGGATGCAAATTATCCAGCTCTTCAAGGCAAAGTTGATTTATTGATCGCCAATATACTGGCCGCACCCTTGGTACGGTTGGCTCCCCAATTATGTGAATTGTTAGCGCCCAACGGCCAAATTCTATTGTCGGGTATACTGGAAGAGCAAGTCGCATCGGTCATTGCGGCCTACAATGATAATATTCGCTTTGAGAAACCCACGGTGCAAGATGGGTGGGTAATGCTCGTTGGAAGAAACTCTGACTGTCAGAGGCTCCCTTGAAAAAATGTAAGCGCTCATGACTGAAATGATCAGCCAATGCCCGAAGTGCATGACTTCGTTTCGGGTGACCGAAGACCAGCTGACCGTAGCCGGCGGCAAGGTGCGCTGCGGTTACTGTATGAACGTTTTCATGGGTCAAGACTATTTGATCAGTGGTGGCGAACAAGGCATGGGCCTTGCCGATGAAGATGTGTTGCGTGCACTGCTTGATGGGGGTGAGGCGACCTCGGATGCTGGGAGTTTTGACCCGCCTCTTGCCAGTGGCATTGAATCAGACCCTCTCTACGATTTGGGCAGCTCACTTACGCAAGAGGCTGGCGATGACTTTGGCTTGGATTTGGGTCAAGTGTCTTTGTCCGGTGCTTATGAAGACGGTGGCTTAACGGAAAAAAGCTCAGAGACACCGGATGAATTGCCGGCCGCATCTGCCGAAAAAGCCGTAGGTATTGCGTCAGCGCCTGGTACCGATTTGATCGAACCCGATTTAAGCCTAATCGAAGAAAGCCTGAAGTTTGATGAAGACGACCTTCGGAATTCAACCGATGAAGACTGGGCGCTGGAATTACTTGCAGAGTTGGAAGGCACTGGCAAGTATAAAGACAGTACTGAAGCCAGTGACGCGTATGTAAAAGAACTGTTGGCAGACACGGAGGGCGGCCTGCTCGACACGAATGACGTATCCAGCGACGAGGCCAGACCTTCTGGAAACCAACGTCATCGTTCCGGATTGGGCTTTGAAGAAATAATTGTCGATGTTGTTCCACCGTTAGATGAAGACCAGGCTGATAGTGAAGCAAGCGCGGCCGCGGTAACGAGTGTGGAGGCTGATACCGACGTATCTCTGCAACCGCAGGCGTTGATTGACAATAAGGAAGACACTTCAGCCACAGAATTTAGTGACGAATTTAGTAATGCCAACGCGGCACCAGCGTTGGGACAGTCTGACTCGGCTGATGCTGAGCGCACTGCTGTCGCTGAAATAGAGCCTGATACATTTGGCGAACGTGAGCCGGATGCGCCTGAGGAATTGGTGGACTCTGATTTGTTCGAAGACGCCGCCTCGGTTTATCAGCAATCGTCAGAAGCTGTCGCCGAGACGGAGTTCGAGCCTTCTGTTACCTCGCAGGAGATAGACGATCTGATCTATGAAGGGGCCGATGAACCAAAACGGCGCAAAACGGATTTTCTCCCGCAAGATATCGACATCACGCAATCACCGGCCGTGGCAACAACATCGGGCAACTTTTTAGAGTGGAAGTGGATTGCCGGTTCGCTGGGAATGGTATTGCTCATGCTGGTGCAATACAGCTATTTTTATTGGGGTGATTTAACGGCCAGTGCAAAAACCCGCCCGATGTTTGTGTCATTGTGCAATGTGGTTGGTTGCGAGCTGCCGCCCTACCGAAGTCTTAGGCGCGTCAAAACCGATCAGCTTAGTGTGCGCAGTCACCCAGACTCCGAAACAGCATTGATCGTTGACATCATTCTCACCAATAAAGCCGAGCTTGACCAGCCGTTTCCTGTGTTGCAGCTGACGTTCTTTGATATTCGAAGCCAGCCCGTTGCTACTCGTAAGTTCTTTCCCAATGAGTATTTGGACGGCGAGCTGCGTGGCCTGTCGTCCATGCCCAGCGACAACCCTATTCGCTTGGCGTTGGAGATAATGGACCCCGGAGCTGACGCGATTAACTACGAACTCAAGCTGCTGCCCACCCTGTGACGTTCAAGCCTTTAACAATTGGCAGTGTAGAGCTGCCGAGTTGCGTGGTTCTTGCGCCAATGGCAGGCATTACTGACTTGCCGTTTCGTCAGCTTGCCTACCGATTCGGTGCGGGCATGGTGGTGGCGGAAATGCTGACGGCTGACAAACGTCTATGGAATAGCCGAAAATCGCGCCTGCGACTGGCGTTTGGCGATGATACCGGGCCTAGAGTTGTGCAGATTGCCGGCGGTGACGCCGACATGCTGGCCGATGCAGCGAGGCAAGTTGCCGACCTCGGCGCAGAAATTATTGATATCAATATGGGCTGCCCGGCGAAAAAAGTGTGCAATAAAGCAGCAGGATCTGCCCTAATGAAAGATGAGCACCTGGTTGCCGCCATATTCGAACAGGTTGTAGCCAGCGTGGATGTTCCAGTCACCGTGAAAACTCGCACAGGCTGGAGCCCAGAGCATAAAAATGCGGTGAGAGTGGCAGAGTTGGCCGAACTGTCTGGTATCTCGGCAATAACTATCCACGGCCGCACCCGAAGTTGTCGGTTTCAGGGTGACGTCGATTATGAGTCTATTGCTCGTGTGAAAGAGGCGGTATCTATACCAGTCATTGCGAATGGCGATATTGACAGCGCTGAAAAAGCCGAACAAATTTTGATCAAAACAGCAGCGGATGGGGTTATGATTGGCCGAGCGGCGCTGGGTCAACCGTGGATAGCCGGAAATATCGCACAATACTTGCACAAAGGGTTACAATTGCGCTGCCCCAGTGTGCAGGATGTACGAAATTTGTTACTTGAACACTTGGCTAGTCTTCATGCATTCTATGATGAATTTCTAGGCACTCGAATTGCACGAAAACACGTCGCTTGGTATCTGCAGCGAATACCGCAATCTGAGTCGTTTAGAAAGGAGTTTAATAGAATTGACTCTGCAGAAGAGCAAAAACTGCAACTTGTAGAGTTTTTCGACATGAACACGAAGAAACTAGAAGAGGGCTTTGCCGCATGAGTACCGATTATTTCCAGGGCCAGACCAGTAGCCCACTTGCAACAGAAGAACCCGTCGCTGAGATTAGTGACGCCGACCGCATTAAGCAGTTTCTCACGCAGGCACCGGTTGAGCATGCGCAGACTTTGCGCGACAGTGTCGAAGTAGCGATGAACAACTACTTTTCCCATCTCGATGGCCAGCAGGTAACCGATGTTTACCAGATGGTACTGTCAGAAGTGGAAGCGCCTCTGCTGGAGTGCGTTATGAAATACACTCGAAACAACCAGACTAAAGCATCTGTTTTGCTTGGTTTGAATCGTGGCACACTGCGGAAAAAGCTTAAGCAATACGGCTTGCTCTAAACTTGCCATCGGCGCGCTGGTCGCGCCGGTACTGAAATTTGAAAGGCGCACTCCGTGTGGAGTAGCGCCTTTTTTGTCAGCGCACTACGCAAACAGCATCGGCAGATCCGGCAAGAACAGCGCAATGCGTGTTCATTTTACGGTATCATAAGGGCTCAATTCCCGCCCCTGAACCAGTATTCGCCGTTGTAAGCAGACCCGTATGAGCACAAACCAAACCCGGCGCATCAGTCGCGCCCTGATCAGTGTATCCAACAAGGAGGGCGTGGTTGAATTTGCCACTGCGCTGCGAGCCTTGGGTATCGATTTACTTTCCACTGGTGGCACTTATCGATTGCTGCTAGAACACAACATTGAAGTCACAGAGGTATCTGACTACACCGGCTTTCCGGAGATGATGGATGGCCGAGTGAAGACCTTGCATCCGAAAATCCATGGCGGAATTCTCGCTCGTCGCGACATAGACGCGGCCGTGATGACAGAACACGAGATCGGCGCTATCGATCTGGTAGTCGTTAATCTATACCCGTTCGAGCAAACAGTGGCCAAACCGGAATGTGATTTGCCCCTGGCTATTGAGAATATTGATATTGGTGGCCCCACCATGCTGCGAGCAGCGGCCAAAAACCACCGCTTTGTTGCAACCGTGGTTGAGCCAGCTGCTTACGACGCCATAATCAATGAGCTGCAAGCTGGCAATGGAGAACTGAGCGACGCCAGCCGCTTTGATCTTGCTGTCAAAACCTTTGAACACACAGCGGCGTACGATGCTGCTATCGCCAATTATCTTGGCAAACAAACGAATGAAGCCAATGCCGAGTACCCGCGTACTTTTAGTACCCAGCTGCGCAAGGTTCAGAACATGCGCTATGGTGAAAACCCGCACCAAACGGCGGCGTTTTACGTAGAGCGGGATGCCGCAGGCGACAGCATTGCCGGCGCCACACAGCTGCAGGGCAAGGAACTTTCGTACAATAATGTGGCTGATACCGACGCCGCATTAGAGTGTGTTAAGCAATTTGAGCAACCGGCTTGCGTGATCGTTAAGCACGCTAACCCTTGTGGTGTTGCCTTGGGCCCGGATATTCAGAAAGCCTATGAGAAAGCGTTTGCAACAGATCCTACCTCAGCTTTTGGAGGCATCATTGCGTTCAATCAACCGCTGGATGCAGTTACTGCCAGCTTGATTGTTGAGCGTCAATTTGTAGAAGTCATTATCGCACCAGGTGTTGAAGAGGGCGTTGCCGAAATAGTGTCTGCCAAGAAGAACGTACGCTTGCTGACCTGCTCGCCGTTTTCGCCATCAGACAGCGAGTTGGATTACAAACGAGTCAATGGCGGGCTGCTTCTTCAGCAACGCGACGCCGGCATGGTAGGGCTCAATGATTTGCGAATTGTTACTAAGGTTCAGCCTACCCAAGCGCAGCTCGCTGACTTACTGTTTTGCTGGAAAGTGGCCAAATTCGTCAAATCAAACGCTATTGTTTATGCGCGTGACGGACAAACGATCGGTGTAGGTGCCGGGCAAATGAGCCGTGTGTACAGCGCAAAAATTGCGGCCATTAAAGCCGCGGATGAAAATTTGCAGGTAGCGGGGTCGGTAATGGCCTCCGACGCGTTTTTTCCTTTTCGCGATGGTATTGACGCGGCAGCCCAGGCCGGCATTGCCGCCGTCATTCAGCCCGGCGGTTCAATGCGCGATGAAGAAGTAATAGCGGCGGCCGATGAAGCTGGCATGGCCATGGTGTTCACTGGCATGCGACATTTCAGGCACTGACTTATGAATGTTCTTGTTATTGGCAGTGGTGGTCGTGAACATGCCCTGGCTTGGAAGCTGGCGCAGTCGCCTGGCGTTGACACTGTATTTGTAGCGCCGGGTAACGCGGGTACCGCTACCGAACCCGGAATTGAAAACGTTGCTTTGGCCGTTGCTGATTTTGCGGCCCAGGTAGAGTTTGTAAAAGCCAATGCTGTGAGTCTTACTGTAGTGGGCCCTGAGCAACCACTGGTTGACGGTATTGTAGATTACTACCAGCAACATGAGCTGCGCATATTTGGTCCGAGTGCGGCCGCGGCTCAATTGGAAGGCTCCAAAACTTTTACCAAGGACTTTCTTGCCAGGAATAATATTCCTACTGCCAGCTATGGCACGTTTAACGATGCCGAGCAAGCATGTGACTACCTTCGTGGCGCGGAACTGCCCATAGTGATCAAGGCGGACGGTCTGGCTGCTGGCAAAGGCGTGGTGATTGCCGAAACGCTTGAGCATGCTGAAGAGACTGTGAGAGACATGTTGGCTGGTAACTCGTTTGGTGATGCCGGACGCCAGGTTGTCATCGAGGAGTTTATGCGCGGTGAGGAAGCCAGTTTTATCGCCGTGGTAGATGGTACTGATGTATTGCCTTTCGCGAGTTCGCAGGACCATAAGGCGGCCTTCGATGGTGATCAAGGTCCTAACACCGGCGGCATGGGTGCGTATTCACCCGCACCGGTAGTGACCAATGATGTACATGAGCATGTCATGCGAGACATTATTCAACCTACGGTAGATGCAATGGCCGCAGAAGGGAATCGCTACACGGGGTTTTTGTATGCAGGGCTAATGATCGATGAAAACGGACAGGCCCGTGTTGTTGAATACAACTGTCGATTTGGTGACCCGGAAACCCAGCCGATTATGATGCGGATGCAATCCGACCTGGCTGAATTGCTGAATCAATCTCTAAGCGGTGATTTGAAGTCAGCCAATATTGAGTGGACAGACCAGGTTGCCGTTGGTGTTGTGATGGCGGCCGGCGGCTACCCGGGAAGTTACAGCAAAGGTGATGTGATCGAAGGTCTGGATGCAGCAGAGCAATCGGCCAAGGTGTTTCATGCAGGCACATTGCTGTCTAAGGAAGGAAAGCTGGTAACCAACGGCGGTCGCGTTTTGTGTGTGACCGCACTTGGAGACAACGCGGAGCAGGCTCAAGCGATGGCTTATCGCGGAGTTGAGAACATCCACTGGGCGGGCGTCCAGTTTCGAACAGATATCGCGTATCGTGCAATAAGGCGCGAACAGGCTTCTGGCTAGGCTAAAATGCGAGTATTGCTTCTATTAGCAACGGCCGCTTTACTGTTATTTGCTGTTGGCAGCTCTGCTGCACCAGTGTTGAAGTCTAAATCTGAGTATCTGAGTGAGCCCATTGATGAATACATCGATGTGTTCTTTGATCGAAGTGCCAGTCTGAGGTTTGAGGAGCTTTTCGAACCCGAATATCAACGAGAATTTGCGCCTCTGACGCTGGATCGAGCAGAATTCGGGTTTACAGATGCGGCCGTTTGGCTGCGTATGAGTCTGCGAAATGAAACGCCTGTTAGTGACAGATTTTCCTTGCATTTCAGACCTATTAGCGTCTCATCACTTGATGTGTATGAAGCGTCTGCAGAGCCAGGCCAAGTGCCCAATAAGTTGTATAGCCTGGATGACAGACGGCCACACAGTCTTTACACAATAACACCGGGGTTAGTTATTTCCTTGGGCTACTTTCAGCCCGGTGAGTTAAAAACGATATACATTCGCATAGAGTCTGACTACCCAGTGAACTTGAATGCCGTTGTGTATTCTGCCGCTTCGCAGGGAGTTAGCATGGCGGCTGGAAATAGCTTTAACACCTTTTTGTTGGGTGGAATATGGGCAAGCGCATTATTGATGGCAGCTTGCGTTATTTACTCCCATGAGATCATTTTTTTCTACGGCTTTGGGCACGCTCTGGCAATAATCGGCTACCTGCGAAGTGCCTGGGGATACCCCGCGTTTCTGATTTTTGGTGAGGCGCATTATCACGGACAAGGCGCCTATATTTTTGGGATGTTCGTCTCGTTATTTTTGTTGCTGCTAACCTGGCGAATCGTATATGGCTGCAGAGCTCAGAAAAAAATGAGACGGTTTCTTGAGTTTGCGATGTGCGTGACTATCATAGGTATCATCGCCCTGCTGTTCCTTGAGCCGAAAAGCAGTTTTTATATTTTCTATGGAACCAGTGTATTTTCTGCAATAATTTGTTTGCTGACCGCGCTTCCAGCCTATACAGAAGAGCATAGAAACTACCTGTTACTGTTAGTGATTGCGCATGCGATCACTTTGCTGATACTTGTTGTAAACACACTAACCGCGCTAGTAGATCTCTCTACTATAGTCTTGGGCGACCAGGTGATAGGCTCGGTTACGGTAACTACAATGCTTATGCAGTTGGTTGCATTGACATTGTTTTATAATTTTCATCGCGAAGTGCGTTTGGCTTCAGAGTATCGCGCTGCTTTTAACACTGACCTGGTAAGCAACCAAACTTCATTGCTCAGCAAGCTGACCCATGAAATTAGAACACCGATGGCGGGTGTGTTAGGTATGACGGAGTTGCTCCGATCAACCCAGCTTACAGAGACACAAGCTGACTTTGCCGACAACATTGATCGCTCTTCTCAGGAATTACTGCATATCATTGATGATGTCACGGCATTTGCGCATATCCAAAACGATAGCCTGCCCATACAGAAGCAGTCTTTTGGTTTGTTGGAAATGCTTGATGAGCTGATGCTTGCTTTCGCGCCGGAAGCAGAGCGTAAGAATATAGAGTTGGTGATGTATGTTGAGCCGGGCCAGGCTAACTACATCGTCGGTGATCTGGTGCGCGTTCGGCATATTGTAGGCAATTTATTGAGTCATAGTATTGCCTGCCTGAGGGATGGCGAAGTTCTTGTTCGTGCAAGCGTGGAATCTGGCATTCTTAATTTGGTGGTTCAGGACAATGGGCCCGGGATTAGCGGTGAGGAACTGGCTGAATTTTTTATTGAAGGGGATGAGTTGGGTAACCTTGTTCCGCGCAACGGCGGTATCGGCTTGCCATTGTCGAAAAAGATCGCAGAAGCGTTGGGTGGTGCGCTCACTGTAAGCAGCGTGCTGAAAGAGGGTACCCGATTCGAGTTTATCCTTCCTGTAGAAGTGTCAGACAATCCACCGTCTGCGCCGATGAACGCAGAGCGGCTTAAGGAACTTCGCGTACTGGTGGTTGATGACAGCGGTACTTATTGCAGCGTTATTGAACAGCAAGTTCGTCACTGGGGAACCTATATCGATTCCTGTATGAGTGGTAGTGAGGCGCTGGCATTGCTAAGGGCCAAGGAAAATATTGATCAAGCCTATCATGTATTATTGGTGGACTATGCCATGCCCGGCATGAGCGGCCTACAACTCGCAGAGCGAATCCAAACGGACGAGCACATTCGTGAGCAAAACCTAATTATCATTATGCTTACCGGTGTTAATACAGCCCCTGACCTGGCAACCGCCTACAAATCTGGCATACGTCGCATTCTGCATAAGCCGCTAAGCTCCAAGGCCTTGCAACAGGTACTGCTGGAAGAATTGCAGCTGTCGGATCAGGGCGGTGTGGCAACGGCTCCCAAAGAGCCAGACACGATGAAATTGCATAGCATTAAGGTGTTATTAGCCGAAGACAATGACATAAGCGCGCGTGTTATTGAACGTATGTTGCACCGAATTGGGGTCAGCACTCAGCTCGCTCTGAATGGCGAAGAAGCATTGTTGGCCGTACAAAGAAACCAATTCGATCTTGTGCTTATGGATTGTGAAATGCCGGTTATGGATGGCTTTGAAGCCACTACACTTATCCGCAGATGGGAAGAAGAATCTGGACGTTCGCGGACAATAGTCGTTGCATTGACGGCCCATTTGCTGGAGCAGCTGCAGGATCGGATTCACGCTGCGGGCATGGATGATCAGGTGTCCAAACCTTTGCGTATACATGAACTACAATCCTTGTTAAACCGCTGGGTGCTGGATTTCCGAGAGGCGCAGTCATGACAAATAGAAAATTGACGGGCATTGATGGCTTAATTTCGCTTGCGGACGATGTATTAAAATCGGTTGCAGGTGGTTCTGGTCCAGGTGCCAGAGTTTCTCCAGCACGGCAGGTAGATACACCAGACAGTTTATCGCCCAACGAGCAACGGCACGTGGCCGGCTTGATGCGGGTAAACCACTGTGGCGAAGTATGCGCACAGGCGCTTTATAAAGGTCAGGCCTTAACGGCAAAATCAGATGCAGTGCGAGAGGCGATGCAGCAGGCCGCCAGTGAAGAAGAAGACCATTTACACTGGTGCGAGCAGCGTCTTAGCGAACTGGATTCGCAGCCCAGTTATCTCAATCCTCTGTGGTATGGCTTGTCTTTTAGCATGGGTGCGCTCGCCGGTGCGGTCAGCGATAAGCTCAGTCTGGGGTTTGTTGCCGCCACTGAGCAGCAGGTTTGCAAGCACTTAAGAGAGCACTTTGATCAGATACCTGAGGCTGACGAAAAAAGTCGCGCGATTCTGCAGCAAATGATCAGTGATGAAGACCGGCATGCGCAACACGCCTTGAACGAGGGTGGTATTCCATTCCCGGGGGCGGTCAAACAAGGTATGACGCTGATATCCAAGCTAATGACCGAAACGAGCTATCGAATTTAGCTGTTTTATTCCTTTATATTTTGGCTGGAAAACCTGGCCAAGCCTTCGTGCAGTAAAAGGGCCGAGCGAATTAGCGGCAGCGCCAGTGCGGCACCGGTAGCTTCGCCAAGGCGCAGGTTTAGGTCCAGCAGTGGTTTTGCATCCAGCTCAGTCAAAATATGCGCGTGGCCGGGTTCCAGTGATCTGTGCGAAAAAATCAACCAGCGCCTAACCCCGGGATTAATCTGACAGGCCAGCAAAGCCGCTGCCGAGCAGACAAATCCGTCGATCAAACTAGGAATACCACGTTGTGCCGCGTCTATATACGCTGCTGTTAACGCCGCAATTTCAAGCCCACCTACATGAGCGAGAACACCAAGGGGCTGGCGGATGCTGGTTCTGTGTCTATCAAGCGCTGTTCGTATCGCTTTTTGTTTTTGCTCAAAGCGACTGTCGTCAACTCCGCTACCGCGACCAACACTTTGCTCAACAGGTAATGTTAAAGCAGCGCTGCATATCGCCGAGGCTGAGCTAGTATTACCAACTCCAATTTCGCCACCAATAAATAATTGGCAGTCTTGTCTGGCGCCATACTCGCGACCAGCTTCCATCGCGCTAAATAGCAAACCGTCATCCATTGCAGGCTGCTTACAAAAATTAGCGGTACCTGCCGCAAGCGACAAATCGATAACTGATGGTAAATCGTCAACTGGTAATACTGTCCCCAGATTAACGATGCTAACGTCAATGCCATTCGCCGCCGACAATATGCCAATAGCACTGCGCTGACTGGCCGCATTTCGCATCATCTCGCTAGTGGTTTGCTGACCAAATACGGACACGCCTTCAGCAGTCACGCCGTGATCACCAACGAAAATACGCTGGCATACATTTACCAGCTTCGGTTTCTTGCAGTTCTGCCAGGAAGCAAACTCGATAGCGATTGACTCGAGTGCACCTAGTGCACCGAACGGCTTTGCCAAATCACGTTGGTGTAAGGCGGCCGCTTCTCTGGCGGACAAAGAAGGTTCTGGCGTGGGGTTCTTCAACCACTTCAGCGGGTTATTCGCCTGATTCATTGCCGGGTAAGTTCTCTCATTTGCGCTGCATTTTTCGAATGCAGAATTAACTCAATAGAGTATAGAGAGGTTTTTACCGCTTAGTTAGCGTTGAATTAACGGCTGAGGGATCGGTGTTTTTTTGATCAGTCAGCAGCATGCGTGACGTGCTTGCCTGTATCTTCAGCTCGACCGATCGAATACCAGTCAATGCCCCGCGTAGTCAACATGACTGCGGCCAACACCGCAAAACACAGGCTACTGCCCATCAGTAGTGCATAGTCTTCAGACTGAATGATGACGTACAGCAACACAAACAAACTACTTAGGCCGCCACACAACAGCATGGC
>CAYGSL010000038.1:3208-48892 GCA_964352475.1 uncultured Pseudomonadales bacterium | reverse complement strand
CTTTAATCGGTACTTCCGGCATGAACTAACCCTAGGAGAGAACTATGAAGTCTATCCAGTTCTTTTCATCTTCACCTAATAAAAAAAAATACGCGACAGGCATCGAAGATCGTAAAAACGGATCCCCTAAAAGGGGTGAGCCACTAGATCACAAGCGAACAGAAATTTTCATTCTTATGGCGAAACATATGCGAGAGGGGCAATATATGGGACATGCATCGAAGATCGTACGACCAGCTCGCCTGCGAAGGAAGAGCCACAGCCAACACACAGGACAGGCACTTACTGCTGCCATACTTCTATCAGTGATTCACTTTCTCGTTTTGCGCGCCCTATCCGACCAGTATTTCGACCGGTGTGATGATTTCGATACTCCGAAACCACGTGCATGAAGGTCACTATAAAGCTCTTGGGCACCTGAATGCCCCAGCTCTGCGGAAACGCGAATCAGTCCAAAAACGAGCTCCTCAAAAAAATCAGCTTCTCCCGTGACTTGTAGTCCAGCGAGCTCGATGCCCTCTTTAACGCCGCTTACGAATAACTCCATAACATTAGTTCCGCTGTTGTAAAGGGCTTCAGGAAGATCCTCATACGCTACCACCTGCTGGCCTATCGAGCTAGCAATCTGCCGTGCAGTAGGGTTGGTTGAAAAATATGTTTCGTGTTCGGTTAGGTAGTGCTTTGGGGTTATTCCATTAGCCGTGGCGGTTTTTAGAATCGTTCTGCCAAGCAGTTCATTTTTTTCTCGCCCCACACCTTCAATTGTGCGAAAAGCCAGCTCGACAACGGAGCCTCTGCTTTGTAGCAGTACAGCCTCTCTGAGCCAATGGTTAATCTTTTCATCCATTGGCACCTTACCAGCCTCATAACGGTAATAATCGATCAAGTTTATGGCCGCTAGAGGCTCACCGATGGCAGCTACACGCGCACAAACCTCTAAGCCTTCGCTAAAGTTTCGCTCAATCCCGTATGCACCATTCATTTTTGCAAAGCATACTTCAGTTAGAGCCTCTAGATTGTTGTTCTCTGCTGCTCGCTCCAGCCAGAATCTGCCCTGCTTGTCTTCAAGAGAGCCGATTTCACCATCTTCAAGAAATTTCTTTGCCACCAGCCATTGAGCTTCGTTGTCATTATTACGAGCACTCTCTAAACTTTCCTCAAAAGATTTAGGCACTTTCAATTCAACAACGGATTTTGGCAGGGGCTTAAACGCGACACTGCCATGAGTCTCGATAGACGAATTGTTAATGGCGAACTCTTTGATTGCAAATGGAAGCATATAGAAAAATTCTTCTTTGCCGATTGAGGCAATAAGATGGCCGCCACTCCAGCTCACATCAATAATGTCTGATGCGCGGGGCAGCTCTCGATATTCATTCTCAAGCAGGTATTCACCGTCATAGAGCTGAAAATTCGCATAAATATTGTGAGGCTCATAAATATGGCGTAACACCACTCGATAATGCCTGTTCTCTCCATACAAACTTACAGCATTCATTGGGTACCACTTACCCCGATTAAGGCTAGAGTTATCAAAGTGATAGCTAAGCCCACGATATCGCGATGAGTTAAAATAAAATCGCTGAAATCGACCCTGCTTTATATTGGAATGAAAGTCTAATTTGCCCTGTACATCAACCAAGTCTGGATTGACGGTGTTTCCAGCACATGCTTGGAGCAGCGCCACAAACGCAAGCGCTGGAATTAAGCTTTTTGATGTACTCATGTAATGAATATAGCACTCCAAAGATAAGAAGCTCCTGAGTAGTGAATAATTTAACTCCATCAGGCGCAATCGCCTTCGGCTGGATGCACCTACAGCGCGCCTGTGCTTGAGGCGTCATACTCTTCGCTATTGCCATTCGTCGACACGCTGCTTTTAGGCCAGGCTGTGTGAAAACGCTATAGACCGTATAATAACGACCTATCTGTTGCGCGAGATTTCCATGAAGCGTTTTATTGAAGGCGAAGACCGTCATCAAAGCACTTTGTTTCCAGAGCGGCTGGATGAATACATTGCCGAGGACAACCCGGTACGGGTTATTGATGTCATTGTTGATGAGCTGGATCTCGTTGCGCTGGGTTTTGCAGGCGTCGAGCCACAACACACCGGAAGACCGGGTTATCACCCGTCTGCGCTATTAACACACAATCACACAGACTCACACAGGACAGGCACTTACTTAATCAAGGGATTTGTGCCTGTCCTTTATTCGTTCGCTCTTTATTCGTTGCCATCGAGGCAGCCGAGCTATTTTCGCGCCACGGGCTAGACGGACCAATATGGAGCCTGCCTGAGCGAGAGAACGGTTTTTGAAAGTCTCCTTAAGAGGAAGCTACATAAACTTGCTCTCTTAAAAGCGCGATGTGGTCGGGACGGATACCACAGCAGCCACCGATAACCTGCACATTTCGACTCAACCATTGCCGGCTTGCAGCAGCGAAATCCTCTGGGGATATCGTGTCTTGAAAAATCCAATTGCCGTTGACGTAGTGCCCGGAGTGCGCGTACAGGCCAACCAGTCCGTTCCAGTTCGCCTCAACAACATTGAGGCATTGTTCGATATGATTTATGTCGGTATGCATAATGCTTAGCAGCACAACCTCTTTGTCATTAATTGCGCTAATCGCTTCGGCCAGTGTCTCGCTGGTACCAGATTGGACAACACCGTTTTCATCGGCTTTACCTACCTGCAGGCACATGGTGCCCTCTGTGTCTGGTGCACACGAAACGCCAACCCACACTGGCAGGCCGCTTTCTTTTGCGCCGGCAAGTACGGCCAGCATGCGAGGGGTTTCGATCATCATTTCCAGCATAATGAGATCTGCGCCTGCGTCTCGCATGATCTTTGCTTGCTCCGCAGCACCTTCTCTCAGGTCTTCAATGGAGGGTAACCTACCCGAAAAAGACCAATGAGAAATGCTTCCTGCAACAAGCACGTCATCGAGGCCTGCGTCATTGCGCGCTTCACAGGCGATTTCCACCCCTCGACGGTTGTAGTCGGAAAACAATTCCGGCACGCCCGCGTCCTGCAATAGGTTTCGAGAAGTTGCGAATGTGTTGGAGATTATGATTTCAGCTCCATGGTGGATGTAATCCGCGTGAATCGCTTTCAAAATTTCAGGGTGACTCAAGGCACCACCGGCGTTCCAGGCATTTTTTAGTTGCGGCACACCGCGGCGCTCAACCTCGGTGCCTGTGCCGCCGTCAATCATGACCTGGTTGCCATCACGCAGTCGTTGTAGCAATTTGTCGTATCTCGAACTATTTGTCTGCATCTGCTTACTCGTACCTTGTATATTTTGTTGATGTTAACGCAGCGGCAATAGAGTTGGCTACGAATCCAATCTTGCTAACTCAAATGTTATGAAGGCTTGTTGTATCACTCTACAAAGTCGAAGTGCTCGATCCAGCTATTACAAGCAAAGGTGATCTGATAAGCTCGCAGCAAGGCTTGGTCAAAATGAAATCGGGTTGTGGTTATGAACACTAAAATTTTTGAAGGTTTTGGTAGAGGCAGATCGCTTTGCGTTATTGCCGCGCTGCTGGCAGTTGTGGCGCTTGCTGGCTTACCGCAATCTGTCATTGCCGCTGAAGAAACAAAACCCAGAATAGGCATTATTGGCTCTGGTAAGGTTGGCGGTGGAATTGGCAAGGCATGGGTAAGAGCGGGTTACGAGGTCATGTTTTCCTCGCGAAGCCTGGAACACGACCAAGCGATTGCCGCAAAGCTTGGCGCCAACGCGTACGCCGGCACGTCAAGTGAAGCGGCGGCCTTCGGTGATGTGGTGATGTTTTCGGTCCCTTATCATGCGCTACCCAAGCTTGGCGAGCAGTTGGCCGGTCATATCAAAGATAAAGTCGTTATCGATGCCTGTAATCCGTTTCCCAGTCGCGATGGCGAAATAGCCGTCTGGGCTAAAGAAAAAGGGGCCGGTGTTGCTTCGCGTGAATTGCTGCCTGGCGCGCGTATTGTTCGTGCATTTAACGCGGTTGGTGCAACGCGAATGGCCTCGGGGTTTGAGACGCCTGAGCGTATTGGCATGCCGATCGCCAGCGATGACGATGAGGCAGCTAAAATCGCGTCACGCCTGATTCGCGATATGGGCTTTGACCCCGTTCTTATTGGCGATCTGGAGCGGGGACGTTATCTGGTCCCTTATACTTCCCCTCTGTCTGGTGAGCTGTCTCCGGATAAGATCCGTAAGATTGCCTCAGAACTGGAATAGCGGGTTTTGCGAATAGAGCGAGTCGCGCTACGCAACAAAGTCGTTGTCGCTGTGTACAGGCAGCATACTTACCTCATCGTGCAGGCTTATTGATTTGCTTGAATACACGTTCGACTCTATGCGATCTATTTTTCCTCCGCTGAGGATAAACGCTTCAATGTGTTTTTGAATCTTAAGACGCTCAGATTCCTTGATTTTTGCAAACCCGGTTTCGGGGTAGTCCATATCGTTCTCCAATCAGTCAGCAATATTTCTGATGCTTGGGTCGCTAGATAATGGGGGTTCGCATTCCAGGCATCAGTATTGAGCACAGCTTCAGGTCGGGGTGCGACTCAGTGATGCTGTGTTTTGGAAAACATAGTGGGCTAGTGTGTCGTTAGCGTGACCAGGCTATGAAGCTTGTGTTACTGAGGTAGAAAATCCACCCCAAACTGCCGGCTAGCTGATGGATTCTTCGTTGGATAAACGCTCTGCATTTAAGGGCTTGTCAGTTACGGATAACGGCTGTGCGCCATCTGCTTGTGCTGCATTCTCTGGATCGGCAACTTCAAGCGGCAGTGAAACGCGAAACTCCGACCCTTGCCCTGGTGTACTGCTAAGAGAAATATCCCCCCCCATAGCATTAACCAACTGCTTGCTGATGGCCAAGCCTAATCCGGTTCCACCATGTTCTCTTGAAGCGCCGGTATCGGCTTGGGTGAATGCATCAAAAATTGTTGCTTGGGCTTGGATAGATATACCCATGCCGGTGTCGCTCACTCGGAAATCAACGCTTATCGTGCCGGGTAACTCGAAATCTGTATTTTGCCCTTTTCTGACTGCCAGAGTGATCGAACCATCGTCAGTAAACTTGATGGCGTTATTGATGATGTTCAGTAGCACTTGTTTGATTCTTTGCCCATCGGCAAACACGGCGTCGGGTACTTCATCACTTAAACTAATATGGTAGCTGAGGCCTTTTTCTTTTGCCGATGGTAGCGTCATAAACTCAACTTCAGTGAGCATCTTACTGATGGATAAGCGTTGCTTATCGATGGTCAGTTCACCAGCATCTAATTTGGAAAAATCGAGTATGTCGTTCACCACGTAGAGCAGCATATCGCCTGAGGTTTTTAGAGTGTTTAGCAGGCGCTGCTGTTTCTGTGAGGCGTCTGTTTTAAACAGTAAATTGGTTATGCCTATAACGCCATTCATGGGTGTTCGAATTTCATGGCTCATATTGGCGATAAACTCGTTTTTCGCCCGTGACGCCATCTCGGCTTGGTCCAGAGCGGCAATCAGTTCTTTTTGTGTATTGCCCAGCTCTTCAGTCAGGCTATTGAACTCAGTGGCAAGTATGCCAATCTCATCTTGCTGCCCTGTGTTGGGCATGCCCGTTAAGTTACCGCTTTGTCGAATGGACGCAATGTGGTGCCTCAACGACAAGAGTGGATTGGTAATTAAACGCCGCGTGAAGTAGAGCATTACAAGCAGAAACACTAATACAGCCAATGAGAGAAAACCCAATGCCGCGTTTATGGTTTGTCGGCCAATTATGGCAATAGTTCTGGGTGTTTGAACTTCCAGAATGGCAACCGGTTTGTCAAACATATCACGCAGCACTGTGCGGCTGGAGATAAGGTCATCAGATAATACAAATTGCTGTTCTTGCGCAGGCTGCTGCAGAAGAGCGAAAGTTTCGTCAACTGATAATGACGATTTGCCATGGGAAATTTGGTGCAGCTTTATACCAACATTGGTACGGGCCCCCATACTGCTGAGTTTTTTCTGGCTTAACAGGCGGCCAACAACAATTGCACCATTGCGAGGCCCCGTTGAATCCGACCTAACAACCGGAAACGAACAAACCAACATCACACCAAGTGGGCTTGCCAGCAAGCCTTGTTGATAGTCGGTATCGGAGTCAAAGCGGATTAATTCGGGGTTTTTTAGCCAATGCGGCAAAAGCAGTTCTTCCACTGGGAATTCCCTGCGCGTGTCCTCATTGTCGGCCTGCGCTATGAGTTTGCCTTCTACATATTGGTGCTTTTCGTTGAATAACAGCATGGCATTAACTTCAGCAAACCCCCAATAGTCAACGGCCACTTTAGTGCCGATGAAATCAGGATTTTTGGGCGGCTGTTGGTTGGCGCTAGCGAGGTATTCATAGGTTTCGTCCCAATCCGAATATTCGCCAGTGTAAACGTCGAGAATCTGCATCTCGTATTCTATGTCGCGCTGAGCTGCAGCCAGGTTTTCGGCGGCTTGTTCTCGTTCGAACGCTTCAAATGCCGGGAATACCGTAAACCGCATTACGGAGTAGATGAGGGCCAAGAGACAAGTGCACATCAGCAGAAAGATAAGCAATATCTTTCGTACAATTGTTCCTTCTCTACTTATGCGCAAAGACTTTGCTTCCTTTCGTGCCTTCACGCAAAGTTGCTGAAGTTACCGGGTTCCAGGTGTTCATTTTATAGACGATGAATTGTTACATCACGCTGCAAGGAAGGCAAGCCATGAGCCTCAGAAATGGTTGTTCTCAAGCACTTACAGGTTTACCAGTAGTGCCAATTTGAACGGCGTGGCGTGACATTGTCAGAAATACCACGGCTTCGCCAACGGGAATTTTCTTCACGCCGCTCACTAACCGCCAGAAGGTGTCAATAAATTGACGAACGTCACACTTTTGCACGGTAAAGCGCTGTAACTGTTCTATATTTAAACAATATTCATTGAGGCGGTGAACTCCAGGGAATCTCAATGCGTTAATAAAGCAGTATTATTGGAGTAATAATAATGAAGAAAATAGCATTGGCCATTGGAACAACATTCGCATTGTTTAGTCTTTCAAGCCTGGCAACAAACGACGGAAGCCTCGCAACCGGCAGTTCTACCGGAGATTTAGACATAACCGTTGAAATCCCGGATCTGGTTCAGATTTCCGGGCTCAATAACATTGATTTGGGCACGTTCTCTGGCAGTGATCTCAGCGGCGAAGACCAGGTTTGTGTTTATCGCAACGGCAGCGGAGACTACGAAATTACGTTTACCGCGGGTTCCAACAATGGTGCAGCGGATGCCGCTGCTGGCGTTACCGGCTACGAGCTTGAGAGCAGTGCAGGTGACACCATCGCCTATACGGTTGATTTCGAGGACTCTTTGGCTGGTGCGTATGCCGACACCGACATAGGCATTAACTCGGCATTAGCCGGTCAAACCGGCGATGACGCAGATGCTACCTGCGGCAGCGGCAGCAACGCTAAAGTACGCGTTAATGTGGCGGCCACAGAAATGGAATCGTCTCCAGCGGGTGATTACGTTGGAACGCTGTACATGACTGTTTCGCCGGAATAGAACAGGCGACGAATGTATAAACCACGCTGAGTCCTTGGTACGGGCTCAGCGCAGAAAATAATAATATGTTACGCCGCCTATCAGCGCTTGGCCTGCTGCTTTTTTCGCAGTGGGCTTTCGCGTTTGTGGAGTTTACAGGTCTTGATGATATCCAGCTAGGCGTCTGGAGCGGCAGTGGTGGCCTAATGGGCTCCGACAGTTACTGTCTTGTTTCCAAACGTAGTGCTACCTCAACCACGCCCGTTAGGTACGACGTAGCAGCCTACGGACCCGATGATGGGGCCGGTAATTTTGTGCTGCTCAATTCTGTTGATAACTCGCAGTTGCCCATTCAATTGACATGGAATGGGAACAACGGTAGTTATGTGATGACGGACTACAATGTAACTCGTTTTCTAACACCATTGCAAAATGGTGCGATTAATTGCGGTCAAGCGGCGGCTAACGTCAGCATTACTATAGAGGCACTTGCCGGCGACCTGGCCGCTGCGCGAGCAGGAACCTATAGTGGGTCATTCCAGATAGATGCCTTGCAATCGCAAACTCCAAATACCTACTTGATTGATAGCTATTCGGTCACCATTCCTGAACTGGTACAGATAAGCAATGTTAATGACATTGATCTTGGTGTGTTCAATGGTGGCAGCGATGCCGTTGGTACCGACCAGCTGTGTGTATTTCGAAATGGTGCCGCAAACTATGCATTGCGTGCCAGCGGAGGATTGAACGCAAGCGATCCATTTGTACTGAATAGTGGCGGCAACTCGCTGAGCTACAGCGTGTCTTTTCGAGAAGGCAGCGGCTCGTTTACAGAACGCACGCCAGGGCAGCCGCTTACTGGATTAAACGGTAGTGGTACGCAAAATTGCGGCGGCGGCACAAATGCTGAGGTTCAAGTTCGCGTGCTTCAAGCTGACATGTTGGCCAGTCCGCCTGGCACTTATACCGGCATACTTTACATCGTGGCAGAAGCCCAATGAACACGACTGTAATTCAAAAAGTGTTGCTGGCGTTTTGCTTGTTGCTTATAGGGGCAGTTACGCAGGCGTCCAGCAAAAACAGCACTGCTGTTTTCTCCATTGCAAATGCTCAGGTACCACGTGGCTTCGAGTTGCTGCTGTCTGAGCATCACACTGAACTGGATGTGTATTTTGGCGGCCGTTACCGTGGCAGCGTGTTTGCCAGTTACACTCCTGGAAAGGTTCGTTTCTCACAACCGGAAGAGGTGCTTCAGTTATTGGGCGATCTGCACCCAGATCATCGCGAAAAAGTGTATCGTCGGTTGGGACAAGAATTTTCGGCTAACGCTGAGCGCCTGTGCAGAAGTGCTCAGCAAACGGATTGCGGAACCATCGAACCAAACGACATTGGCATTATTTTTGACGATACCCGGTTTAGAGTTGATCTATTTGTAAACCACGCATACCTCTCGGTCGTCGCGGTCAATAAATCCAAATATATCCCTGACTCCAGCGCAGAGAAACCTTCGCTCACGCAGATGTTTGGCGCAGTAGTGTCCAAAACCAGTAGTACCGAAGAAGACTACAACCTGGTTGGAAATACGTCGTTCTCTATTGGCGAGAGCAGCGTAAGCAGTTTCTGGGATTACAGCAAGGTACAAGGCGCGCGTATCGACACTCTGATGTTCCAGCGCGAGCACAAGGGCCAACAGTTTCTTGCAGGCGTATTTCGAACCATAGGCAATGGCGTCTCGTTTTCTTCCGATCAAAAAATTCTGGGTTTTAGAATGGCCAGTTCGCTGAACACGCGCGCTGATCGCGAGCTGCTGCAAAGCAACGATATTCTAGTGTTTCTGCCGCTTCCTGCACAAATTGATGTGTTGCGCGACGGGCGCCTTCTCGCTACGGGTTTTTATCCAGCGGGTAATCGTCTTATCAACACCGAGTCGTTACCGTCAGGCGCATACTCAATAGCGTTGAGAATCACCGATGAAGCGGGTCGCGTACGTGAGGAGCAGCGTTTTTTTGTTAAGGAGCTTTCCTTACCGCCAAAAGATGAAGTGCAATATTATCTGGAATTTGGTGAAGGTATGAACCAGGCATTCGACCAATCAATTCCTGACAGTTCGGGTAACACCATGCTGCGGGCTGGTATGAGTCACCGCATTGCAGAGAACGTGGGCCTAGACATGGCGCTTGCCCATTCGGGTTCCACCTCACTGCTTGAGTTTGGCGCTATTGGCATTGGGCGTATGCACCGCAGTCAGGCGGGTGTGATGGTGAGTACCAAGGGCGATTATGGGATGAGCTTTGGAAGTAGGGTACAGGCCGGTGCACTGTCTCTGTCTGTCGATTCGCGTCACTTGCAACGTGAAGAGCATTTGGCCGAAGTAGAATTTGATGCAAGAAATGAGCTTGAGCTTGATGATAACTTTGACCTGCTGCCAGGATCTTTTTCGCAGCACAGCCTGAGCGTGAACTACGCGCTTAGAGAGGGCGGAATCAATGCGCGAGTGGCTCGGATTGATAGTAATGCAGGGGAGTCACAGCTTATTCGAAGCCTTGCGTTCACGCGCAATATTCTGCAATCGGCCAGTGATAATCTGGTTCTAAACTTCACGGTTTCGGAAAACGAGGAAGATCTGGTTGCGCGCATCGGGCTGAGCTATCAGTTTCGTTCCAACGCCTGGTCGCACAGCATCAGTCCTGAGCTTGAATACCGAAAGGAGTTTTCCGAGAGTGACACAAGTTCTGGCGCAAAGTGGCGGTCAAGCTGGCGCGATGGTGGCTTGCTTGCCGGTGACTTGAGAGTAGCGGCACGAGGTGAAACTGCCCACACGGGAGATTCCGTAGGGGCCACCGCCGAATATTCCTCACATCACGGCCGCGCAGCGCTTGAATTTGCGAGGTTCTTTGACACGTCGGAATTTTCTCAGGCCGGCACCCGTGTTGCACTTAACGCGAGCACGGGCTTTGTAAGCAACATGGAAATGATAGCCTGGGGCGGACAGAACATGAATCAAAGTGCTGTGTTGATTGATGTACAAGGTGACGTGGACAAAGCGGAGTTCGATGTTTACGTCAATGACTTCAAACAGGGTTATGTGAAAATGGGGTCACCAGGTGCTTTGCAGCTTGCACCTTTTCAGCAATACAACGTGCGGATAAAGCCAAGCGGTTCAGAATTTCTGGGTTACGAAGACAGAGTGCAGGAAGCAACCCTGTACCCTGGCAACGTAGTTGCGTTGGAATGGCAAGCAAACAAAATCATTATAGGCTTTGGGCAACTGATCAATTCGCGAGGCGTGGCGATTGCAAATGCGGTGCTAGATGGTGCTGAAGGTCAGGTAACCACCGACAGCAATGGCATTTTTCAATTGGAAGCCAAGAGTGACCAGCGTGTTTTGCAGGCATCAACTGACGACTTGCAGTGCACCGTGGTGTTACCGGAAGAGACGCTTGTGCACAATGGCGTGCATAATTTTGGTCAGGTGAGCTGCTTCTAGAACGTTCGACTTATTTGCTTCCTACCCGAGTTTAGAACGTAGCTAATCTCGTATTCATCACGGCTCAATCTGTTGTTGCTCTTACCATCGCTAACCGTCCAGGAGTTTCCTGCGTACAGCCTTTTGGAAGGTAAATCAAAACACTCTTTACTGGCGGTGTGACAAGCACGTCCGTTTTGCAGAAATACATTGGCGTTACCGTTGTTGCTTAGCAACAAGCCATCCGTTTTGCTTTCTGATGCAATATCAATGTCGACGTTCTTAGGGCGTATAATGATTAAGCTCTGGTAGGCCACTAACAATTTGATCGCGTTGGTTTGTGCAGAAAGCTCAGGCAGTACTGGTTTAAAAGTCACACGGTATATTCGCTCTTGATCACCCGGCTCGCGCAGGTTTAGCAAACGAATGTTTCGCCGACCCTTTGGGGGTATCACTGAATTTGCCGGGCTGGCGATAAAACCGATAGAGTCTAGATCAGTTACCAGTGTGCGCTGCTCCTGCTCGGTTCCGGCATTGCTCACTTCAAGAACTTCAACCTGCAGAAACAGATTTTCATCCGACAGATTACTCACTTCAACGTCTTGCCGCGGCGGCGCGTCCGGTTCGAAATAAACGATTGCCCGATCTACCCTCATATCGGCATTCGTTGGCATTGAGGTTAAAAGTAGAAGTAGCAAAGTTGCTACATAACGGAACAAGCGTCCCTTTGCGGGTTGGATATTGGCCACTGTGCAATTCTCATTATTCTGCGACCACTACCGCTGTTATTGTTCGCTTGCCCTGCGGCAGCTGCGTGATCTTTAGAATACCTGAATTCCGTTCGTGGCATTCGCTGGTGCGACTATTGCGCCCCGTGTTTTGTTTATCGAGTGTTGAAGCGCTAGCAAGCCTAAGCTCGGAAGACGATGTTGGATCATCACTCTCTATCGAAAATTGTAGACCACTGGTACCACCCACACAAAAATCTGCCTGCGCGTAAACAAACTGTGGGTAATCACTGGCGATGGCTGTTTTAGCGCTTAGCTCGTAGTTAGCAGGAATATGCAGCGTGATATTAGCGCTGGCCGTGTCGCTACCTTGAGTAAACGGGCTGAATAATGCGCAAGCTGCGCAAATAATGTTCTTATTTTTCATGCAGCTAGGGTAAGCAATTGCAGGGCCTAGAACAAGCCACGCTGGTCAAATTCAGCCCAAACTGATACCGCTTATCGGCTTCTTTACGCTCGCTCTACTGGCACGTAAACCTTGCATGAGCTTGCATGAGCTTGCATGAGAAGGGCGATTTCGGTCGAGTTTGCTTGTTTGCCGGAATTACATTTGCGATCAGTCATTGAAACATTTAGAGTAGCGGCGACATGAATACCGTATTTAAGTTGAGTCACGCGATTACGCGCCATCTGGTGCGCGGTGCGCTTGTGGCTCTTCTGGTATCACAGTTTGCTTGGGCAGATCACTTTCATCTCGACCAAGATCAAAATGCCGACTGCTCGGTTTGTGTGTTTGTTGATAACACACCTGTAGTCGCTAACGAAGAAGGCGTTCAGCCCGCAGCCCTTGATTTTGTCGAAGTTCTATCTTTAAAACGGTCCGAGAATCTACTCACCCCTCCCTCATTCAACCATCATAGCCGCGCTCCACCAGCACACTAACCACCAAAAATGAAGTTCATGGCGTACATCCGTGCGCCGTGCGTGTTGTATTGTTAGTGAGTGTAAGGTAATGAAACATATCCCTATCGCCTTTGTTGGCGGATTAGCAGTGGCCATAGCCCCAGGCGTAGGCCATACCCAGGAAAATTCGGCGGATCGGCTTGAGGAAGTAGTGGTGTCGTCACACCCTCTTTCAGGTGAAGGCCTGTCGCAAGCTGTTGAGCTTGTTCAAGGCGAGGAGTTACAGCGTGCGCTGGACAGCAATATTGGCAGCACGCTGAGTAAGCTGCCAGGTATTCGCTCGGCGAGTTTTGGTAAAGCCGTGGGTCGGCCGGTTATTCATGGCCTGGGCGGCCCGCGTATTAAGGTGATGGAAGATCGCATTGATACGCTGGATGTGTCAGTGACCAGTGGTGACCATGCGGTGGGTATCGACCCATTCATTGCTGAAAAAATAGAGATACTTAAAGGTGCAAGCACTTTGCTATACGGCTCGGGCGCTATTGGCGGAGTGGTTGATGTGCATACGGGGCGTATTCCGCATAGCGTTCCTGCGCAAGGTGTTTCCGGTGGCATAGAAACCCGTTATGACAACAATACTGACGGTATCGCCACTGCGTTGAAGCTTAACGGCGGTGTGGGTTCGTTCGCATGGCATTTGGATGCGAGCATTCGAGACGGCGAGGAATACGAAATTCCCGGATTCGCTGAATCATCACAACTGCGCGCACTCGAAGAGCTCGAAGAAGAGGAGCACGAAGGCGAGGAAGAAGGCGAACACGAAGAGGAAGAAGAAGCTCGAGATATTTTACCCGGTAGTCAATTTGAGTCAGAGAGTTATGCGTTTGGCGCTTCTTATGTACAAGACTGGGGTTTCTTTGGCATCGCTTACAGCCGTCTTGAGGCCAACTACGGTTTGCCGGGTGGTCACGGTCATGAAGAAGAACATGAGGAGGGTGAAGAGGAAGAGGAGGAACACGAGGAGGAGGTAGAAGGCAATCCATTGCTGGATTTGGAGCAAGACCGAATCGATGTTGAGTTAGGCATCCGCAATCCTTTCTCCATTTTCTCCAGTTTGAATGTGCGGTTTGGCATCAATGACTACGAACACAAGGAAATTGAGCCAAGCGGCGAAGTGGCTACAGATTTCAGCAACGAGGCTTGGGAAGCTCGCTCTGAGCTGGTGTATGACCTGGATAATTGGCGGGGTGCCGTGGGCATTCAATTGTCAGATAGAGAGTTTTCAGCCATTGGTGAAGAAGCGTTCATCGCCCCCGTTGATACAGACGAACAGGCAGTGTTTTGGGTAGGCGAACGATCGTTCTCGAATTTTGATTTAGAGTTGGGTGCCCGTGTTGGCAAGCTTGGGCATAACCCAAGTTCAGGTAACAGCACCGACTTTGATACTTATGCGGTATCGGCGGGCTTGGTCATACCTCTGTCGCAAGGGTTGCGGCTTGGTGCTTTGGTCGATTACTCATCGCGTGCCCCGGTTGCAGAAGAGCTGTATTCGAACGGTCCGCATCTTACAACCAACAGCTTCGAAGTAGGCAATGCAAACCTGGACAATGAGAGTGCTGCCAATATTTCAGCAACACTGGAATACGCCGCAGATCGGCTCAGCGGTAGAGCTACCGTGTATTACACGCAATTCTCTGATTTCATTTTTCAGCAAGCAAGCGGTGCCGAAGAAGACGGCCTGCCAGTAGTTGCCTATCTTCAAGATGACGCTACCTACTTTGGTATTGATGCCGAGTTAACGTCACGATTTGCCGAATGGGATCAAGGGGGTGCTGAACTCTCGCTGATGTTTGATTGGCTCAGCGCTTCATTAGACGTAGACGGAAATGATCACATACCCCGTACGCCGCCCATGCGCTATGGCGTAGGGCTGGATGCCAAGTGGGGTGCTGTGTCTGCGGCATTGGAGTTTCTCAGAGTTGATGAGCAGACAGACGTGGCACCAGAGGAGTTGCTCACTGATGCTTACAATGACGTTAGTGCCTACCTGGGCTACACATTCAGTTCTGCAGATGGCGCGAGTTTGGAACTGTTTGTTCAGGGCAAAAACCTCAGCGACGACGAACAACGGCACCATGTCTCGTTCATAAAAGACGTAGCACCTGCGCCCGGTCGTACCGTGTTGTTGGGAGCGCGGCTAAACTTTTAGGTAAAGTCTACACATTCAGGGCCAGCGCACTTGTGGCGCAGGAAAGATGCGGTAGTATCACCTCTGGTGTCTGCCGCATCTCTATTGTGCTTGGCGTGACGTAAACTGGCCCTCAATTTTCTTTCCCAAAACACTGGCATGAAAAACTGCAACCAATGCGGCAAATGCTGCATTAACTACAGCGACGGCGGTCTGGTTGCCAGTGACGAAGAAATCGATCTTTGGCAGCTTTTTAAACCCGAAATTGCACAGTTCGTAAAAAACGGAGAAATCTGGATAGACCCGACTACAGGTCTGCGCTTGAAGCGCTGCCCATGGCTGATGCAGACGAAAGAGTCGGTGTATCACTGTGAGATCTATGAAGACAGACCGGCCGACTGCCGACACTATCCGATAACGATAGAGCAAATGATTCAGGATGAGTGCGAGATGTTGGAAGTGCAGGACTTATCGAATGCACGTCAGGCTCAGGCCCGTCTCGACCGATTGATGGCGAATGATCGATAGCCCAGCAACATGCGAGTCCTCGTAGCTACCCTGAGACCTCTTTTTTTTCCAAATGGTGGGCGTTTTTTTCCTGAACCCAAAGAGTAAAAATCGTCCCTAGAATGCCGCGCGCGGCATTTAACACACCCAAAAAACTCCCACTGATTTTTGACGCACCACGTCTGCATTTACATCTAACGGCAACCTCAACAAGGTCTAGCTGTAATTGAATGGCTTTAACCTGCATTTCCACAGTCCAACCAAACGCGTCATCCTGCATGTTCAGAGTTCGGTAGGCAGGTGCTCGAATGGCGCGGAAAGGCCCAAGGTCTGTTACCTTTTGCTTCCACAATAGTGTGATTAGACGCGTAGCAATGCGGTTGCCGATTCGTTGTGGGATGGTCATTGCACGCGGTTCGCGCAAGTGTGGCAGTCTCACGCCGATGACTAAATCAGCACCGTGTTCGATTGGCGCAAGCACAGAACGCACATCGTCGTAATGAATGGAATCGTCGCCGTCCACGAACAGGAAAATGTCACTCGTAGCTGCTGCTGCCACCGCTCGCAAGCAGGCAGCGCCATAACCGGGCTTACTCTCGCTAACCACTTTAGCGCCGCATTTGTTCGCAATCGCAGCGGTAGTGTCTGTTGATCCGTTATCGCAAACCACAATCTCATCAATCAGCGGCTCGCCGAGCGTATTGTTCAGTTGACCAAGGCCACACACAACGCGCCCTATATTCAAGCTTTCATTTCGGGCCGGAATGATGGCGCTAACTCGATTGCCACAGTACATAGTTATTGCTCGTGCTTTTTCGTTTTGACTGCTGGCTGCGCAAATAGTTTAGTATCCTGCCACAGAGTTTACTGTCAACTGTTTATGGCATACCCATTGTCACGCCTATCACTCTTCGGATTGCCGTCGTTTCTTTGTTATGGCTATCTGAGCCTATTTGACGCCAACGAAGCAAGTTTGGTACAGATGGCATTTGCGCTGGGTACGGCGGCGCTGTTGCAAGCCTTGGCCTGGTACAACTGCTGGCGTAACAATTTCTACCCTGGCATCGCTGAACTTGTTTTCTGGGCGGTCGCGTTTAGGCTGCTGGGCGTTTTTGGCAACCCTGTACTGGAAGATGATTTTTATCGTTATCTCTGGGACGGGTATATGTTTATAGAGCATGGCGCAGTGTATTCGCTGGCGCCACTGCATTGGTTTGATTCTGCTGTTATCACGCCACTTTTTGAAGACATTCTCGACAACATCAATAATCCACACATAGCCACAATCTACGGGCCGGTTTGTCAGTATGTATTTGGTTTAAGCTTCATTCTGGCACCGGGCGAAGTCTGGCCTTTGCAACTGATATTCAGTGTATTTGATATTGGCATTGTTTATCTGCTGTGCACGCTGACCAATACGCGCAACGTGTTGTTATACGCGTGGTGCCCATTGGTGGTAAAGGAAATTGCATTCACTGCGCACATAGACTCAATGGCCGTGTTCTTTTTGCTCGCAGCTTGTGTTGCAATGATAAGAAATCGTAAGCTTTTATTGGGTGTTTTGCTCGCTCTTGCGGTTGCCAGCAAGGTGTTTGCGCTGGTTTTGCTGCCTTTGCTGCTGTATCGGCGGCTGTTATCGGCACTGGTTTTTGGTGTGAGCCTGGTTTTGCTGTACGCGCCGTTTCTACCCGAGCTTATTGCGAGCCAACATGGTCTTTCCGCCATGGCCTCTGGCTGGGTGTTCAATGCGCCACTGTTTTTGTTGTTACCGCAGTACTTCGTACAGCTGCAGATACTAACGCTCGCTCTATTTGCCTGTGTTTGGTGTTTCAGCGCCTGGCAATGGCGTGAGAAGGGTAGTGATCTACCGCGTGTAGACTGGATTTACGCGGCTTTCCTATTGGCTATTCCCGTGCTGAACCCCTGGTATTTAATTTGGCTGCTGCCGTTTGCCGCGCTCAACCCCAGCTTTACCGCATGGACTGCGTCTGTGGCGGTATTGTTGGCGTATGTGATTGGTCTAAATATTCAAAGCGATGATCTGCTGGCTTATCAGCAGCCGCTATGGGCATTATGCCTGGAATACGGTTTAGTCTTGGCTGCGTTTGCCATTGATCTTGCGAAACAGAGGCCGCTTAATACTAGGTGAGCTTCAGTCGATAGCGTTTATTGAGGTAGTAAACTAGATACTGCAAGTGCTCGCGGCTGAGTATCTGCAACAACTCCCCGGACTCCTGTTCGCAGAAACGCAGGTCTTTCAGCAATACTTGTACGCTTTGCTGTTTGTAGCGCTTCATTGACTTTCGCTTTATTTTCACCACACCGGTTTCGGCATCGGCGGATGTCAGGCAGTATTTTACCTTGCCATATTCTTTAATTCGGCCTTTAAAAACCGCCTTACCCTGTTCATAGACCGGATCGGTTCTGTCGTAGCTGCCGCCGAAGGCACGACCAACGTCAGGTCCCGCGCTGCCTGAGGCCATTGCCAGCGAAGACATCAGGCACAACGAAAACAGGCTAACAAGTTGTACACGGATTCGTTTCATCACGGCTTCTTATCCCACTCTTTTCACAACATTCTTATTGAACTAAGTCTCGCTGTAAGCGGATATAGGCGTCAACCCGCTGTACGCTCGAAGTATATTAGAGTCGTCTGTGGACCGGAAGTTCTAACTTTTTAGCAAAGAAGTGCTCAGTTCCCTGCGGCTGAACCCCTTAGGCGGGTGCAACATTAGAAATCCACAGCGTTTGATACGGCGCAAGTTCCACTAAACGGTCCAGTTCCTTAATAGGATCTCCGCTGATCAAGTCTATCCAGGAGTCAGTCGTTATTAAATTAACATCCGCCATTCGAAGCGTAACCACATTCAGTGACACATTGCTGATGCAAAATATGCTCTGTCTGCGATCAATACTCTGCCGCCAGAAGCCGAACAACTGCTCCGGCAGTTGCAGGGTAAATTGGGTTGCGTTCGGGTGAAAAGCCGGTTGTTCACGTCGTATGCGTAGCAAACGCCCCAACTCTGCCAGCGCCAGCGACTGCGTTGATTCAGGGTCTTCCAGGCGTGTGTTCAGCTCGTTTTCATTCCATTGATGCCGATTTATCGCTCTGTTGTGACCACTGTGCTCCACGCGCTTATGGTCGTTAGGTGTTGCCACAAAGCTGTGAAAATAAACAGCGGGAATACCTTCCAGTCCAAACATGATCGCATGAGCGCAGACAAAGCGATTGAAGCCATGACGGTCCGGACCTGCTAGTGTGCCGCTCAGAGCGTCGAACAGTGATATGTTCATCTCATACGGTTTTCTGCAACCATCTGCAACAGTGCGCCATGACACTTGCCCACCAAATTGAGTGATGGCGTCAATCACGCTGCTTAGCTCTGTATCGTTAAGAATACCCTCAACAGGGCGCAGCCCAATGCCATCATGTGAGGCGATGAAGTTAAAGTAAGCCGTACCATTTTGAGCCGGCGGCATGCTCATTAACCATTGCTTTAAGTACTTGCTGTTACCCGACAGTAGCGCGTGTACAAGCAGCGGCGGCAAGCTAAAGTTGTACACCCAATGCGCTTCATTGGCATTACCAAAGTAATCAAGGTTTTCCTTGTTTGGTATATTGGTTTCAGTGAGCACAATTGCATTTGAATCGGCAAACTCGATCAATGTTCTCAGTAACCTCACTATCTCGTGGGTTTGGGGCAGGTTGAGGCAATGACTGCCTATTTCTTTCCACACGAAAGCGATCGCGTCCAGTCGAAAAACCCTAACCCCTGCATCAAGGTATTGGCGAATTATGCGCGCAAACTCTACGAGCACATCGGGGTTTCTAAAATCGAAATCCACTTGATCATGGCTGAAGGTGCACCATACGTGCTGTACGCCTTTATTCGTGTGAGTCTCTTTAAGGAGCTCGCTACTTCTTGGTCGAATGACGGCGCTTAGGTCGTCACCGGGGTCTGCGGTAAAAAAATAATCACGGCCAGGTTCCCTGCCTTTGATGAAGTTCTGGAACCACAAGCTGCGTGCTGAGCAGTGGTTAACGACCAGATCTGACATTAAATCGTAGTCACTGGCAATTGCTGAAACGTGCTGCCAATTGCCATGCGACTCGTTCACGCTGGAGTAGTCCATCACCGCAAAACCGTCGTCGGAGCTGTACGGGAAAAATGGCAGAAGATGTACCGAACTTACAAATGATTGAAAATGTGTGTCAATAAACCGTTTTAAGGTTACCAATGGCTTTTCGCCCTGGTTAACAACAGTATCTGCGTATGAAATAAGAAACACATCCCGTTCCGACCAGAGGTTGGCGTGGCCTGCGGGAGCATTCGTTACGTGTTGCAGATTTAAGGCATCAATCAGCGCCTGGGCAAGACTGGCCTGATCTTCATTGCAAAGAATTTCTGCATATATGAGTTCGAGGTGCTGGGCAATAGCTTGCTCAAGCAGTGGCAGAGATGACGTCATATTTTTCTGTGAGCATAAATGGAATATGAGGAGATGGAGCGAACTCTTTATGATCCAACTCAACAGCTTCTGCCATTTGCTCTTGAATATCGGGAAGGGCGCTGGCAACGCGGTTCCAACTGGGAATAAATGGCTTATCCATTGGGTTATCAAGGAAGGCCTTGCCAGCGGTCATGATGTTCTGGGCAAACAGTTCGATGGCCTTTTCTTCTTTATGAATATCCAGCTCAAGCCCGTTCATTATTGCGTCGTTGCGATAGGTTTCCACCAGATCAAGCGCTATCCTGAAATACGTTGCTTTTAGTGTTCGAAAAGTCTCCACGTTGAATGTTTGGCCTCGTGTTGCGAGCTTTCTGAACAAGGCCTTGCTGATGTCGATAGACATTTTCGAAAGACCGGCGTTTTGATCGTCAAAGGACAATTCCTGATGCTTGTGGTCATAGGTTTTTGCAATATCAACCTGACAAAGGCGATTGTTGGCAAAGTTTCTGTGCATCTCAGAGAGCACGCCAATTTCCAGGCCCCAGTCACTGGGTATGTGAATGTCGTTCAGTACGTCTCTGCGAAATGAAAACTCTCCGGCAAGTGAGTAGCGAAAACTGTCCATGTATTGCAAGTACTCGAGTTCGCCACAAATTCTCTTCAGGGCACGTAATAATGGTGTCACAAGCAATCGGCATACGCGGCCATTCATTTGATTATTGGCGGTTCTTGCATAAAACCCTTTGCAGAACTCATAGTTAAACTGTGGGTTGGCAACCGGATAGATTAATCGGGCCAACAACTCGCGGTCATAGGTGGTTATGTCGCAATCATGCAGTGCAATCGATTCTGCCTTGCTGGCCGCCAGTACATAGCCCATGCAATACCAAACGTTTCTGCCTTTGCCAAGCTCGCTAGGGGCGAGGTCAAGTGCCTTTAGTTCTTCATCAATTCGTTTCAGCCTGGGGCCATCATTCCAAAGAACACGATGTTGTTGTGGTAAATCCGAAAAGAACGCCAATGCCTCGCGGTATTGTTTCTCTGTGGCTCGGTCCAGACCAATCACTATTTCAGAAAGATAGGGCACCGATTGGAGTTCGCTAACAATTTTTGGCAGCGCGGGCCCCTCAAGTTCAGAGAACAAAGAGGGCAGTATCAAAGCCATTGAGCGCTTGCTGCTGAAGCGAACTAAATCGGCTTCCAGGGCTTCTATTGGTCTGTCGGAGAGATTGTGAAGCGTGGTGATAATGCCATTTTGATAGAAGTCAGCCATGAGTCGCCTCCAGGGACGTTAACGTTGTACGAAGTGTTTTACTCCAACCCAGCGGACCGCAGTCGTTGCTGATCTGCGTTCGATTTTGCCGCTGCAAGCGTGGTGTGTCTTTTACAGGAGATCGAACGATAATGGCGGTATCGCTGGCTTCAAGCATGGGCGCGTCATTTTGACTGCCGCCCAGTGCAATCGTGTGAAAGGTCTCGGTGGGTTGCTGCTCACGATAATGACTTAATAGCCAACGCAGGGCGGAGCCCTTGTCGCCATTGCCATTCACATTCAGAAACCGGCCGCCTTGCTGCACAAACGCACCTGCGCGTATTAATTCGTTGATAAATGCTTGCCGCCTTGTACTGTCTCCGATCCACAACAGAGGTTCGGAGTATTGACGTTGGTTGGCCAAGGCAGCTTCATCAAGACTCATGTCGGCTGCTTTCGCGATTCCCTCAGCGCCTAATTGAGAAAACGATGTAAAGCAGCCGTCGAACTGATTCTCCAGGTGCCTTAGTATTTGCAGCCAGTGCGCGCGTGGTTCGGCAAATTCCTTAACCCAATAATCCTCGCGAAGTAAGGATCCGTGCGGCTTTCGAATAAAGTAGTCTTTGGGTACGTACACGGCAGACCCATTTTCCACAATGAAGGGATGTTGGTTGTTGGTGGCTACTCTCAACGGTTCAATCTCAACCCGTGTTTTGCTGCTGGAGTAAATTAACGGAATCGATTGTTGGTGAAGCTCATTGATCAAATCCACGGCCTGTTCGTAACTGTAGGTATGGTGGTCTAGCAGGGTGCCATCTAAATCAGTGAAAACAATAATTTGCATAGTGACTGCCTCTATGGATCGATAAGGCTCGCAGAGTTCTGGCATCAGCAGTGACCATCTCAACAAATGCCAAGAATTTTGTAGTGATGATTTTTGTGCACATATGATGTTTTTGCTCCAAACTGGTGCGCAGGATTAGGCCTCCGCTACTCTCAGCTCGCGGCGGCCAAAATGGAAACTGCAACATTACTTTCATCTTTGTTTCGGCTTCATTGCAGTGGTAGCCAACAAAAAACGTTTTAGCCTGCATAACAAGCGTTTCTGCACCTTCTAATTGCCTGAGACTCATAAAAGCCGTTTTCCTTTAACGCCCCTGTCACACTCGCTTACGCAGACCCTTGCAGTTAGCGTGCCAGATTTAACTGGCATTGAAATTGCTTTATAAATTTTGGTGGAACCAGGATCGTTGGTTCTACGTATTTAAATTGCGGAAGTACAGGAAGTGGAATTATGAGAAAGAACAACGGGGCTTCGAAAGCGATGTACTGCATTTCGAGAATCGATGATGACGCTCATCGCACCTATGCGTGGCGTGTAAGTATGTGTAGACGAGGTAAGCGCTACGTGAAGAACTTCAGCGATAAAAAGCTTGGCGGAAAAAGCGTAGCGCTTGAATCCGCCAAACGCTATAGAGATCAACTGCTGGCCCAGCACGCACCGATTACCCGTAAGGAGTTCTCGGCGACGAAGCGACGCAACAACAAGTCTGGCATGACGGGCGTTTATACCTACGCGAAACGCTACCAGCGGCGAGACGGTTCCATAAGGGAAACCTGGTATTGGGAAGCGCACTGGCCTACAGAGCGGGGCGAGAGCGCACATGAATGTTTCTCAGTAAGGGAATACGGCGAGGAAGTGGCGAGGCAGATGGCCATCAGGGCAAGAGAGCGCGGCCTTAAAAAGGTAGAGGGCTTTTTCTGGGCGTCAGAAAGAGGTGATGTTCTTGCACCTCAGGCGCGCTCAGTAGATATTGTAAATTCAGAAGCCTTGAATTCGCAGCACTGGGCCGCTTAGCTGCCTTTGAGTTCAGGCCGACGGAGTTATGTTCTTGCGGTGCGTTACGATAAACTATGGGGTCTTATCTATAAGCCACGAGTTTACGTAGAACGTGCCGCGAGTTTCCCTGATTTTATTGTTATTGATGCCTGTTGCAAGCGTTACGGCGTCAGAGATTGTCACACAGCTAAACGCGAACAACGTTAAGCAACATAAGCCTCAAGGCCCAGACGCGATCGGCGGAATTGATGATTGGCTGCTAAGTAATGGGTCGCTTTGTGCGGTAGTCAGTGATAAGGCGCATGAGTCAGGTTTGATGGCATGGGGTGGTTCATTGGTGGATATTTACCAATGCGACCGCGGCAACGATCAATGGTCTTTTCTCCACGTCTTACCGAATATTGACAAAGACCTGTCGTTCAAGCCGGTTCTTATAGAACCTTATGAACAAAGCGGCCGCCCGGGTTTGCGTGTTGAATTCGCAGGCCTCGGCCTTAGCTTACAAAGTGAATACAGTTTTGTCGCCACATCCAAAACCCGGTTGCGCGTTGAACATCGCCTAAGGCGTCGTGCGGATGGTGAGGCGCTGACCATGTTGGGTATTCTTGCATTACACCCGCACGCTGCGTTAGCGCCATTCTCTATCTCAACAAAATATCCGGCGTACAGTCTGGGCTTCTCCTACCCTGCATCCGATATGAACGACACGCTTTCAGTCGTAGACGCCATGGTTCCGGCGGATGTTCATGTGTACGTGGGTGACTCTGCATTGGGTGAGGTTAGCTACGGCGTTCAGACTAATAGCGCAGTATTGTTGGATTCAGACGGCAACCGCGAGAACCTGCCCGTGTTCCAGCAGACTGCATCGACCTACAGTATGCAAGGTGTATTCAGTCGCTCGCCCTGGTTTGGCGGCAAAGGCAAGCTTGGCCTGCTTGAGTTTGCGCAAAGCCAGTTAATGGATATAGACATTGGCGAGACTTTAGAGATTGTGCAAACGATTTACTTAGGTGACAAGTCTGATGTTGCATCGGTCTCAAACCAGATCTATCAAGGTCCAAGGCTTAATGGTTCCACCAATGCCGCTGATACTACCGTATCCGTATTTGATAAAGCCGGGAATGCATTAACCAGCGTACGCACCGACGCGAACGGTACGTTCAGCGCACGGTTGCCTGAGCACACAAGTGCTGTGACTCTGCAGCTACGTACCGCGGGTAACGATACAACAACGCAGCATGCAATTGACATAACTGGCCCGATAACGAATACCGGCCTGCTGGCAAGCGATACGGTTGCCCGATTGCCCATAGTGAATGAATTACCCGTACGACTAACTTTTATAGGGTTGCACGAAACTGCCAATCCCGATTTCTATCGCCACGGTCCTTCGGTTCGTTTTGGCGGCTCGGACGAATCTGATATTCGCAAAGCTAATTATGTGTCGCTTGCAGGCCTTGAAAGTGATATCACTGAAGTACGGTTGCCAGCAGGTAGCTACCGGGTAATTGCCAGCCGCGGTATGGCGTTTGGTGTGACTGAAACCACAATAGAGGTAAAAGCCGGCATTAACCCGCCTCTAGTGGTTAAAGCGCCATTGCAAGAAGTGGATACCCAAGGACTATTGGCTGCTGATTTTCACGTGCATTCCGCACCCAGTTTTGATTCAAGCATTCCAATAGAAGAGCGAATACGCGGGTTTGTTGCACAAGGCGGTGAGGTGTTAATCGCCACCGAGCATAATGTTCTGGTTGATTATCAAGACCTGGTACAAGAGCTTGGCCTGCATGGTCATCTAAAAGTTATCGGTGGCATGGAGCTAACCGGAATGGCACGAACGGCCTCAGCACCGTTTACCAACGGTCACTTGAATGTGTTTCCCGTTCAAGCGCGTCCAAACGAGTTTTCCGGTGGCTTACCCAGACACGAAGGATTAAGACTGCGTGAACTGTATTCACGCTTTGGAAGCACTGGCTCGCGCCCATTGTTTCAGTTGAATCACCCGCGTACGGCCCAAGCAAATAGCGAAGACTTTGATGGCAATTTTTTTGAGCATCTTTATTCCGGGCAGCGCTATGACCCAGAACAAGAGCTAGGTTCACCAGTCAATAGAATACTGCTGGAAAAAGACGCGAAAACCAATTTAAGAGATCTGGATTTTAACCTGCTCGAAGTTGCTAATGGGCCAGCCTACGACAATTACAAACGCACTCAGGCCGACTGGTTTTCTCTGCTCAGTCAAGGTGAACGTATTGTTGGGTCAGCAAATAGCGATACGCATGGTACGCGGCATCTGGTTGCTATTCCGCAAAATTTTGTTGCGCTTGAAGAATACACCCAAGAGTCTTTTCTGAGTGCTGTGAAAGGAGGCCGAATGTTTGGAACTACTGGGCCAATAATTAAGCTGTCTATAGAGAATGAAACTGGTGCGCCAAAACGACCGGGGGACACTCACGCTGGTCATTCGTTTGTGCTTAACGTTAGTGTGCAAGCTGCTTCCTGGGTTCCCGTGTCAGAGTTGTCACTTGTGATCAATGGGCAAATCACTCAACAGCAAGCGGTACACGCAGGCGAAACCATTGCCCTGCCAATAGAGCTTACAAAAGACAGCTATATCGTAGTGGAAGTGAAAGGCGAGCCAAGCAAGCTGTACAATGAGCTGGCGCCAGATTTTCGGCCTTTTGCGTTTAGCAACCCTATTTACGTAGATGCTGACCAGGATGGGCAATGGACCGCACCCGGCTTATAACATCAACGTCCAACTAGACGCTTGGCAGGCAGAAAGAAAGTTCCCACTGCATGCCGGCCAAAAGGTGTGACCGCAAGAGCGGGGCTCATAGTGGGCCTATTGTGGTGCACCCACATTACGGTTGGTAAATGGCGCTCTTGCCCCGCTTCGGTTAGTGTTAGCTGATGAAATGTATAGCTGATGATTCGATTGAAGAGTGGCAGCAAAGTGCCGACCTGGTGATAGCAGGCTTCGGTATGGCAGGTGCTTGTGCCGCCATCACTGCACGGGAACAAGGCGGCAGTGTGCTTGTGGTAGAGCGTGGCAGCGGTGTGAATGGCAGTGCCACACAGGCGGCCGGGCATTTCTATCTCGGTGGGGGCACGCGTCCACAGTTGGCCAATGGTCTTGAGGACTCTGCAGATGAAATGTATAAGTATTTGCACGCGCTAACACCCGAACCCGAAGACGAAAAAATACGTCTCTACTGCGACGATAGTGTTGGGCATTTCAATTGGCTGACTGAACAGGGTATCCCTTTTAATGATGGTTTTTACAAGCGCAAACATGTTGAGCAACCCACAGACGAGTGCTTGATCTGGTCTGGCAATGAAAAAGTTTGGCCTTATTCAGAGCAGGCCAGGCCTTGCCCGCGTGGGCACAAGGTGGCTGTTGAAGGCAGTGGTGGTGGGTTGGCCATGCAGCGTCTGTTAGAGAAAGCGCAGAGTACGGGTGTATCGATTGAGTTTGATACTGCGGTTAACGCATTAGTGCAGAATACCGATGGCCGCGTGGTGGGCGTGCAGTGCAGACATTTCGGTGAAACCCTAAATATACGGGCCGAAAAAGGCGTACTGCTTGCTACTGGCGGCTACGTTATGAATACGGACATGCTGAACGAGTATACGCCCGAAGCCGTGTTCGAAAAATTCTGGCCACAAGGTGGCGCCAATGATGACGGCAGCGGCATACAGCTTGGCATTTGCGCCGGTGGTGAAGCCATCCGTATGCAACGATTTTTTGCAACGTCGCCAATATACCCACCTGAGCAGCTTCTAAAAGCCATTGCAGTGAACAAACACGGTAAGCGCTTTGTTAATGAGGATTCATATCACGCCCGGTTTGCGCGTGCCTGCCTGGATCAGGACGATGGCATAGCGTATCTGATATGCGATAGCGCTATATTCGCTCGCCCTGATTTTAAGATGCAGGAGTTGATAGACGCCTGGGAAACCGTTGCTGAAATGGAGCAAGGTCTTTCCTTACCCGCCGGCAGCTTGGCCAATACTCTTGATCAATACAACGAAGATGCAGACCAGGGCAAAGATTCGGTGATGCATAAACACCCGGACTGGCTGCAGGCCTTAAGGGAACCGCCGTTCGGCGCACTGCAATGTTCCAAAGGTGAAGCCACATACACCGGCTTTACCCTGGGCGGGCTAAAAGTGTCAGCCAACGCCCAGGTGTTGACTGCCGGCGGTCAGCCTATTGCAGGCCTTTACGCCGCAGGTGCCTGCGCTTCCAATATTGCACAGGACTCAAATGGTTATTCCAGCGGTACCTGTCTTGGTGAGGCCAGTTACTTTGGCAGAAGAGCGGGTCACCATGCTATCAGCGCGAATGCTATGAGCTGATGATCAGCCCGGCACAAATCAAAAACCTGGTGATAGTAACTAAAAGCGCTATTGGCTTCGTACTATGCGCCTCTCTGCTAGCCTGCGCGCAGCAAATATCCACACCAGCTGAAAGCTACGCTCAAGCCATGGTGAAATACAGACAGCACCCAGGCAGTGCTACGCACTGGACACGTGTGACAGACGCAATGGGCTTTCCTGCAAGCGTTGCTCAAGGTTATCAGCTACAAGAACGTTACGTAACTCTCAGGGCCACCACAGAGCAGCGGGCCGGGTACAAAGTAGCGCTGGGCAGTTCTTCCAGTCAGGCTTTGCTAGGCGCCTCCGAACCGATCGTAGGTGTTTTATTTGCCAATGATCTGTTACCCACGGGTTCGCGCATCAGCAAACACCGAGGAATAGTGTTGGCAGTTGAGGCCGACTTATTAGCCACTGTCGGTTCGGCGGCGATCAATAGCGCGCGTACTATTGAAGATGTCGCCCAACATATTGAAAGTCTTCATGCTTATATAGAGTTGCCTGATTTGCCGTTTCCGTTTGCCAGTGATGTTGCCCCGCGATTTGCTGCAAGCAATGCGGGTGCGCACCTAGGTATTATTGGTAGCGAAGTGCGGGCATCAGGGAGTGCTGAGTTTATTGAGCGGCTGGCGAGCATGCGGGTAGTACTGAGTACCGTGCCAGCCCAAGGAGAGCCGGAGCAATTGGCTGAAGCACCTGGTAGTGCATTAATGTCGCACCCTTATAATTCTGTATTATTTTTGCTCAGAAAACTCTCTAGTCAAGGTCGCGAACTTAAGAAAGGCGATGTTGTTAGCCTGGGCGCGTACAGCAAACCAATGCCAATAAAAACACTCATGAGTGGTCACGAGCTCGCCGTACGCATTCGCTATCACGGACTGTTAGATCATAAAACAGGCAATTCTGCCTCTGCCATCGTTTATTTTGATTGAAACACCGACCGGCGGTGGCAAAACCGCTGATCTGAACCATACTTTTTTCATAACACTAATGGAAAGACCTTAAGCATTCGGCACGGCTGCGCAACACAGTTGGTGACATCGGGCGCGAAGAGTACGAGCACAATAAAAGCAATGCTAAAACGAAGCATTACATTGATCGGCCTCGGCTGCACGATTTCAGGCATTCCCTGTCTTGCGCTAGACCTTGGGCCTGTTCAGCAACAGTCTTACATGGATGAGCCGCTGGCAGCAACCGTCGATATTCTGGATATTGGTGCGCTGAATATGGACTCGGTTTCCGTGGCAGTCGCTGATGTCGCCGAATTCGCCCAGCGCGGTCTGAGTGTTAAGAATTTTTTTGCAGACCTGGAAGTACAGGTGATAAGCGCAGAGGGCAAAACGCCTTTTGTTCAATTAAGCAGTACTGAGCCGGTACAGCGCGCAATTTTGAATTTCGCGCTCAAGGCACAGTGGGAAAACGGCAGTGTCATTCAGCAATACACTGTGTTGATGAAAGACCCGCCGGCAGACAATGTAGAGAACTTTTCTGAAGATGGCGCACTCAGTGCGCTTAGCGACCTTGAGATGTTGGAGTCAGAGGCTATGAGCACGCAACAAGACCATAATAATGACACTGTGTGGAATTTAGATAAAGATTTGGCGAACCGGACCGAATGGAAGGTGAGCGATGAACGCAGTCTGCAGGAGGTTGCCGTACATATACGCCCTTCGAATGCCGTCAGCATAGAGCAAACGCTCGTGGCGCTGATTAAGAAAAACGCCAATGTTGTGCAACAAAGGCAGTCGTTGGCGCTCAGCCAAGGTGACCTGGTACAGCTTCCCACTCATGAGGAAATAACCTCGGTCAACAAATTAACTGCCGTGCATGAACTGGGTGCTCTGCAAGCCAGGTTTCAGGTTGCAGACTCCGCTGCCAATGAACCTAGTCAAACTGCATCAGCAAGCCTTGCCCAGTCGCCCGCTAACGGCTTGCCCGGTGGTCGGCTGCGTCTGGGACGACCCGAGCCAACAAGCCCGAATAATGCACAATCCGCAGAAAAACCCATGAAACAACAGAATTCAGATAGAACCAAGAGTACTGATCTTGCGCGGCGACTCGAAAATGCTGTTGCTCGCCTTGGTGATGCAAATCATGTGATCAACACGCACCTGCGCGAAATCGGAGAGCTGAATTTACTGGTTGAAGATCTTAAGCACACGATTGATCTGAAGAACGCTGAACTCGCCGATATGCAAGCGCGTGCGCTGGGCGCAATGCAGGCGCAAGACAGCGTGGAAAATTCGGCAAAAGCTGGAAGCGGAAGCGAAACCGCAGCCGACAATCTGCCAACGACGAGTATGAACGACGAAAGCAAGCAGTCAGATGTCCAGACTAAGGCAGTGACAGCAGGTGCTGGCTCAACAAACTCAACGCACTCCATTTTAGGTGGCTTTCTCGCCATTGTAGCGGCAATGTTTAGCATCATCACATTTGCCCGATATAGAGCCAGGCTGAGTGAATCCAGAGCCGCCAGAGAAACCCTTGAGCAAGAGCGGTCAGCTAGCGACGCAGCTGACAACATTGTTCAAGACACCAGCTTACATTTTGAAGATGAAGATCTGCAGCGCCTAGTTGATCAACAGAAAGGCTCAGTAATTGGTGAAGCAGAAGTGCTGACCGCGCATGGTCTGCATACTCAGGCTATTGCTCACTTGAAAGCAGCGCTTGAAAAAAACCCGGAATCCGGCGACTTGATTGGTGCATTGCGCGAAGCATTGATTTTATCGGGCCAATACGAACAGGCAGCGGAACTGTTCCCCGATCTTGAATCTGCCAATGACAATGCAGTGATTGATTCGGACTACATCAAGCAAACGCTGGTGATAGATGATCTTGAAGAACCATTTGACGAATCAAGACCTCCGGTCTGGGAACCACCGGCTGCGACAAACGAACCGTCTGCAGTGGCGCAAGAGGAAGCACCTAAGCAGCCTGAAATCGACAAGAATGAAAGTGTGAGCACTTCGGCAGCTGCTAGAGACAAGAAAACAACAGCGGCAGAAAAAGCAGCAGCCAAAAAGCAGAGCCGACGTGCAAAGAAAGCCAAAGCAGGCAAGCGTCAGCAACAGCAGAGAGTAATTACGGCGAAAAAGACAAGCGCCGTCGGCAAGAAAGTAGAACCGCGTGAAGAATTAAAAACGCCTCAGGCAACTCAAACAGATGTTGTACAGACAAAGGTCCAAATAGCGGACAAACCAGCGCTCACGAAACCAGTTTCTTCTGAAACAGCATTGCCTAAGAATGATGCTAAAGCGGCGGCGGTTGAAGAGCCAGCAATAGCAGTGGCAAAAGCGAAGACAATCGATCAACAAGTCGAGAACGATAAGGATAATATCGAAATGCTCATTGGAAACACCGACATCTTTACCGAAGTAGAAGCTACACCATTCGAACTGGTGCAGGCGTATCTAGAGCTGGATGATCGCGATGGCGCAAGGCGCATGCTGGAAGATATTCTAGGCGACGGAAAACCAAACGAAAAAGCACGCGCCAAAGAATTGCTGGAAGAAATTGCCTGACAACCTGTCGGCTAAATCAGCTTAAGCTCGCGTAAAGCCGGTAGTACGTCGCTTGAAAATAAATTGAGACTTTGCCAGGCAGCCGCTGGTGAAATGCCCCCACACATGGGGTGTGTTAGCAAGTGGCAGTTTGGATGTTTCTTGCAAAACTCTATCAACGAGTCTGGTGTGAACAAGCGATACATAGGGCTTTCGCGCAGTTCCTCCAGGGTTTCGTAGTGCTGGTACGGCGTGAATACATTTGCTGATTCTGCCCAGGCCGCATAAGTATTGGTTTCATGCTGCAAGTGCGGCGCGATTTGCTCCCAATACTCGTCAACGTCGTTGCTGACAAAAAAGACCGAGGATGGTGCTTCAGGCATTGGGCCGGGGTCAGGCTTGTCCAATTTAGCGAGTTCTTCTCTGTACATCTCGAAGATCTCGGGACCGGAAGGGATAAAAAAATCAGCGTCACGTGCGGCCCGGCGCGCAGCAGGGCGGCTGCTGCCGCCCATAAACAGCATTGGCCTAGGCTCAGTATGCGGCTTTGGCGTAACTCGCACTTTGCGGCCCTTATACTCGAACGGTTCACCGCTCCAGGCTTTGCTTAGCAGTGGCACAATATCGTCCATGTACGCTTTGCGATCACTTATGTTTTTGCCCAGCTGATCGAACTCTTCGGCACGATAGCCAGCGCTGATGATAGGGATCAAGCGGCCGCCACTGATGATGTCTAGCACGCTCAGGTCTTCAGCCAGCTTTACCGGGTCGTGCAGCGGCGCAATAAGCGCCGAAATCATGATCATCAGCGACTCTGTTCTGGCCGCTACTGCGCTGGCGAGAATCAGCGGAGAAGGGCAATAATTGTCTTCTGCGCCGTGGTGCTCAGATAAATGCACCGAGCCAAAGCCGTTGTGCTCGGCCCAGGCACATTGCTCGATTGCTGCCTGATAACGCTCAACTTTATTTTCTGTCGCAAACGCCGGCTGGCGCATATCGTATCGGAGTGCGAAATCAACCATATTTAGCGCTCTGGCGGAAAGGATTTCGGCGGCAAGTATATCAGATGTTTACATTTTGTTCGCTATTGCACAGAGGCCAGTACCCTATACACTTATATGATGGAATACCGCTTTGGAGATCTCCTTGATTAGTTCTTTTTTCGACGGCACCCAGCGACGTCTTGATCAGTTGGACAATGCGATGGCGGAAGCTGATAACTACGAGCAGTGGCTGGAGCTCGCTCTTGAACATGACCGCCTCAGTGGTGCGGAAGACTGGAGGCACAATGATAAGTCTTCATTGTACGACTATCGAAACCTGAGTCTTCGTTTGTCTAACTTGCGCCAACTGCATAAGGACAAAGATGACCATGGTCTGCTGTTCGCATTGAACGAAGGTATTCACGGCAACATGGCGGGCATGGGCAATGCAAAATTGCACAGCAAGGCCAAATGTGGCACCAAATTTCTTATCGAAAATTACGTTAGCAAGATTGAACAATCGCTTGATTACCTGGCACCTTTCGATTTTCCGGAAATCCCCCTGCTAGAACGCATAGAGTTTTTTGAGCGAGCCAGCCACTGCTACGGTAGATCTGCATTAATGCTGAGTGGTGGAGGAACACTGGGCTACTTCCATCTTGGTGTGGTTAAAACCCTGATTGAACACGGTATGCTACCCACCGTTATTTCCGGTGCCAGTGCTGGTTCATTTGTGTCTGCTGTTGTGGGAACGCGCACAGACAAAGAATACTTGCAGTTGTTCGAAGACAACATGGTGCAATTGGCGCTGAGTGAGAACAACGAAGAGTTAAACCTTGGCTTCGGAAAACTCAAAGACCTGGACATGGAAGTAGTCAAGGATGGTATGGCCAGACTCATCCCTGACATGACCTTTGAAGAGGCTTATAAAAAGACCGGGCGCAGTATCAATATCTCAGTTTCGCCAGCTGAGCCCAGACAAACGTCGCGCCTGCTGAATCACATAGCCTCGCCAAACGTGTTGATTCGTTCAGCCGTGCTGGCCAGTACGGCATTACCCGGCGTATTTCCGCCAGTGCGCCTGGAGGCACGAAACGCGAAAGGGCAGACACAGGCCTACCTGCCTTCCAGGCGATGGATAGACGGCTCGTTTTCACAGGATCTGCCAGCCAAGCGTCTGGCAAGAATGTACGGCGTTAATCATTTTATTGTCAGCCAGGTTATGCCGGTGCTAGGCAATGAAAAGAAGGAAAAGCCTTTTGTAAACCAACTGATTTCGGATACCACCGTGGCCGCCTCAAAGCAATTCGTGCGTGGGTCGCTTGAATTATTGCAACGTAGGACTCGCCTTGGACCGAATATGGCAACCGCGCTAAACGCCATGAATGCCTTGCTGGATCAAAGCTACAGTGGCGATATCAATATATTCCCAAATTTCGGAGTTCTTAGTTTAAGTAAGATCCTGAAAAAACTGAACCCGGAAGAAACCGCTGAAATCATCAAGGCCGGAGAAAGGGCGACCTGGCCCAAAATCGCGACTATCAGAACCACAACCAAAATTGGCCGCACGCTGGATACCATCATGGACGCCTATGAACTGGAGCAGGTGCACTGGTTGAGAAGCAGCCCTGGTGCAAATGTTAAAACTGCGAAACGCGCTACAACGGCGAAGAAAAAGAACAGTGCCGGGAAGAAAAAATCTCCCGCGAAAAAGGTTACTCGCAAAACGAGTTCGCGTAGTACGAAACAAACTGTGGCGGCTAATGATAATGGTAAACGTGCACGCGTAAAACGTGCATGACCTTGAGTGCCCAGTGAACGCCTTCAGCGAGCAGAGCACAAGATTCTAAAAGTGTTTGTTCACGCCATTATCGTGCCGCTGATTTTCAGTGTTTCGCTACTCTTGATGGCAGCAATGTCGTTCGCCGATCAGAACGATATAGCCAAGGAAGAAGGGCTGGCTGCAACCGCCGTTCTAGCCGAACGCAATCAACGAGTTCTGGATGGTTTTCTGTTGGCAACGCTTGAGCTGGTTGAGCGGGGTGAGCAGGTCAGATTTGTTCCAGTCTGGGAGAAAAACCCCAAACATCTAGGTCAGCGAGTTCGATTGGATTTACTGCCAGACGCCTTCTCCAATGCCAAACGTCGCTACCATCATCAAGGCTACCGACTAACTTGGTCGCAGGAATACAGCGGTGCGTCGGGCAAAAAAATTGCCGCAATCTGGACCGAGCATGATTCTGTAAAAGTGCAGTTTCGAAACAGAGTAGCTTTTGAGCAGGCAATTGCGAGGTATCGGAAAGCCGTTCCTGAGGGCATTGCTGTGGTAGCAACGCAGCGTGGGAAAGTGGTGTTTAGCCGCGGATTCGGAGAATATCAGGGCACAGATGTTTACCCAGATACTGTTTTTCCGTCACTGGCCGCCAGTCAGGCCATCGCGGGAGTGCTTGCCGCCCGACTTGAACAGCAAAAACACACAGCGGCTGGTGTGCCAATCAATCTTTCACTGGACTGGGCGATTGCTGATTTGCTGCCAATGATGCCATCGCGAGCCTCTTTTTCTGCACGCCATGTTTTGGCGCACTCGGCCTGTATCGACAATGGGTTTATTGAACAGGAGGGCAAGTCAGGCGATAGCACTTCAGCCTCAGTCAGCTATTCGCTTGCCAGACAAGTGTGGGCGCGGCAACCGGTAGCAGCTTGCGTTCCCGGTTACCTGCAATTCTATTCCCAACCTGGTTACCTGCTTTTAGCTGCGTTTCTGGAGGCCGCTACTGGCCACACAGTAGAGGATTTGTTGCAGAAGGAAATATCTGAACGCTTTTCCCTGAACTCAATAGAAGTGTCCACCGTTGGTGGTGGCAACGTGCTAGGTCTGGGCATACAAAGCAATGCCCTGGATTTAGCTGGCCTGACCAACGGAATATTCAATGGTTCGATTTTATCTCTGCGCACCAGCCGCTCTCGACTATGGAGCAAGGTGAGTAAGCATTCCGAGTTTGGCTTGGGCTGGCGTCTTGGCGGTCGCCGATACGCCCAAGCACGTGACGACACCGCCGCTTCGTCGGTCAGGATTTGGATAGACCAGCACGACCGAGACGCCATCATCATTCTGGCGGCGCGGTCCAACCGCAACCAGCTGGATACGTTGTTAGGCGATTTGCAGCGTCTACTCTAATTGATACTCGTGTAAACCACACTCTGCTTTCATCTGCCTGTATTGCTTGATGCTGCCAGGATAAAGGAAGGGCGCATGGCCGGTCTCTGAGCGATAGTAGCTGTTGCATGAGCTATGGCCCCAGGAGAAATTTGATATATTGGCCGCCACCCATTCGCTGAATTGCTGATGCAGTTCAGGCTTAACCTTAAGAGCTTTGACGTTTTTATCTGCTTTGTCAGACAGCAAGCGTGCGAGTGCTTCCACACAAATCTCAACAGTCACAAAATACGAAGCGGACAGCAGCAAACCATTGGGGCCGATCACGTAGAAATAATTCGGAAATCCTGGCACAGCCATACCCTTAAACGCCTCAGGCGCCTGCTCCATTTTATCGGTCAGGTTTGCATCGTCTTCACCGATCACTTCAAAACGATCAAAATCCATGACTTTGTAGCCGGTGCAGTACACGATGACATCTGCGTTGATATGACGACCGCTCTCGGTTTTCACTCCTGTTGGCGTAATTTCAGCTGCTGCATCGGTAATTAACTCGCAGTTATCTGCCTGCAAGGCATCATAGTAGCCGTCACTGACCAGTCCTCGCTGACAGCCATAATTGCTGCTGGGCACCAATGACTCACGAAGTGCTGGATCATCCACTTTGCTGTCAAGATGCTTGAGCGCCATGTTCTCAAAATCGCGCATTCTTTTATGGCCCATAGTAGCGGCCTGATACACCAAACCCATAAAGAAGCCCTGAATTTTTCTAATCAGTTTTAGGCTTGGTGGGAACACTGAGAACAGGCGTTTTTGAAAACTTGAATAGGGTTTTCTGCCACGCTCCATAATCCAGTTTGGCCGCCGCTGTATCACCGTCAGATGCCCAACCACGGAGACCAACTCAGGAACTATTTGCACTGCGGCTGCAGCAGAGCCTATCAGCGCTACCCGTTTTCCGCGCAAGTCTACGCTGTGATCCCAGTTGGTTGAATGCCAGCTGGGTCCGGCAAAGCGATCAATACCGGCGATATTCGGCATCTGTGGTGTGTGCTGGTTGCCACCGGCATTGATTACAACATCAAAAATCTCTTTCTCAGTGTTATTAAGAGTGAGTTCCCAACGCCCATCGCCTTGATAATGTGCGGCTGTCACGCAAGTGTTAAATCGGGTTAGGCGGTCCACCCCGAATTCGCGCGCGCAGCGTTGCAGATATGCCTCAATTTCATCGCGTTCGACAAAATTCGCAGACCAATCAGGATTGGGTGCAAAGGAATAAGAATAAGAATGTGCCCACACATCGCAGGCCAGTCCAGGGTAACTGTGTTGGTGCCAGGTGCCACCGGCGGCTGCATTTTTCTCCAGCACAGTAATTTTTTTAAAGCCTTTTAGCAGTAGCTCACGGGCCATGGCGATGCCCGCCGGACCGCTTCCTATCACGGCTATTCGACAGCTTTGTTTGCTGCTTTGCTCACTCATTGGTGAATACTCCATCCTGAACACATAGGGAAATGTCGCACAACCATCAGATAGTCGTTGTTTTACAATCGTTTACGCTGTGAGACGATTTTCCTAGTGTACTATCAGGACCAGAGAAAATTTCTGACGAAGCCGCCATGATTGAACTCGCCACATTTTTTAGTGTTTTTTTCGGTGTAATTGCCGCACTCTTATTACATGATTTTATAAGAAGTCGTCACGAGCGATCAGTATCGGCGGCCATGGCTAAAGTCAGTCAACAGCTTGATGAAAGCATCACTGTGCAAGCGGAAATTCGTCAGTTTCTGGTGGCCACTAAAAGTGCAGCGAATGCCACTAATGTGCTGGCTGAGGAAATATCCAATTTGGTCAGAGATATTGCCAACAGGAGTTCTACGGCAGACGACCCGCAGTAACCATTTTTGCTTTCAGCACGCTGTGCGGTACCCATTCAACAATATCGTCGTATTCAAACCCTGCTTTTTCTGAAAAGAGCTGCTGGCGTTTGCTGTCGGCGGTGCCATCAGTGTGCTGAAGAGGGTTAAAATTTCTTGCCTCCATAATACTTCTGGTCGTATTGCTGGCCGCATTCTCCAGCCTGGTTTTACCATGGCTTAAGACAATTGCCGGAAGCTGATCAGCGATTGGGTTACCAGCATTGTCCAAAACTTCCAGGTTACCGGCGGCGCACAAAGCGAAGCTAACACCGGCAGGGGCTATCGAGCAGGACGGCGTAGTTTCGTCATCGTCGGCAAAATCTGCTGTTACGTAGTAGGCATAAGACTGATTCCAGGGGTCTTCTCTACCCACTGCAAGTGCTTGATAAGGCAAGTGTCCGTAGGACCGTACGCACAGCTGCTGACCAGAGACCGTTTGGGTGTTTTCCTGGCCGTCACCATCGGTATCGGGGCAGGGCAGGCGACCTTCTGCCATTGCATGACCGATCAAGGCTTCCTTGATTGTTTTCAATTCGGCCTGAGCTTGTTTTCTGTCACTCGATTCCAATTGCTTGGACAGTGGGGCTAGTAATCCACCCAGAGCAAGGCCAAGCACAACCATGACAACAGCCATCTCTATCAGTGAAAACCCGCGCGAGCTGTGAGCGCTGCTTATCTCCGACTTGAATGGTAATTTGTTCTGCGTGTTTTCAAGCATACTATCGCTCCAAAAATGTATTCATTAGCAACCGGAGTCATTGCAGGCGATATCGTTTATTGATGAACCGTTTCCGTTCACAAACGCTTCGTCGCCAGGAGGAATTGTCGCACTGCCAGTAGCGGGTTGATTTTGCCCTTCCAGATAGTTTTGTACCTGTCCCTTGTTGGTGTAGCCTGCGCGGGTTTGGCCACCGAGTTCTTCATTAGCCAGCAATACTACAAACTCACTTGTTGAACCATCCAGCTCCAGGACCGTACTACCAGCGCCAACAGGGTCCGTATGTTGATCGTGCACCGCGTAGAATATATCTTCCTGCCAGGCGGGCCACCATGACCAGCTAAAACAGTTTCCGCTGGAACCGGGGTCAGGGTCGGCGGGCCAACTGGTTCCACCGGGTGAATTCAAGGAACTTGGAATGCGGCCGAAACGCTGACCGCTTAGCTCGTCGTATTCCGGGTCTTTTGATGAGTCCAGTTGTGCAGCCCAGGGGTAGCGCTTGCTGCCAACAACGTTTAACTCGCCGTAGCGGGCTACGCAGTTTCGCACTTTGCCAATAGTCCACGTGTTCATGCGCTCAAAAACTGCTTCGAATTTTTCCCTGCCAATCCAGGTTAGCTGGTCGTTGAAGGATGGGCCATGGTTCGATTCTTGTTTACTGGCTGTCACGAAAACCGATACACCGTCGCTGGGTAAAGGTGTCGCTCCGGGACTACCGCCGCTTGCGCCTACCTTGCTGCCATCCGCGTTTGTGACGCCATTCAATCTGTCGAGGTAGTTGATTGCCAGATTGATTGGATCATCGGTGTTTTGCGCACCACAAGTCGTTCTTGTGCTTACGGCCAATCGGTCCTGCAGATAATCAAGCGCAGCGGGCGTTGGACCATCAATGGTGAGCACCTCGCCGGGGTCGAACACAATCGCAATTGCGCGGTCAGCGGCTGAAGCGCCAACAATTGTGTCACCGCGTGCGTTCTCAATCTGAAACCTGCCTGTTGAGCTGGAATTGAGCATGGGTGGGCCAGCTGTGCCAGCCGGCGATTTAAAACCTGCGGACACTGCATACCATAAACAATTCGTTTGCCCACTACTGGCACCTGGCTTGGCAAGACCAAGCGTACGCCATGGCAGGAATCCTATGCTGCTTTCATCAGGGTCATCGCATTGATCAAAGTCTTCCAAGCCATCTCCATCAACATCAGGGCAGGGCAAGAATCCCGGTGGTGCGTTGTTGGCGCCAGAGTGATTCTCGGGGTAGCTGAGCGCGTAGCCCAGCAGTGCGTCTCTTGCCTCACTAAGTGACTGTTTGTTAGCGCGTGCCAGCCCCGCAAGCGAGCCGTCATTGTTCAGCGTGGAGAGTATCAGAGCAGTGCTGCCGACCAGTATCGCCAGCGCAATCATCAATAACACAACACCTTGCTGGGCTTTGCGCGGTTTTGCGATCACGGGCTACCACCCGGGTCGTCATCCAGCAAATCCGGGCTTTCACTGTTTTCTGTGCCGCTTTCAGCATCTTCCTTGACGTTATTGTTTTGCGGCACGTTGAATGGCTCAAGACGTCTCCCGGTCAGTAGGTCCAGTTTTTGGCCTGGTTTCAAACTGACGTGCAATTTACGTTCAGGTAAAAACAGTTCAACGGCTTTACTGTTCGATACTGGCTGTAGTTCCGTGTCCTTGTTCTGGCTGGGTTCGCCGTTTAGCCATATTTTAGGCGGCTGCTGATTGATGGTCACTACGCCATTCAAATGCAATGACTGTTTTTGAGCTTTGGAATCATCGCCTTGCAATTGCTCACGGCCATAGCGACGACTGTCCAGAATCTGTCTTTCCTTGGCAGTAGTGAACAACCTGTCGACTGCGCCAAGATACTCGCTTGAAAGAAGCCCTACAATGAGCGCACCGCTGATAGTCAGTATTTTCATGGCAAACTCTGTTTATACATCCGGTGCTGGCATGCCCGCGGCCAGATCGCCGCCCACAGCACCACTGTTATCGTCAAACACAAAGTTGTAGATGTTGATTTGGCACTGAGCCGACAACATTGCTTCCAATCGCCGCAAGCTGGGCTTGTCTCTGGTTCGACGCAGTTCGCACGACTCAAAGGTAAATAGGCCAAGATTGCTTTTTTCGAGATAATGCTCCATTGCCAGTAGGTCGCCTTCATGCAGCATAGTGAGTTCAAGCTGCAATGGGGTTTTATACAGGCCCAGGCCCTCAGCCGGCGTTGGAACAGGCAAAGCCATTTTACTGTGCTCACTGAGTTCGTACTTACTCAGCGGGATTCTCAGATGCCTTGCACCGGTTTCAATTTGTTCAACCCAATCCAGCTTGTTAGCTTCGCTAAAGTAACCAGCAGCATCCAGCTCAGCAAATTGCTCGGAATATTCCTTATCAATTCTACGGTGTTCAGAATTGGTTCGCTGGCGTGCCTGGATCGCGCGTATCTCACTGAGTATTCCAGCCTCAAGCGCTTTTTGATCTTGCTGATACGAGAAAGCTACGTAGCAGAAGTAACCACTGCCAATGGTGCAAACAGCGAATAATGCCAGCGCCAATCGTAGGCGCTTTAACTCAAAGGTAGGTCGTGCGCGCATGTTTGTTTACCACGGTCATCTCTAATTCAAAATCTGCCGAGCTTTGGTCGACTCTATCCATCATGCCAGTAATTTCCCCGGTCACTCTGGCCTCGGAGCCAAGGTCTACGGGCAGTTTGGTTAGTTCTAGCGACACAACACCCTCGCTCGCTTCCAATCGATTCGCGAACGCTTCAATTCTTTCTATCGCGTGGCGTAACTCCCCGGCGTAGTCATCTTTTTTACCTTTCACGGTGACGACAAATTTCTCCTGCTCACTCGAGGTTTGATCACCCGCCGAAGGTGTAGGGGGGAGCATAGAGTCTGTGCCTTCCATGCCAGGCATAGGCGCTGGAGTATCAACTTGACCCATGCCATCTTCACCTGCGCGCTCCCAGTGCAGTTCGCTGATTACGATGTCAGGAAACAACCTCAGGCTTGTGCTGATTTCTGTCATGAGTTGATCGGGCGGCATAGTATGTTGCTGCAACCACTCAACACTCAGAACGGCGGCCTCCAGCTGGTCTGCGGCTTGCGGCAGTTTCGGCGCGGAAGCTTCCATTTTTTCGACTTGTACCCTGTCATTGTCAAGCAGTGCGCTCAACTCCTTGTTGCCGTGATCGATGCTAATACCACTGAGAACCAGGGTTGCGGAGAAGATAGACACAGTGGTTGCCAGTGCCAGGCTTGCCATGGCGATTCCCCATCTGGCCTGGTGATGTCGGTAGTGAAACAAGCTATCTTTAGTGCCGTAATGTCGTTTGCTACGGTGTCGACACAGATCGCCCGCCAACACATCATCAAAGAAAACGTCCTGGTCAACACACTTAAGTTTGAGCACTTCAGCGATACGCTCGGGTCTTGCGTACTGAACATCAAATTCTTGCGGTAACTTCAGGCGTCCGGTTCTTTTAACCGTGCTGTCAGATTCCAGAACCAGGGTTGTCAGTCTTGCGAACGGGTCAAGAAGTCTGTGGCTGGTCAGGTACCGTCTGGAGCCATCTATTTCATCAGCCAGTTCATCGGTCACGTTATTCGACTGATCGAGGTGAAAAGTGCTTAAGCGCGTGAGTGCCAATGCGCCATTGGTAAAGAAGCACTGGCGGAACGAAATCTTGTCGTCCAGATGGTTATCGACTTCTGATAAAACCAGAATATTTGAATCTGGCAATATGTCTTTTAAACACTGCTGAATAAGCAGTGGCACAGAGTAAATACCGGCCAGTGCCAGCTCCATTTCTTCGATGCGAGTGAGCAGTTCACTCAGGGCATCAGATTCATGCATTGTGTAGAAGAGTACTTTATCGTCTTTTCGGCCGGTTTTTTCTCTGCCCACCACTCGATAGTTGGTGAAGCTTTCACCTCGGAACATTTGCTCCTTTTTTCGTTCCAGCAGCATCTTGCGATCTCTGCCCCGCGTGTGTGGCACTTTTTCCAGCTGAAATTCTTCTTCGAGAATATTGGTGATCAGGAAGAGCGGTGAACGCACATCCTTTTTTAGATACTCTGACAATGCCGGCCAATAATCGTCCTCCAGGCCTAACTTAACGTCACGAATAATTTTTCCACGCGTAACGTGGTACGCCTGAATATGGTAATTGCTAAGAAGTAATACGCGTTTACTGCTCATAGCGATTTAACCTACCGTGCCAATTAGATCGTACAAAGGGCCAAGCACAGAGAGCATGATCCAGGCGATAATCAATCCGATTACGATGGTCATTACTGGCTGTATCATTGCCTGCATTTTGCCAATGGCTTCATCAACTTCGCGCTTGTAGAAATACGAAACGTTAACCAAAGACTGGTCCAATCGGCCGCTTGACTCTCCAACCCGAATCATTCGCACAACCAGTGGTGGAAAAATTTTGGTTTCCCCCAAGGCAGTATGAATGTTTTTGCCGGCAGTAATGTCATTGCCGGCTATTTCCAGCGCGTGCTCCATGTGTTTGTTATCGGTAATCCGTTTGCATACCTGCATGCAGCGTAATACCGGTATGCCTGCGCTGAATAGCAGTGCAAAGTAATTTGAAAAACGTGCCAAAATGATTTTGCTGAGTATCTCGCCGATAATAGGAATTTTGAGTTTGAATTTGTCAAACTGATAATGGGCACGCTCGCTCACCTTGATGGACAGAGCAAGGCCAAACGCAAACACTATTGGGCCAAGCAGCAAGGCGTACCAATAGTCAACGAAGAAATCCGAGACCGCGATCAGCGCAAGAGTGTGTGAAGGTAGTTCCTGGCCCATAGACATGATGAACGAGGTAAGTTGAGGTACTAGCTGGGTCATCATGTAGAACAGCAAGCCGATGACGACGACAATCATAAATGCAGGCTGGATCAACGCCTTCTTGGTTTGTGCAATCAATTCGTCTTGCCATTTCAAGGTATCACTTAAATCCGAGAGTACCTTGTGCATCTCTCCGCTTTCTTCACCTGCTTCAATGAGGCTGACAAATGAATTGGAAAATACGGCAGGGTATTCACCCAGCGCTTCGGAGAACTTCTTGCCACCTTCAATATGTTGAATCAGGCCTGTGTCTACTCGTAACAGCGCACCTTTTTCCAGGCTGTCACGTAGATCTTTCAGTGCATCAACTAAGGGCACACCCGCGCCCTGCAATTGTTCGAGGTAAAAGCAAAAATTAATAAGGTCCTGGCGGGTTGGGATAGAGCCGCGACTGCGTATGATGCTAGCCCGTTTTTGCTTTGCATGGATCAAGTCGAGTTGCTGTGCGCGAAGACGAACTTCCAGATCCGCAAGATGCTCAGCTTCCGTATCACTATTAACGATCTTGCCATTGGCGTCCATTGCCTTGAATTTAAAGACAGGCATAACTTACTCGATACGACTCGTCAAATCTGTTTTTCGAGTAGCTTCATCAAGACTGGTCGCGCCACTCATCACATGCCCCACTGCTACGTCGGCCAGGGTTTTAAATCCACGTTCCTTGGCGGCAGCCTCCAGCTCACCTGCGCTGGCTTTCCTGGCAACCATTTCATCCAGCTTACGGTCCATACGCAGTACTTCAATGACAGCGACGCGACCGCGATAACCCGTCTGTTCGCATGATTCGCAACCTTTTGCTTTAAACAACGTTAAACTCGGACTGGGTTGTACTTCCAATAGTTGGCACTCGATCTCACTTGGTGTGTATGGCTCGCGACAATCCTTGCACAATCTTCGTAACAAGCGTTGACCGACGATGCCGATTACGTTGCCGCTTAGAATGTCTGGCACCAGGCCGATATCGTATAAACGGGGGAAGGCTCCAATCGCCGAGTTAGTGTGTAAGGTGGAAAGCACCTGGTGGCCGGTCATAGCTGCACGAAACGCCATTTCCGCGGTTTCATGATCTCTGATCTCACCCACCAGAATAACGTCCGGATCTTGTCGCATAAGAGACTTGATGCCTTTCGCGAAATCCATTTTCCCGGACTGGCCGATTGAACTCTGACGAATCAGTGGAATAGGGTATTCAACCGGGTCTTCAAGAGTCATGATGTTGACCGCTTCATCATTAATTGCGTTAAGCATCGAATACAAGGTTGTCGTCTTACCAGAACCCGTTGGCCCGGTAACCAGGATGATTCCTTCAGGTCTGGACAGCATCAGACTGATTGAACGGTAGGTTGGCTCGTCCAGTTGCATGGCTTCGAGTGGTAAAATGCCTTTGTTCTTGTCCAGAATTCTAAGAACAAAATTCTCACCGTGGATAGTCGGTTGCGAGGCTACCCTGAAATCAATCTCTCTACTGCCAATCGACAGACTGATACGCCCATCCTGGGGCAGTTGTGACTCCGCAATATTCATGTTCGACATAACTTTCAGTCGAACATTGATCGCTGGCCAATATTTTATGTGTATGCTTCGAATCTGGCGCATGATGCCATCGATTCGATAGCGTATTCGCAGGAAACCTTGTTCAGGCTCAAAGTGAATGTCGCTGGTGCCTTTCTTGACAGCATCTGATAACAGAGCGTCTACCAGTCTGACCATGGGATGACTGTATTGCTCGTCATCGCCACGAAACTCTTTAAAGTCTACCTGCCCGGTTTCGATTTCCTGAAGAATCCCGTCTATTGAAAGCCCGAATCCGTAGAAGCGGTCAATGGCGGACTCAATCTGATTTTCTGACGCAAGTTTGGCAACAACATCAATATGCCTACCGACCTTGGCTTTGATTTTGTCCAAAGTGATAACGTCAAATGTATCGGCCAGTGCCACTACCAGGTGCTTGTCTTCATCCAGCGATACGGGTAGAGCACGCATCTGTCGACACATGTTTTCGGTGAGAAGATCCAGTACCTCAGAGTCGATAACAATGTTTTCCAGGTCAACGCTCTCTTGACCCAAAGACGTGCCCAGAACATCGCGCACCACCTCTTCGGTAACAAAGCCAAGTTTTACCAGTACTTTGCCAAGCGCATTGTTGGTGGCTTTCTGTTCCAGCAAGGCAATTTTGAGCTGATCCTGACTTATTAGGCCGCTCTCGATTAACTGGTCACCCAGACGAAGTTTAGGTTTCTCATTGGCTGCTTGCTTCGCCACTATCTGCCTCCTCTCTGAAGTCTTTTTCGCAGCAAGGCGACATCAAAATCTGCACCACGTGTTTCGGCCAACTGTAAAGCCTGAAGGTAGAAATCGCTGGCCTGCTTTGCTTTGCCCAGGTGGTCTAGGGAAATAGCCAGGTTGAACGCATAGTTGGCGTTCTGTGAATCCATAGTAAACGCGTCGAAGTAGGCCGCCTGAGCCTCAGTCCAGATGCCGGTTGCGGCAAACCTGTTGCCAAGCAGGTAAGCAATATGGTGATTATCCGGCTCAGTAGTTCGCAGGCTTTTTAATTGGCTCAGGCTACTGCCGTTGACTGACTGTGTGCGGGAACCTTCTTTAGGCAAGGCTGCAAGCGTTGCGGCCGCCCAGACATTGTGCCTGTTGACGCTCAATACATGGCGCAGGTGCTCGCGAGCGCTATTGATGTCGTTTTGTGCGATCGCAACACTGGCCAGTCCAGATAAAGCGGCAACCTTATTAAGTTCAGTATTCGACAAAGCGGTATACAGTTGCTTTGCTTGTTCCAGTCTGCCCTGCCTGAGTGCGGTGTAGGCGCGACGCAATTGGATGGAGGCTTGTTGTGGCGGCGCTACAAGCACAATGTTCTCGGCTACATCAGAGCTTGATGAAAATTCAGGTAGGATGAGCCGCTCAGGAATGCTGTTTGGGTCTATCTCTTCGAGCACGACCGAACTGTGCACGTTGCCAGCAATAGGTTGTGTAACCGGGTCAAAGCTGCTTGCGTTTGCCTGAACCGATGTATCGCCAAGTAAAAGTTTGTATATGATTGCTGCAGCCACCAGCAAAATGGCGGCCGCGATAAGCAGCAGAGCCTGGCCACGTTTTTTCTGCGCCTGGCTATACGCTTGAACCAGAGGTGCGTCCTGCTGTATTTCTTCTGCGAGTGATTCTGGCTCCGCGTGTGATTCAATGATCAGATGGCCATTACTGTCTTGAACGGCTACCTCAACAGCTGCTATATCATCGTCGGCATTGGCTATAGCGGTCGCCGCAGCCGATG
>CAYGSL010000038.1:0-3108 GCA_964352475.1 uncultured Pseudomonadales bacterium | reverse complement strand
TCAACAGCTGCTATATCATCGTCGGCATTGGCTATAGCGGTCGCCGCAGCCGATGCGAGGTTTTCGGGTTGCTGGCTTGTTTGTGCCAGCTTCGTGTCGGTGCGGTCCTCATCCTGGTCCTGATTAGCCGCACGTGCCAGCGATGGAATGGACGGCATTTCAGCAATTTCTTCGCTAAGCCGATCAATGCTATCCAGCGCCGATGCAGCATCGCCGTCCAAGGTGGCTTCGCTCGCTGCTTGCTGAACTTCAAGGCTCAGATCATTCGAAGCATCCAGCAATGCCGAGAATTCGTCCTCATCGATGTCAACGTCTACTTCAATTTCTGCTGCCTGACGTAAACTGGTCTCGCCATCGTGATTATTGGGCGGCGAGCAGTCCTGTGCTTCAAGCGTTAATTCAAGCGGTGATGTTACAGCTGCGGAAGAGTCGCTGTTCGCTGCCTCTGCCGGTTGATTGTGCTCGGGATCCGGCGTCTGTTGCTCAGCAGGCTTGGTCTGGCCGCTGGTTTTATTCAGCGCGTCGAGTAATAGACTCATCGTCTAGTCCTCGCGGAATATAGCGTTCAAATTCAACCAGATCGCGATTCACACTTGCTTTTCGAATGACGATTGGCCGAATAAAAATGACCAATTCAGACTTGTGTGTTTTGTCAGAATCAAAGCTGAATAAACTACCCACGCCAGGTACCTTGGATAACCAGGGTACTCCTTCTGTGGATTCTTCAATGGTGTCTTGCATCAAGCCACCAATCACACCGATGTTGCCGCTTTGAATCTTCAGCAGCGACTCCATTTCCCTAACCTGAATTTCGGGTATCAGGTTTTGCACATCAGAATCAAGTGTTGCCGGATTGGGATCTTCGACAAAGCCAAGAATTCGCGAGATTGTAGGTCGCGCGTTCAGGGTTACAGTGTCGTGCCTGCTGATTTGCGGGGTAACACTCATCACAAAACCAACTGGGACCGTGTGTATCTCCGTCTCAAATGTTCGTAAAATATTGTTGTCAACAATTTCCACATCAACATCCGTAGTGAAATACACGCGGTTGTCGACAACTTTGAGCAGTGCGGTCTGATTGTTTAACACCATTAGGCGCGGACTGGACAAGACTTTTGTATTGCCGAACTTGCTGAGCATTCTAACGGTTGAGCTTACATCAAGCGCGCCATTGACACGATTGCTATAGTCCAGCTCAAAGACCGGCGTATTGCCCAGGTTGGCGCCAATGAAATCCTGAGAAAAATTGAGTCCCTCATTTGCGCTGTCTGAAAATTTTTGCCAGTCCACCCCGGCCTGGAACTCGTCGTTCAGAGTGACCTCAACAATGGTCGCTTCTATCAGCACCTGCCGCTGAGCTTGTTCCATCGTTCGATCAAGATAGGCTTGCACTTCGGCATGTTGAGCACGATTTGCTCTAACAGTTAGAGCGCCACTTTCCGGGTTTGCGATGATGCTGGTCAGATCAACTTGTTCAGACTCTCCGCCTTCGGACCCTTCAGACCCTTCTGATCCGCCGCTGCTTCCCTCCTGGGAATCGCCCGGTATGCTGTCTCCACCTCTTACAATGGCCGTGACGTTATCAATTAGACGAGCCCAGAATTCATTGTCTGATACATTGTTGATGGATGTGCTGGAGATGTTTCCACCACCGCCACCACCACCACCACCTTCACCGGCGCCCATGCCTGTGGTGGCCACTTGTGTTGCGATTGATACGGTTGACTGACTGCTACGCGTCATGTTGGGATAATCAATATCGTAGGAACGAAGATAAGGTGAGTCAGGTACAACCTTCACCAAAGAGGGTGTGATTGTGTAACGAATGCTGGCCTGATCTGACATTCGGTCCAGTATCTGATTCAAGGTCTGATCGACGGCATTGATCGTAATTTTGCCGCTGACATCTGGGTGAATGTCAAAGTTGATGCCCGCATCTCTGGCGATTGTGAACAGCACTTCGCTGATGGGTACGTTTACCACCACTACGGAAAACAGTTGTCCGCGTGACGTGGAAGGTGCTGGCGGCGGCGGCAGAACAGTAACTGGCTCAGGAATGAGGTCAAGGGCCTCTTCACTGGTGCTTTTTATGTGCGCTCCGTCATTGTCGACTCTGGTGTCGACAGTGCTGCATGCGGCCAGCATGGCAAGCAGTGCAGCGATAGAGCATTTCCTGTTAATCATGCCGAAACCAATCCATGGTAGATCTGTAGGGAGTTCGCTGCACCGAGCCTGGGCTCAGCGCAGCGACACAAAGGACTTTACGTTGCTGATCCAGCGAAGCGCGAGCTTCGCTGTGATACTAGTAGCGCGGTATCAAGCGCGCTTGCACAGCCAGTAAGTCGTTTCCTGGTCATAGATGGTTTCTGTACCGGCATTGTACGGGTGAACACCACCACGGAAATCGCCGGTCAACGGCTTACCATCATCCAGCTGCCTATCCAGTATTTCGGCGTTCTTTCCTGTCACGCCGCCCATGCAGATTTTCAGCGGGCCGCTGGGCCAGCCAAATGCCTGGTAGTAACCAACACCAGAGAAGCCACCAAACGCATTGGTTGGTGAAGCGGTTGCGGCCGCGCCATCAGTTGGGCCGCTCACTAAGCCTGACAGGCGCAGATGATGCCAAAAGTGACCTTGTTCCCAGCCAGCTGAAGTTTGGTTCTGGTACCACCAGTAGTGGGTTACCTGACCGTTACCATTACCGCTAGTAGCGCCACTCCAACGTGTACCAGCCTCAGGATCATCACCTGGCAGAGCACCGTAGCGGTCTCTATAGCTGTATATGGCTGCAGTAACACCGTTAAATTCGTTAACAGCATTTTTGATTTTGGCATTGTTAATGATTTCCTGTCCTTTCAGTACGCCGCCCAGCAGCAAACCGATAATGACGAGTACGATGGAAATCTCTACCAGGGTGAAACCCTTTTGGCGACGTTGATACATTGTAAACTCCTTTTTTCCAATTCATCGTCTGCGTCTTTGACGCAGCAAGAAGACCAGAACACCTTTCCCTGTGAATTTAAAACCTTGCGGTTACACTTTAGTATCGATCAAAATTTCGTTTTTCCAGAGGAATTGCGAGCAATAGGTTGGTTGATTTGCCTTCGC
>CAYGSL010000037.1:20186-49230 GCA_964352475.1 uncultured Pseudomonadales bacterium | reverse complement strand
GCGAAGGTAAAAAACGCAGGCCGAGTGAGTAAAAAAGACTAGCCGAAGGTGACGGCTTTTTTGGGAGGGAGGGAACCGCGGAGCGGCCAAGTTGCGCAGCAATGGGGCCTATTCCCCCCAAACCCTAAAATCAATCCCGGATCTAGAACTCAATACTTCGGAAACAACTCCCCAAACGCAGCACCAGGATCATCAGCCCGCATAAAAGTTTCACCAATCAAAAAACAATTAACATTGTTGTCATGCATTATTTGTACATCAACAGTGTTACGTATGCCACTCTCAGTAATTATCAGGCAATCTTCAGGAACATCGTTCATCAAGTTTAAGGTTGTATCCAAACTGGTCTCAAAGCTATGCAGGTCACGATTGTTAATCCCAATCATCTCAGGCTTCAAAGCAAGCGCCCGGTCCAGTTCAGTCTTATCGTGTACCTCAATTAGCACATCGAGTTCGATTTCTTTCGCATAGTGGTATAGATCTTCAAACAAACTGCTTTCATCAAACGCAGCAACTATAAGCAAGATACAGTCTGCCCCCATCACGCGCGACTCAACAAGGTGATAATCATTCACCATAAAGTCCTTGCGTAACACCGGCAGCTTCACCGCGTCTCTGGCCAGTTGAAGATACTCAGCAGAGCCCTGAAAGAAATCCTGATCGGTAAGCACTGACAGGCAGCTAGCACCAGCGCCTTCGTAGCTGGCAGCGATTGCCGCGGGATCAAAGTTTTCTCGAATCAAACCCTTGCTGGGTGATGCCTTTTTTATCTCCGCGATAACACCGCTACGACCCATATTGACGGCTGCTTCCAAAGACTCGGTGAAGCCGCGGCAGTCCGGTAAGTCTTCCAGATGTGCCTGAAGTTCTTCAAGAGAGACTGCGGCGGCCGCCGCGGCGACTTCTTCGTGTTTACGTTGAAGTATGGTTTGCAGGATAGTCGCTGGTTGATCGCTCACTGATTTTCCTTAAGTAATTGAGTGAACTCAGCGAGCTCTTTCATCTTTTGTAGCGCCAATCCGCTAAGCATTGCGTCTTGCGCCATTGCCACACCCTGCTCAATCGATCCGCACAAATCGGCGGCATAAATGGCCGCACCGCTGTTCAGCGCTACCATATCCGCAGCACTTTGATTGTCACCTTTGTATGCTGCCTTGATCATGGCAAGGCTCTGTTCGGCGCTATCTACTTTAATGTCATCCAGCGTACCACGCGTTAAGCCAAAGTCTTCCGGATTGATTGTGTAGTTTGAGATAGTGCCATCTTTAACTTCAAACACCTGACTGCTAGCCGCAATGGAAAGCTCGTCCAGGCCGTCATCAGCGTTAACACACAGCATGTGCTTTGCCCCCATTGCTTTGAATGCAGCAGCGTAGGAAGGTAACCATTTTTTGTCGAATACTCCGACCAGTCCATGTGTGGCCAGTGCGGGGTTGGTCAATGGGCCGAGCAGGTTGAAGATTGTTCTAACACCCAGCTCTTTTCGTGGGCCTATGGCGTAACGCATGGCGCTGTGGTGATTGACGGCGAACATAAAGCCAATACCCACTTCGTCAATGCAGCGGCCTACCTCTGAAGAGCTAAGGTCCAAGCGAACACCTGCTGCTTCCAGAAGGTCAGCGGCGCCACTGCTGCTGGTCACAGAGCGATTACCGTGCTTGGCTACTTTTGCGCCGGCAGCAGCCAGTACGAAACTGCTGGCAGTTGACACGTTGAAAACTTTTGCGCCATCGCCACCGGTGCCAACAATGTCGGTGAGATCGGTATTCTCTATCTTTACGTGGTCAGCCAGTTCGCGCATTACTTTGGCGGCGCCAATAATTTCGGCTTCTGTTTCGCCTTTGGCCGCAAGACCCGCGAGAAATGCACCTATTTGAGCATCGGTGGCGTCGCCGGTCATGATCTGACGCATGACGCCCTGCATATCGCGCTCGGAGAGGCTGTTTCCATTGATCAAACTGCCAATGCCCTGCTGGATATTCATTGCTTCATCTCCAAAAAGTTAGCCAGCAATTCGTGACCGTACTCGCTGAGTATGGATTCCGGATGAAACTGTACACCCTCAATGCATAAAGTTCGATGTCTTAAGCCCATGATCTCGGCGCGCTCACCATCCTCATCCACTGTCCAGGCGCTGACGTCCAATTCTTCTGGCAATGTTTCAGCGTCGACCACCAGGGAGTGATACCGGGTAGCGGTAAACGGTGACGGTAGATCTTTGAACACCCCTTTCCCGTCGTGGTAGATCTCTGAGGTTTTGCCATGCATCGCGACCGCGGCGCGGACGATGTCACCACCATAATGCTGACCGATGCTTTGATGGCCCAGGCACACTCCAAGGATCGGCAGCTCACCAGCAAAGTGTTGGATGGCCTGCAATGAAATGCCTGCTTCATTAGGGGTACAAGGGCCAGGCGATATAACGATTCGCGCCGGTGCCCAGCGCTGAATTTGTTCAATGCTTACTTCGTCGTTGCGCACCACCTTTACATCGGCTTTTAGCTCAGCCAGATACTGCACAATATTGAAAGTAAACGAGTCGTAGTTATCGATCATTAACAACATAGCTGTGCCGCCTTAAAAATTGCGCTGGCTTTGTTCATGCATTCCTGCCATTCAAGCGCTGCTTCAGAGTCTGCGACGATACCTGCGCCGGCCTGCAAATAGATGCGCTTATCCTGAATAACCGCAGTTCGAATTGCAATGGCGGTATCCATATCACCCTGCCATGAGATGTAGCCCACAGCGCCACCGTAGATGCCGCGCTTGCACGGCTCCAGTTCATCGATGATTTCCATTGCCCGAATTTTGGGAGCGCCACTGAGCGTGCCAGCCGGTAGGCAGGCCTTGAGTACATCTACCGCATCATGTTGTTCAAGTAGCTGCCCCGACACTTTTGAGACAATGTGCATCACGTGTGAATATCGTTCAATAATCATTTTTTCGGTCAGCGCCACTGTGCCAGTGGCTGCAATGCGGCCCACATCATTGCGGCCCAGATCAATCAACATGAGGTGCTCTGCCAGCTCTTTAGGATCGTTGAGAAGCTCTTCTTCCATGGCTATATCTTCCGCTTCGCTGCGACCGCGACGTCGGGTACCTGCAATCGGGCGTACGGTGACAGTGTCGTCTTGCAGTCGGGCGAGAATCTCCGGAGAAGAACCAACAATCTGAAAGCCGCCAAGATCCAGAAAATACATATAAGGCGACGGGTTCAGCAAGCGTAATGCGCGGTAAAGGTCTACCGGTTCTGCATTGAATTCAGCGCTGAGTCGTTGCGACAACACCACCTGCATGCAGTCACCGGCGAGAATGTATTCCTTTATGCGCTCAACGGCTGCTTCATAGTCGTCGCGTTGAAATGAGCTTGAAGCAAACCCAGCACTATCAGACAGTGGCTGATCGCGTTGGTGCAGGGGAATATCTCTAACCCTGAGTTGAGCATCACGCAATTCTCTGCTGATCTCAGCCAAGCGGTCCTGACCTAGCTGATAAGAGTCTTTAACATTCGGGTCGCACATCACCACAATTTTCAGCGTTCCCGACAAGTTATCGAACACGATAATTTCATCGGCGAGCATCAGCAAAATATCCGGGTTTTGTAGCTCGTCGGGTTTGTCTATTAGCCGTGTGCTACCGTCATCCAGTCGCGGCTCGGCGTAGCGAGCGGCGTCATAGGCGAAGTAACCGACCAGGCCACCGTGGAATATGGGCAGGCCGTCCAGATCGGGCACTCGATACTGCTCGCGGAACTGCTGCACGCTCTCCAGCGGTGCGTCACTGTGCCAGCTGTCTATGGTCTGATCGGCTTCGCACAGCTGAATTTCATGCCCGCATACCCGCAATACGGTTTTACAGGGCAAGCCAATAATGGAATAGCGTCCCCAGGTCTCACCACCCTCTACCGATTCCAGCAAAAAAGAGTAGGGTCCTTGACCAATTTTCATGTAGGTGCTGAGTGGCGTATCGATGTCAGCCAGCAGCTCCTTCTGTAGAGGTATGCGGTTATAGCCGTCTTCTGTCAGCTGATTGAAGTGTTCAATATTCATGAGGGTCCTTGAGGGGGAAGCCACTTTGGTGGCTGATATCAGTTGTTTTACGTGCGCGCTTGGCTGCGGTTAGTGAAGAGCTTCACCAACGCCAACGGAATTGCTTTGTCTGCAAGTCGCGTGTTTTCACACTGATCTCAAGGTTGTCTGGAAGTCTAAGCATAAACGGATAACCAGGGATTCGTCCAGTCCGCTATACGCTTGCCAGTTGCCCACGCATTGCCGAAATTACAGCTGCATAATCGTCCTGGCCAAAAATAGCGGAACCGGCAACAAAGGTATCAGCGCCAGCGGCCGCTACATCGGCGATGTTCTGCACGCCAATACCACCGTCCACTTCAAGGCGAATAGGCAGGCCGCTGTCATCAATAATTTGTCTGGCTTCGCGGCATTTATCCAGTGTGCCGGGAATAAATTTCTGCCCGCCAAAGCCCGGGTTTACCGACATCAGCAATACCATATCAATCTTGTCCAGAACGTATTTCAGGGTATCCAGCGGCGTGGCCGGATTAAACACCAAACCGGATTTGCAACCTGCTTCACGAATCAATTGCAGACTGCGATCAATGTGCTGGCTTGCCTCGGGGTGGAAGGTGATGTAGCTGGCCCCAGCCTCGCTGAAGTCGCCTATCAATCTGTCTACCGGGCTGACCATCAAATGCACATCTATGGGTGCGGTCACGCCATGATTGCGCAGCGCTTTGCACACCATGGGTCCAATCGTTAAATTGGGTACGTAGTGATTGTCCATCACATCGAAGTGCACAATATCTGCACCAGCGGACAGTACGTTGTCTACTTCCTCACCAAGTTTGGCGAAATCGGCGGCCAATATGCTGGGCGCGATCAAATAATCCTGTGGCATGTTCAATTCAGCAGCAATAAAACGGCTGGCTATTCTACGCGATTGGGTGGTTGGCAACTACACTTAAGCCAACGACTGGGCGATTGAGAGGGAACTCACGGTGCTGGCACGGCGATTTATTCTATTGCTGCTGATAGTTTTCAGTAGCTCCTTAACTCTGGCATTCGACAACCAGCAGGCCTGGGAAGAATGGCTGGAGGTCGATGGCAAACGCTTCCCGCTGTACAACTACGCAAACCGCAATGGCCAAGCGCGTGGCTCTGTACTATTGATGTTGAGCGCAGCCGACGGCCAGTCGCGTGCCTTCAAGAATCTAGCGGCCCGCTTACCCGATCACGGCTGGAACGCTGTGGCTGCGGTTATCGACTTTGAGGTGGATGACGACGCAGATTTCGAAAAACGCGTTAACGCAGCAATGGGGAAACTGCCTGAGTTGGCTGGCAAACCTGTGGTGGTATTGAGTAGCGGGCAATACGCTCTTAAATCTGCACAGCGCCTTGCCCAAGGTGGTTTTACTAAAACCACATCCGCATTTGTCGCACTGAACCGCCCGGCGATGAACGATGTTGAACAGTTGAGGCGTTTTCACCAGCAAAATCTGGCAGTGCTGGATATCAGTACGCCAGCGCTAAGCAGCCCACAATTACGACAACAGCGAAGCAGGCTGGCTAGGGAACTGGGACAGAAACATTACCGCAGCATGGTGATGCCACCGGTTTCGGTAAGCCGGGTGAATTCTCCTGATGCTCTGAGCAAGCGAATACTCAGCTGGTTGAACACAAGCTATTCGGCAGGTTGATCCTGCGCCATCCTCAGACGCTCCGGCGTGCCCACATCAAGCCATTGCCCGTTCATTAGTTCACCCGCCAGCCGCTGTTGCTCTATGGCGTCAAGCAACAGAGGTAGTAGCGGCATAGCACCTGCAGCAAGGTGTTCAAACATCTCAATGGAATATAAGCCCAGACCGGCGTAAGTCACCTTGGCCTGGCCTGGAATATTCGACTTTCTCAATACTCTGCTTTCCGCCAACTCGAAATCACCGCCTAAGTAATCAGGTGTTGGAATCAGTAGCAGTCTGGCCAGATCATTGCCTAATTCGAAATCGCACAATTGCGGCAAGGGGTCATCACAAAAGACGTCGGCGTTAACAATGAAGAAATCACCGCTGTCATTCGGTGAGCGCAACAACGGCAGCGCATTTTGAATACCACCAGCTGTTTCCAGCGCTTCTGGCTCAGGCGAGTAGCTTACGTCAAGGCCGTAGGCTTGACCGTTGCCTACGTGCGCCTGGATTTTTTCGCCCAGCCAGCAGGTATTGATCACTACATCTTGAATGCCGGCATTGGCCAGGCGCTCCAGGTGGTAATCGATCAGTGGCTTTTCGTTCACCATCAGCAGCGGTTTAGGCACAGTGTCAGTTAGCGGGCGCATGCGCTCGCCTCGGCCCGCTGCCAGAATCATTGCTTTGCGTTTGCGCATCAGAGTGTTCGCTCGATTGGCTGGAACCAATCTTTGGCCATTGCTTTTGGCAGTAGCAGCTGTTCGAACCAGTGCGCAAAATCAGAAAACTCATCGTACTGCGCCGCTACCTCTTGAACGTAGTTGCACACCAGTGGAATATCACCCAAATAGCCAGGCTTGTTATCACGCAAGTGCAGCCTGGCAAAAGTGCCGAGCACTCGCACATGTCGCTGCAAGCTCATATAGTCAAACCAATGTTTGAGCTGGGATTCGTTCACATCCGCAGGCAGCAACCCTGAGTTGTGCGCGAGAGAGGCATACTCGCGCAACCAGCCCAACACTTGCTGCTGAGGCCATTTCACGTAGCAATCGCGCAGTAGCGAAACCAGGTCATAGCTAACAGGTGCTAACAAGGCGTCTTGAAAGTCGATAATACCGAGTTCATTGTTGGCACAAATCATTAAATTACGGCTCTGAAAATCGTAGTGTGTTAGCACCTGCGGCTGCACAACAGCTTGTGCTAGCAATTGTTCGCAAAACTGATCAAATAACTCGCGTTCACTGGTACTCATTGCATGGTCCAGTAAACCTTGCACAAACCATTCAGGGAAGCGCTGCAGATCTTCGCGCATTTGGCCTGCAGAGTAGTGGCCTATATTGTCGCCAAGTTCTATTTGTTGAAGTGTAATCAAAGCCTGTATTGCGCTGCCGTACCAGTAGTCAACTGTCTCTTCGTTGAGTTGACTTAACAGCAGTGTATCGCCAAGGTCGGTTTGCAGAAGAAAACCGCGCTGCAGATCCGCAGCAATCACCTCTGGTACACGCAAGCCTGCATCGCCGAGCAGTCTGGCGAAGTGCACGAATTCGCTGTTTTTTTCAGTTTCAGGCGGTGCAAACACAGCAATATAAGTGCCGTTGTCGGTGCTCAGTCTATGGTACTTGCGAAAGCTGGCGTCGCCAGATAAGGCCTGGAAGTCCAGGATTTTCGTTCCTGTGCGGGCGGCAAGCTGCTGTTCACACCATTGGCGTAAACTATTCGTGGTGTTATTTGTCTTGATAGAAATTGAGTTGGTCATTACTGTAAGGCGCTGGTAAGTAGGGAACCTATGCACCCGCATTATACTCAGACTTGACGGAAGCTCTGGCCCATTGAACAGCTCAACAATTAAACCCAACTGGCGGTTGACTAAGGCCTGTAGGCGAAATCCGGCCGTATCGTGTCTGACTTCAGGCTGTTTGACACTGCTGATGGCGTTTCCTGTCGATTTACCCGCTGCTGATCCCGGCGCCGAACAGATACAAAGCGATCCTGAGGTGGTTCGTTATCAGCAAGCGCAAAGCATGCAACGCTGGAAGCTGTCCGGTGAGCAGAAGACGGCCGCCGAAATCGACTGGCTGCCAGCTAATCTGCTTGGCTCAGATTACCCGCTTGGCCACTGCGAAGGCGCGTATATCGCGCCCAGAAATGATAGCCCGGAGGCCGAGCTTGAGCCTTCCAAGTCACCGTTGCGTTCGTCTGCAGACAGTTCCGAATTACGTGGCAACACCACGGCAATACTGACCGGCAATGTGTTTATAGAAGAGGGTTATCGACGCTTGAGTGTTGATCAAGCCACCTATAACCGAGAGACAAGAGAGTTGCAGCTGAATGGCAACTTGCTGCTTCGCGAACCCGGCTTGCTGCTGCTGGCGGACAAGGCCGTGTTCAATTCTGAAGACGGCACAGGTTTGCTGTCGCCAGCGGATTACGTATTTCATGCGCAGCATGTGCGTGGCGGTGCGAGCGAAATTGCCAGGCTGGAAGATGGCACCCTGGTTATGCAGTCGGCCAGCTATACGCGCTGTGAGCCGAATAACAATACTTGGGAGTTGCTGGGCAAGAGCATCATTCTTGATCAGGAAAAAGGCGTGGGCACGGCGAGACATGCTCGGCTTAACGTGAAAGGGCTGCCAGTATTTTACTCGCCATGGCTTCAGTTCCCCATTGATGACAGGCGAAAAACCGGAGTTCTGTGGCCCAGTTTTTCCAATACCTCCACCGGTGGTGTGGATATTGCAATCCCCTATTACATCAATCTTGCGCCGAATTACGACGCTACGCTAACGCCTCGCTATATCAGCAATCGCGGCATGATCGCTGAAGCGGAATCTCGCCTGCTTACTCAATACGGACAGTGGGTAGCCAGCGCCTCTTACTTGGGTGACGACGAAGATACCAACCAGGATAGATGGCTGGTGGCGCTTACTGAGCGTGGCAGCATTGGCCCAAAGATTCGCACCAGAATTGATTTCACGCGGGTGAGCGACAACGAGTTTTTTAATGACCTTAGTACCCGCGGACTGGAAGTTAAACGCGAAACGCACCTGGATCAGTTAGGAGAAATGTATTTCACCGATTGGGGCTGGAATTTCGCAGCCAGATTTCAGCAATTTCAGACGATTGAATCAACGATATTGCCGCCAAACGAGCCCTATAAACTGCTACCACAGCTCTCGGCGTCGCGCAGAGGGCTTGGTATTCCGTTCCAGCCGCAGCTAAATTACGACCTGCAATACACTTTTTTTGATCACGATGTATTAACTCGCGGGCACAGGGTGTACGCGGAAACTGGCGTTAGCTACCCCATGGAGTGGCTGGCGGGTTTTGTGAAACCAACGCTGAAACTCAAACACGCCAGTTACTCTATAGACGAGCCACTGCAAAATAATAGCGATTCCAGCGAGTCTTACACGGTTCCGGTTTTCTCACTTGATTCCGGTCTGTTCTTCGAGCGTTCTTTGAAAGTCAATGAGTCTGACTATCTGCAAACGCTGGAACCCAGGCTGTTTTATCTGCGGGTACCAGAGCAGGATCAATCGGACATACCCTTGTTTGACACTACCGCACTAACATTTGGTTACAGTCAGTTGTTTCGCGAAGACCGGTTTACCGGTCATGATCGTGTTGGCGATGCCGACCAGCTTACACTGGGTTTGACGACCCGTTTTATTGATGACGAAGGTGCAGAAAAGCTGTCTGGCAGCATAGGCCAAATTTTCTATTTCAGGGACAGACGGGTAGCGCTTGGCCAACCGCAGGCAGAAGACGCAGATGCCACTTCAGCGGTTGCCGGTGAGTTGGAGTACCGGCCCACCGATCACTTGCGACTGACCTCGTCGCTGCTATGGAATACTGCTGAAGACAAGATCGACGAAGGTGGCTTTCAGTTCCAATACGAGCCAGAGGAAGACATTCTGATCAATCTGGCGTATCGGTATCGCCGAGACAATCCTTTGTTCAGGCCAAACAGCGACATATTTGGCGAGACTATTGAACAAACAGACGTTTCCGCGGTCTTTCCTTTTGGGAAGCACTGGCGGGCTTATATGCGCTGGCAGTATGACCTTGCCCAGCACAGCACCATTGAAGACCTGGTGGGGTTGGAATACAGTGATTGCTGCTGGGATATACGAGTGGTCTACCAGCGCGGCCTAAATGGCGCATTGCAGCGTAACGTAGGCGCCCCTCTTGATGAGTTCGATGTACGTCGTGAGCACGCCATCTACCTGCAGTTCGTATTACGCGGCCTGGGTAGCCTGGGTGACAAAATTGATCGTATACTGGACCGTAGTATTCTTGGCTACAGCGATTTCAGACGCAATTTTCGGTGAATTATGAGTAAATTTCTTTGGTCAGCGCGTTACGCGCTTTGCATATTATTAGTGCTGCCCGTGGCCGTGCCAGCTTCCGCGGCGGCCCAATTGCTGGACAAGGTGGCCGTTATCGTTGAAGACGATATTATTATGGAAAGCGAGCTGCAGGGGCGCATTGCACTCGTTACCGCCAATATTCAGAATCAACAGGCGGAATTGCCGGATCAGGACGAATTGCGTCACCAGGTTCTTGAACGAATGATAGTAGAGAGCCTGCAACTGCAGATGGGTGATCGCGCAGGAGTGCGTATTACCGATGCCGCATTGAATGACGCGGTGGGCAACATAGCGCGTTCCAACGGTATGACGCTGGAACAGTTTCGCGCTGCCCTGGAAGCTGAAGGCAGCTCATACGTGACAATGCGGGAAAATATTCGCCACGAAATGATTCTGAAACGCGTGCAGCAAGGCAACGTAAACAATCGCGTACAGATCACCGAAAGCGAAGTTGATAATTTTCTGAACTCGGAAGAAGGCCGCCTCTTGACTGCGCCCAGCTATCGAGTGGGTCACTTCATGATTGTGGCAGATGAAAACATGGATAGCGGTCAACGAACAGCCGCCGCCGGTGCTGCTGCGGAGTTGGTGGCTGAGTTACGCTCCGGGCGAGCTTTCGAAGACTTGCTGAAAAGCAATCAGTACCGCGGCTTTGCTGCCCAGGGCGGAGATTTGGGCTGGCGTAAGAAAGACGACTTGCCAAGCATTTTTACCGAAGTGGTTCCTGGGTTAACCGTTGGCGGTGTTGCAGATGCAATTGAAGCCGGTAGTGGTTGGCATATCGTGAAATTACTGCAGCAACGCGGCGGTGAATCACGCATGGTGGATCAGACCCTGGTGCGTCACATTTTGATCAAGCCATCAGAAATTTTGACCGTTGAAGAAGCCGGAGCAAAAATCGCCGGCTTTCGCGAACAAGTCATTAATGGTGAGGCCGAATTTTCAGATCTGGCCAAGGCACACTCGGAAGATATTGGTTCTGCTTCGGAAGGCGGCGATTTGGGCTGGACCAATCCGGGGCAAATGGTTCCAGAGTTTGAGCAAGTAATGCTTGGCACCGAAAAAGGCGTTATTAGTCAACCATTCCAATCACAATACGGCTGGCATATCCTGCGGGTGGATGACCGTCGCAGCCAAGACATGAGCGATCGTATTGTTAAAAACCAGGCAAGCCAGTTCATTTATGAGCGAAAGTTTGAAGAAGAGCTGGAAGCGTGGCTGCAAAAAATCCGCGACGAAGCCTATGTTGACATCAAGTAGCCGTGCAAAGAATCCTGGTAACGCCTGGTGAACCTGGCGGCATTGGGCCGGATATCATCTGTGCTATCGCGCAGCAAGCTAGACCCCATCAGATTTGCGCAGTTGCCGACCCCGAGCTGTTAGCCAACCGCGCCTCGCAACTAGGCTTGTCGCTGAAACTCCACGTTATCGACAATGCTGACGAGCCGCCATTTGAACTGGCGGCAGGCGAATTGGCAGTTCTGCCGGTTGCCTTGAGTGCTGCAGCGCGCGCCGGATTTGCAGACCCGCTAAACGCCTCGTACGTATTGTCCTGTCTGGACCACGCCGTAACACTGTGCACAGATAATAAAGCCGATGCGATGGTAACCGGGCCAATCAACAAGGCGTCTATCATCGATGCTGGTTACGCCTTCTCCGGCCACACTGAATATCTCGCTGCAAAAACGGCAACTGACACAGTGGTTATGATGTTAGCCAGCGAACAGCTGCGGGTTGCATTGGTCACTACCCATTTGCCGCTGCAAGACGTGCCAGGTGCTATCAATCGAAACAGTCTTAGCAAGCATATTAAAATACTGCACACTGCGCTCAAAGATCGCTTTGAAGTAAGCGAGCCGCGCATACTGGTCTGCGGCTTAAACCCTCATGCAGGTGAGCAAGGCCATCTTGGCCGCGAGGAAATTGAGCTGATCGAACCAGTCTGCGATGAATTCAGAGCCGCCGGCATGAAGCTTATTGGTCCATTACCTGCGGATACTGCGTTTACGCCGACCATGTTGCAACACGCTGATGCGGTGCTTGCCATGTACCACGATCAGGGTTTGCCAGTGATCAAAGCCCTGAGCTTTGGCGAAGTGGTAAATATTACGCTAGGCCTGCCTATCATTCGTACCTCAGTTGACCATGGTACCGCGCTGGATATCGCCGGCAGCGGCAAGGCCAAAGCAAGCAGTCTGGGCTACGCCATCGATTGTGCGGTTTCAATGAGCAAGGCGCAAAGGCTTGTGAATTGAGTAAGCCGCATGTTGCCCGGCGCCGATTCGGCCAGAACTTTCTCTGCGATCCGAATATTATCCAGGGCATAGTCAGCGCAATCGCGCCAACAGAAAACGACACAATGGTTGAAATTGGCCCCGGTCAGGGTGCGCTAACTCGACCATTGCTTGCTGCGGCCGGACGTTTGATCGTTATTGAGATTGATCGCGATCTTGCGCGTGAGTTGGCGCTTGAGTTAAATAGTGTTGATAACTTCGAATTACATCTAGGCGACGCTTTAAAATTTGACCTGACGGAATTGGGTGCTCAGCCACTGAGAATCGTTGGCAATCTGCCCTACAATATTTCCACGCCGTTGTTATTCCATTTATTGGATGCAAAACGGCTTATCAGTGATATGACGTTTATGCTGCAGCAGGAAGTTGTAGACCGCATGGTGGCAGGCCCTGGCAGCAAAGAATACGGGCGCCTATCGGTGATGGTGCAATATCATTGCGTGGTTGAACGACTAATGACAGTGCCGCCCGGTGCGTTTCGCCCGCAACCAAAAGTGATGTCGGCAATTGTCCGATTGCAGCCCAGGCCAGAAACTGGGAAATTGTCGGTGCAAAAAGAAACGCAGCTGGCGTATATTGTAAAAGCGGCGTTTTCAGCACGACGCAAAACGATTAGAAACAATCTGCGAGATATTATGAGCGTAGATCAGATTAACCAGGCGGGTATTGACCCTGGCATCAGAGCAGAGCAATTGGGTGTCAGTGAATTCATCGCTCTTCTCGATCAGCTTCCTCATGATTTAACCTGACGGAACACAACTATGGATGACGAGAACAGCATCGAAATTCGGGTGGTAACGCAATATATTCCAGAGCAGTCAACGCCCGAGGACGATGAGCATGTGTTTGCCTATACCATCACGATTACTAACTCGGGTAAGGAAACCGCGCAACTGATTAGTCGGCATTGGCAAATTACTGATGCAAATGATGAAGTTCTTGAGGTGCGCGGTGAAGGCGTCGTAGGGCAGCAGCCGATTCTTGAGCCGGGCGAGAGTTATCGTTACACAAGCGGCACCGTGTTGAAAACTCCAGTGGGGTATATGCAGGGCAGCTATCAAATGCGCAGCGAATCAGGCGATGAGTTTGACGCTCCAATACCTGCTTTTTCATTGTCGCTACCCAGTGCACTGCACTAGTTAGCTGGATACTCGCAGTTGGCGATCTGGGCAATTGGTGATTTACAGGGCTGCCTGTCTCCGTTGAAGCGCCTGCTTAAGAAAATTCAATTTAACAGCAATACCGATCAGTTGTGGGTGGCAGGCGATCTGGTTAATCGGGGGCCGGACTCACTCAAAACTTTGCGTTATTTGTTTAAGTTGCGTGATAACTGTCAGATTGTGCTGGGTAATCACGACCTTCATATGCTTGCGGTTGCAGCGGGCGCGCGCAAAAAAAATAACAAAGATACTTTCAATGATGTTTTGCGCGCCAGTGACAGCGACAGGCTGCTGTCGTGGCTGCAAAGTCAGAAACTGCTGCACGTGGATGAAAACGCCAAAGTAGCGATGGTTCACGCTGGAATTCCGCCCATATGGAGTATTGAGCAGGCAAAGCTCAGAGCCGCTGAAGTGGAATCTGTGTTGCATGGAAGCCAGGCTATAAAGTTATTTGAGTCGATGTATGGTGAGCAGCCCGATGCCTGGGACGCTCAAGCGCCGGAAGCAATTCGCCTTAGAACAATCACAAACTATTTCACCAGAATGCGATTTTGCACATCAGATGGCGTGTTAGATCTAAAAGACAAGTCCAGTATTCGATCTTCCAGGCCGGGGTTTCTACCCTGGTTTGAATTCGATTCCATGCAGTTGCAAGGCTATCAGTTGGTGTTTGGTCATTGGGCAGCGCTACAGGGTAATACTGGTCGTGCAGATATTCATGCGCTTGATACTGGTTGTGTATGGGGTGGGGAGCTTACTGCTTTAAACCTGCATTCCTGGGTGCGGAAAAGCTGTTCCTGTAAAAATTAACATTACAATTTCCCGGATTTTTATATTCGAACATCTTATATCAGCGGTGTTTGCTAATTCCGTTTAGTTTCTATATTGGGCTAATTGTGAACGTGTCGGCGTTAAAATACCCAATCTGTTGAATAAAACCTCACTGTAAAAGCGCTGATTTTATGCATTAGCGGCCACCTGCTCCGTGACGATTTTTTGGCGTCAATAAATTTGCTAGCGGTTGAAAAAAGCCTGACTACGCTTATTTATGAGAGCCCAAAAATGTGAACTGTTTCGCATAACAATGGTGAACGGGCCCGCAGTGGAGAATTTTCAGATCATGAGCATTTTCAACCGTTATATAGACCGTTACGTAGCCACCCAGGAAACGGAGCTTTCTTTAGAAGATTATTTGCACCTGTGCAAGGAAGACCCAAGTGTTTATGCCAGTCCGGCTGAGCGCATGCTAAAAGCCATTGGTGATCCAGAGTTTGTCGACACTACGGCAGATCCTCGGCTTAGCAGGATTTTCTCTAACAAAATAATTAAGCGCTACGAAGCGTTTGGTGAGTTTTATGGTATGGAGGAGGCCATAGAGCAAATCGTTTCATTCTTTCGGCATGCAGCACAAGGGCTGGAAGAGCGAAAACAAATACTGTATTTGTTGGGTCCTGTTGGTGGTGGTAAATCGTCATTGGCGGAAAAGCTAAAAGAGCTCATGCAGAGTGAGCCAATTTACGCGATCAAAGACTCGCCGGTCTATGAATCTCCATTGGGATTGTTTGATCCTGCAGAAGACGCTGAAATTTTAAGTCAGGAATATGGTATTCCTGATCGTTACCTGCGGTCCATCAAGTCGCCCTGGGCAACCAAGCGTCTGCACGAATTTGGTGGTGACATAAGCAAGTTCAGGGTAGTTAAGTTGTATCCTTCCATACTTGATCAAGTAGCCATTTCCAAAACTGAGCCAGGTGACGAAAACAACCAGGACATTTCGGCACTGGTGGGTAAGGTCGATATTCGCAAGCTTGAAGAGTATCCACAAAACGATCCCGACGCCTACAGTTTCTCAGGTGGGCTGTGTCGCTCGAATCAAGGCCTGCTTGAATTTGTTGAAATGTTCAAAGCGCCGATTAAAGTGTTACACCCGCTACTGACCGCCACACAAGAAGGTAACTTCAACAGTACTGAAGGATTGGCGGCAATTCCATTTGACGGCATTATTCTCGCCCACTCAAATGAAAGCGAATGGCAGACTTTCCGCAATAACAAGAATAACGAAGCGTTTATCGACCGGGTAAGTATTGTCAAAGTGCCTTACTGCCTGAGAGTAACGGAAGAGACTAATATCTACGGCAAACTGTTAGCCAACAGTTCGCTTGCGGACGCACCCTGCGCGCCCGATACGCTTGAGTCACTGGCGCAATTCACTGTGTTGTCGCGGTTGGTAGAGCCGGAAAACTCAAGTATGTACTCGAAAATGCGTATCTATGATGGCGAAAACCTAAAAGATACCGACCCGAAAGCTAAATCGATACAAGAGTATCGAGACATGGCGGGTGTCAATGAGGGCATGAGCGGCTTGTCTACTCGATTCGCCTTCAAGATTCTGTCCAAGGTGTTTAACTTTGACGCCACGGAAGTTTCAGCGAATCCGGTGCATTTGTTTTATGTACTGGAACAGCAGATCGAGCAGGAGCAATTTCCTCAGGAAATCAGTGACCGATATCTGCGTTGCCTGAAGGAATACATCACACCTCGTTACGTGGAGTTTATAGGCAAAGAAATTCAAACTGCCTATTTGGAGTCATACTCTGAGTATGGTCAGAACATCTTTGATCGTTACGTAACGTACGCCGATTTCTGGATTCAGGATCAGGAGTTTAGAGACCCTGAGACTGGCGAAATCCTCGATCGTGCGGCCTTGAATGAAGAGCTTGAGAAAATAGAGAAGCCAACAGGCATCAGTAACCCCAAAGACTTCCGCAATGAAGTGGTTAACTTTGTTCTGCGCGCAAGAGCGAATAATCAAGGCAATAACCCGAATTGGGTTAGCTATGAAAAATTGCGCACTGTGATTGAGAAGAAAATGTTCTCAAATACCGAAGAGCTGCTGCCGGTTATCTCTTTCAATACCAAAGCCAGCAGTGACGAGAAAACCAAGCACAGCGAGTTCGTCAAGCGAATGGTTGGGCGTGGTTACACAGAGAAACAAGTTCGCTTGTTGTCTGAATGGTATGTTCGAGTCAGAAAGTCCCAGTAGCCCTTAATGAAAACGCTGCCTGATACCAGGCAGCGATCTGGCTGTAGTGGAGAGCACGGATGAGTTATGTCATAGACCGGCGACTAAACCAGAAGCACAAGAGTACCGTTAATCGACAGCGGTTTCTGGAGCGGTATCGAAAGCACGTAAAGAAGGCGGTGGAAGAAGCCGTTAACAATCGCTCGATTACTGATGTAGACAAAGGCGAGAAGATAAGCATACCGAAAGGTGATGTGTCTGAGCCTGTGTTCGGCCAGGGAGCTGGTGGCGAGCGTGAGCAGGTGCACCCGGGTAATAAGGAATTTGCCGCCGGCGACAAGATTGACAGGCCACCATCCAGTGGCGGTGGCAAGGGTTCAAAAGCCAGCAATCAAGGCGAAGGAGACGACGAATTCCAGTTTCAGATCTCGCATGATGAGTTTTTGAACGTAATGTTCGAAGGCCTTGAATTGCCGAATCTGGTGAAGCAGCATCTTGCGGGAACTGACGTGTTCAAAACGGTTCGCGCGGGCTTTAGCCAGGACGGCAACCCGAATCAGATTAACGTTGTGCGTTCGCTTCGCAGTGCTCAGGCGCGCCGAATTGCTTTGGTTGGTAAAGATCGAAGACGTGTGAAGGAAATCGAAGCAGAACTGCAAGAGCTTGATGAAGACGATGACAGCGATACAGTAGTTGCTCTCAAAAGCGAACTGAAAAAGTCGCAAGCCAAGATCAAGAGTATACCTTGGCTGGATACGTTTGATCTAAAATACAATTTGCATGTTAAGCATCCGGTTCCAAAGTCGAAAGCGGTGATGTTTTGTGTGATGGATGTATCCGGTTCCATGAACCAGGCCACCAAAGACATGGCCAAACGTTTCTTTATTCTGTTGTATCTTTTTTTGCAACGAAACTATGATCAAACCGATGTGGTTTTCATCCGCCATCACACCAGTGCCAAAGAGGTTGATGAGCAGGAGTTTTTCTATTCACGCGAAACCGGCGGTACTATTGTTTCCAGTGCGCTTTATATGATGCGCGATATTATCGAGGACAGATACCCGACCGATCAGTGGAACATTTACGGTGCCCAAGCCTCTGACGGCGATAACTGGAATGATGATTCGGGCACCTGCTATCAGGTACTGTGCGACGCCATCATGCCAATGGTGCAACATTATTCTTACGTGGAAATCACCCCGCGTGATCATCAGGCATTGTGGGGTGCTTACGAGCAAGTGCGCGAGCAGTTTCCGGATCACTTCGCGATGCAACAGATCGTGGAAGCAAGCGACATATACCCTGTGTTCAGAGAATTGTTTTCAAGGAAAGAGGCATGAGACGAGAGCCGATCTCTACAAGTTCTGAGTGGACGTTTGAATTAATTCAGGAATACGACTGTGAGATAGCGAAAATCGCACAAGAGTATGGCTTGGACACCTATCCCAATCAGATTGAAATCATCAGCTCTGAACAGATGATGGATGCCTATGCCTCACATGGTATGCCTATTGGCTACCATCACTGGTCTTACGGCAAACATTTTCTGTCTACTGAAACCAATTATCAACGCGGCCAGATGGGCCTGGCGTATGAGATTGTGATTAACTCTGATCCGTGCATTGCCTATCTCATGGAAGAAAACACCATGATGATGCAGGCGCTGGTGATTGCGCACGCCAGCTATGGGCACAATTCCTTTTTCAAAGGAAACTATTTATTCCGTAGCTGGACCGATGCCGAATCCATTATTGATTACCTGTTGTTTGCGCGAAATTATATTGCCCAGCAGGAAGAACGGCATGGAGTTGCCGAAGTAGAAGCCATTCTCGACAGCTGCCACGCCTTAATGAATCACGGTGTAGATCGTTATAAACGACCTTACCCGGTGTCGGTTGCTGAAGAAAAGCAGCGGCAGAAAGAACGTGAGGAAATTCTGCAACAGCAGGTGAACGATCTATGGCGCACAATTCCGGTTAAAGAAGACAGGCGTAAAGTGGATATTGGGCCTACCTTCCCCAAAGAGCCTGAAGAAAACCTGTTGTACTTTTTGGAGAAGAATGCACCGCTGCTTGAGCCATGGCATCGCGAACTGATTCGAATAGTGCGCAAGATAGCACAGTACTTTTACCCGCAACGTCAAACGCAGGTAATGAATGAAGGCTGGGCAACGTTTTGGCACTACACCATACTGAATACCATGTATGACCGTGGTCTGGTAGACGAAGGCTTTATGCTGGAGTTTTTGCAGTCTCATGCCAACGTGCTAACCCAACCGTCGTTTGACAGCCCTTATTATTCGGGTATCAACCCGTACACTCTGGGTTTTAAAATGATGACCGATATACGTCGAATCTGCGAAAACCCTGATGAGGAAGACAAGCGCTGGTTCCCGGATATTGCCGGCTCGGACTGGATTAAAACGCTGGATTTTGCCATGCGTAATTTTAAGGACGAGAGCTTTATTCTGCAGTTCCTGTCACCAAAGGTCATTCGTGAATTGAAGTTGTTCTCGGTGCTTGATGATGATCAACAAGATAAAATTGAGATTAGCGCTATTCATGATGACGCAGGCTACCAACTCATTCGCGAAAAGATGTCCAGTCAGTACAACCTGGGTGACAGGGAGCCGAATATTCAGGTGGTGAAGGTGGATCGCAGAGGTGATCGTGCTCTTTACCTGCGCCATTCCCAACATCGCCGCAGACCACTGGGCGATAGTACCGAAGAAGTGCTAAAGCATCTGCACCGATTATGGGGTTTCGATGTACATCTGGATTCCATCAGTGCCGACGGTGACGGCAGTAATCAGGAAACTTTCCGTATCCCTGCCTAGCATTTCGCTAGCTGTATAGAATCGTCATTATTTCCTGGCGATGAGCCTGCTAGACTAGCAGGCTGTTACAGCAGAGACTCAAGTAATGCAAACCTATCTGGTCGGCGGTGCCGTCCGTGATCAACTACTCGAACTGCCCGTCAAAGACCGGGACTGGGTGGTGGTGGGTGCAACTCCGTCACAAATGCTTGATCAGGGTTTTCAGCAAGTAGGCAGCGACTTCCCGGTTTTTCTACACCCGGAAAGCAAAGAAGAATACGCGTTGGCGCGCATCGAGCGCAAAGCAGGCAAGGGCTACAAGGGCTTTGTTTGCAATACTTCCGCAGATGTCAGTCTGGAAGATGATCTGCTACGTCGTGATCTAACGATTAACGCCATCGCGCAGGATAATGAAGGCAAGTACATAGATCCCTACGGTGGATTGGCGGATATCGAGGCAAGAGTGTTACGCCATGTGTCTGAAGCTTTTATTGAGGACCCATTGCGTGTTCTTCGTGTCGCGCGTTTCGCTGCACGGTTAGCGCCGCTTGGTTTTTCTGTCGCACCAGAGACCATGACTCTCATGCGCAAAATGGCGGAAAGCGGAGAACTTGATACTTTGGTGGCCGAGCGAGTTTGGCAAGAGCTTCACGCTGCACTTGTTAGCGACAGGCCTGATGTGTTTATCGAAACGCTCAAAGAAGCCAGCGCACTAAAAACTGTATTACCGGAGTTGGACGCCTTATTCGGTGTGCCGCAAACAGAGCAGTACCATCCCGAAGTTGATACCGGCGTGCATATGCTAATGGTGATGCAGCAAGCTGCATTGTTGGGGCTTTCGCCTGCGGCGCGTTATGCGTGTTTGCTACATGACTTGGGTAAAGGCACTACGCCAGAGGAAGAATGGCCTCGCCACATTGCACATGAACGCCGTTCCGCACAATTGGCAGAAAAAGTGTCCAAGCGCTTAAAGGTGCCTGCCGACTACGCGCGGCTTGCTGCTATGGTTGCCGAGTGGCATCTGCACAGCCACCGAGCATTGGAGTTGAACGCAAAATCGCTGTTGCGCCTGTTTCAGCGTTTAGATTGTTTTAGGCGCCCGGAATGGTTAAACGAATTTGTCATGGCCTGCAAAGCCGACGCACGAGGGCGCAAAGGTTTTGAGCAGCGAGGTTATCCGCAGGCGTCGTATTTGCTCTCTGCTCTGCAGAGTTGTACCACGGTTGATGTTGGCGCCTTGCAAATACAGGGCTTTTCCGGCCCAGAGCTTGGTCAGGCAATTTCTGACCAGCGTCTGCTAAATTTGAAAGCTTTTATGAAGCAGTACAGAGAAAATACGAATGCCTGAAATACAAGGCCAAAGTGCATTTGGTACCGCTTTGGTAACCGGTGGGGCGCAACGAATTGGCGCCGAGGTTTGTCGTGCCCTGCACAAAGCTGGCCTGAACCTGATTATTCACTATGGCCGTTCGGCGTTTGAAGCGAACGCGCTTGCCGACGCTCTCAATAAGGAGCGCGCTAACAGTGCCATTTTGCTGCAGGCAGATCTGCGAGATCACCCCCAGTTGCAAAGCCTGGCGGAGCGCGCCTGTATTCTGGCTGAAGACTTGAGCCTGCTGGTTAACAACGCTTCTGCATTCGACAGCCGTGCGCTTGCCGATGCTGATCAGCAGCACTGGCGGCAGATGCACAGCATCAATACTGAAGCGCCGTATTTCCTCTCCCAGGCTCTAGCGGAGCAGCTGCGCAAGAACGCGGGTTCTATCGTGAACATTATCGACATACACGCTCACCACCCACTGAAAAACTACTCGGCGTATTGCGCGAGCAAGGCGGGCCTGCTGGGTGTCACTCGATCCCTGGCGCTTGAGATGGCGCCTTTTGTGCGCGTCAATGCGGTATCTCCTGGTGCCATTCTCTGGCCAGACGGCAATGAAGATGAGTTCTCGGAGCAGAAGAAACAGCTGATTCTTGAAAAAATTCCCCTGCGCAATCTTGGTCAGCCGCGGGACATTGCCAACGCAGTGAGTTTTTTGGCCTTACAAGCGCCTTATATTACTGGCGAAGTGATTAACGTTGACGGTGGGCGTTCAATCAGCGTGTAGCCTGCGCGCGCTCTATACTGACCACTACATCTTGGGCGGCAGCGATTGCCGTAGGCTTATGCACACTGATTCGGCAAGACTCAACGGCAAACTCGCGAAGGCACAAGCCCGCTATTTGCTCGGCAAGCGACTCAATCAGTTGCAGGTGCACAGACTCTGTATGTTCAATGACGCGGTCACATAATGTCTTATAGTCCACTGCAGCAGCCAGATCATCGCTATGAGCCGCTTTCTGCATGTCGTAGCGCAGCTCTATGTCGATCAACACTGTCTGGCGTACGGTTTGTTCCCAGTCGTATACGCCAATCAGCGTGTCGGCCTGCAGTTGTTTAATAACAATTGTGTCTTGCATCAGCTAGCGCTTCTGTTGGCAGCTAAGGTATGCATTGGCCAGCGGGGCTTAACGGAAAAACTCATATCGCTGCTCTCACCGCGCAGCAGTCTGATACAGCCCGCGTACGCAATCATCGCACCATTGTCGGTGCAGAATTCGTGGCGCGGATAATACACCTGGTAGTGCTCGCGTTCAGCACTGGCGGCCATCACGTGGCGCAAAGCGCGGTTGGCACTGACGCCGCCAGATAAGAGTAAGGTGTTTAAGCCGGTTTGTTTCAAGGCTCGCAGGCATTTGATGCGTAAGGTATCTACTACCGCGGTCTGAAACGCAAGCGCTATATTGGCCTTGGTCTGCTCACTTAAGGTGTCTTCTTTGGTGGCCTCAAGCTCGGTTTGAACAGTATTGAGTACATAGGTTTTCAGGCCGCTAAAACTGAAGTCCAGACCAGGACGGTTCACCATAGGTCGCGGGAAATCGTAGTGGCCCGGTACCCCCTGTTCTGCAAGCGCTGCAACCGCCGGCCCACCGGGGTAGGGCAACCCCAGCATTTTAGCCACTTTATCGAAGGCCTCACCGGCCGCGTCATCCAGTGATTCGCCTAGAATTTCGTAGTCGCCCACGTCCAGAACCTGGACCAATTGGGTGTGGCCGCCAGACACTAACAGAGCAATAAAAGGGGGGGACGGTGCGTTCTCTTCCAACATCGGGGCTAGCAAATGCCCCTCCATATGGTGAACCCCTATGCTTTTGCAATTCCAGCCGAATGCCAGCGACTGCGCAAAAGCAGCGCCCACCATTAGCGCGCCAGCCAGGCCTGGGCCCTGGGTGAACGCGATGCCGTTGATGGATTTTTGATCACTATTGCCGTCTGCGAGAACCTTTTTTACCAGCGGCAGTAGTTTTCGAACATGGTCTCGTGAGGCCAATTCTGGCACCACGCCGCCAAAATCAACGTGTAAATCCACCTGACTGTGCAATGCATGGGCCAGTAGGCCGTGCTCGCTGTCGTATACCGCGACACCGGTTTCGTCGCAGGAGGTTTCAATGCCCAGAACACGCATGTTGTTGCTACTATTAGGAGATGAAATAGGTGTTTTGCATTTTACCTGATACAGAGGTAGAATGCCGGCCCGCTGAAAACCAAGCTACACAGGATTACAATGCCCAGCGTTAAGCTAAAAGACAATGAACCGTTTGACTTCGCATTGCGTCGTTTCAAGCGCTCCTGCGAAAAAGCCGGAGTACTGGCCGAAGTACGTCGCCGTGAATTTTATGAAAAGCCTACTTCAGTGCGTAAGCGCAAAGCAGCCGCTGCGGTAAAACGCCACGCGAAGAAGGTTCAGCGCGAAAACCGCAAGCAAACCCGTCTCTACTAGCCGCTCTTCCAGCACTAGTAGCCTTGGCAAACCACCCGTGACCGAGACAACGCTGAAGCAGCGCCTCACCGACGAAATGAAATCGGCGATGCGCAAGAAAGCCAAGCAACGTCTCGGTACTATTCGGCTGATTCAGGCCGAGATAAAACGCATGGAAGTCGATGAGCGAATTGAGCTTGATGATACGCGGGTGCTCGCTATTCTCGACAAAATGCGCAAGCAGCGGCGCGACTCCATTGAGCAGTTTCTTAAAGGCGATCGCAAAGACCTTGCTGATATTGAAGAAGCAGAGGTCGTCGTTATCGAAGAATTCCTGCCACAGGCCTTGTCGCAGGATGAAATAGACCAACTTATCAAAGAAGCCATTGCCAGCACAGGTGCTGAGTCAATGCGTGACATGGGTAAAGTCATGGGCGTGCTCAAGCCTCAACTGCAAGGTAAGGCTGACATGGGTGCGGTGAGCCAGCAAATCAAGGCAGCGCTTAACAGCTAAGCGCGGTTATACTCGGCGCATGGCCGGGCGAATTCCACAGACATTTATAGACGAATTACTTGATCGCGCCGACATTGTCGACGTGATCGATTCGCGCGTCACACTGAAAAAGTCCGGCCGTAATTTTATGGCCTGCTGTCCGTTTCACGACGAAAAAACCCCTTCTTTCAGCGTTCAGCCCGAAAAGCAGTTCTATTACTGCTTTGGCTGTGGCGCCAGTGGCAATGCGCTGGGTTTCCTGATGGAGTACGAACGGCTGGACTTCCGCGTGGCCATCGAACAGTTGTCTTCAAAATACGGCCTGCCTATCCCGGAAGAGAGCCGCGAAGACGAGCAACAAGGCCGTCGCAAACGCGACCTATACGCCGTGATGGAGCAAAGTGATGAATTTTACCGGCAGCTGCTGCGAACTCATCCCGCAGGTAAAGGCGCTGTTGCGTATTTGAAAGATCGCGGTTTAAGTGCTGCTGTTGTGCAGAAATTTGGTGTTGGTCTGGTTCCTCCTGGCTGGGACAACCTGCTTAAGCAGTTTGAGAATGACAAGCAGTCGCTAGAGATGCTGTTGGAAGCAGGCATGCTGATTCACCGCGACGCAGGTGGTGGCAAACACCGTTTGTACGATAGATTTCGACATAGAATCATGTTTCCCATCCGTGATTCCCGTGGGCGCACCATAGCCTTTGGCGGTAGGGTGATGGGTGATGACAAGCCAAAATATCTGAACAGCCCCGAAACGCCGATTTATCAGAAATCTCGTGAGCTTTATGGCTTGTATGAAGCACGCCACGCCAACAAACACCTTGAGCAAATATTGATTGTTGAAGGGTATATGGACGTCATCGCACTGGCGCAACATGGCATAGACAATGCGGTGGCCACGCTGGGCACGGCAACCAGCGCGGTGCATCTGCAGCGCCTGTTTCGCCACTGCGCAGAGCTGGTGTTTTGCTTTGACGGCGATCAGGCAGGGTCGGCGGCAGCCAGGCGAGCCTTGGACGTTTGCTTACCCGTCATAGAAGATGGCCAGCAACTGAAATTCCTGTTTTTACCGCAAGGTGAAGACCCGGATACCCTGGTGCGCGAGGAAGGCAGTGAGCAATTTAGAGAGCGCGTAGCCAATGCCCAGCCCCTGTCGGAATATCTGTTCGCCCAGGCAGCTGTGGGTCTTGATACCTCTACCGCCGATGGCAAAGCAGCAATGAGTCAGCGGGCCTTAGCCTTGATTAACAAGCTGCAGACCAGTGCGTTTAAGGGCATTCTGCAAAGCGAATTGGCGACTCGAACCGGGCTGGATAAGTCTACGGTAGAGCAATTGTCGCGCAATGACGAGGCCCAGCTTGTGCCTGAAAGTATTCCGGCACCGGCGGAAATTTATTATGACGCTGAACCGATGTTTAGGGACGCGGGTGAGTCTGACGTGCCAGACGATTACGACATGGCGGCGAGTTTGGCTCCGGTTCGTCGACGTCCGCTGCGCAGCAAGGGGCCGCCTGAGCCTATGTCTCTGGTGGAAGTGGCCATTGGACTTCTGGTGTATAAGCCGCAGCTCATAGCACAGGTAGACAGCGTGGATTTCGCCAGCAATCTGCATGATGACAACGCGGATCTATTACGCCAATTGCTGGAATTGCTAAAACGGCGGCCGGATTCTTCCACCGGTATGTTGCTGGGTTATTGGTATGGCCAGGAAGAGGGCGAGAAGTTAACCGAGTTGTGTGGTCGTGGGATTGAGCTACTGCGTGAAGGCATGGAAAGTCTGGAGCAGGAAGGGCAGGCTGAGAAAGCCTTCGAACAAAGCGTGGAACAACGATTCATCGACACCATTGACCGCCTTGCCGAGCAATTGCACAAACACAGGTTGGACGCATTATTACTGCAAATCGACCAGTACCAGCGCCAGGGCGCGCAAGCGCCTGGTGAGTTGCGTTCTGAGCTGAAAACGCTGCTGGCGGCACGATCAAAGACCTAAGATGGCCGCTTCTGACCTTTTAGCCTTGAATTTTAACCCGCAGACCCCATCTATCAAAACAGCGCCCCGTCTTGGCAATTCTGTGAAAACTCTAGAAGTCTCAGTGATTTATCCGTTATAATAGCGGGCTAACTTCAGCGCCTGTTCGAACGCGACTCACCCGGACTTGAAACGGGCGCGTACAGCACATCTCCGGAACTTCTGTAGCGTATGGCAACAACAACAACAGCAGCAAACCAAAAATCGCGGCTTCGCCAACTGATCTCGCGTGGCAAAGAGCAGGGCTATTTGACCTATGCCGAGGTCAACGACCACCTGCCGGAAGACATAGCCGATCCGGATCAGGTCGAAGACATTATTCAGATGATCAACGATCTTGGCATTCAGGTGTTTGAAGAAGCGCCGGATGCTGATCAACTGCTACTCAATGAAGATGATTCCGCTGACGAAATTGCCGCCGCCGAAGCTGCAGCTGCATTGGCTGCGGTTGAAACGGAAGTAGGCCGCACCACCGACCCCGTTCGCATGTACATGCGTGAAATGGGAACGGTTGAGCTGCTTACGCGCGAAGGTGAAATCGTTATCGCCAAGCGAATCGAAGAAGGTATCCGTGAGTCCATGGCAGCTATTTCGGCGTTTCCCGGAACGGTTGACCGCCTGTTAGGCGATTACGCGGCTTATGAAGCCGGTGAGCGCAAGCTGGCCGATATCATGACGGGTTATCTTAACCCCATGGAACATGTGCCATCAGCTAACCAGATTTCTGCCGCTGACGCTGAGAAAAACAAGAACAAAGACAAAGACAAAGACGACGATGACGATGCCAAAGACAATGGCCCGGATCCGGAAGAGGCCAAGAAACGTTTTGGTGCCTTGCTAAAGCAGCACAAGAAAACCCTTAAAGCCCTGGAAAAGCACGATCGCTCCAGCAAAGAAGCACAAAAAGAAATTAACGCGCTAGCTGAGCTTTTCAAATTTTTCAAGCTGACACCAAAGCAGCTGGATCCGCTGGCACACCTGGTGAAAGACGCGATTTCAGAAATTCGTCGCCAGGAGCGCGCGATAATGCGCATGTGTGTTCGCGAAGCCGACATGGACCGCAGGCAGTTTCTGAAATCCTTCCAGGGTAGCGAAACTGATCTGGACTGGGTAGACGCTCAAATCAAGAAGCACAAGTCGATTGCACCCAAGCTTCAGGAAATCAAGCCAGATTTACTGCGAGCTCAGAAAAGACTGGTGATTATTTCTGAAGAAGCAAATCTCGAAATTTCAGACATTAAGGAAATTAACCGTCGTATGTCTCTGGGCGATGCGCGCATGCGCCGCGCCAAGAAAGAAATGGTTGAAGCCAACCTGCGTTTGGTAATTTCCATTGCTAAAAAGTACACCAACCGCGGATTGCAGTTTCTGGATTTGATTCAGGAAGGCAACATCGGCTTGATGAAAGCGGTTGATAAATTTGAATATCGTCGCGGCTACAAATTCTCAACCTATGCCACATGGTGGATTCGTCAGGCGATTACCCGTTCTATCGCCGACCAGGCGCGCACCATTCGTATTCCTGTGCACATGATCGAAACGATCAACAAGCTCAATCGTATTTCCCGGCAGATGTTGCAGGAAATGGGCAGAGAGCCTACACCTGAAGAGCTGGGCGAGCGCATGGAAATGCCCGAAGATAAGGTTCGCAAGGTGCTGAAAATCGCCAAAGAGCCTATTTCAATGGAAACCCCTATCGGTGATGATGAAGATTCGCACCTGGGCGATTTCATTGAAGACAATACGATTGTCTCACCAGTTGATTCTGCTACGGGTATTGGCCTGGAAGAATCAACCCGTGACGTACTCGCCGGCTTGACCGCCAGAGAAGCGAAAGTGCTGCGTATGCGCTTTGGCATTGATATGAATACCGACCACACTCTGGAAGAAGTGGGCAAACAGTTTGATGTTACGCGAGAGCGTATTCGTCAAATAGAAGCCAAGGCACTCAGAAAGCTTCGCCATCCCAGCCGCTCAGATCACTTACGCAGCTTCCTGGACGAGTAACAGCGCCCAGTCTCGGCGATGACTGCCCGCGCTCAACTCGGGCGTGGCGCGCTGGATTCAGTGCCTCTGGTTGTTGCTGCTTTTCCGTTTGGCATTGTCTTTGGCGCTCTGGCGCAAAGCTACGCGATCACTTTTCTGGAAACACTGGGAATGTCGGCGATTGTGTTTGCAGGCGCCTCCCAATTCATCGCGATTACCTTGTTGGCGTCTGCGACCGCATGGCCTGTTATCGTATTCACAGTGTTTGTCGTTAATTTACGTCAGATGCTGTATTCAGCGAATCTGATGGGGCAGGTTAAGCGATGGCCGCAATCGTGGCGGGCCGTTTTATCATTCTGGCTCACCGATGAAACCTTTGCCGTGGTCAGCCACAGGCTCACCGTAGCACCCACCGAGACAAGGTTGCGCTGGTTCTACCTGGGCTCAGCGCTATTGATGTACTGCTTCTGGCTGATAGCGACAGCCTTGGGTTATTTGCTAGGTGAACAGATGCCACAACTCGCCAACCTTGGCCTGGATGTGGCCATGATTGTTGCTTTTGTAGGTATCGTTGTGCCTTCGCTCAAACACAGAGCGGACTGGGCCTGCGCTGCCACAGCCTCAGTCAGTGCCTTGCTCACGTATCAGTGGCCCCATCAAACAGGTCTGCTCTTCAGCGCGCTGCTGGCCATTGCGATTGCTTTGTTGCTGAGAAAGGGTGAAGGCGAATGAGTATTTGGTGGCTTATTTTTGCGATGGCCGCGGTCACCTATATCCCAAGATATCTCCCTATGGCCCTGGCAGGTAGGCTAAACATACCGCCGCTGCTGGAACGAGCCCTGAATTACGTACCCATCGCCGTGTTGTCCGCCATTATCGCCCAGGCAGCACTGATTCGAGACGGCCAGATTGCCCTGCAATTGAGCAACTACCACGCACTGGCCACGCTGGTTGCTTTCCTGACAGCATTACTAACCCGAAACCTAAGCGCCACCATCCTGATTGGCCTAATCAGCTTCGCCGCCATGAAGCTACTTTTCCCGCTTTAAACAAACCCCAAACCGAATTACAATGCGCCTCCCAGATCGCCAGGTAAGAATACCTGGCGCAGGATTTTTTTCGTCTGGCGAGGCAAGTTGTTGCGGAGAGAGGGAATGTACATAAAGTACATGACTGATCGGAGCGAAAAGCCAACGAAGTCAGCTGAAAAGATTAGCCAGGCAAGTAAGCCTGGCGCAGGATTTTTTTTCTGTGGCGAGGCGGTTTTTTGTGGAGAGAAGGAGTGTACATAAAGTACATGACTGATCGGAGCGAAAAGCCAACGAAGCCAGCTGAAAAGATTAGCCAGGCAAGTAAGCCTGGCGCAGGATTTTTTTTCTGTGG
>CAYGSL010000037.1:3974-20086 GCA_964352475.1 uncultured Pseudomonadales bacterium | reverse complement strand
CAGCTGAAAAGATTAGCCAGGCAAGTAAGCCTGGCGCAGGATTTTTTTTCTGTGGCGAGGCGGTTTTTTGTGGAGAGAAGGAGTGTACATAAAGTACATGACTGATCGGAGCGAAAAGCCAACGAAGCCACAGGAAAAAAAGACAAGCCAGGGGTCCGTAGCTCAGTTGGTTAGAGCATCCGACTCATAATCGGCAGGTCGACAGTTCGAGTCTGTCCGGACCCACCATTTCCCTCTGGCTTTTTTTAGGTGATTTTTATAACGTTACCTCACCCACTTTCACCGATTCCCCCGAACCGCCTCAATCAAGCCCTCACCCTCCATAACCGATCCATGCCCCGGGTACACCGCCGTCACCTTCAGGCCCTCCAGCATTAGCAGCGTAGAATCTGTTTGCCGCGAATTGGAATAGATCGCAGGTGTAACAAGCCGCCCCAGGGAACCACTGCCAAGAAGAGTATCACCCGCTAAAAGGCTGCCTGATTCCGCGTGGTAGTAGCACACACTGTCCCAGGAGTGCCCGGGCGTGTGAATAACCTGCCAGTCAGTAAACCCTGGCAAAGTGTCTTCCGGCTGCAGCCGGTGGTCTTCCCGTTGCTTAACAGGAGCAATCGGGTTGACCGCTGCGCCAGAGTATTTGGGCTGCTCACGCGCTTCTCTATCCTTGTCTCTATTGAGGTACATATTCCAGGCCCGTGGTCTGAAGGCTTCGCGAATGGATGTAGTAAAGCGGGTAAACCAGCCGAATACGTTGTTCTTGAGCTTGTGGAAACCGGAGCCTGCTGCAAAAGGCAAGGCAACTTCGGCGTCAGCAAGCTGCGCGAGACGAAACACACCGCCCATATGATCCGGGTCGTCATGGGTGCAGCACACCAGGCTTACATCAGCAATGGACCGATGCAGAACCTGCTCTATAAATCCCAGCACATAGCGCTCACCGCGTACTGCGACGTCTACCACCAACAACTGCTGATCGTATTCAATCACATAGCTATTAACCAGTCGGGTTCTGACCAAGTGTATTTTCATAGTGACCAGCATTATACTCGGTGCAACTTTGCCGCCTGTAAGAACCATGAGCTAATGCGTGCTCCCCTTTTATCAGATTCTGACGGCGCCCTGTTGTCAACGGCAACTATCGCCAATCCACATGAGCTGTATCAGCACTTGAATGCGCACAAACCCCTGGTGCGTATTGGTGAAACCGGTGTGCATATGGTGTCTGACTGGGCATTGATTGACGAGGTGCTGAATCGTGAACAGGATTTCTCTGCGAATCTGACCGGCGTGCTGGTGGTGGATGAGCTAGGCGTTCCTGCAGCGTTTGATCTGCCAGCCTCCGACGGCACACAAGTCATTGCGACCGCCGATAATCCGCGCCATGAAGTTCACAGGCGTCTATTGCAATCCTACTTTACCCCAAGCGCTGTTTCGCAATTCGAACCGTTTGTGGCCGAGGCAGTTAAAACGGAATTGGCCGCTGTGGTAAACCAGAACGGCGTTGATCTGGTGCCGCTGTGTGAGCGCGTGCCGGCATTAGTGGTGGCTCGCCTGTTGGGCTTGCCTGAAGCTGATGTGGCGCGTTTTAGAACCTGGGCGATGATGGGTGGTGACATGTTGGCCGGTGTAGTCAGTGCTGAGACCATGGGGCTTCTGGCAACGGAAACGGCAAACATGTCTGACTACCTTGGCCGCTATCTGGATGCCGCTCCTGCCCTGGATAGTAAGCGGGGTAATGTACCTTTACTGTCTGTGCTTAAACACAATGTCGAATGCGGCAAAGTAAGCCGCGGTGAGGCTTTGGGTATAGCTATTGTCTTATTTGGTGCCGGCGGCGAATCTACTGCAGCGCTGATGGCGTCGTGCATTAAATGGCTGGCAGAAGATGAAGAAACCGCGAATACACTGAGAAAAACGCCCGCACTGATACCTCGTTTTGTAGAAGAAATTGTAAGGCTGGAAACGCCGTTCAAGTTTCATTACCGAGCGGTGCGGCACACATGCACGCTGGGCAATTACGATCTGCAACACGGAGACCGCCTGATGCTGATGTGGGCGGCCGTCAATCGTGAATCGATAATGTTTGATCAGCCGCAGCAATTAAGGCTGGATCGTAAGCATCCAAAAACTCACATGGGTTTTGGCCGCGGTCTGCACTTTTGCATTGGCGCTGTGCTGGCGCGTCTAGAAGCCAGGCTATTGATTGAGCACTTGCTGGCGTCGTCCAGTCAGCTGGTACTGGAAGAGAATGGCTGGCAGTATGCCCCCAGTATTTTTATTCGCAGGCTTGAGCAACTGCGCATTGGTTTTAAACAGGAATAACCGCTATGTTGAAATGGTCTTTGCGCATCATATTTTTACTCGTATTTCTGCTTATCGCGCTGCTGGTTGTTGGCTATATTCGCTCCGACAATGTGTGCCCGACAACGTCAACGCCGAATGGCGAGACCATGCTCGGTGCCGTGCACTGTGAATACGGTGGGCCGGATGATATTGATATTGCAACACTGCCAAAGCCTGTTCCCCAGCCCGATGAAATCCTGATCAAAGTACAAGCCGCGTCGGTAAACCCTTTGGACTGGCACTATTTGCGCGGCATCCCCTATTTGTTTCGACTGTCTGCCGGCTTGAAAAAACCTTCCGACGTTATGGTTGGCGTTGACTATTCCGGCACAGTGGAAACGGTAGGCAAGAACGTTACTCGCTTTAGACCGGGAGACGAAGTGTTTGGCGGTAAATCTGGCGCGTTCTCGCAATACCTGCTGGTAAGCAGTGAGCGGGCGATGGCGCGCAAACCGGTCAATGCGCCGCATGCATGGGCGGCGGCCATGCCTATCGCGGCGATCACCGCATTGCAGGCCATTCGTGACATAGCGAAATTGCGGTCCGGGCAGAAAGTATTGATTAATGGTGCTTCGGGTGGCGTCGGTACCTACGCAATACAGTTGGCAAAAAACATTGGTGTAGAGGTGACCGGTGTCAGCAGTGGTCGCAATCGTGAGCTGGTACTGTCGCTAGGTGCAGACCATCATATTGATTACACCAAACAAGACTTCGTAGATACCGAGACGAAGTACGACGCTGTGATCGATCTGGTTGGCAATCGAAGCTTGTCTGAGATTCGAAGCATTATGACAGAGAATGGGGTGTGCATATTACTCAGTGGCGGAAGCCCTGAAGACGGTCATTGGATAGGGCCACTTGTAACACCCGTCAAAGCGATGCTGTATTCGCCTTTTGTAAGCCAGACATTTGTAACAATGTTGGCGCACAGTAATAGCAATGACCTGGAAATTCTGGCCGCAATTATGGAGTCGGGTCAGTTAAAATCGGTTATAGACAAAGAGTATCCGTTGGCACAAACTGCTGATGCGCTGCACTATATTGAAACGGGTAGGGCGAGAGGTAAAGTAATTATCAATCCCCAACAATGAGCAGTTTTGTATTTAAGTGAACTGTTAGGTGTTTACTTCGATGCGCCTTCGCCTTTCCTTAGACTCGGATCGATACGCACGCGCAATAGCCTGAGCGGCATCTTCTACATACTCGCGCAAACTTTCACCTTTGTCTTTAGCCTGTGCCAGCAATTCGTCTTCAGCAACAGTAATTGCATTAACCTTAGAGCGTTTTAACACATCCGAGCTGGCTTTCTTGCCTAGTCGAATTCGCGTATCGAAAAAAGATATACCCTGGTCTACCCCAACCAGCACGCGAACGTTGGCTGATTTTTTTCGATAGCTGGTGATTACGCCGGCGACCACCACTGAGGAATCATTGCGAATGCGCTTTTGCTTTTTCGCATCACTTTCGTTAAGCACTGTGTCGAAGGCTTGCTGTTCGTGAAGTTTCTGAACAAATTTTTGAGCAATCTGCTTGCGAACCGATTTTCTTACTTTTTCATCCGTGCCGTTTTCAAAATCCAGCACAATTGCCGTTGAGCGTTGTTCAATTTCCTTGTTCATCTTCTGTTGCGTTGCTTGTTCGGCGCTGCTCTGTGCAGCGCTGATGTCAAGCGGCTGCGTGTTGCCGGTGCTGGCAAAGCACAGCAGCAACAACGCCGAAAGCAATCGATTATGAATTCGTAGATACATGGCGGGTATTATTCGGTTCTGGTTATTTTTTAGTCTAGATTGTTGGTGGATTAATGGGCAATTATTGCGCTGAATTTGCTTTCTTACGATTTGGAATGTGACCGTCGTCACGGTTGACCATTTTATAAGCGGTAACCCATACTGCGGCGCTTGGAGAGGAGAATTGCCGATGGGGAAAATATGTCAGATGCAGTAATCATGCAACTTGCTGATGGTGTGGCAACCGTCACCCTCAACCGCCCTGAAGCGCTAAATACGTTTAACTATGACTTGATGCATGGTCTTGGTCAGGCGTATCAGGATTGCGATGCCAATGATGAAGTGCGCTGTGTGATTGTGACCGGTGCCGGTAAAGCGTTTTGCGCCGGTGCTGACTTATCCGGTGGCGGTGAGACGTTTGACAGTAGTGACAGAGAAGACATCAGTTCCTGCCCGCTGAGCATGCAGGCCTGGGAAGTTCGCAAGCCCGTGATCGCCGCGTGTAACGGTCACGCCGTTGGCGTTGGCCTGGGTATTGCGACTCAATGCGACATTCGCATTGTTGCCGAAGAGGGCAAGTACGGGTACCTGCAAAATCGTCGTGGCGTTGTGGCTGATTTCGGCGTGTCCTATGTTCTGCCGAGATTGGTGGGCTTGGAGAAAGCCTTTGAGCTGCTGGTGCGAGCTGAGCGCCTGAGCGGCCAGCAAGTGCTTGATTATGGTCTGGCAAGTCGTTGTGTGCCGGCAAGCGAGGTACTGAGCGTGGCACAAGACATTGCCAGGGATTTCGCTACTAATTGCGCACCTTTGATATCCGGTTTGCACAAGTCACTATTGTGGCAGGGCTTGTCATCCAGCCTCGATCAGGCGGTTAATCGCGAGTCGCTAGCCTTAAACCACAGCATGCGTAAGCCTGATGCACTGGAGGGCGGAGTGGCATATTTTGAGAAACGTGATCCGGACTGGAAAGGCAGTGTTAAACAGGACTGGCCGACTGATTTTTAAGTGTAATTAACACCTCTGATAGATCTTTTTTCCAATCGCAGGCCGTGATTTCTGCCAAGGATTTTTCAGTACCCATCGCGGAGTTGGCCGGTCTGGCCGCTGGGGTTGGGTAGTCACTGGTGGCTATCGCATTGACAGTAGGTACTTTTTCAATCAATCCGATATCGCTTGCTTGTGCGAAAATTACTTCCGCGAATTCGTGCCAGTTGGTGCGTGGATGGCTGGGCAAGTGATACAAGCCCCATGGGAAGCTGGTGCGCTGAATACTGCTTTCAGCCAGCGTTAACAAGGCTTGAGCAATGCTCTTAGCTGAAGTGGGCGCACCGTGCTGGTCAGCCACCACGCCTAGCTCATCGCGATCGGCGGCCAGTCGCAGCATGGTTTTCACAAAATTATTGCCATATTGGCCAAACACCCAACTCACGCGCAAGATTATGTGTTTGGAACAATTCTGCTGGATTGCTTTTTCTCCGGCCAATTTGGACTGGCCGTAAACACCTTGCGGGTCGGTAGGGTCACTTTCTACGTAAGCGCTGTTTTTTTTACCGTTGAATACGTAGTCTGTCGAAATATGTAAAAGCGGAATGTCTCTGGCAGAACAGGCCAATGCCAGTTGCTTGGCGCCGTCGCTATTCAGTGAATAGGCGGCATCAGTTTCATCTTCTGCCTTATCAACGGCGGTATAGGCGGCGGCATTGATCAGTGCGTGCGGCTTGTATTTATCTAACGCACTATTTATGCTTTCCGGAAGGCAAATATTCAGTTCAGAAGAACTCAAACTAATACAAGCAAGTTGCTTGGTACTGAGTGCAGAAAATTCTGAACCCACTTGCCCATGACCACCCGCAATCAGAATGGTTTTATTCATGCCGGACTGAGTTGCTTGCCGGTGTATTCGGCCAGGCGCGGTAATGCCAGGTCTTTTTCCGACAAGGTTGGCTGCTCAACTGGCCAGTCTATGCCTATGTCCGGATCGTTCCAGGCAACACCACCTTCGTCTGCAGGCTGGTAATAGTCGGTGCATTTGTATTGGAAATCGGCTGTTTCGCTGGTGACAACAAAGCCATGCGCGTAGCCGGGTGGAACCCAGAACAAACGATGATTATCATCGCTTAGGTTAACGCCTACATGTTGCCCATACGTGTCTGATTCAGGGTTAACATCAACTGCTACATCGAAAACGCTGCCGCGGGTAACCCGTACCAGTTTGCCTTGGGGTTGGCTGATTTGAAAATGCAGGCCGCGTAACACCCCGTATTGCGAGCGCGAATGATTGTCTTGCACAAATGGTTGTTTGATGCCTAATTCTGCGTACTGATTTGCTCTGTAACTTTCCAGAAAAAACCCGCGATGGTCGCCGTGCACGGTCGGTTCGATAATCAGTACGCCAGGAAGAACTGTCTCAATCACATTCATGCTGTTTTACCGCTGGCCACTTTCATCAGGTATTGACCGTATTGTGTCTTACCCAGGGCTTCTGCCTCTCCGAGTAAAGTGTCGACACCAATCCAGCCGTTGTTATATGCAATCTCTTCCAGGCACGCGACTTTCAAACCCTGGCGCAGTTCTATGGTTCGTACGAACTGCCCGGCTTCCATCAAGCTGTCATGGGTTCCTGTGTCTAACCAGGCAAAGCCTCTGCCCAGGCGCCGTACATTGAGAGTGCCACGATTCAAATACTCGGCATTAACTGTGGTAATTTCAAGTTCGCCACGTGAACTGGGTTGTATATTCTTTGCAATCTCAACCACATCGTTATCATAAAAATACAAACCGGTGACCGCATAGTCTGACTTGGGCTGCTCCGGTTTTTCTTCAATGGATATGGCGCGGCCTTGTTGGTCGAACTCCACTACGCCAAAGCGCTGCGGGTCATCAACCAGATAGCCAAATACAGTTGCACCCTGCTGTTGAGCGGCGGCTTCTTCCAAGGTGGTAGAAAAATGCTCGCCATAAAAAATATTATCACCCAAAACCAGGCAAACGCTGTCGTTGCCAATAAACTGTTCACCGATGATAAACGCCTGTGCTAATCCGTCTGGTGACGGTTGCTCGGCGTACTCAAAATTCACACCCAGATTATCTCCGCTGCCCAGCATGCGCTTAAAGTACGGAAGGTCGACCGGAGTTGATATCACCATAATATCCCTGATCCCGGCCAGCATCAGCGTTGACAGCGGGTAGTAGATCATTGGCTTGTCATACACTGGCAGTAATTGTTTGGAAACACCGCGGGTAACCGGGTGCAGTCGCGTTCCTGAGCCGCCGGCAAGTACAATTCCTTTCATTTCAATTCCTTTCTTTTATGCTTAGCTGCGAACATCAAGGTGTCTGCCTTTATGCGGTCGCTATCGCAAGACCCAGGCGTTCGCCCTGGTATGAACCATCTTGTACGCGTGACCACCAGTCCTCATTATCCAGATACCAGCGCACCGTTTTCTCAAGGCCGGTTTCAAAGGTTTCCTGTGGTGCCCAGCCCAACTCTTGCTGGATTTTTCCAGCGTCTATTGCATAACGAACATCGTGTCCAGGACGGTCGGCAACAAAGGTAATCAGGTCGGCATATTGCTTCACCCCGTTTGGTTTTTCCGGGGCAAGCTTTTCAAGAGCGGCACAAATTGCATGCACAACATCAATGTTCTTTTTCTCGTTGTGGCCGCCAATGTTATACGTTTCACCTACTTGACCAGTACAGGCCACTTGCAGCAAGGCGCGGGCGTGATCTTCCACATACAACCAGTCACGAATCTGCTTACCGTCACCGTAGACAGGTAGCGGTTTACCCGCTAATGCGTTCAGTATGGTGAGCGGAATCAGCTTTTCCGGGAAGTGGTACGGTCCGTAGTTGTTCGAGCAATTGGTGATTAGTGTGGGCAGGCCGAAAGTAGCCTGCCAGGCTCTGACCAAATGATCGGATGAGGCTTTACTGGCGGAATAGGGTGAATTGGGTTCGTAGCGACTGTCTTCGCGGAACAAACCGGTGTCTCCCAACGAGCCGTAAACTTCATCAGTGCTGATGTGATGAAACCGAAATGCTGATTGGCGTTGCTCAGCTAAGTTGGTCCAATACTGCCGGGCAGCTTCCAGCAATGTGTATGTGCCGATCACATTACTTTCAATAAACGCTGCTGGGCCGTCAATCGAGCGGTCCACGTGTGATTCAGCGGCCAAATGCATGATCACATCGGGCTGAAATTGTTCAAATGCGTCCGCTACTGCGGCTGCATCACAGATATCAGCTTGTACAAATTGATAACGACTGGAATCGCTAATGCTTTGCAGGCTTTCAAGGTTGCCGGCGTAGGTGAGCTTGTCGAAATTGAGTACCTGGTGTTCGCTGTGTTCAATAATCAGGCGAACCACCGCAGAACCGATAAATCCGGCACCACCAGTAAGTAAAATCTTCATCGTTTTATCATCAGGAAGTAGTTGGGTTAGTCCATGTGGCCAGCAACGTCTCCCAGTGACGCGTATTCAGGGCCGCTGTGTTTAATGATAGATCAAAATGAGAAGTGGCTCACAGTTTCTTGCGAGGCAGCTTTAAACGATTGATTTTGAAGTCTGGATTCGCAAGCGAGGAATCTGCTTGCGTGATTACTGAAAAGATTAAAGTGACGTCCCTGTGCTCCCAATCCTTAGACGCCAGAATAGACGGTCTGGTTCGCGTAATGGAGAGGCGATTTCTGGTATTGATGTGAGACATGTCTCACATCAATACTGTGTCCTTAAGGCGTCATCTAGTTGATGGTTTTGCTCACTACCTGCGATAGCTCGCTGTACATTCCCTCTGAGTCAATGGTGACCATTGAAAAGAAGTAAGTATCGGCGTCCAGTGGCGACAAGGTGTATCGGGTCTGATTGCGGTTGTTGACTTTGATAGTGCGGCTGGTACCGGCGTTTTCAGCGGTCACGTATATCTCGTAGGACGCGATTTCGCTCAGCGCCAGCGACTCACCATTTTCGCGCTTGGTTGGAATGCTCCAGGACAAGCTTGCGCTGCCCGTGACTGGTTCGGGTGCCGGTGCTGGCGCTGGCGCCGGAGCTGCAGCCACAGTAGTTTCTGGCTCTTGCCGTGGTGCGGGGGTTGGTGCAGGCGCAGGTGCTGGCTCCTGTCGCGGTGCGGGTGCGGGTGCAGGTGTAGGTGTAGGTGTAGGTGTAGGCTTCGCAGCTATGGTTGGCTCATTGTTTCGAGCTAGTGTAGGTGCCGCGCGGCTTGGCACATTAGCCACCACTCTCGGTTCGTCTTCCTGGGAAGGCAGGGCTGGCTTTGCCGGAGTTGGCTGTTTAGCCACGGTGGGTTGTTGGGCCACATTTGGCTGATTGTTCACTTGCGTCTGCCACCAGCGTCTGGGAGACTGAAACCAGTTGCTGCTCCACGTTGGAGTAGATGCCGTTGTTGGCGTAACCACTGGTTTGTTGACCACCGGTTGTTGCGCGACCACAGGCCGGGGCGAATTTGTCTGTGGGCTTTGAAAACGCGTTGCTGGCCCCTGGGCAGCAGGTGTCGGTGTTGTGGTTGTAGAGGGAGTCTGTGTCTTTTGCTCGTTGGCCTTGGCTTGAACTTCGGCTATCTTTTCCTGTATGTCCGGGTTGTTTTGGATAAGATTTTCAATGTATTCGGCGAGATTGTTCAGGTAAAAGCCAAAAGGGCTAAATATGCTGTCAGGTTTAGCCGCCTGTGCTTTCGTATTGTCAGACCCCTGGTTCTCAGCAAATGCGCTACCGCTGGCCAGAAACAGGCTCAGGCTGCCCGCTGCGATCAGTGACTTGTAACTGTGTAACATAGTGTGCGTCCTGAAATTGCGTTGTTTAATATACATACAATCAGAATAAGACATCTGCAGGCGCTTTCTACTCAATTAGCAGCCGCTTTTCTAATCTGTGACGAATGTCGCGATCTTTGGGAGACGCGCACACGGGCGCACGCCTTGGCGTCAATTAATAGCAGGTAATGACGTAGCCGTGTTCGTTCGATAGACTTCAAGCCTGTTTTTGTCGCAGGTCTATTGTTGTGTCCACTTTTCTTCGCTTATTCAAACGTTTCTTGGTTTTGTTGATGTTATCTGGCGTGCTCGCCTGCGGCGGTGGGGGTGGAGGATCGGCACCAGTGCCTCCCACACCTAACCCGATGCCGGATCCTGACCCTGACCCAGAACCCGATCCTCCCAGTTTCACAGCAAACCTGCGTTTCACGGAGTTTGGTATACCCCATGTTCAAGCCAGCGATTGGGCTGGTTTAGGCTATGGCCATGGTTACGCCTATGCCACGCAGAACTTTTGCGTACTGATGCGCGAAATTGTCGTTGCCAATGGTCAGTCACAACGTTACTTCGGTGAGGATGGCGACCTTGCGGCTGATTTTGTGTTCGCCTTGCTTGGCGATGATGTTCAGACGGTGTTTCTTGATGCTCTTGACGATGATATGCGAGCCCTGGCCGAAGGCTACGTTGCCGGATTTAATCGTTACCTTAGAGATACCGGAGCTGCCAATTTACCTGCGGGCGATGAAGGCTGTGTAGATGAACCCTGGGTGCGAGAAATCACATTGGTGGATTATGTAAAAATGCTGCGCAAACTGGCAGTGCGCGCCAGTAGTGAGCCATTGGCCGATTTTATATTTGCGGCAGAGCCACCCGATGCAATGGCGTCGAACGCCACTCTTCAGTCCGGTTCGCCTGCTGCAGGCAACGCCCGCTCTCAACCAACAAAAACAGCGGCGCAACTGCTTGCTGCGCTGGACGTCAATGAAATACAAAGCGCCATAGATCGTATAGCCTTACCCAAACCTGAGCAGTTAGGTAGCAACGCCTACGCCACCGGGTCTGAGGTAACACGCAATGGCGGTGGCGCCTTGTTGGGCAACCCGCATTTCCCTTGGTCGGGTTCCAATCGGTTCGCAATGATTCATTTAACCATGACGCCTGAAGGGGCCACAGAGCCTGAATACGATGCGATGGGTGCTGCTTTGCACGGCTTTCCTCTGGTCAGTATCGGTTTTAATTCCGACCTTGCCTGGTCGCATACGGTTTCTACGGGTTCCCGTTTTGTGCTCTATGAATTGCAGCTGAATCCGGACGACGCCATGCAATATGAGTTTGAAGGTGAGATGCGCGACATTACCAGTCAGACAATTACCATCGATGTTCAAAATGAATCTGGTGGCATAGAGCAGCAATCACACACTTTCTATTTCTCACACTTTGGCTTGATCGTTGATCTGGGCAGCGTCAACGGGCTGCTGGCGGGTTGGCCGGTGGCCGCAGGTACTGGAACCTTATATAGCTTGCGTGACATCAATGCCGATAACGTGCGAGGTTTGTCAACCTGGCGCGACGTTGGCCAGGCCGGTACGATAGCTGAACTGGAAACCGCATTGGCAAACATCGGTATACCCTGGGTAAATACCATTGCTGCTGATCGCGCCGGCTCCGCGTTTTATGGTGATATCTCAGCCGTGGCCAACGTAACTGAGATGCAGCGAACTGATTGCATTACCGGAGTCATCGCGCCGTTACTAACTGAATTCGGTTTGACTACCTTAAATGGCGCCATGACAGACTGCGAGCTCAGCACCGATGCTGATGCGCCAGTTGCCGGTGTTATAGGTTATGAGCGTTTGCCCAAGTTGATCAATACTAGCTATGTTGCCAATGCCAACGACAGTTATTGGTTATCTAACCCTGATAGCTTGCTGACGGGATTTCCGCAAATTGTCGGTGCTGAAGAGGTAGAGCAAAGCCTTAGAACTCGATTGGCTTTTCTGCAGATGCAAGAGCGCATAGCGGGTATTGATGGATTGGGCGCAGCGGGTACAAGCCCTGTTCTGCTACAGGACATGCTGTTCTCCAGTCGAAATATGGCGGCAGAGCTGGTCATTGCTGATGTGCGAACAATGTGTGCAAGTACGTCTGATTGGTCGGTATTTTCCGCCAGTCCCGCTGCGGTTACGCAAGCCTGCGGTATTCTGGATAGCTGGGATACCACTCACAACAATGATCAAGTCGGTGGCCATATTTTCTATGAATTCTGGCGCATTGCGCGCGATATAGAGAATTTCTGGTCGGTGCCGTTTGATCCGGCGGACCCTGTGAACACGCCCACCATGGTCAATTTTGGCGATGTCGATGTCCTTAACGCAGCACGCCAGGCCTTGGCGGATGGCGTGCAAACCTTGCTGGACGCGAATATCGCGCTGGACGCTCCCTGGGGTGAGGTGCAGTATTCAGAACGCAATGGCGAGCGAATCCCAATTCATGGTGGGTCGGGTAGTATGTTGTTCAGCGTGATCACTTCAGACTTGATAGCCGACGAAGGTTATAGTGATATACGCCACGGCAATAGCTACATGCAAACAGTAGGTTGGGATAGCGATGACTGTCCGGATGCCTACGGTTTGTTAAGTTATTCGCAGTCCTCTGATCCTGCGTCGGCAAACTATGATGATCAGACAGAGTTGTATTCCAATAAACAATGGGTGGATCTTCCGTTCTGTAATGCTGATATTGAGGCGGTTCAGCAAGGCGAGACAATCGATCTGGAAGAGCTAATAGCTCAGTAATCCTATGCTAAAAATAATTCTCAATGGCGCCCTGTTTAATCTTGGCTGGCTGGCCTGCGTGGTGCTGCGAAACCATTGGTCTTTAGTGGCTGTAATAGCTGTGATTGCGATCTATTTATTCATGGAGGAACATCATCTGCGACTGCGCGGTGTGATAGTGATTGCCTCGGCGGTACTCGTGGGCTTCGCGGTTGATAACGCAATGCTCAGCGAAGGATTGCTGATTCCGGTGGGCACCCAGCCTGGTGATTTCGCACCATTCTGGATGACCTCATTGTGGGCAATTTTGTCCACAACCCTGAACATAGCGTTCAAGCCATTGCAGAATAAACTGGTTTTGGCTGGCATTATGGGCGCGATTTCAGCACCCTTAACTTACCTGGGTGCAGTACGGCTAGGGGCAGCCGAGTTCGGTGTGCCGGCAGAGTTCGCACTCGGCGGGCTTGCCGTGGTTTGGTTGCTGGTGTTTCCGGCAGGCTTGCTTTTTACTCGCCGGTTAATGTCTCGTGCGACACTCGCTTAGTATGTTGCTTGGCTCGCGCAAAAAAAGTGTCTTTCTCTATGCTCCCGCTGTTAACCGGGGGCTATCTACTTAAAGGGCAAATTATGAATCTAGCTGACAAAACAGTTGTTGTAACCGGTGCGAATGGTGGCCTTGGCCAGTCGGTAGCTAATGTGGCAGCCCAGTGTGGCGCCAGATTAGTTCTATTGGATATTGCTTTTTCCGAGGCTGATATTGCAAATAACAATGATGATCGCCGATGCATCAACGTCGACCTGTGTGATGTGGATGCTTGCCGGCAGTGCTTTGCAGACATTGGCGCATTCGATGCGCTGTTCAACCTGGCGGGCGGCTTTGCGATGGGTACCACTGCGTTTGATGGAAGCGACGAGGAATGGGACTTTCTATTCAAGGTCAATGTAACCACGCTACGCAATGCCGTTAAAGCAGCCACCCCTATTCTGCTGGCTCAAGGCCGCGGTGCCATTGTGAACGTGGGCGCGCTAGGGGCGCTGCAAGGTGGGGCGAACATGTCTGCGTACGCAACATCGAAAAGTGTGGTTATGCGCATAACCGAAAGCCTGTCGGCGGAACTGCGTGAACAAGGAATCAATGTGAATGCGGTACTGCCCAGTGTGATTGACACCAAACGTAATCGCGCTGACATGCCTGATGTGGACCCAGCCAAATGGGTTGCTCCCGAAGACCTGGCTAACGTTATTTGTTTTCTTGCGTCTGATGCCGCTAGAGCGGTACATGGTGCTTTATTACCGGTTCGCGGATTAAGCTAAGCATACTCTTTCAGAGATATCCCTAAATGTGTATTCTGTTTGTTGCGCTGGGCGAGCATCCGCGCTATCCGCTAATAGTCGCGGCTAACCGGGACGAAGAATTTGCGCGCCCCAGTGAGGCTGCGCAATTCTGGTCAGACTTTCCTGATATCTATGGCGGTAGGGATTTACAGGCGGGTGGTACCTGGTTGGCAGTCAATAAAGCTGGGCGGATAGCAGCCATCACCAATTTACGCATGCCGCATCTATACAAAGACCATGCAATTAGCCGCGGCGGACTTATTCCGGACTATCTCAACTGCGAATCAGTTGAGGAATTTAAAGAACAGCTGCGCGATAATCATCATCTTTACAACCCCTTCAATCTGATGTTCGGCAGCATGGATGAGCTAACGGTTTATAACAGTGCTACCAATACCTTTGTGAATTTGGGGCAGGGTTTTCATTCGGTTAGCAACGGCCCGGTTGATGACTACTGGCCAAAAATGTCGCGTGGTGTGAGCTTGCTTGAAGAGCATGTTCTGGAGCGTACTGATGGCGACCTGGACATCAACAGGCTTGTTGCTGATATGCGCGACACTACTCAGGCTGATGAGACACTGCTGCCGCAGACCGGAGTGGGTGTTGAATTTGAAAAGCTGCTGTCGTCTATCTTTATCGAAGGTGACAGCTATGGCACGCGCACAACCAGCGTACTGACCTTTGATCGCCAAAGCCTCAGCTTTTACGAGGTGGATTACGACGCAACGGCCAATAGTCGCCACACCAGTAAGCAGTTGATCGAATTGCCGCTTGCTGGGCACTGATGAACTTGAAATAATGATCTATTCGAATTTGGGTTTAATTGATTATGAGCAACATTGAGCTGACAGAAGTGCGCGCGGCGCACACATTTGACCAGGATGTTTTGGGCGAATACCTCAGTCAGCATGTAGATGGCTATGAAGGGTCGTTACAAGTGAAGCAATTTGAAGGGGGGCAAAGCAATCCAACCTTTCAATTGATTACGCCGGGTAAGACGTATGTGATGCGCAAGCAACCACCGGGAGAGTTATTGCCGTCAGCGCACCAGGTTGACAGGGAATACAGGGTGATGCATGCCTTGCGCGACACCAGTGTACCGGTGCCGATCATGCACTGCCTGTGCGAAGACACATCAGTAATTGGCACCAAATTCTATGTAATGGACTTTGTGCCGGGCCGTGTATTCACCGACCCAGCCATGCCAGACTCAAGCAACGAAGAGCGTAAGCAGGCGTATCTTAATCTTGCGCGTATTCTTGGTGAATTGCATGCCATAAACCCTGCACAGCTTGGGCTTGAGACCTTTGGCCGTCCTGGCAATTACTATGAGCGGCAGTTTAATCGCTGGAGCAAACAGTATGTTGCTTCCAAAACCGATGAGCTACCCGATATGGACTCGCTGATGGAATGGCTGCCGGAAAACATTCCGGAAGACGATGCAAGCGGTATTGTGCACGGCGACTATCGATTAGGTAACGTTTTAGTGTCACCAGACAGTGGCGAGATTGCAGCCGTTCTTGATTGGGAACTCAGTACTCTGGGTCACCCGCTAGGTGATCTGGCCTATATGTGCCAGCCTTACAGCGGAATCGCGACCGGTGGAACGCCCTTGCCAGACAACTACCTTGATCTGGGTATTCCCCGCGAACAGGAAATGTTAGATACCTATTGTAAAGCCAGCGGACGTGACAAGGTTGATCACTGGGATTTCTATGTGATTTTCAATATGTTTCGTAGTGCCAGTATTATTCAGGGGGTATACAAACGAGGCCTTGATGGTAATGCGGCATCAGAAAAAGCCTTGTCGTTTAAGGACGCTGCGCGATTGATTTCAGCGGCTGGTAACCATCGTTTGCAGTCACTATAGATATCGGATTGTGATTCATGAGTAATATGATCGAAGAAGCCCCCGTCAATATTGATCAGACCCAGTTGGATGATTTGAAATCCAGGCTCGCGGCAACGCGTTGGCCGGACGCCGAAACCACTGGCGATTGGCGCCAGGGAATTCCGCTGTCTTACGTGCGCGAGCTGTGTGCATACTGGCAACACGATTACGATTGGCGACGCCTTGAAACCAGGCTTAACGAATTAAGTCCGCAGCAAACGAATATTGATGGTCTGGATATTCATTTCTTTCATATTCGAAGCCCCCATGAAAA
>CAYGSL010000037.1:0-3874 GCA_964352475.1 uncultured Pseudomonadales bacterium | reverse complement strand
ACAGAGACCGAACACTGCGCGGCCATACACGTAAATCTGGTGATTGCCGCACCGGATCCGGAGACCATGGACAGTCTGACCGATCTGGAGCAGAGGGCGCTGGAAGGCCTCGCTTACTACGACCAGCAGGATTCAGGTTATTCCAAGCAACAAAGTACGCGCCCGCAAACTCTGGGCTATGGCCTGGCGGATTCGCCCAGTGGCCAGCTGGCCTGGATTGTTGAAAAATTCTGGTCCTGGACCGACAGCGAAGTCGACGGCGAGAAGCATCCTGAAAATGTGCTCACCCGCGACGAGTTACTGGATAACGTAATGTTCTATTGGCTGAACAATGCCGCCGCTTCCTCGGCGCGTTTGTATTGGGAAAGCTTTGCAACACCTTCAATGGAGCAGGTTCACATGCCAGCCGGCTGCAGTATTTTCCCAGAAGAGATATTTCTCTGTTCGCGGCGCTGGGCAGAAGGCCGCTTTACTAACCTCATCCATTGGAATGAGCTGGACAAAGGCGGGCATTTCGCAGCCTTTGAACAACCTGAGCTGTTTGTAAAAGAAGTGCGCGACTGTTTTCGAAGTATTCGAAACTGATCTGGCAAGCAACGAAGTACATTGCGCTAAAGGCCGTACTGTCGTGCAGCCAGGTCGCGCATGATTTCTTCGGAACCGCCACCAATCGCGTTCACTCGCACTTCACGATAAATACGTTCCACGCGGTTACCACGCATATAGCCGATACCGCCTAGAATTTGCATTGCTTCTCTGGCACAAAATTCCATGGTTTCACTGGCTTGCACTTTAAGCAGGGCGATATCACCAGGGTTGGGCGAGCCCGCTTCAAATGACTCGTAACAAATTCGTATGTAAGCCTGTGTTGCATTCAGTTTCTGTTTCATCTGCGCAATTTTATGGCGTATCACCTGATGGTCGGCCAAGCGCTTGCCAAATGTACTGCGCTGCTGCGCCCACTCTGTGGCCTCTTCAAGACAGACTCGACCCATGGCTTCCATGGCTGCCGCCATAAACATGCGCTCGCTGTTGAAGTTGGTCATGATCACTTTAAAACCCTGATTCTCTTCACCAATTAGATTGCTGGCGGGCACGCGTACATTGTCGTAATACAAGGTAGCTGTGTCAGACGCCCACCAGCCTTGCTTGCGATCAAGCTCGGTTCTGGAAAAGCCCTCGGCGTCTGTGGGAACCAGTATCATTGATACACCACCCGCGCCTTTTCCGCCTGTGCGCACAGCGGTAGACACCCAATTGGCGCGCATACCACCGGTGATATAAGTTTTGCTACCGTTGATAACGTACTCATCACCCTCACGAACGGCCGTAGTTTGCAAGCTTGCTACGTCTGAACCGCCACCGGGTTCAGTAATGCCGAGCGAGATGTGTTTTGTTCCGGCCAGAACCTGAGGGGCAACCTCATTCTTCATTTCTTCGCTGCCCCAGTTAATAACCGGTGGCAATCCAATACCGTGCACCATCAGCGACGCGGCAATACCACCAACACCAATACGGGCTAATTCTTCGTTAGTTATCCAACCATGCCAGGAATCAATGCCTTCCAGAGTGCCGCCATATTGCTCCGGGTAGCTCATACCAAGCAGTCCGAAGTCACCTGCTTTTTTCCACAATTCAATGGGAATCTCGCCCGCCTCATCCCAATCATCAGCAAACGGCATAATTTCCACGTCAATAAAACGCCGCAGCTGTTCGCGCCACGCTTCGTGCTCAGGGCGTATATTGGGGTTAGCTAGTCTGGCGCTGTCGAAAGTCAGTGACATGGAAATCCTCGTTGGTCTGGATGAGTGCTGCGTCGATGGGGGGTAATGGTAGAGCAACTTGGCAGTGGCTGCATGTTCCCTTTGCATGATTGTAAGTTTTGGCTCAATGGCGAGTATACTGCGGCTTCGACGCAGACTCGTTCTGTTCAATAAAAATGCGGTTACGCAAGCGGAAAAACAATGAACAAAACTCTGCAATTAATTCTTATAGCGATTGCTTCATTATTTGTCTCGGCCTCTATGCTTTCTTACGCTGAAGATAGTAGTGACACGATGCTGCTATGGGGTGACACCCATTTGCACAGCAGCTATTCCTTCGACGCCTTTCTATTCCAGAACCGCAGTATTGACCCCGATACAGCCTACCGATACGCCAAGGGCTACCCGGTGGTGCATCCTTTTCACAAGGCGCGGGTGCAAATAGAAACACCGCTGGATTTTCTGGTGGTCTCCGATCACGCGGAACTAACCGCAATACCTATGCGAATCTTCAATGGCGATGAGGAGCTGCTGAACACTGAATTCGGTCAGCATGCCGCCGAGCTGATCAAGCAAGGTCGCGGTTCAGAGGTGTTCAGCGAAATTGTGGTTGCTGCCAATTCCGGTGAATCGTCTGTGACAGATCAATTAACCAGTGATGCCATCCGGCAAACACCGTGGGACGATATTGTGGCCGCTGCAGAGCGCCACAACAGCAAAGGCCAATTTACTGCTTTGGTGGGATGGGAATGGTCTTCGCTACCCGATGCCGCCAATTTGCACAGAGTGGTTATGATGGACAAAGGGCAGCAGGCCGCAAGCCAGTTTTTACCGTTCAGCTCAACAGAAAGCGATAAGCCCGAGGACCTCTGGGCATGGCTTGAAACAACATCTGAGCAAACCGGCGCTGAGTTTGTCTCCATCCCGCACAATATGAACATATCCAAAGGCAAAATGTTCCCGTTAGAAGACAGTTTTGGTAAACCGTTGACGGTGGAATACGCGAAGCTGCGATCCAAATGGGAATCGGTTGCTGAAGTTACTCAGATAAAAGGTGACTCTGAAACACACCCATTACTTTCGCCAGAAGATGAGTTTGCAAATTTCGAGTCGTATCGCTTCCTGATCGACCTGCGCCCTGATGCTGATAATACGGCCACTGTAACAGCGGGTGATTACGCTCGTGCTGCATTACTTCGTGGTCTGAAGCTGGGGGAAAAACTGGGCACCAATCCGTATCAATTCGGCATGATTGGCGCCACAGACTCGCATACGGGTTTAGCCTCTGCGGAAGAAAATAATTTTCACGGAAAGATGGCGCTTGATTCCATACCTGAGGCCAAGGTGCAACCTCGTATTGGCAGTCGCGGTGCCGGTGGCTGGGATATGTCAGCTTCGGGCCTGGCCGCGGTTTGGGCCAGCGAAAACAGCCGCGAAGCCATCGTTGCCGCCTTCAAGCGCAAAGAAGTGTATGCCACCAGCGGCCCAAGAATTCAGCTGCGCTTCTTTGCCGGTTGGAGTTTCAAGCCACGCGATGCACGCGAGTCCGGGCTTGCCAAACGCGGCTACAGTCGCGGCGTACCAATGGGTAGCGTGCTGCCACCATCTGCAAAAGCGAAAGCGCCAAGCTTTCTGGTGGAAGCCGCGCGCGACCCAATTGGCGCGAACCTGGACCGCATACAAATCGTGAAAGGCTGGCTTGATGACCAAGGCAAAACGCATGAGCGTGTGTACAACGTGGCGGCCTCGGAAGGGCGAAAGATAGCGCCTAATGGTTCACTGGCTGCCGTTGGCAATACCGTTGATTTGGAAACCGCGCACTACACAAATGATATCGGCGATACTCGCATCGCCAGTCACTGGACCGACCCGGATTTCGACGCCGAACAATCCGCGTTCTACTATGCGAGGGTGCTGCAGATACCTACGCCCAGACACTCGCTGTATGACGCGATTGCGTTGCAGCAGGAGCACCCAAAGGATAAAGCCGCCACTATTCAGGAACGTGCGTACAGCTCGCCCATTTGGTATATGCCGAAATAGTTAGACAGACCTTTTTGATTCTGGTCGGAGTGAGAGGATTTGAACCTCCGGCCCCTGCCTCCCGAAGG
>CAYGSL010000036.1:0-49570 GCA_964352475.1 uncultured Pseudomonadales bacterium | reverse complement strand
CTTGAAAAATGGATACCCACGTTTGGCTCCTTGCTTGAATTTGTCGAAGCTAAAAACATAGACATGCCATCGGACTGTCGCATGGGATCTTGCCATACCTGCATGACTCGTCTGATAGCGGGCAGCGTTGAATACACCCAGGCGCCTTTTAGTGAACCGGATGAGGGCTATTGCCTGCCCTGCATCTGTTTACCCGCCACCGATATTGAACTGGAGATATAGTGGACATACTGAAGTACCTGACTTTGGCCATCAGCTTGTATCTGGTGCCGCCAGCCCTGGCGCAACAGTACCACCTGGACCCTGCATTGGTTTCCGGGCCGGAAGCCTGCGCAGAATGCCACGAAAAAACAACTGAAATCTGGAAGAAGACTCACCACGCCAAAACGTTCAAGGAACTGCCCAGGCGAGAAAAGTCAGATGAAATCGCTAAAAACCTTGGCGTAAAACGTATCAAAACCGCCGCGGAGTGCAGCGGCTGCCATTTCACCGCAGAGCTCTCGGAGCAAAAACCCAGGGCGATAGCAGGTATTAGCTGCGAGTCCTGCCACAGTGCGGGTCGGGATTGGATAGATGTGCACAGCGATTTTGGCGGCAAGGATATCGACGCTGAAAGCGAGACGGCGGAACACCGAATACAGCGTTACCAGCAATCGGAAGCCGCCGGCATGATTCGACCTGCCAATATCGAAGGCCTTATCCGTAATTGTTACAGCTGCCACATGATCAGCGACGAGCGACTTGTTAATGTGGGTGGGCACTCTAGCTCAAGCGCTTTTGAAATAGTACGCTGGAGTCAGGGCGAGGTTCGTCACAATGTCTGGTACAGCGATGATAACGAAGAGTCCAGTATTGAGCGTCGCCGCGTGATGTTCATGTTGGGTCAGGTTTTGAATTACGAATACGCACTACGCGCACTGGCAACCGCTACCCAAAACGGTGATTTTGCGAACGCCGTTGCCAAGCAAGCGAAGCTGAGTCAACGGCGCCTGACACGTCTTCACGCAATGCAGGCCGTAGATGAAATAGCCACGGTTTTAGAGATTGCTGATGCAACAACACTGGAGCTTAACAAATCCAGCCAACTTGTAATGGCAGCCGATCAGGTTGCCGCTCTGGTTGCTCAGATGGCTAACACATATGACGGCAAAGGCTGGGCCGGCATTGATGCAGTATTGCCTAAGCCGGAAAAATATAAAGGGATTGTTAGCAAATGATGGAGATGCTTGCCAAGCGTTTGCGTGAGTATGCACTGCTTTTCTTCGTCATCGCGATATTGTTGCTTGGCTATGTACTTTACGATATCAGTTTTTATCGCCACCACCACTTAAGTGGCTGGTTATTGTTTTACCTGCTGGTAGCACAGGTATTGTACTACGTGCAAAAAAGGTCGGAACGAATTCGCAACCTATTTAGTATTCAGTGGCTGCCTCTGCACGTAGACTTTGGTTTGATTTCCGTGCTTATTTTTTTAGTGCACATCGGCTGGAGTTTGCCGGATGGCAGTGTTGGCCTAATCCTGATCGGAAGCTTCGCCGGCGTAGCACTTAGTGGCTGGGTAGGCCTTCGCATTAAGCGTCGCTATCAGGCGGCGCTGACTCGTCGCAGCGGGCGGGAGATAGTGTTTGACGAAATACAAGCGCGGATGCAGGCAACAGCGGTTCAGGCCGATGAGTTAATGCTTGATTGTGCGGCTAGCCACCAACCATCCATGCTGGTGGACTATTATCGAGACCGCCTATGCGGTGCCATGGCTACACCAGGCAATTTACTGGCACAACTAACCGGTCAAAATGATATCTGGCTTGAACACTTCGGAAATATAGAACGTTTGATTCCATACCTACATGCAGATGAGGCAAGCACCGCACGAGAATTAATGCGTTTATTGCGCACCAAGAATGAACTGGATTATCACTATGCGCACCAGGGTGCCTTGCGTATCTGGTTATTGGTGCATGTTCCTTTCACCGCAATCCTGCTCGCTTTCACCGCATTGCATATTCTGCTGGTGTATGCATTTTCCGGAGGCGCATAGGCGCTGCTAATCAACGTGGTGGAACCCGAAGACAATAGGCTTTTTACGCTGTATCGGAAACTGGTACTGTGGACACTATTGTTGCTGGCTGGCTTGATTCTTTGGGTGTTGAGTGGGGACCAGCGCGATGCGTTTATTCAACCCGGTACATTGACCGCCTCACACACCGGTATCAAGCAATGCGAGGCTTGCCACTCGGCGGCCAATCTTGGCATTAAAGGTTGGGTAAATGCAGCCTTGAGCGGCTCCACGCAACACGACACCAAGCTATGTCTTAACTGCCATGAGCTTGGCAAGTTTCCGGAGTTTGCGCACAGCATCTCCCCTGATGTGATTGCCAACATCAGCGAAACAAAGCACTCAGCCCTTAATCAGCAAACTCTGCTGGTGCAAGGCGCGAAACGCCTGGGCTGGGCGCCACAAACCGGTGCACGCCTGGAATGTAAGTCATGCCATCAGGAACATTCCGGAAATCATCAGTTAATCACGGCAAATTCACCCGACCATTGCCAGAGCTGCCATGTGCAGAGCTTCGCCAGTTTTGAAGATGGTCATCCGGAGTTCTCGCAATACCCGTTTCGCGAACGCACGGCGATTAATTTTGACCATGTGAGTCACATAAACAAGCATTTTGATGAGCAGCAAGCACCAACTTCTTGCCTGACTTGTCACGCTACTCGCAATCAGGGAAATGAAATGAGCACCCTGGGTTTTGCGCAAACTTGCTCCAGCTGCCATGCCGAAGACATACGCGGCAGCAAACGCGCAACCACCACGGGTTTCGATGTGCTTAGAGTGCCTGGTCTGGATACCGATACATTGCGCGAGCGCGGGGTTTTCATAGGCGAATGGCCGCAGCACGCTGACGACGACTTAAGCCCACTCATGGAACTGTTGCTACAAAGTGACGCGCATTACGCCGTAGTGCGGCCCGTTCTTGGCACAGTGGACCTGATGGATTTACGCAATACCAGCGATGAGCAACTTAATGCAGTGGCAACACTGGCGTGGTGCGTGAAAATGCTGCTTCAGGATATTATCGAAGGTGGTGCCGGTTTCTTGCAAATGCGTCTGGAGAAAGCCCTTGGTCGCCCCTTGAGTCACGCGCAGGTCGCACCACTACTGGCCACATTACCACGATCGGTGATTCAGTCGGCAAGTACTGCCTGGTTCCCCTCGCTGAGCAGCGACCTGGAACATCATATGAAAGGTAGCGAGTACTGGAGTGATGAAGAAGAGACACGGCTTGAAGTTGCGCAACCCGAAACTTCCAGCAGCAAGCCACTAACAGACGAATTGGATCTTGGTGACGACGAATTGTTTGCTGACGACGATGATGGCGACTTGTGGGCAAGCGACGATGACGCAGAGCCGGAAGCCAACACCGCCCAGCTGGCCATCAGCAGCGAGCAATGGGCAAAATATGGCGGTTGGTACCGAGAGGATCTGACGCTTTACTATCGGCCGGTAGGACACGCGGATGGCTTCCTCAGGCATTGGCTGGAACTCAGCGCCAACGTAACTAACGCAACGGCGCTATTCAGACAACTCAGTGACCCCAAGGCTCCGGGGCAGTGCATGCAATGCCACAGTATCGACCAGGTAGATACAACCGTCAGCGATGCGTCGCAACAGAGTTCACCCATCAGAACCATCAACTGGTTGACCCACAGCTCTGCCAGAGACCTTAGCTACGGCGAGCGAAAGTTCACGCATTTTCGTCATATTCCACACCTGACGCTGCAGGGCGACGATGGTTGCCAATCGTGTCATGCGTTAAACGCCGACAACGATTACGCTGCGGGGTTTGAAGATTTTGACCAGAGCACATTTAGCAGTAATTTTTCCTTTATGGAGAAAACCACCTGCGACAGCTGCCACAACCGCAGCGTAGAGAACCAGGACTGCCTAAGCTGTCATCAATATCATGCCGGCGAACTCAGCCCGGCAATAAAAAACCTGGGGCTGTAGCCTATTTATAGGCAGCGGCCCGCAACGGTCTAAGCGTCTATCTGGTCGGGTTGAATTTGCACGCTAACACGTAGAGGACTGACGTATCTTTTTTGAATTTGGCGCTCTTCAATTTTTTCCAACATGTCGCTTGCTCGCTGCGCTGGCGCGAACGAGGCCAGTTGACGATAGGCTTCGGTGATTTCCTCACAATCGTAAAGGCTAGCGTAATCCCCCAGCATGGAGACAAAAGCGGGATGGGCTAGCGACAATTTCAAGCCCATTTTTTGTTCGATCAATTTACTGCACAGCTTCGCCGCGTAGATGGCGTCACGTTGCATTAACCAGGCGTTGGGATTCATCGGCGTCTATTGTTTTTATTGTCACGCAATCTTTTTAGGGAAACTACTTAAAGCCCACAACACTCGAGCTCGGCGATTATAGCCTAAAAACTATTCAAATCGCGATTAAGCAGCGCTTCAAAGTGCAGTTTTACCGAAACAGTATTGTTAGATTAGTCTCAATCCAGCAGCTCAGCTAATTCGCTTGACTGCAGAACGAATGAATAGGGTATATCCAGACCGTCTGCAATTTCCCGCAGCACGCCGAGCTCTGGCTCAACAACATTCCCTTCGGCGCGTGCAATCAGGCAAAGGTCTCTCAACACCTGCATGCGCTGCGATTTACTGGTCAGTTCGACGGTTGCGGCTATACGTTTTGGCAGCACGTCTCGCAAACGATCCGGATCAAGCTTGTCTATATCGAGATCATCGTCTTTGAAAAAGCTTTTGAATGTAGCCCGCTCCTGCTCACTGATACCGTTATGTGCATGAGCCACCGCTATAGCACCGGCAATAAACAAGCGGCGCATGGCTTTGTTTGAGTCTGTTTTCCCTTGTATGTAATCGGGCTCCATCAATTGCATCACGTCTTGAACGTTTATCTCGAGTTCACGCTTGCTAATACCATCGCTTGTCATCAAGTCGCTGCGGTAAAATTCCTGCAGCGCTTTTACCCGCAGCGGACTGAATGGATGAGTGCTGAACCAATCCTGCATGGGTGCTCCCTGTCCGGGCTCGGCGTCCACAGCAACCATGTCATCTACTTGCAGTAGAAACTCGTCAAGATCAAATTGCACAACGCGCTCACTGGTAACGCCAGACGCCAACCTGAACAATGCACGCGCCACGCTGTGTAAGTCTTCGGCGCAATAGGCTCCGGCCCGATCGGCAGACACTTCCGCATACCGAGACCAGGCAAACAAATCCAGGGCCAGTGCCGCCGGTGGTGGTTGCTTGCCTCGCAACAAATAGCCAATTGGTATCTCATGGTGTTCATACACGTGGTGACCAAGTTCATGGCCCATCACAAACAAAAGCTCCTTGTCTGTGAACGCCTCCAGCAAACTCGAGGAAAACATAATAAACACCCGACCATCTTCCGGCTTAAAGCACGCCGCATTAAACTGCGGGCTGCTGAACGCATACAGCTCCAATGGTGTGCTTATACCCAGTCGGTCAACACAATGGTCGGCCATTTCGTGCAAGGTGGGTGCCATATTGCGACTCAGGCGTACCGATGTTGCCAGCAAATGTCGGCGAGTTTGGCCGCCAGAGCGTTTTTCTTCCATTCGCTCAATGTGCGAGTTCACTCGCTTCACGTCAGAATTTTGCAGCAATGACTCAAACAACTTCAGGTCGCTACTGCTGCGTATATCGTTAGCTTTCATGTCGGTATCCATGCTTCTTTATGGGACTAGTGCTGCGCCTTATATTAGGCGCAGCACTAGTATAATGATTATCGGGGCAGCTGCGGGAAGCGGGTTCGCATCTGTTGATAGATGACATTGAACAAACGCTTTGAGCCAGAGCCGCTGGGGTGAATCTCGTTAAGCCAGTCACTGCCATGCCCCGGCCGCAAAGTGCCTTGAGTATCAACCACCATAAGTTTTTGTCTGGCAAGATCCGACTCTGCCAGTGAGCTTAGGCGGCTCGCAAACGCCTCAAGCATGATGCGGCTAATCTCCAGGTGCAATTCAACGGGGATTCCTTTTTTAATTAAATAAGGATAAATCCACGGACCAGCTTTGTAGAACTTCAATAGCTCAGCGCCAACTGCAGAGGGCTTCACTATGTCGTAAGTATGAGTGACTACATAAGCGATCGGTGCGTACGCATTACGCAGCTCCAAAAGCTCACTAAACGCCAGCTCAATGCGTTTCAGTTTACGTTCCAGTGCGGCCTGTTCAATGCAATCTTCTGCGGTGAATCCCGTTTGATACTCGCGCAGCAAACGATCCATATCATAGCGCCCGACAAGATCGTTACCGCCGCCCGAGAAAAAAATAATGTCTGTGTGTGCCTGGGTACGTTCCAGTACCCTTGCCAGCCGGTACTTTTGTCGCCCAGCTAACATTTCTGTGGCTTCGTCGCCATTTCGTGAAAGGCACAGCAGGTTAACGGCGTCAGTGTTCGCCGTCGTGGATCGTAAGTGGTGCAGCAGGTTGATATCAGGCCCCGCCAGCAGATAGCTTCGCGGGTAAGAGAACCAGGAATCACCTTCCGCGACAATGCCGAGTCTGTGCGGGGCATGCCGGCACAGGTATTGGTAATCGCGAACAGACGAGGTGACACCGGTGCGCAAAGCGCGTTGTTGTCGAGAAAGAACCGGTGAGCGTTTTTGCGAGGTACGGGGTCTTTTGGGCACTCAGCAACGTCCCTGGGTGGATTAAGTGCTTATTATCCCACAGAGTGCAGAGAGGGAGAGCAGTAGAGGGGTTTGTCAGGCCTTGGCCGGGCGTTATTTATCGTGACCGTTCTTATTCTGGTTTTGTTACTCGTTACTCTCGGAGCGCTCACGTCGTGCCCTGCGCATATGGGAACTGCTTTGACCCTCAAACCAATATCCGACAGCAAACATAATGACCATAGCGGCTACTGTGCAAACGCTTAGAATCACCCACTGTTCTTCCATTAAAATTGTCCTCTAACCAAAGCGCGCAACTTCCCGATCTACGCGTTGGTACTGGTCGATAAATAGTCAATCGTGCAAAATACAATCAAAGAGTAGCAGCATTTTGTGAACTGGCGCACACTGAAACGACAAACGGCGTCACAACCATTGCTGGCGGCAGAGCTCAAGGAACTGACTGGCTGTTGCAGTTAGAGCTTTGTTCTTCTTATAGTAAATGCCCAGGCTGCGCTCAAAACTCGGGAAACGCGATGTTTCTATCTCGGCCAGGCGCAGTTCATTGGCAGACCCGGACCGCTGATCCAGCAACATGGGCCGATTTACAAACCCCACACCTTGACCGCGCTGCAGCAATTGCAATCGCAGTGCCAGGCTATTGACCTGCCAGGCACTTGCGAAAAAATCTCTAATACGTGCTTGGCCAGGTCGTTGCTCCGGCTCATCAAGATACGAGGCTATTAAACGGCTGGCGGCAAGACACCGTTCGTCGCCCTCCATAATGGCTGCGTAATCCGGGTGAGAATCACCAATCACCAGGCTGTGGCGAACGCTTAACAGCGGCACTTGCTCAAACGGGGCCATGTCGGTCTGAAAAGGCCCGAACCCCAATTCCACCTGATCGTTTAATACGGCGCTGATTATCTGCCTACTGGGTAATACTCTGGTATTTAAAACGATATCTGCACGGCCATTGGCGCAGCTTGCCAACAAATCCGCGGCAAAGTAGTGACTCACGAAATTATTGATGGCCAGAGACAAAGGCGGCTGCAGACCTTTACGAAGATGCCCTACGTCCAGGATCAACTGCTGTTCAGCCACCAGCATCTGCTCTGCATAGTCAAACACCCTGTGGCCTACACGCGTTAGTGTTGGCGTGCGGCCGCGCTGAATCAAAGTGGTGCCCAGCTTGTTTTCCAGACCGGCAACCGCCTGACTGACGGCCGATTGCGACAATCCCATGGCGTCAGCGGCGCGTTGAAATCCGCCCGTTGAAATTACCTGTACCAGCACCTGTAATTCACCACGTTCAAATCGCATGATGCAAATCTCCGCCAATATATAATCAATGCTTATGCTTTAATCATATATATTAATTTAACTTATTCAATTGCAAGACCTATTCTTGTCACTGATCTTTTGTCAGGGAGAAGAAATATGTTCAGTCGAAGTCTGGAAGGCGTTGTGGTTGGAGAAACTTCGGTTTCAGAGGTTAATGGTGAGCAAGGGCAACTGCTTTACCGTGGCACGTCGATAGAAAAGCTGACAAGTCGCCCGCAGTGGCAGGTAGCTGCCTTATTAGCCTGTGATGTAAGTCAGTCAGATCAGGTGTTGAAACGCTTCGAAACGTTCATGCAGCACAATGCAGTGCTGCAACACCCTGTTCTGGCCATGCTGGACAGCCTGGATCCTGCTCTACACCCCATGTTGATGCTGCAAGCCGTGTTGCCTGCCATTCCTGAGGCGAAACACTATGATTTGCCTTTACCATTGTTGGCTAATGATATTGGTCATGGTTATGCATTGGCTGCAAAAATTCCGGCATTGCTGTGCTATTGGCGCGCAAAGCAACTTGGGCAAACTGTTGACCCCGACATTTACGCAGAGGCGTCACCTGAGCACGGTTCGCTTTCGTGGTTTCTTCAGCACTTCCCCGCCGCGGTTAACGGTGAGCAGGCACGACTGATACTGAATACTGCCCAGGTACTGCAGATGGAACACGGCTACAACGCAAGCACCTTTGCGGGCAGAGTCTGCGCCAGTACTGACGCACCCATACAATCCGTGCTTAGCGCCTCAGTGGGCACCTTATTCGGTCGATTACATGGCGGTGCCGATCAGGCAGCGCTGGAAATGGCGATCGCGATAGGAAGCGCCAAAAACGCTCAGCAATTTGTTGCGGATGCGCTGCGCAACAAACGTAAAATAATGGGCATGGGCCATAGAGAATACAAAACTCTGGACCCCAGGGCCGCCGTACTAAAACCAATGGCCGCAGAGCTTTGCCAAAACAATGCTGCAAACGCTGAACTGTTTGAAACGCTAGTCGCCGTTGAAGAAGCGTGTCAGAAACGGTTTAGTGCGCAAGGAAAGTCAATTTACGCCAACGTTGAGTACTATAAAGGAGCCGTGTTCAACAGCCTCGGTATTCCCAGTCACTTTTTTACCGCGCTGTTTGCCATGTCCCGAGTGTTTGGTTATCTCGCCCATTACGAGGAGTTTCGAAAAAACCCTCGCTTGATTCGACCACGTGCCCGCCCCGCCCGCTAGCTAGTTTATGTCCATAAATAGGCTCCTGCCTATTTATGGACCCGCTTTTCGAAAATGCGATTTTCAAAAAGCTCTCGTTTTACTGTGTAAAACGCAGGTGCTTCCTTGCACCTGTAGCTAGTTCCTGTCCAGAAACGCCATTTCTGGACAGGAACTAGCTAAGCTGGACGTTTGTGGCGCAGGTTCTGCACGCAATCCCCAAGACCTTGCCAGCCGCTTGTCGGCTAATGCAAGTCTATCCTCACATTCGCTGCCGCGTGGTCTAGGCTGAAAAATAAGCAGGTTAATTATTGCGCTGTTTGACGCATTTTTCTTCTTATAAGCACCTGTTTTGTTTAACTAAGGACCAATTAGCTCATGGCACTCTCTTCTTCAAACGCTGCAAACTATGATTCATCAGCGTCTAACTGTGCGACGTACAGCAACCCTAACAAGCAACCGGTGGTGATCTATAAACGATCTAACCGGTTCTTCAGAAAAGCCGGAACCTGGTTTTATCAAACACGTGAAGGGGTTGATATGGGGCCTTTCAACGACAAGGCGGAAGCCCAGATGGCCCTGGTGTATTTTATCGAACGCACCGAATGGCCAACTGCCAAGCAGCTGCGCACATTTATCAGCGACCGCAGTTGCTAGTGTGACGCGCGGGCCTTGCGCGCCAATTGCAATTTCTTTTGGTAACGGGTTTGCACCACGTCTATCAAAATCATCACGATAATCACGAAGTAGAACGTTGTTTTAGTCATAGCTTCGATAGGGTTGCCGAACAAAGTCATGTGAGCAATATGCCCGCCCTCTGACAGCAACATTATTCCTACTACCAACAACACAAACAAACCTAACACTTCATACATGCGGTTTTTTTGCAGAAACTCAGACACTGTATCCGCTAACCAAATCATTAAAATTCCAGTGATAACAATCGCGGTTGCCATAATCGCAAACACATCGCTGAGCGCCATCGCGCTTAAAATCGAGTCGAACGAAAACACCAGGTTCATCAACACGATCCAGGCAATCACAGACGCCATGGAACGTGGCTTGCGATCCTCGTCGTGCAAGTCTTCCAGGCTCATCATGTGCGAGATCTCTTTGATTGCGGTGTAGATAATAAACACGCCGCCCACTAACTCTATGATGGCGTGGAAATTAAATGTTCCTGTGATGATGCCTTCGATATCCAGATGGAACAGAGGGTCGGTAAATGTCTCGACCATTTTCAATACGGCAAACAGTAATACCATTCGCAGCAAAACAGCGATGCCGATTCCCCAGCGTCTGACCGCTGCCTGCTTGGCCGCCGGCGCGCGTTTTGACTCCAGCGAAATGTAAAGCAAGTTATCAAAGCCGAGTACCGCCTGCAGCAAGATCAACAGCAGCAACGTGACTAAATTGTCCAGAGTGAGTAATTCCATGGTGGTATCTGTTATCAGGTATTTTCGTTGGGTCGATATTCTACGCAGTCAGCGATAGAAGAACACGCCAACACTTATTTGATTGCTGTTACCCAGAGTGTTTGCTCGGCGGTGACCAAGCGCTATTCGCAAATCGCTGGCTTCTCCCAACGGTGCAATCCATTGTAATCCTGCCGATCGAAATGCCTCGCCGCTGATAGCGTCTTTATCATACGCAAATTCAAGTAGCCAGTTGTGATTCCCGCTGTCGAAATCCAGCCCTATGGATGCACTGCGCGTATAAAAGCCGTGCCTGAAGTCACCGGCGAGTCCGTCAACACTGTTTATCAAGGTCCGATTGATTTGCGCCAATACTCGCTGGCCACGTTCAGTGTCGCCAAAGCGATTAAGACCTGCGGACAGACGCACCCTATCGGGAGCGTCTCGATAATCGAAATAAGTATACGCACCGAACACTCGCAGCGAATCGCTCGCTGTGTAGGTCAGATCCAGGGTGTAGGCAAGCGAACGGATATCCAGTTCGGCCTGCAGCGAAATCAGATTAGCGAAATCCACTTCAGGAAATCTGCTTTGCAGTTGCTGTTGAAGTTGCTCTTCCAGAAAACTATCAATATCTCGCAACAGCGCATCGAAGTTACTCAGATGATACGCGGCGTCACGCCACTCAGTAGTGAACTTGAACGACCAATCATCGTATTCTGCACCGAATGCGCCGCGGTATTGTGCCGTGTCGCCCAGACCTTGATCGTCTATCCAAACCGCGCCCAGGCTGTATTGAAAACTCTTAAAACGCTGACCAAAGCTAATATCGAATGCGCTACTGCTTGCTCCCGGGAAAGAAGCGGATGCGCCCTGTGCATCGGCGTGCATAGCAGCCAGAGCCAACCACTTTTCCTTGGCGAACACGTAATCTGCCGATACTTCAGCGCTGTATTGATCGTTATCAGTGAGTGTGGTGCCCAGATAATAGAGGCTGAAACCTGCTAGCTCATCATTGTCAGCGGCAGCGATGCCAGACAACATCAAACAAAACAAGTAAGCCGTCGTTGAACGCAGCGTCATCGTATTCTTACTCGGTAGACACTAACCCGCCGTTGCTTTACGCAACACAGGCAGCCAGTCAAAGTTACTATCAGCAAGCACAAAAAAGCCGCCATTGAGCAAAGTGTTACGCTGGTTGTAGCGAAAAGCCTGGTAATCAAGGCTCATCATCACCCCGCCAGCTGCCTCAACAATCACCTGACCAGCCGCGGTATCCCACTCTGAGGTGGGACCAAAACAGGGGTAGATATCAGCTTCGCCATCTGCAAGGCGACAAAACTTCATCGCGCTGCCTTGCGCGAGGCGATCAACAGCACCGAAGTGACTGCGCAAACCCTGTTCGCAGGCCAGCATATCCGGAGTAAATCGCCGGCTACTTGAAATCAGTACGGGGCTTTCTGCCATGGTTCGGCATGACAACTGTCGGCGTTCATCAGCAGCGATGCGCCACGCTCCAAGGTCACGAATTCCAAGCCAACTAACATTTTGCACTGGTGAATAGATCAAGCCTATAGAAGCCACTCCATTCTCAATCAGCGCAATATTGATGCAAAACTGATCATTGGCATCAATGAACTCCCGGGTGCCATCCAGTGGGTCAACCAGCCACACGCGTGGCCACTGCCTGCGAATCTCAGCCTGCGGCATATTGGCTTCTTCAGAGAGCACCGGTATGTCAGGGGTTAGCTTCCGAAGCCCTTCTGCGATCACATCGTGAGAGGCAAGATCTGCATCAGTTAACGGTGTGCGATCTGCCTTGGTGTGCACTTTTAGCGAATCAACACTACTGTAATGCTGCATGATCACGTCGCCAGCTGCTTTTACCAGCGGCAGTAAAGCGTCGGCCAGGGAATGGGCATCATTACTGGCCATGAAAGGCACCATGATATTGACAGGGGCATCGAGTGAAGATGCGCATTTGTTAAGCATACCTGTACAATAGTCTACGCTTGCCAATGGTGCGCTGGCTTTTCAACTATTAACACTTTTTCTCTCTTTAAGCATGATTACAGCAGCTCAATGGCAGAATATAGATACCGTGCTGCTGGACATGGACGGAACACTTCTCGATCTGCATTTTGACAATTACTTTTGGCAAACCCATATGCCAAAAGTGTATGCGCGCGAGCAGGGAATCAGCGAGCGAACGGCGAATGAAAGACTGGCGCCTATATTTCGTGACGAGCACGGCACCCTGCATTGGTATTCGCTGGATTTTTGGGAACAAACCACCGGGCTGGACTTGCTGCCACTAAAGCGCGAAGTACAGCATTTGATTCAAATTCGACCACACGCCGTTGAATTTCTTAAAACCCTGAAACGCATTGGAAAGCGCGCCTTGCTGGTGACAAACGCCCATCAGCGTGGAATTGATTTGAAGCTGCAAGTGACAGGTATTGGCGAGCACCTTGAGGAAATTTTCACGTCACACCAGTTTGGCGCCGCGAAAGAGCATAAAGATTTCTGGCCACGGTTGCAGAGTGCGGCCGGTTTTAATCCCGAACGCGCATTATTTATAGATGACACTGTCAGTGTGTTAGATGCAGCGCAGAACTACGGCATAGCGCATGTGCTGGCTATCGCTCAGCCCGACAGCCAGAAAACTCGCGAGCCTGTCACCGCACACGCGTGTATAGAGCATTTCAGCGAGATCATGCCACAGTGAGTGATATTACAGCAGCACGAGTCAGACTCGACAAGTGGTTATGGGCAGCCCGTTTCTTTAAAACTCGCAGCCTGGCCAAAAAAGCCATTGAGGGTGGCAAAGTGCAAGCGGGCGGGCAGCGGCTAAAAGTCAGCAAAGACCTTACAGTTGGAGAAATTCTGACCATTCGTCAGGGGTGGGCCGAGAAAACGGTGTCGGTAGATGCGCTCTCAGACCAGCGACGCGGCGCGCAGGAAGCGGCTCTGTTGTACACCGAAACGCCGGAAAGCGTGCAAAAGCGCCTGCTTGAATCAGAACAGCGTAAATCGCATGGGCGGGGCGTATTTTCGCCTGAGGGCAAACCAAGTAAAAAGCAACGTCGGCAATTGCAGCAGGTCATTCGAAACACTGGCGAGGCAGAATAAGCTTTATCACTACCGTGTATCCGTTGTATTAGCTAAACAGTAAGCAAAACTCCGTACTTTTTGCGATAATGTAATAGACGATCGGCGGACTTCATCAAATCGCCCAGGTACACGATTTTCACACAAAATTTCAATACGATACGCACTTATTAATCACTGGACGAAGGACGCATGACTGCCAAGCAAACTACTGAATCTCCTACACGTTATATGGACCTTGCGCCCAGCGAACTGATAGAGCGTTCACTGCGCTCAGGCGAAGGACGGTTGGCAAGCAATGGTTCATTAGTAGTGACCACTGGCAAGCGCACCGGTCGCTCCCCGGCCGACCGCTACATTGTGCAGGAACCAAGCACTTCAGACATGATTGACTGGGGCGCTGTAAATCGCCCGTTCGACGCTGATAAGTTCGATGCATTGTGGGAAAGAGTCAGCGACTTTTGCGCCACACAAGACAGTTATGTTGCGCAACTGCACGTAGGTGCGGATACGGAACACTACATTCCGGTGCGCGTTAAGACCCAAACCGCCTGGCAGAGCCTGTTTGGCCGCAACATGTTTGTGCGCCCTGAGAAATACAACCCCAAAAGCAAGGAAGAGTGGCAAGTACTTAATATTGCCGGCTTCGAATGCGATCCAGAGCGCGACGGTACCAACAGTGACGGCGCTGTGATTATCAATTTCGCTCAACGGAAAGTATTGCTAGCGGGAATGCGCTATGCCGGTGAAATGAAAAAAGCGATGTTCAGCGTGCAGAACTTTCTACTGCCTGAAAAAGACGTACTGCCAATGCATTGCGCCGCTAACGTTGGCCCGGATGGAGATACTGCTTTATTTTTCGGGCTGTCCGGAACGGGTAAAACAACTTTGTCTGCCGACCCTGACCGCTTTTTGATTGGCGATGACGAGCACGGCTGGGGCAAAGGTGTTGTGTTTAATCTGGAAGGCGGTTGCTACGCCAAATGCATAAATCTTAGTCGCGAAAACGAGCCGGTGATTTGGGACGCAATCCGATTTGGCGCAATCGTAGAAAACGTAGCCATTGATGATGACTCTCGACAGCCCGATTACGATGATACCGAATTGACTGAGAACTCACGTTGCTGTTACCCGCTGGAGCACGTTGACAAGCGCCAGCTGGAAAATCGCGCTGGTGAGCCCAAGGCGGTCATCTTCCTGACCTGTGATGTTACTGGAGTATTGCCACCGGTTTCAATTTTGTCAGAGGAAGCGGCGGCCTATCATTTTCTCAGCGGCTACACCGCTTTGGTAGGGTCCACCGAAATGGGCGCTGCCAGCGGCATTCGCTCAACGTTCTCTACCTGCTTCGGAGCTCCTTTCTTTCCGCAGCGCGCCAGCGTTTACGCAGAATTATTGATTCGCCGCGTGAAAGAGTTTGGTAGCAAGGTATACCTGGTGAATACCGGCTGGACCGGAGGATCAGGCGGCGCCGGCGGAAAAGGCAAGCGCTTCTCAATTCCAACCACGCGCGCCATTATTGCCGCTATTCAAAATGGCGATCTGGAAGGCGTTGAAACCGAGCACCTGGATATCATCAATTTATCGGTACCCAAGTCGGTACCGGGCGTAGAAACCGACTTACTGGCACCGAAAGCAACCTGGGACAATCCTCAGGAATACGACCAGCAAGCACGCGGTTTGGCCCAGCAATTTGTGGAAAACTTCAAGAAGTTCGAGGTCAGCGACGCGATTATTGCTGCCGGCCCGCAAGCCTGAACGCTGTCCACAAAGACGCTAACTGAAACCAGCCTTGGTAATGTATGATCTGCTCCTGTAAGCGCAGGAGTGAGATCAATGAAGCTATTTCCCCGAATTTTCCTGCTGGCGATGCTGACGATCGCCGGCTCCTCATTTGCCCAGGAAGCTGAAAAGCCAGTATTAAGCCATTCAGAAATACGCGATGACGTGCACCTCATTCAAGGTGACGGCGGCAATATCGTGGTGGTTGAAGGTGACCGCTCGATGCTGGTTATCGACAACGGCTACCCCGAACAAGCCGCTGATTTGTTCAATACCATCATGCAGGTGGGCAATAAGCCACTGCGCTTCATGGTCAACACCCATTGGCATTTTGATCACGCCGGCGGCAACGATTACCTCGGGCCGCGTACCAATCTTGTTGCACACGACAACGTAAGAAAACGCCTGCAGGAAGGAATGACGTTTGAAGCTTTCAACCGCGTGGTCGCGCCTGCCGAGCCGCATGCATTACCAGTAGTTACCTACAGCGACAGCACCACTTTATACGAGGGAAACCAGATTATTCGCTTGCGGCACTTTGCCAATGGCCATACTGACGGTGACAGCGTGGCGTTTATTGAACCCAGCAAAATCGTACACATGGGTGACCACTACTTTGCCAATTGGTTTCCGTTTGTTGATATTCAGTCAGGCGGATCAGTAGAGGGCATGAGCCGCAATGTAGCCGCTATTTTAGCGATGATTGATGAAGACTGGGTTGTTGTTCCAGGCCATGGCCCCTTGTCGAAAAAGGCCGACCTGCAGAAAACTCATGACATGCTGACGCAAAGTGTGACCTGGATGAAGGAGCGCCTTGGTGAGGGCTTGTCTTTACAAGAAATAAGCGAACTTGGCCTACCGGAGGACCTGAAATCATGGGGAATCGGGTTTATCAAGGAAGCGAATTGGATAGCAACCCTATACACCTCCTTGCAAGAGGCCGAATAATCGGTGTCAAAGCGCTTAACAATTGCTAATGCCGCATAGCGATTGTTAAGATAGCAAAAGACCATCTCACGCTAGTTCAAAGAAAACGTAACAGGACAGAAAGTAATGATTCAAGAAGGCGATAAAGTTCCATCAGGTTCGTTCAAGGTAATGGGGGCAGAAGGCCCAGCCGATATCTCTACCGACGAGCTATTCACCGGTAAGAAAACAGTTTTGTTTGCCGTACCAGGCGCGTTTACGCCTACTTGCTCAGCGGCGCACGTTCCCGGCTTCGTTGTTAACGCGGATGCGATCAAGGCCAAAGGTGTGGATAACATCGTCTGCATGTCGGTAAACGATGTATTTGTAATGGGTGCATGGGGCGAGTCGCAAAACGCCGAAAACATAATTATGGCAGCCGATGGAAATGGCGAGTACGCCACCGCGCTGGGCCTGACCATGGACGGCAGCGGCTTTGGTATGGGCACGCGCTCACAACGCTTTGCCATGATTGTTGACGATGGTGTGGTCACGCACCTTGCGCTGGAAGATGGCCCAGGGCTTGAAAACAGTTCAGCCGAAGCCATTATGGAGAAGCTCTAGCAGCTTGCACTGCTAAATAAGAAGGATTCAAAAGGATGTTTGAAGCACGTAACCCAACTTATCGCGGTCCTGAGCGGCGTAATCAGCCGCGCCGCGGCGACAGTAACCGCAGACAAACGATTCGATTCGAACCTGGCAATGATGATCGCCGCCAAATGGTCGGTCGTCGCGAAGATGACGTAGCGGCCCACGTCTGGCAGTCTGAACTCAGTTAATAATATAAAAATAGCTGGCGACCAGCGTCGCGCCCAGCACGTTGAGAATCAAACCTTCCCTGGCCATGCGCTGTGTGGTCACCTGACCACTGGCAAATACAATGGCGTTTGGCGCAGTTGCTACCGGTAACATAAACGCACAGCTGGCGGTTAGTACGGCTGGATACATTAGCACTTCCGGAGCAATGCCCATTGCCGTTGCGGCCGCGGCCAGAATGGGTAATAACAAGGCGGCACTGGCGGTATTGCTGGTGGTTTCCGTAAGAAAGGTCACGAACAAGCACAATAGCAATAACATCACGAACACCGGCACAGTTTGCAAAAAGATCAGTCCATCAGCCAATGCCGCACCCAGCCCTGACACCGTAAAGCCCTTTGCTATACAGAGACCACCTGCGAATAACAGCAAAATACCCCATTGAATATCGCTAGCGCGCTCCCAGTTCAGTAGGCGCTCACCTTTCTGCATTCCACTCGGAATAATGAACATCGCAATAACGGCAACAAAGGCCACACTGGCATCATTCGCCCCAGGCATTCCAAACCAGCTACTCCAACCACCGAAAGGCTCTTTTCGAGTAACCCAAGCCAGAGCAGTCAAACCAAACACCAACAGCACACGCCGCTCGTGCGAACTCCATTCCCCAACCGAGGGTAGCGTAAACGAACCGCCATCGGGCAGCTTACGCGTAATACTCCAGGCAATCAGCGGAATCATCATGCACACAACCGGCAAGGCAACAGTCATCCATTCAACAAAGCCTATCTCAATACCTGTGGTCTCTGCATACACCTCCATAAACACGAGGTTAGGGGTTGTGCCAATCGGTGTACCCATACCACCAACACTGGCCGAATACGCAATACCTAACATTAGTGGTACAGCGATGGTCTGATCATCTGATTGCGCCATGACGGCCAGCGCGATGGGTAACATCATCAACACCGTGGCCATGTTTGAAATCCACATGCTTAGTAGTGCGGCAGCCAACATAAAACCCCAGACGATGTGCCTGGCCGACTCGCCGCCGATCAAACGAATGGTATACAGGGCCAGGCGCTTGTGTGCACCACTGTGTTCCATCGCACGGCTCAGAATAAAACCACCCAGCAATAACAGTATCAAATTGCTGCCGTAGGCTTCTGCAACTTGTTCTTTGGTCAGTACGCCCACCATGGGAAACAGCGCCAGTGGCAACAGCGATGTAATGGGAATCGGCAGAGCTTCGCTAATCCACCAGACGATACAGCACACTGTAATTGCGGCCGTCCAGGCAATGTCTGTACTGTAGCCCGCTGATACCGACAGCGCATACGCCGATGCGGCCAGCAACGGGCCCAAACCCAGAAAAAGCGAACGCGTCATAGGGTTTACTTAAAGTGACTCAAAGGCACAATGGCGAGACGGTCACCCACAAAAGAACCTAGATATACATTGTCCCCCAACGGTGTGGCCACAGTGGCCGCACCCATTGGCGGCCCCTGGTGCTGAAAGACCACGCGCGTTTCCATGGTGTCTGGATTCAAAGCCACAATTTCGAACGCTAAGCCACAAGTGCGTAAAGAGTCGCTGAAACACTTCATCATCGCTGATACTTCGCCGGTATGGCTTGCCAGCCATAACTCTCCATTCGGGCCCCAGGCACTGTTGTCTACGTTGGGTACTGGTGCGATACCCACTAATTGCTGTTGCTCAAGGTCGTACTTATGCACTTCTTCGTTCATATATTGATTAATAAAAACGAAGCGCTCATCGGCGCTTACTTCGATGCCATTGGTTAGGCTGCCCGCAGTGTATGGCAACAGCTGCAGTCCTTTTGCGCGGCCCCATCGCCACACATCACCCGTGTTAGCTTTGATCAGCATGCCAAGTTGCTGACCCATGAAGTCGTCGGGGCGATACATGCGGGTGTACACCACGTCGCCATTGGACAAGCCCACAACGTCATTGATAAGAGTATTCTCTGCCGGCAACACACAGCCTTGCCAATGCAAATGCGGAACATCTTCTTCATTGCGCTGAACGGAGAACAGTTCCACCGCCTCTCTGTCGCCGTGGTTAACCACTAGGTATCGCCAGCTGCCATCCGCCAATTGGACCAAATGCGATCCATGTGGGCTCATTTCCGCTGTGGGCGGCGTTACACACTCGGCGCTGCCTTGCACATTATCCGGCGCTTTGGCCGGTTTGCTTGGGAATGGATACGCCGCTTGGAACTCCTCACTGGCCACATTGAACAGCACAATCCTGCCAGCGCGCTCGCCCATATCGCCAAGCTCGCTGAGCAACAGGTAATCGCCACCCTCAACCACGGCGATGTCTTCCGGCGATTGCATTCCGCATACCACACGCATTTTGTCACTGGACGTACAACCCTCAATTACCGTGCCTTCGGGCACTCCGCAGGCTGCAGTGGCTAGCAGCACGAGAAGGGCAATAAGCGATTTTCGAATATTCAAAGACTGGGCTCCTGATACTTAGGCAAAATTCATGGTGTGCTGCAAGAGCTTACCAGTTTTTCAAGCTTGCTCGTATGGTCGGCGACTGGTTTTGTAACAACGCATTACACCCCGGTTATGTTTACTGCCCACTCAAGGTGTTTCACGTACTATCCATGCGTCTTAAAGAACCTGGGGTACACACATGACTGCCGCCACAACACGCACGGTAAAACGCTCTTGCCCAACCTGCGAAGCCTGCTGCGGACTGGTACTGGAAGTAGACGATACTGCACAAAAAATACTGTCTGTTCACGGCGACCCGGACGACCCACGCAGCCAGGGCTATGTGTGCGCAAAATCGCAAGCCTTCAAATACATTCACGACGACCCCGAACGTCTGCGAACACCGGTGCGCAAGACAGCCGGTGGCGACTGGGAAGCGATTACTTGGGATGAGGCGTACGCCGAGATCGCAGAAAAACTAAATGCTATACGTGCCGAATCTGGCAAAGACGCCATCGCTCTATATGTTGGCAACCCAACCGGCCATATAGTCAGTTGCCAGCTCTATTTACAGGGTTTGATGCAATCACTGGGCACAGAACGATTTTTTTCTGCCGGTACCGTCGACCAGCACCCCCAGCAAATGGGCAGTTTCGTTTTGTATGGCGAAGAATGGAAGTTTCCAATTCCCGACACAGACCGCACAGACTATTTTATTATCATGGGCGCCAACCCCATGGTTTCGCAGGGCAGCCTGATGTCGGCGCCAGACATTGAATCGCGCCTGAAAGCCATTCGAGCACGCGGCGGCAAAATTGTGGTGCTTGATCCGCGCTACACAGAAACCGCCGAGCAAGCCGATCAGCACATTTATATTCGCCCGGGCACTGACGCTTTTATGTTGATGGCGTTCATCAACGAAATGTTTGCCAAAGACTTGATCACACCTGGCCATCTGGACGGATTGATCGACGGCATCGATGATCTCCGCGCCGCTGTTCAGGGCTACACTCCGGAAAGCACGGCCAAACTGACGGGGATAGAGCCGGCGATTTTACGTCAATTGGTCGCCGAGTATTGCGCTGCGAACACAGGTGCTGCGTATGGTCGAATAGGCTTGTGCACACAGGAATACGGCACGCTCGCTTCCTGGCTGGTAGATGTGGTTAGCTTGCTCGCCGGCAAACTGGACGTTCCTGGCGGCATGATGTTTCCTCGCCCACCAACCAGCGCACCGGGACCTGGAACACCAGACACCAGCGAGCATTGGGGGCGCTGGGCATCACGAGTACGCGGGTTTCCGGAAACCTGCGGTGAGTTGCCAGCCAATTTGATGGCCGAAGAAATTACCGCCCCTGGTGACGATAAGGTGCGCGCACTGGTCACGATTTGCGGCAACCCTGTGCTAAGTGTTCCCAATGGCAAAGAAATTCGTGAAGCGCTTAAAACGCTGGATTTCATGGTGGCTCTGGACATTTACATCAATGAAACCAGCAGCCAGGCCGATATTATTCTGCCCTCCACAACACAGGCAGAACAAAGCAATTACGACCTGACATTTACCGGCACCAGCGGTCGCAACTTTGCCAATTACACGCCCAAACTCTTCGAACCCGAAAACGACCTACAAACAATGGGCGAGGCACTGTGTGAAATAACAGCCGGCTTAAATGGCATCAGCGCTGCTGATATGGACAACTTCATGTTCGAGGGCACACTGGAACGAGTTATCACACAATCCGCCGCGATTGGCCGTGAGCTAGACGCCGACGCTATTCGTGCGGAGTACGCGGATCAGCCCGGCTGGGAAAGAATGATCGATATTATGTTACGCAACGGACCTTATGGTGACGGTTTCAACGCGGAATCTGAGCAAGGACTGTCACTGGCAAAACTGAGAACTCTTGGCGGCAACGTTGATTTGGGCGCGCTGGAAACTCAGTTGCCCGAACAGTTAAAAACCGAAGGCCAGCGTATTCGACTAATGCATCCTTTGATTACCGGCGAATTCGCCAGAATTGCCAAGGCTTTTTCTGAAGCATCAAGCGTGCAAGAAAACGCGCAAGATGATCACAACATGTTATTGATTGGCCGTAGGCATATTCGCGACATGAATTCCTGGCTGCACAACATCAAACAATATGTGCGCGGCAAAGACCGCTGCACAATGATTATTCACCGCAGCGATGCTGATCGCCTGGGATTAACTGACGGTGGTCTTGCTCTGGTCAAATCCAAAGTAGGCGAGTCAAACGTGCCCGTTGAAGTCAGCGATGACATTATGCCCGGCGTGGTCAGCATTCCCCACGGCTTTGGCCATATCTATAACGACTCACAACAAAGCCTCGCCAACGATCAGGCACCAGGCATTAGCTGTAATGATCTGATTGATCATGAAGCGCTGGACACCGCCTCAGGTACCAGCGTTGTCAACGGCGCCAGAGTACAAATCTACGCCGCCTGATACCTAATGCTGGAACTGAACTTATTCGGAGATATTTATGCAAGTAAACGTAGCACTGGTGACCGGTGGCGCCAGCGGAATGGGACGGCTTGCAGCACTAACGCTCGCCAATAAGGGCGCTCGCGTTGCAATCGTTGATATGCACGACGACAACCTGGCAGCAATCGCAGCAGAATCTGACAACATCACCGCCTACAAGTGCGACGTGTCTGACATAGATGCCGTTCGCGCCCTGGTTGAAAAAGTAGAAAGTGAACTTGGACCTATTGATCGGCTAACACAATGCGCTGCCATCATGCCTGGCGACTCTGTTCGAGGCATGAGTGTTGAGCTAACCAACAAGCAAATGATGATCAATTACTGCGGCACTGTGAACATGGTCAAGACAGTAATGGAGGGCATGGAAAGTCGCGGCAAAGGTCAGATTGCCGTATTCGGCTCCATGGCAGGATCGGTTCTAACACATGGTTTAGGCGGTTACAGCGCCACCAAGGCGGCCACCAATGTCTGGATGGAAGTATTGGCTGAAGAAATGCGTAACAGTCCAGTCCATTATTTGCTGGTGTGCCCACCCATGGTAAACACACCACTGGTTGAACAAGCAATAGAGAAAGGCCCCGGGTCGATTGTTGGTGCAAAGAAAGACAATCGCATGTCAGACCCGCAAGACATTGTTGATGCGGTAGAAGAAGCGCTTGGCAAAGGTAAGAGTGCGAAGAACTGGCGCGTCTGCCCGCAATCGGCCGGTTTTATGATGCTTTTTCGACGCTTGGCGCCAGGCTTGTTATGGAAGGTGATGCGCAAAGCGAATCCTGATCAGTAAAGAGTAGCGGTAAATTACTGTTCGGTTTGGCACGTAGGCTTTGGATCGAGTATCGCCCAGCGTGACGAACAGTCTTTAGGACGCTTCGAGACCGGCTTTGGATCGGGTATTGGCTAGAGAGACACGCCGTAAACCCATCCATGGGGGCTTGTGTTCGAGGTCCCTCTCTCACACAGTCTCTCTAGCCAATACCCGACCCAAAACCTCAGTGCCAAAATACAGCGACGTGAGTGACGTGGAGAACACATAGGTCTCTTCGCAAGATCTGAATGACAAGCTGCTTCAATGTCTGCAATACTGCATCGTCTGCACTTCCTGTAACGGAGCTTATCATGAAAAGAACTCTCTTTTTTAGCACTGTCTGTGCGCTGTTGATTGGCTATATGCCATCAACCATTGCCCAACAAGGCTACGACGCAACCCGCAGCAATAACGATTACGCCGACGCACCCCCACATCGCTTTGGTTACTGGCAAGGTGTTCAGTTGCTGGTACCGTTTAATCTGCCGCCCGAACGCGAAGAAATCGCGCTGTCACTCTGGGTGCAGTTGATGGACGTTTGTCCAGAATGCCGCACTGCCTATAGTCCTCATCTTCAGGGCGATCAATACGGCCGGGGGCGCCCGTATTCTCGTGACAGCAGACATTATCAAGATGGGCCTGGTTACTACGATGATCGTCACCCGCAAACAGGTGGCGCCCCATCCCGTGCAGGACAAGGTTATGGTCAGGGCTATGATGCAGTGTTACGTGGCCAGAATCGATCGGTAACCATACCAGCTAACGAGTACCAGGAGCTGATACGTAAAGCGCAGGCCTTTGATCAATCCCGGCGGAAAGAGTAAGTATTCTGCGATTTCAGGCTTGTTCAGTGACTGCCTAATTCACCTTCAATAAGCAGCCCTTGTCGCGCGCGGCTGGACCTCGCGCGTTCAGGGCCCATGGCCGAGGTTTGAATTTTTTTCCACTCGGCAAATTTATCAAGTTCACCCGAGATAGAACGAACCGTCCATGCCAGCAGGGCAACATCATCTATATAGCCCAGACCAATCAGGAAATCCGGGATCAGGTCGGCAGGCATGATGAAATACAACAAGGCAGCTACGATCAGCAGCAGAGATTTGCTGGACAACTCTTTGTATTCGCCACGCCGGTGGCTTCTTAACATGTCGATCAACAACTGCACCTGCTGCCAGGCCTCAGCCAGTCGCCCCTTGCGCTGGTCGGCCTTATTGCCCGCTTTGTTTAACAGGGAATCAAGCTTTTCCGGATTTTGCAGGTATTCCTTCGCAAGCTTGAGTGCCTCTATATAAACGCGACTCTTTCGAGCCTGGTCTTGAATTGCCATCGTATGGTCTCCTAACTTCCAGGGTCACAATCGATCAAGGAGTGAATTCAGCGCTACTGCGTTGTCGCCCACCCGGTCCACTGTAGGCCATGCCAACACCAGGTACAGTGTCGAAGATCTCATCGCCTGGCAGTTGCGCGCTCAGTGCTCGCCATGCGTCGATAATACGGTCTTCGGCGGCGTAATCAAACGGATCTTGCATAACCATTTCTTCCATGCCGCCCGGTTCTGGTCGATTGTCTGCCAGCCATCGTGAGGTGCGCGCCAGTCCTTCAACCGGCGCCACTTTATCTGTATAACCCAGTTCGTGTATTAGCTTACCCATATCCAATAATCTGTGCGTACTCTGCGGCTGGCCCAGCAGCGGCAAACCCGCCGCGCACAATTCGTTCGGTATGGACACTATCTCCCAACTGTGCCCCAACGCCTGTGCCAGCGCTTCCACAACCTGGCGCAGGCTTAAACAATGCGCATCGCCGCAATTGTATATCTGCCCCTGGGCACTCTCGGGTTTGTCACTGGCCAGCAAAACAGCATGAGCAATGTTCTCGGCAAAGCCAAAGGTTTGTAAAGTAAGGCCTCCGTCTGGAAGTATGATCGCCGGTCGTTTATCCAATATCCGTTTAACCACACACCATTCTCTCGGAGCCATTTGATAAGGCCCGTAAACGTAGGGATAACGAAAGTGGGTGGCGTGTGGGATCTGCTCATAAAGGGCCTGCTCGGTTTTCACGATCCGAAAGCCTTTTTCGTCCTCCTCGGGACTACTGACTTTTATTGCATCTTCAGCAGTGGGCGCCGGCAAACCGGTAGGCCACCAGAGTTCAGCGTTCATGTAGCCACGATAAGCGGGCGCGCCGCCGGCAGAGATGAAGCGATCACACTTATCGCGCATTACTCTGGCAACCGCCCGCAACCGCCCGTAAGTAGCCACGCATAACTCGAAGTGTTGACCAGATAGCGACGCGCTCAGCGCTTCTTCATCGTAGGGATCCGATTGAATCCGCGGCAAATCAGCGGGTAATTCCGTTATTTGGTGCCGCCCGCGGTTCAAAAGAGTCACTTCATGACCGCGTTCCAACAGGCCGTTTACGATAAAATGACCAGTGGCACCCGCACCGCCAATAACCAATGTTTTCATAGACTTAGCTTTAGCTCCAACACAAATCACTGGCTTTATCGCAAGCATCTTACGCCGTCGTCGCGCAGAAACAGAAACGATGGGCCAAGGTACGGTATCATACAGGGCTGATCATGCTTTGATGGTCTGCTTTACAGCTTCGTATGACGTATTCAAATCCCCCACAATTGATTGATCGTTTCGGCCGCCAGGTCGATTATGTGCGCTTGTCAGTCACAGACCGCTGCGATTTTCGCTGTGTGTATTGCATGGCGGAAGACATGGAGTTTCTGCCGCGAAAAGAGATTTTGTCTCTCGAAGAGATTGGCCGCATTGCCCGAGCATTTATTCGTCTGGGTGTGAGCAAGATTCGATTAACCGGTGGCGAGCCTCTGGTACGCAAAAACGTGGTGTCTTTAGCCCACGAGATTGCAGCAACCCCTGGTTTGAGTGAACTCAACATCACCAGTAATGGCTCACAACTCAGAAAGCAGGCTCAGGCCTTAAGAGCGGCGGGCGTGACTCGTCTGAACATCAGCCTCGACAGCTTGCAGGCTGAGCGCTTCAATGCAATTACGCGTACCGGTAATCTGGAGCAAGTGCTGGACGGAATTAATGCCGCACGCGACGCAGGTTTTGAGCGCATTAAAATCAATGCAGTGATTCTCAATGGACGCAATGAAGACGAAGTTCTGGACCTGCTGCAATTTTGTATCGAACGCGACCTGGACATTGCCTACATCGAAGAGATGCCTTTGGGCTTAATCGATGAGCACGACCGAGCCGTTACTTATTGTTCCAGTGACGATGTAAGAGACATCATCAGCCAGCGCTACCAGCTATTTAGCAGCTCGGCGAGCACAGCGGGACCTTCAGACTACTACCACGTAACTGGCAGCCCGATTCGGGTCGGGTTCATTTCTCCGCACAGTCATAATTTTTGTCATTTGTGCAATCGGGTGCGCGTTACTGTTGAAGGCCGCTTACTGCTTTGCCTTGGGAATGAACACTCCATGGATTTAAGAGCACTTTTGCGTGGCGGAGCCAGCGATGCCGAGCTTGAGCAAGCAATCATCCGCGCCATGGATTTGAAACCCGAGCGCCACCATTTTAATTTGCACGACGAACCGCAAATCGTGCGGTTTATGAATATGACGGGGGGATAGTGTCGTCTTCAGCTGACAGCGTAAAACAGATTCGCGATGGCTTTGATCAACAGGGTTATATCTGTAGTGAGCAAATTGCCACCGCTGTATTTCTAGCGATACAACTTGAAAAACCCATTCTGGTGGAAGGACCACCAGGGGTTGGGAAAACAGAACTTGCCAAAACCGCCGCAGAATATATGCAGCGACCGCTGATTCGCATGCAATGCTATGAAGGCTTGGACGAAAGCAAAGCCTTGTACGAATGGAAATACGGTAAGCAGCTTTTGTACACCCAGGTGTTGAAAGAAAAGTTGGCCGATGTGATGCAAGGTGCCGAAGGTCTGGATGAATCTGTGCAGCGCTTACACCAGTTCGGTGATGTATTTTTCTCGGAAGAATTTCTTGAGCCGCGACCACTGCTTAAAGCAATGGAGCAAGAAGAAGGCTCAGTGCTATTAATTGACGAGCTGGACAAATCCGATTACGAGTTTGAGTCCTTGTTACTGGAGTTGTTGTCGGATTATCAGGTATCCGTGCCAGAAATAGGCACGATCAAAGCCAAGCACAAACCTCTGGTGGTGCTTACCAGTAACAATACGCGTGAAATCAGTGACGCCTTAAAGCGGCGTTGTTTGCATTTGTATATTCCGTTTCCCGATGCCCGTCTTGAGCAACGTATTATTGAATCGCGCGTGCCTGAACTGCCGGGCAAATTACGTGAGCAGCTGGTAGGGTTTATCCAACAACTGCGCGAGCGTGACCTTAAAAAGCTGCCCGCGATCAGTGAAACCATCGATTGGGCGAAAACACTGGTGCTGCTGCACGCAGACACGCTTGACCGGGATATTGTTCACAATACCTTAAACGTGGTTCTCAAATTTCAGGAAGACATAGACAACATTGAGGCCGAACTAAGCTCGATTTTGTCCAGCAATAAATCCTAGGAGCCGCTGAATAATGGAACGAAAGCTGATTGATTTCGTTCGTGTACTGCGCAACGCAGACGTTCGGGTATCAACCTCGGAAAGCATTGACGCCATGCACGCAATGGCGCTGGTCGGTTATGAAGATCGACTGCTGTTAAAGCAAGCTTTGTCGGCAACACTGGCAAAAACCGAAGAAGAAAAAAGCAGTTTCGATTATTGCTTTGACCATTTTTTTGCAATCGCAGAACCGAATGCAAACGACAAAGCGCAATCTGATCCTGCGACTGAACAAGACGCATCAAATGATGATGGTAGCGCGCAAAGTTCGGCTGATGGCGAACCCCGTGCGGGTGCCGGCGGTGATGAGGAATCATCAGCACTTGACGGTCTTGCTGAGATGTTAATGAACGCAGACGCTGCTGAAATGTCGGCAGAGATAGTGCGCGCCAGCGACGCCGTTGGTGTGTCGGATATAAAAATATTCACCCAGAAGGGTCAGTATTCCCGACGCGTTTTGCAACACATGGGGCTGGAAGGTTTGGAAGAAACCATTCACGAACTGGAGCAAACTGAGTTTCAGGCCGATCACCAACTGGCCGAAGAACTAAAGCAACGACGCGACCAACTGCGCGACCGAATTCGCAACTACGTTGAACAACAATACTTGCTGTTTGCCAGCAACGCTGGGCAACAGCTGCGTGAAGACGTGCTCAAACGAGCACGACTGTCCAGTCTGGACGCACACTATTTTCGCGACATGCAAATGCTGGTGCATAAAATGGCCAAGAAACTGGCCAGCCAACACGCCAGGCGCAAAAAGATATTCAAGAAAGGTCAACTCAACGCTGGCAAAACGATTCGCAGAAACATTGCCAACGATGGCATTCTGTTTGAAACACATTGGAAGTTCAAACGAAAGGACAGACCCAAAGTGTTGGCGATTTGCGACGTTAGCGGGTCTGTTAGTTTGTATGCACGATTCTTGCTGATGTTGCTGTATAGCTTGCACGATGTACTGCCCAACGTCCGAGCGTTTGCTTTTTCATCGCAGCTTGGCGAGGTTACTGATATTTTGCAGCGCTACCCGGTGGAGAAAGCGATTGAGCTGATCAACCACCAGTATGGCATGGGCTCCACCGATTACGGCGCGGCGTTTCAGCAGTTCAGTGATCTGTGTCTGGACAGTATCGACCGCCACACAACCATCATTATGCTGGGCGACGGCCGCAATAATTATGGCGATCCGAAAACCGATTTGCTGAAAGCCATGCACGACCGCTGCCAACGACTGCTTTGGCTAAACCCGGAAAACAAATCGTTGTGGTCCAGCGGCGACTCTGAAATGCGCCGCTACGCCGTATACAGTCACGATGCGGTGGAATGCAACACTCTCGGCAAGCTGGAAAAAACCATCTCTCGGATGCTGCGTCTGACCCTCTGAACCGACTCTGAATCGGGCTTCTCCGGAGTGGAAAATAGCCACACATATCCTATTCTTTGTGAATGCAAATTACTGATTTTGCAGCAATTTTTGTGCGCTTAATCATCAATTCGCGCGAATAACACTCAAAAACTGACGCCGATGTTTAGTTGGTGATCAGCCTGGCATTTGTTCGGAATATTATGCAAACACAGGCAGTACCGTCGGTCGAACAGACGGGCTCTGAATCCGCTCAGACAAGCACCGCACGCGGTAGCCAGAATCTTAACCGACTGGCGCAGCAGTGGTTGCATACCCAATGCGCAATGGTTAAAGAGCTGCATTCGGCGCAGGTGTTGTGTTATCAAATTGACAATCAACAACTGCTGTCTTTGTCGCACTGGCCACAAGCCATTCCCGAATTCCAAACCGTGCCGTCTAGCATTGTTGATTGCCTGCAGACCCGCCAACACAGCATCACTACCATAGATAGCGCTAAACACGGGTCTATTGATCAAGTGTGCTACCCGCTGCTGCACACTTCTTGCTTTGTATTCGTAGTGCTGCTCAATATGCGCGCTAGAAACGAGCTGATGCAGCGCTCGGTGCTGAATATGTTGCAATGGGGCAGCCACTGGTTTCAATTTGCCTACCTTCAGCCTGAGCAGGCCGCGTCAGTATCACACATGTCATTGTGGTCCACCGCCGCGCGCTGCCTTGAGCAGCAAGACCTGACGGCGATGAGCAGCTGCATGGTATCGGAGTTGGCGACCCAGTTGCGCTGTACGCGTGTGAGCTACGGTCGATGGAATGGTAAGCGCCTCACCGTAACAGCGATCTCGCACAGCGCTAATTTCAATCGTAAAACAGAGGCCATACAGCGGCTAGCGGCGGCAATGACGGAAGCGATAGAGCATGATCGCGTTATTCATTTCCCGGACCAGAGTGAGCAAAGCGCACCGCATAGCCTGGCCCATCAATTATTGTGTGAGAGTTCCGCAAACGGTTCACTGTGCTCTGTGCCTCTGGGTGTTGAAGGTAAGCTATTTGCGGCGCTTACTTTGGAAAGACCTGCAGAAAAGCCATTTTCAAGCAATGAACTCGACTATGTTCAACACCTTAGCGCATTGCTCGCCAATACCTTGTCGTTGCACCAGGAACAACAGCTAAACATTGCTCACCGTGGCGTGAGAAAAATACAGAAGCTGACACATAAACTCAGCCGCAGAGGCAACGGAAGCCTGAAACTTAAAGTTGCTGCGGTTTTAGCAGTACTGCTATTTCTGACCTTTGCCCAAGGAGAACACAGGGTTACGGCACCTGCTATTGTTGAAGGCAAAGTGCAAAGAGCGGTGGTCGCGCCACTGGACGGTTTTCTGTCTTCATCAAACGTACGCGCCGGCGACTCGGTTAAAGAGCAACAACTGATGGGATTGCTCGATGACAAAGATCTCAAGCTGGAGCAATTGAGCATCACCAGCGAACAACACGAGTTAGTGGGCGCCTACAGGGAAGCGATGGCTGAACATGACAATGCCAAGGTAGCAGTCATTGGCGCGCAGATCGATCAAGCCAACGCAAGAATGCAATTGGTGAACGAGCAATTAAAGCGAACACGCTTGACGGCACCTTTTGACGGCATAGTTATTGAAGGCGATTTAAGTCAGTCACTGGGTTCGCCTGTTAACAAAGGCGACGTATTATTCAAAGTCGCGCCATTGGCCGATTACCGAATCGTGCTAAACATTGATGAGAAAAATATCGCCGGTATCAAGGCCGGGCTTAAAGGCACCTTAGTGCTGACCAGTCTGCCCGGTGAAAAGCGCCAACTAGTTGTTGAGAAAGTAACGTCTGTGTCAATTGCCGAGGACTCCAGTAATTATTTCCGGGTTGAGGCCAGCATCAGTGATGACGACGCAGCTGCGCTGCAGCAAGACTTGCGCCCTGGTATGGAAGGTGCAGCAAAACTGGACCTTGGTGAACAAAGTCTGGTTTGGATCTGGACCCATGAATTGATCAACTGGCTAAGGTTAAAGGCCTGGGTGTGGCTTCCGTGATCGAGGAACTGTTCAGTCCCTATTGGTATCGCGTTAAAGATCTACAGCCCAGCCTCAAACCACAGGTAGATATCAGTTGGCACATCTACCGCGGCCAGGACTGGTTTATTGTGCGCGATCCTGCGGGTGCACGCAGCCACCGTTTCAGCAGCAGCGCGTATCGCTTTGTCAGCTTAATGGATGGCGAACGCTCAGTAGAATCCATTTGGAATCAATGCAATGAAACGCTGGGCGACGATGCGCCAAGTCAAAACGATATTATTACCTTGCTGTCGAAGTTGCACGCAGCTGACTTGATGCTGGCTGATGTGAGCCCGGCATTGGGTGAGCTATTGAAACGCGGCACAAAACGCGAACGCGCACAGCGCAGCAGTCATTACAAGAACCCCGCTGCATTACGCTTCCCACTGCTTGATCCAGACAAATTTCTAAATCGAACCCAACACCTGGCGAAGCCGTTTTTTACTGTTTCAGTGTTAGTTGCTATCGGTTTATTGTGCGTGATTGCCGGTTTGCAGGCCGCTAATAATTGGGGTGCGTTGAGCTATGCCATCAGTGAACAAGCACTGCAGCCTTACAATATTGTATTGCTGGTTCTACTCTACCCGATCGTTAAATTACTGCATGAACTTGCTCACGCTTACTCGGTAAAACTGGAAGGCGGCGAAGTTCACGAACTGGGCGTTATGTTGCTGGTATTGATGCCCATACCCTATGTTGACGCGTCCGCTTCCAGCACTTTTTCACAACGCAGCAAACGCATACTTGTTAGCGCGGCTGGCATGATCGTTGAGCTGGGCTTAAGCGCATTGGCAATGCTGCTCTGGCTTGCGTTGGAAGATGGTGTCATCCGCAGCATGGCATTGAACGTGGTGTTAATCGGTGGCGTTTCAACATTGCTGTTTAACGGCAACCCTCTGCTTCGCTACGACGCCTACTACATGCTGGTAGACGCGATAGGCATACCCAATCTCGCACAGCGTTCAAATCAGTATCTTGGGTATTTGATTCAGCGTTATTGCTTCAAAATTGAAGGCGCACAATCACCCGTCAGTGCTAGCGGTGAACCGGCCTGGTTTGTATTTTATTCCATAACCTCATTCCTGTACCGAACCGCGCTGATGCTAATGATCAGTTTGTATCTTGCCGGCAAAATGTTTGTACTCGGTGTGTTGTTGGCGTTATGGATGATGATTACCCAATTTGCTCTGCCTATCGCAAAGCTGTTGGGATTCCTGCTGTCAGACCGACTTGGGCCGCATCGCAGTCGCGCGTTGGGGGTGTCCGGTCTGGCGACTATTGTTGTTGTTTTACTGTTAACGGCGGTACCTATGCCTTCCAACACACAACACGAAGGCGTGGTGTGGTTGCCAGGTGATGCGCGAATTAATGCGGATGTCGATGCAGTGGTACATCGCGTTCTGGTGAAGCCGGGCCAGTTGATCAGTAAAGGCCAGGGCATTGTCGAGCTGGATGACCCGGAACGCCACGCCAATCTGGCCATCGCACAAGCCAAGCTTAAGGAGCTTCAGGCATTAAAAATTAATTACCAGGTTAATGACCGTATTCAGGCCGCGGCAATTGAAGAAAAGATTCACGCCGCTGAAGCGCAAGTGGCCCATGCGCAGGACAAAGTAGACGATCTTTTGGTAACCAGCCCGGCGGATGGTCGCATTGCAATTCCCCATGCTGATGACCTGGCAGGCAGTCTGGTTAAGCAAGGGCAACTGCTCGCGTACCTGAAAAACAATTCTAACGCACGTATTCAGCTGGTTGTTGATCAGGCTGATCAAGACCGGATACAGCGCAAGGTTGATCGGGTACAAGTGCGTTTGAGTAGCTCAGTACCTACCGTGTTAACTGCCAGCATCGCCCAGCAAACCCCAAAAGCGAACAACGCCTTACCCAGTAAAGTTCTGGGCACCACTGGCGGTGGCACAGTAATGGTTGATCCTGGCGATGAATCCGGTAAACAAAGTCTTAACGCTTTCTTTCAATACGAGCTCGAAATACCGCTTGCGCTGGAAAATGCGCAGCTAGGCACCAGAGCGTATGTTCGCTTCGACCATGGCACTGAAACCATTTCACAGCAGCTGGTCAGACGTACCCGTCAGCTGTTCCTGAAACACTTCAATGCCTGATTGGATTTTAAAGAGCCGCGACAGTCTTCGCCCAGGTGTTCGTCTAGGCGCCTATCCTCAACGCGAGGATATTGATACGGGTATGGCCGATCGAATCACAGATTCAGTCAGTGTTAAATGGCAACAGCTCAAAGGTAAGCGCAACTGTTCACTTGGCTACGTACGTGAACACGTTAATAAAGCTGCACAACATTTGCCAAAAGCCGGCAGCCGAGAATTTGACGCATATATAGAGCAGCTAAAGTCCGATCTTGCCCGCGATGGTTTGCAAACATCATTAGTCGCCAAGGCGTTTGCTGCGGTGCGTGCCTGCGCAGAGCATACACTGGGTAAGCGGCATTACGATGTTCAGTTGATGGCTGCCTGGGCGATGGTGTATGGCTACATGGTAGAAATGGGTACCGGTGAAGGCAAGAGCTTAACCGCCACGCTGGCGGCCGCGTGCGCCGGCATGGCCAAAATCCCGACCCACGTAATTACCACTAATGAGTACCTGGCCTGCCGCGATGCAGCCGATATGTCGCGTTTGTACAATGCACTGGGTTTGCACTGCACAGCGGTTACTGAAGACATGAGTGCACCACAACGCCGCAGCGCCTACGCCGCAGACGTAACCTATTGCACTAACAAGCAGGTAGCATTCGATTATTTGCGCGATCGACTGGTAACACAAAACGAAAGTAGTCAATTAGCGCTGCGCTTGCGCCAGTTTGACCCGGAGACTGGCCCGGTACTGCGTGGCTTGTGTTTTGCGATTGTTGATGAAGCTGATTCGGTACTGATTGATGAGGCCTGTACGCCACTGCTGCTGTCGCGGGAAATAAAAGATCCTGACCGCGAACAGATGTATGCCGACGCGCTGGGTTTGGCTGAAACACTTGAACCTGAGCAAGACTTCACGATTAAACAGGCCGACATGAAGGCCACACTGACCAGCAGCGGAAAATCCAGACTGCAGGAGCTGTGCAGTGCCCAGAGCGAAGAGGGTATTGGATTGCGAGGCATTTGGCGCGGTAAACAGCGCCGTGAATGGTTGGTACAACAAGCGCTTGCTGCCTTGTATGTATTTCGCGCAGATGAACACTACCTGATTCGTGATGATCGAATAGAGATCATCGACCCTAATACCGGTAGAACCATGCCCGATCGCTCCTGGCAGCAAGGCTTACATCAAATGGTGGAGACCAAAGAAAACTGCACCGTTACCGGACAACGTGAAACTCTGGCCCGTATCAGTTACCAGCGATTTTTTCTGCGCTATCTGCATCTGGCTGGCATGAGCGGTACCTTGAGCGAGGTATCCGGCGAGCTGCAATCCGTATACGGTAAGCCACTGTTACTTGTACCTCCGAACAAGCCAAGGCAAGCGCGTGCCCTTGCCTGTCACGTATCCAGTAACAGTGAGGAGAAGTGGCAGGCCATCGCCGAGCGGGTATGCGAGGTGCATAAGAGCGGTCAACCCATATTGCTTGGAACCGCGTCGGTGGCTAACTCTGAAAGATTGAGTGAGTTACTGGCCGCCTACCGGATTCCACACCTTGTTCTCAGCGCACGACAAGACGCGCAGGAGGCACAGGTAGTTGCTGGCGCCGGTTTGCGAAATGCCGTTACAGTGGCCACAAACATGGCTGGACGAGGTACTGATATTAAACTGGGCAGAGGTGTTCAGCGCCTTGGTGGACTTCACGTTATTGCCTGCGAGCCAAACCAGTCAGGGCGCGTAGATCGACAATTATTTGGTCGCTGCGGTCGCCAGGGAGAGCCTGGAAGTTTCGAAATGTATGTTGCGCTTGATGATGCCTTAGTAAGTGATCACTTACCGCAAAGCCTGCATAAACTGGGCTTGAGGATTCGATCCACCGCTCCCAGCCTCGCAGTATCTTTACTGACCAAACTGCCGCAGCGCGCACTACAGCAAAGACTTCGCGCGCAACGCCGTCAGGTATTGTTTCAGGACAAACAGATGGAAGATTTACTCGCCTTCAGCGGCCGCAGTGAATAAGAACGCGGTCTGGGCGTTTTGATCGCAGGCGCCCTGATTACAAAAGTAGCCAGGGCTCCAAACCACTAAACGTTAAGCCGCGTCAGTATTTGCCTTGGCTTTGGCTTTTGATTTTTTGCGTGCTTTCCGCTTTGCTTCAGCTGCAGCCTGTTCATTCGCGTTGTCTTGATTTGCTGCATCTTCGTTCGCAGCATTCGCTTGTGCAGCGCCAAGTTGGGCCGCCTGCTCTGGAGTGACTAATGTATTGTTACGGATATTGACGATCGTTTGATCAACGATGTCCATGCCACCCATTCCCATGCCGTTATACATAGCGGCCAGAAATTGCAAAGTGTTGGCAGCCTGGTCACTAAAATTCCACTGGCAATCGTTGATTTGACAGTCGCGCAATACCGGTAAAACGCCACCTTTGTAGATCAAAATACTATTGCTTATTTCGCAATCAACGAAACTGTTTCCGTCGAGAGTAATTTGTTTGTTGTTTATTTTTTCGCCGTTAAGTTCCATTTCTAAGCACCTTTATATTTATTTGATGGTCTCTTTATATTAGCCCAGCCAATCCATTTATCCAGCGCAGGTTTGGCCATCCGCAAGCAGTGGGATTACTGTGAATATGATCTAAGCTTTTGGGATATCCGCGTAATTTCTATAGAGGATACGGACGTCGTGAACAAAGTTCTTTCTAAAACCAATGTACTCGTTATTGCACTAGCCCTTGCATCAGCCCCTGCTTCATGGGCCGCAAATCAAGAGCTGGATTGTCTGATCGAACCGGAAATGACGGTTGAATTAGGCAGTTCTGTTGATGGCATTGTCGAGCGCATTGATGTCGATAAAAGCGATTTTGTTAAACGCGGCGAAAAGTTGGTTGCGCTTGAATCCTCAGTCGAGAAAGCCGCTGTTGCTTTGGCAAGGGAACGTGCGCAAATGGAAGATACCATCGAGGCGAAAAAAGTTACCGCCGCATACACCGCAAGACAACGCGAACGTGTGCGCGAGTTGCACACCAAGAAAGCCGCCTCGGGTGCCGATAAAGACCAGGCAGAAACAGATGCACAGCTTGCCAAGCTGGAGCTTGAGACGGCGCGCAATAACAAGCGACTTGCCGAACTGGAGTTAGCGCGCGCTGAAGCGGCACTTAGCCAACGCACCATAACCAGTCCGGTATCGGGAATTGTTGTCGATCGCTATTTGAACCCCGGAGAATCTGTTGAAGACAAACCTATTCTCAAGCTTGCTCAGATTGATCCTTTGCGCATTGAAGTTATCGCCCCGCGCGAATTGTTTGGCAAAGTGAAAAAAGGAATGACCGCGCAGATATTTCCTGAGCAACCCGCGAGTGGTCGCTACGAAGCTGAGGTAAGTGTGGTGGACGGAATTGTCGATGCAGCCAGCGGCACGTTTGGCATCAGACTAAGCGTACCCAATGCCGACCACAAGTTATTCGGCGGCCTGCGCTGCAGAGCGCAGTTTGTGCTAGGTAAGGACGCTTCAGGCCAGGATATAGCCGGGCAGGGCATGCGTGCCGAACCAATGATTGTGCAAGCAGCGCAGTAGCAGACAAGGGATATGCTGGAAAGTGGTAGGGACCGCCAGAGCATGGTGGTTGAAATCTTGATTAACGAATTGGTTTGGTTATGAAACTGAACTGGTCTCTGGCCGAGATTAATCCGATCACCCAAATCAGCATTGGGATTGTCTGCCTGACCGCTAGCTTATTGTTTATAAGCGAGCTACTTGGCTTGATACCAAACAGCCAGAATGCGGAGCTTGAATCGCGCAAGAAGTTCGCCGAAGTATTTGCTATCCAACTGTCTTCTCTGGCCTATCGAGGGCATGAGTCAACCATTGAGAGCACGCTGAAATTGCTGGTCGAGAAAAACGACGACCTTGAATCCGCAGCAATTCATACAAACGGCCGAGATTACGTATTTGGCGATCATGCACTGCATTGGTTGCAGCGCGAAACCGTAGAAGGCGAAAGCCCTGAGCCAATACCTACTCAGGTTAGCGTACCTATTTTTCGCGATGGTTTACGCTGGGGCTTGGTAGAACTCAGGTTCGCTGAAGTTGAAGTTAGCGGCTGGATAGCATGGGTAAAACGATACCCCACGCTGGCACTGGTTGCATTCGTGACCTTGTTCGGCTTTATCGCGTATCGAATATTCATGAAACGAGCATTGCGTGAACTGGACCCCTCAGCGGCCATTCCAGACCGGGTTAAAACAGCGTTTGACGCTCTGGCCGAAGGAGTGCTGATCATAGATGAGCATCGTTCGATTGTACTGGCCAATTCTACATTTATGCACTTTGCCCAGATGGACGCCGATGACCTGATCGGTAAAAGCCCGGACATGTGGGATTGGGCTTACACGGAAGGTGGCCAGCAAGCCAACCCTGAAGAGTTACCCTGGAACGCTGTGTTTGATGACGCAAGAAACCGCACAGGTGTTCGCCTGTTTCTTCACGATGGTCTGGGTGAAGAGCGCGTGTTTATGGTCAATTGTGTACCCATACATGACGGCGACGGCGAAGCTCGCGGTGTGTTGGCCACGTTTGACGACGTGTCGGAGCTGGAAGAAAAGAATAATCATTTGCGCGTAATGCTTGGCAAACTGCAAATGTCTCAGCAACGGGTTCAGGCACAGAATGCCAAGCTGCATTTGCTCGCAACTCGCGACCCGATGACAAACTGCCTTAACCGTCGTTCGTTTTACACCGCGTTTGAGCAAAAATTTGACCACGCGCGCAGCAATAACGAAGACCTTACCGCAATCATGGTTGATATTGATCACTTCAAGTCAATCAATGATAACTTTGGTCACAGTGCGGGCGACGAGGTTATTAAAATTCTGGCGCAGGTGCTGCACGACAATGCACGTGAATGCGATCTGGTCGCTCGCTACGGTGGTGAAGAATTCGCCATCGTTCTTGAAAAGATTGATTCACGAGGTGCACAAAGCATTGCGGCACGAATCAGCAAGGCACTTGCTGAAAGTGATGCAGTAGAGCATACGCGAGGCAAAATAATTACTGCCAGCCTGGGCGTTGCAAGTATCACTCATGGCGCAAGAGATAAGGAAGCCTTACTCGATCAAGCTGACCAGGCCTTGTATATTGCGAAAGAGACCGGTCGTAATCGCGTAGTGTGTTTTAGTCCTGAGATGCAAAGTGAGCACGCGGGTAAAGCAGAAAGCACGCATACAGCCACCGAGCTACGTATTGCGGCGAATGACGATTCCGCAGCGAGCGCCGGTATTGACGTGAGCGCTATGCAATCACGCCTCAAGGAGCTCGAACAGCTTGCTGAAGACAAAGAACATGAACTTAAGGCGCTGATCAGCTTTGACTCGCTAACCGGCTTCAAACGCCGTGACCCTTTCCACGAGAGTATTGGACGGGCGATTGTGCGTGGCTATCGCTATGAGCAACTAACCGCAGTTCTGTCGATTGGCGTTAGCTCTTATCGAACCGTTAGCGATACCCTGGGTTTTGAACTGGCCGATACAATGCTTTCAGAAGTTGCGCAGCGACTTGAATCCGTATTGCGTTCCAGCGATTCTCTGGTGAGCTCTGATGGGGATAACTCCTTTCACGACATATCCAGACTGGGTTCCGACGAATTCGGCTTGCTGCTCAGCGAGCTGGATAACAAGAAATCCATAGATATTGCATTGCAGCGCTTTATCAGTGCCATCACAGAGCCGCTTCAACTGGGTGAGGTTATTGTACAACCGCAATGTTCCATTGGCGTTAGCGTATTCCCCGATGATGGAAGCTATGCCGAACTGCTGACTCATAATGCGGCATTGGCCCGGCAGCATGCGACAGCAATTGACGCAGATTACTGCCTCTACTCGCCCGAGCAAGAGCAGCAGGCCCAACAATTGCTGCAGCTGGGTACAGCGTCCTAGAAGCACGTTAGAATAGAGCCTCTTATCGGAGGTAGCTATGCGACACAGCAGTTTCTGGGGGTGGTTCGCCGCCGTGCTTTTCCTGACTGCATTAATAATCAGTTTATCGATACTCAGCACCGAGCCGGCCCGCAGAGCCATTCTGAATGCCAAGGTTCTGACCATGGACGCTAACAACACTATCCATGAAGCGGTTCTGATTGATCAAGGGCGCATTGTTGCGGTTGGCAGCAATGAAGCCATAACCGAACAAATCGACAAGTACACCGAAGTAAGCGATGTGAATGGCAAAGTACTAATGCCGGGAATTATCGACGCGCACGGTCACTTTCCGGGTTCAGGTTTGTTGAAGCTGACCGTAGACTTAAACAGCCCGCCCATTGGCAAGATAGAAACGATCGCAGATATTCGGACCAGTCTCAGCCGCGCGGCAAAAAGTAAGGGCGGCGATGAATGGTTATTCGGCTGGGGTTACGATGACACTTTGCTTGCTGAACGTCGCCACCCAAACCGTTTTGATCTGGACCGGGTTTCCTCAGAGCAACCCATATTCATTATGCATATATCGGGTCATATGGGTGTTGCTAACAGTAAAGCACTGGCCCTTGCCGGACTTTCGACAGAATCAGCACAACCGGAAGGTGGCGTGATTGTTATTGATCAGGAGACCGGTGAGCTTACCGGCCTACTTGAGGAAAATGCGATGCACCCTGTGCAAGCCATCGCTATGGACTTGGGCGTATTGGATTTCATCAACATGCTTTTCTATGCAACCGACGAATACGCCAGGCGGGGTGTGACCACGGCACAAAGCGGCGGAGTAGATGGCAGAATGTACGCGGGTTTACGCTGGGCTTCCAAACTCGGTCTGATCAAGCAGCGACTGGTGGTGTTTCCACTGTTTGATCAACTGGGCCCAAGGCTGCTTGACCAGCCAGAAGAATTCAGCGCGCACAACACCGATGATTTTCTGCTTGGGCCTGTAAAAATCATTGCTGACGGCAGTATTCAGGGGTACACAGGCTATCTGAGTGAGCCCTACTATGCCCCATACAAAGGTGATGCTGACTATCGAGGCTATCCGCGTGTCAGCCTGGAACAACTGACTCTTGAAGTCGATAAGTATCGGCGCCGCGGGATTCAGCTCGCGATTCATGGTAATGGTGATGCCTCCATGGATGACATCATTGCAGCGGTCGACAAGGCGCAACGAAAATACCCGGATGACGACCAACGGTTAATACTGATTCATGCACAGATGGCCAGAGCAGACCAGTTAGATGAGTTCAAGCGTTTAGGCATCACACCAAGCTTCTTTTCTGCGCATACCTATTATTGGGGTGACCGGCACAGGGATATTTTTATGGGGCCTGAGCGGGCGGCTAATATGAGCCCAGGCCGTTGGTCTATGGATAGGGATCTAAGGTTCAGCATCCACCTGGACACGCCAGTGGTGCCCATGCAGCCGTTTCTGCTGGTCTGGAGCGCGGTAAATCGACTCAGCTCGTCGGGGCAACTGGTGGGTGCAGATCAGCGCATTCCAATAATGCAGGCATTGCGAGCGGTCACTATTGATGCTGCCTGGCAAATATTTCAAGATGGTAATCGTGGCTCTATAGAGCCTGGCAAATGGGCCGATCTGATTCTGTTGTCCGATGATCCTCTGATCAATCCTGCTGCCATCAAGGATATACAGGTTCTGGAAACGATTGTTGGCGGCAAAAAAGTTTACAATCAATAGCGCTGCTGGTCACTTGATGAGCAATTATTCGGATGCTACTCTGGACAAAATACGAACAGCCGACCGACCTAGTGCACAACGCGCATTTGGCGCCCAAAACTACCCAAATTGATGCGACACAACACCAACAACTCTCGAGTCCATATAGAGCAAGCACGCAAAGGTATGCTGCACGCGCTGGTGGTGTGTGATTATCATCTAAAAGAACGCTCTGATCACGCGGTTCGCTTACACCTGCTGGATTTGTTTCGAAACCTCAAAGAACAGCTGCGCGGTTCGGGTGTGGTGTTTTACTTCGACAGAATGTCGGTAGAACAGCGCGCCATAGTAGTAAGCTTGCCCGCTGCGGAGCGGCGCTTGTTTGAGGCGTTTCTTACCGAACGCCAACTAAGCCTGAGACTGATCAAGAAGGCCCAAAGGATATTGCCTACCAAAACAGCCAGCCGGGAAATACGTTATTACGCGGATACGCCACTGGCTGGGCATGCCGGGAATTCTGGCCGCTCGGCCAGGTTATAGCTAACAGCTGATTCTACAAAATCGCTTGCTTTGCCAGCCTTGGCGGCATTGGCACATCAATACTGTCAGCAACTGCGCGCAATAGTTCATATTCTTCAGCGCTTACTTCACCGTCAGCGAGTACACTTCTGGCGCAGGCTTTGATCAGTCTTGGTTTTTCAAGCGGAGCCACAGCACACAAATCCGCAAGCGCAGCATCTATCTCCGCCAATGGTGGTAAACGCAATTTGGGTGAGCTGTCAAAATCAAGCTCATGCATGGCCTCAGCGAACGCTTGCTCGGCGGCCTGTTGATTTTCTCCGGCGCACGATGCCAGAGCCGCGCAAATGGTTTCGCATTGCTGGCTAATCTCTTCCAGTTTTTTATAGCGAACCTTACTGCGCCGGTTAGTCATATATATTGAATCGAGGTGGCGTACAAACACCCGATGCAGACACCATTCGAACAAATCAATGTGTTCGTCGGCGCGCATCAACGCGAGAACGCATTTCCTGAAATCACGGTGTTGATCTTCGTACTGCCGCTTCAAGGTTGGCATACATAGATCCACAATAGGAATGCGGTACTCCACGCCCAAACTGGTAATGGTGGCCTGCAAAGAATTCACGCGTTCTCTTTGTTCCGTACCTTCGAACTCTTCAATCAGTTCAAGCTGTTTGCGAAACACTTCACCGTCTTTGGCTATCAGCAGGCAATAAATAGCAGCCCTGGCCCCATCAGCTGTATGAACGGCGCTAAGGACGTCTCCACTAAGCGCTTCTAACATATTACCGGCATGGTCCAGATGATCCTGGCGAATGTCGCCCACTGAATCAAGAACACTGGTGGAGGTACTGCTTACAGCGACGGCTGCATCAGAAAATGAAATCTCCGGCTTCGATGCACCGCCATCAAATTGTGATACTCCAGCGCCAAAATGCCTCGCGCGCGCACGCTCTGATTGCAGTGATTGAAGGTCTTGTTCGGAGTCGATAAAGCTGCCGTCCCAATCCGGCATCAGTCTTGATATCCTGTCTTCCAGCGGCGGGTGCGTAGCCATTAGAGAGGATAGTTTTAGTCCTTGAGCAATCAGCATATGGCTCGCTTCGGCTGCATTTGGCGAAAGCAAGCGCGAACCGATGCTCAAGCCGCCGATTTTTCTGAGCGCATTACCTATGCCATTGGGGTTTCGCGTGTATTGCACGGCAGATGCGTCGGCAAGGTATTCACGTTGTCGGCTTACCGAGGCTTTGATCAGGTTACCAAAAAATGTGCCGACTGATCCGATAACTACCAAGCCAAGACCAATCAGAATTAATGGCGCGCCATCCCGACTGCTTCGGCTTGAGCGAAACGAAGAGCTGCGCATAATAAAATAGCCGATATGACCTACTACCAGTATGCCGTACAAAACACCGATCAAACGTATGTTAATGCGCATATCGCCGTGCAGGATATGGCTGAACTCGTGGGCAATCACTCCTTGGAGTTCTTCTCGATTAAGAAACCGCACACAGCCTCTTGTTAAGCCAATCACTGCGTCATCGCTGTGAAAACCGGCTGCAAACGCGTTTAAGGCATCGTCGTCAAGAATATAAACGGGTGGCACTGGCAAGCCCGCCGCAAGCGCCATTTCTTCTACCACATTAAGTACACGACGCTCATCGTTGTCTGTGGTGTTTTGATTGAGCAACTTGCCGCCCAGAGACTGCGCAACCACTTCACCGCCACCTGACAGCCTGGCAATCTTGTACAAACTCGCCACCGCAATAACCACGATAACGCCAAGAGAAATCAATAAATGCGATTTTAAAGAAGAAGCATCAACTGCCTTATCTGGACCAAAACCACCACCTACCGCAAGCAAAAACAGATTGGTGATTGCCACCAGGCTTAGCGTTGCCAGGGCGAACAGAAAAATCAGCTGCCCGGTTTTACGCTGGGCACGATCTTGCGATTCGAAAAAATTCACTGGAACAAAGACAAACGATTAATGAAACTGCTAGCGCTAAAAAGAGACCTTGGGCGCCTCTTGTATCGCGGCACTGTCTTCAAATTCCAGCAAACTGGCGTCGCTCTTATGGCCAAAGTTGTTAGCCACAATATTGGGTGGAAAGGTTTGTCGATAGGTGTTGTAAGCCGTTACAGCGTCGTTATACGCTTGTCGTGAGAAAGCGACTTTATTTTCCGTAGACGTCAGCTCCTCTGACAATTGCATCATGTTTTCGTTGGCTTTTAAATCTGGATAAGCCTCCATCACAACATTTAACTTGCCGAGGGCACCGCTCAAGGCGCCTTCAGCATTGCCAAGTTGCTCTATCAACGCCGGATCGCCTGGGGACTGCGCTGCTGCCTGTAAGCCCGCCATTGCCTGGTTTCGCGCATTGGTCACTGCCTCAAGCGTCTCGCGCTCGTGCGACATATAGCCCTTGGCGGTTTCGATGAGGTTGGGAATCAGGTCATAGCGCCGCTTGAGCTGCACTTCGATCTGTGCAAATGCGTTCTCGAAACGGTTTTTGAGGGTTACCAGTTTGTTGTATATGCCAATGACATAAAACACTAAACCGGCAATTACTGCCAGAAAAATTAGGAACTCCACGATAGCCTCCCGCACTCAGATTAGAGAAGCTACCGTATCATACGATGCGCTACTAGCCCAGTTTCTCTGCAGCTTTGCCTACAAATTTCATAGTTTGCTCACCGCCATTAGTGAGCTCTTTTTGATCGCTTGGGTCCATAATCGCCGACATGTTTGCCATCACAGCTTCGGCCGTCAACTCGTCGTGCGCGATATTGATACCATCGGTTTCGTAGATCACAGTTCGGGCAAACGTTCCCGCACCGGCACACAAAATGGTGCGGTTAGGGGCGTCTTCAGCAACCAGACAAATCAAACCAGGTGTCACCGTCTCTGGCTTCAGAAGCGCCAGGGCTTCGTCAGGTATCAAGCCTTCCGTCATCCGCGTATGTGCGCAAGGCGACAAGGCATTCACCTTGATATTGTACTTGGCACCTTCCAAGACCAGGGTATTCATCATGCCAACCACGCCGGCTTTTGCTGCTCCATAGTTGGTTTGTCCGAAATTGCCGTACATGCCGCTGCTAGATGTGGTCATGACAATGCGGCCGTATTGCTGCTCGCGCATAATTTCCCACACAGCTTTAGTGCAATTAACTGATCCCATCAGATGCACATCAACCACCAGGCCGAAATCGTCAAGACTGACTTTTGCAAATGACTTGTCGCGCAAGATGCCAGCGTTATTAACCAGAATATCGACGCTACCCCATTTGTCTTTGGCTTGCTGCACCATTGCCTGAACCGCATCAAAGTCAGTAACACTGCAGCCATTGGCCATGGCTTCGCCACCCTCGGCTTTGATCTCCTCGACAACGGCGGCGGCGGCATCGCTGGTGCCTTCACCATCTTTGCTGCCACCCAAATCGTTCACTACAACTTTGGCGCCACGCCGGGCTAGCTCAAGCGCGTGACATCGACCCAGACCATTTCCTGCACCGGTAACAATGGCCACGCGGCCGTCAAATCGAATACTCATCTTTTATACTCCTACATGTATTGTTTCAATTCAGCACGGGCCACCTGGCGTCTGTGCACAGCGTCTGGACCATCTGCAATACGCAGCGTGCGCGTGCTCATCCACATCACAGGCAATGGCGTGTCTTGCGATACACCGCTTGCACCGAACATCTGAACGGCTTCATCAATAATTTTCAAGGCGACGTTGGGCACTACCACTTTAATGGCGGAAATGCTGGTACGGGCTACCTTGGGGTCGCCATTATCCATAAGCCATGCCGTCTTCAAGGTAAGCAAGCGAGCCATGTCAATCTCCATGCGTGCATCCGCAATAATGTCTACGTTGCCACCCAGGTTGGCCAAAGGCTTGCCAAACGCTTCGCGTGACAGCGAACGCTCACACATCATTTGCAAGGCAAGTTCCGCAGAACCCAGCGCGCGCATGCAATGATGAATTCGGCCAGGTCCGAGACGACCTTGCGAAATTTCAAAGCCGCGACCTGGCCCCAAAATGATGTTTTCCTTGGGCACGCGACAATTGTTAAATCGAATATGCATGTGACCGTGTGGCGCGTCATCCATGCTGTACACATGCATCGGGCGCACAATTTCTACCCCGGGTGCATCGATGGGTACCAGAATCTGGGACTGTTGTGCGTGTTTGGGCGCATCCGGGTCGGTCTTGACCATGGTGATCATGATCTTGCAGCGCGGGTCACCGGCACCAGAGATATAAAACTTTTCGCCGTTAATTACCCATTCATCGCCATCCAGCTTTGCTTCTGTACAAATGTTAGTGGCATCGGACGAGGCAACTTCTGGCTCAGTCATTGCGAATGCAGAACGGATCTCACCAGCGAGCAAGGGCTCAAGCCACTGCTTCTGCTGCTCCGGGCTGCCGTATTTTTCCAGCACTTCCATGTTGCCAGTGTCGGGTGCTGCGCAGTTAAACACCTCCGGGCCTAACCGGCTTTTGCCCATTTCTTCAGCGAGATACGCATACTCAACCGTGTTCAGCCCGGAACCATACTCACCCTCACCAGTAAGGAAGAAGTTCCATAATCCTTGTTCGCGGGCTTTGGCTTTAAGCGATTCCAGAATTTCTGTTTGCCTGGCGGTATGCGACCAACGATCACCTACTGAGGTTTCCTTGTGAAACTCTTCCTCCACCGGTGCTAAATGCTCTGCCATAAAGGTCTTCACTTGCTCCAGAAGCGGCTTAACTCGATCACTAACACCTAAATCCATACTGTCTCCTCACCCTTGCTTGCTTGCCGCGCATAAGTTGCGCAGGAAGCCGCGTATTATACGCCTGTAAACTCAATAAGCACTGAGTGCTGCAAAGCGATCAAGATGATAGTTTCTATCACCAAAACTGTGCTCCAGCGCTCTGGCTCGCTTAATGTAAAACCCCATATCGTATTCGTCGGTCATACCGATGCCGCCGTGCATCTGTATGCCTTCATTAGTCGCCAATTGTGCCACTTCGCAGAGTTTTGCCTTGGTGGCACTTGCCAGCAAACTCACACCAGGGTCACCGGCATCTATTGCCTGCAAGGTTTTGAGTACCATGGATTTGCCCAATTCGATTTCGCAGAATAGATGCGCAGCGCGATGCTGCAAACCCTGGAAGGTACCGATCACCGCGTCAAATTGCTTACGCTCTTTCAGATAATCGACCGTCATCTCAAACGCGCGCAATGAAATTCCTAACAGCTCAGCACTGATTCCAGCATTAATGACGTCGATCGCATCAGACAACGCGGCTGTTGCGTCTTCATCACCACCGAGACGCTCGCCAGCAGCAAGCTCAACATCACCGAATTGAATTCGTGCGCTATTGCGACTGTCAATCATTGTTACAGCTTCGGTAGTCACACCATTTCGGGCTGCATCAAGCAGAAACAACTGCGTGCCTTTATCGGTGTTTGCAGCAACAATATATTTGTCAGCAGACGCCGCATCTGAAACAAAGCGTTTTTCACCGGACAGCACGTAGCCTTCACCAGCTTGTCTGGCTGTTGTGTTGAAATCGCTGGTTTTGTGTTGACCGTTTTCTTCCAACGCCAGACTGATACTCAGCTCACCAGCTGCCAACGAAGGCAGTAAATCGGCCTTTTGCTCTTCGCTTGCTGTTTTCAGAATAACAGTAGCGGCAGCAAGCACGCTGGCGTTCAGTGGCGAAGCGCTCAGATTCTTGCCTACCTCTTCCAACACAATACCCAGACCGGTGTAGCCATAGCCTACGCCGCCGTATTGTTCCGGAATAGCAATGCCGGCCCATCCCATATCGACCATTTCTTTCCAGACATCTTGCTTGTAACCGAGTTCATCTGCGCTATCGCGAAGCTCGCGTAATTGTGCGACCGGTGCTTTGTCTTGCAAAAAACCGCTGGCGGCTTCCTTTAGCATTTGCTGTTCTTCATTCAGTATCAGTGCCACGTTTTTACTCCACTTTAATTACTGCTGGGGTTTTGTCAGGTTTGTCGGTGTTGCTTGCAACTTTACTTGTCGGGCAAACCCAGCACGCGTTTGGAAATAATATTAAGCTGAACTTCCGAGGTACCCCCTTCTATCGAATTGGCTTTGCTGCGCAACCACAGCGCCGGCACTTTCGGATCATCTTGCCAAACCATTGAATTGGCGCCATCGATTGCCAGCTGTAACTCCATGCGACGTTTGTTTAGCTCGGTGCCGTAATACTTAAACATGCTGGAAACAGCGCCCATACCCTGACCGGCCTTGGCTTCGTCTTTACCGCGTTCCAGGCTAAGGAAGAATGCCATGCCGTCAATTTCCATCTGCGCACAATCTCTACGCAGCGCGCTGTTAGCCAGGCGACCTTCGCTGTCTGTACCGATGGTTTCCAATGCGGATTGGCTGGGCGACACGCTTGCGAATGATTCACCGATTGAGCTGATCATCTCGCGCTCATGGGTAAGCAGGTACTTGGCAATGGTCCAGCCCTTGTTCAGCTCGCCCATCAGGTTTTCTTTGGGCACTTTCACGTTTTCGAAATAGGTTTCACAAAACGGTGAGCTGCCGCTGATCAGGCGAATAGGTGAGATGCTCACACCTTCAGATTCCATGTCAAACAGCAGAAAGCTGATGCCATCGTGTTTTACGCGGGTGTCTGTGCGCACCAGGCAAAATATCCAGTCCGCCTTATCTGCATAAGAAGTCCAGATTTTAGAGCCATTAACCAGATAATGATCGCCCTGGTCTTCTGCTTTGGTGGCCAGGCTGGCCAGATCTGATCCCGCATTAGGTTCGCTATAGCCCTGACACCAGCGTATTTCACCGCGGGCAATTTTGGGCAGATGCTCCAGTTTTTGTTCTTCGTTGCCAAATTTCATCAACGCAGGACCCAGCATTGAAATACCGAAGCTGTCCAAAGGCTTTCTGCAGCCCAGTGAACGCATTTCCTTGGCCAGAATTTTCGCTTCGTCTTTGCTTAAGCCACCGCCGCCGTATTCGCGTGGCCAGGTGGGTACAGTCCAACCCTTTTCTCCCATTCTTTGCATCCAAATGCGCTGATCTTCGGAGATAAACTCAAAATTTCGCCCGCCCCAACACCATTCAGATTCAGACTTAAATGGTTGGCGCATAGACTCCGGGCAGTTATCTTCTAACCACTGCCGGGTCTCGGCTTGAAAGCTTGCTAGTTCGGTCATGGGCATGGGCTCCCTGAGGACAAATAAGAAAAAGTATTGGCATACTAAATGCCATATCTTGTGGTGCGCATAATGCCGTGTTTGGGGCTATTCTGCAAGCGTGTCGGTCGGTCAGAAACACGGCTGGCGAATGAAAAAATGCGTAAAGCCTGCGCCGCGCCGTTTTGACGTGGCCTGCCGTGACCGGCACAATGAATGGCACTGGTAATGATGGGAGTACAGCATGCGCTGGAAAAGTGGCCGACGAAGCCAGAATGTGGAAGATCGCCGTGGCTCGCGCGTGTCCAGGCGCGGTAAAGTGGGCGGTGGTGGCATTGGTGTGATTGTGCTGGCGCTGATAGCGATGTACTTCGGCGTTGACCCCCGCGTTGTGATGCAGGGCGCAGAGATTCTGAACAATACCGGCGGTGGGCAGGCGCAAACGCAATCACAGCCACTGCCTGCGGGGCAAGAAGAGGCGGCCGCGTTCACTTCTGTGGTGCTTGGCGACACAGAAGACACCTGGAACAAGCTGTTTCCGCGCGAGTTTAATCGCAACTATAAGGAACCAACCCTGGTGCTGTTCAGCGGCTCGGTAAAATCGGCCTGCGGTTTTGCGCAGGCCGCCATGGGCCCCTTCTACTGCCCGGGTGATCAAAAGGTGTACATTGATCTGAGCTTCTTCGACGATTTGAAAAACCGCTTTGGGGCACCGGGTGATTTTGCGCAAGCCTATGTGATAGCACATGAGGTGGGCCACCATATACAAACTCTGTTAGGAATCTCAAAGCAGGTGATGGCGCAGCGCCAGCGTGTGAGCGAGGAGCAGGGTAACGTTTTGTCAGTTCGTCAGGAATTACAGGCAGACTGCCTTGCGGGTGTATGGGCGCACAATGCGCATAAGGCGCGAAATATTCTGGAAAGTGGCGATATTGAGGAAGGCTTGAATGCAGCCACTGCAATTGGTGATGACCGAATTCAAAAACAGTCTCGTGGTTACATCACACCTGAGTCATTTACTCATGGCTCGTCGGAGCAACGGGTGCGGTGGTTTAAGCGTGGGCTTGAGGCTGG
>CAYGSL010000035.1:9792-50120 GCA_964352475.1 uncultured Pseudomonadales bacterium | reverse complement strand
TTGCTGTGCAAAAATGGGCACCGCGCCGCGAGCGTTTTACTATAGCAAAGCAGTGTATTTTTAGGAATTGCTGACCTGCATAGACAAAATAGTCTCGTTCAAGTCAAGAATTTGCCTGGCCATGTTTTCAATCAACGTGCGGCATACTTCCGGTTGCAGGCGTACCAACTCAACGAAATCTTCTTGTCGAATAGCGCGTACCGTGCTGAATTCTTTAGCCTTTACTGTGGCGGTGCGTTTTTCGGATGTAAATGCGGCCATCGCGCCAAAAATTTCATCTTCATAAATATCGCCCACTTTAATGTCGTCTTGATACGCTTCGAGATGACCTTCTATTAAAGTAAAAACGCGATCTGAAATTTCACCTTGGGCGATAATCACCTCACCCGGCGCCAGGTTAATATATTCGCTGTTTGGGTCGCGGCTGTGCGAGCTGTAATGGCTTAATGCTTGTACCAGGATGGCATTGAAGGTGGCCTGGTACTCGGTCCACGCTTCCAGCGCTTTTGCATCTTTCAGAAGCTGCGCTTTTATGTCTTCCCAGTGGTAAGTCTGAAGTGTCACATCTTGTGTACAGATAAACATGGGCCGGTCGGCCGCGCTGTTACCGCGTGGCCTTGATACAAAATCGCCCGGTTCAAAAAAGTAAATCAGTTTGCCATCCAGTTCCACTTCGATGTGGCCGCTGGTTAATACGAACGAAGCGCCCTCTGGTAATTCGCTGAATACATTGCTACTGATGGGGAGTTCGGTGGGTTCACCCGCTGCAGGGACTTGCTGCAGGAACTCCGAAACCAGGCGGGGAAGTTGCCGTACCTGGCTGGATTCCTTAAGCTCACTTACATACATAATTTATTCCTGCCACTGGGCGTATAGGTCTTTTTCCAGTCCCTATTTAATCGACTTGGCAATTTCCGGTTGCGTCTTGATCATGCTTACAAAGGTGTCTTGTCGGATGGCGCGCAGTACACAATCTTTGGTCGCAACCACGCTAGCTCGGCGCTTACTGCCGGTGAAAGCTGCAATGGCACCAAACATTTCACCTTGCTGAATATCACCTACCTTCTTACCGTCCTGAATCGCTATCGCACGACCTTCAATCAGGGTGTATACGTCAGTAGTGTCATCGCCTTGTTCGATGATAGTTGTGCCTGCCGGGTAGCTTCGATAATCGATTGCTTCGGTGGCAACGACGTCACTGGTGAAGTCGTCAGACAGTTCGTAACTTGGGAAAGAGGACATGGTGTATGATCCAGAATTAGCTTTTATTATCTAAAGCATAGACAAAATCTCGCCGCGCAGACTGGGAACGGCCGTTTGGAAGCAGGAATTTGCACTGGGCAGACAGATGCCCACATTGAGTATCGTGAATTGCGCGATCATACTGGTGATAAACGGCCAATTGGCCTTCAAGCCGAGGTGTGGCGGGCCTTTGAAGGGATGCGCAGTCTTGCCGCAGACAGTGGTATTGAACTGCTGATTGCCAGTGGCTTCCGCGATTTCGATCGACAATTGAGCATTTGGAATGGCAAAGCCGCGGGTAACCGGCCGGTGCTAGACCGCCAGGGCTTGCCGCTGGATCTATCGACTTTATCGGACTTCGAGATTTGCGAGGCGATTTTGCGCTGGTCTGCGTTGCCCGGCGCCTCCAGGCACCATTGGGGCACTGACCTGGATGTGTATGACGGCAGCACCATAGACGCCACTTACAGGTTACAACTTACGCCTGATGAATATGATGTGGATGGGCCATTCCACAAACTGAGTACTTGGCTGGCAGAACACGCAGTTTCGTTCAACTTTGCGCGACCGTATCAGTTTGACACCGGCGGTATCGCACCAGAGGCGTGGCACCTGAGCTTCATGCCGCTGGCTAATGCCTTGCAATCTGAGTTGACCTTGCCGGTTTTGCAAGAATGCCTTAGCGAAGCCGACTTGATGTTGTCCGATAGTGTGGTAAACCACCTTGCGCTTATTCACGCGAGATTTGTTAATGTGGATGTAAACGAGAGTTCTGAAGCCGGGGAGCAATCATGAGCGCGCCGGAATCAACGGAACAGGTCACAGAGCCGCGTAATCAGTTGGCCTTGCTAAAAAGCCGCCGTTTCCTGCCATTGTTCATCACCCAGTTTCTCGGTGCCTTCAATGACAATGTATACAAAAACTCGCTGATTCTGCTGATCGCATTTTATCTGGTTGACGAGCTTACGCTCAGCACAGATGTACTGATCAACCTGGCAGCCATGTTGTTTATTCTTCCTTATTTTCTGTTTTCGGCCACGGCCGGACAAATTGCTGACAAAATTGATAAGGCGGTACTGGTTCGCCACACCAAGAACGCAGAAATTCTGATTATGTGCGTAGGTGCCATCGCGTTTTGGTTTGAGAGCCTGGTCGGTTTGTTTTTATTGTTGTTCCTGATGGGCACTCAATCGGCATTTTTCAGTCCGGCGAAATACTCTTTACTGCCTCAGCATCTTGAGCCGGAAGAATTGGTTGGTGGGAACGCCCATGTGGAAATGGGCACATTCGTTGCGATTGTGCTGGGATTGTTAGTTGCTAATTTCCTCACCGCGCAACCAAACCGCGAACTGTATATAGGGGTTGCTGTAATCGGGCTTGCTATTATTGGTCGTATCGCAAGCCAGCATATACCTTCGGCACCACCTCCTGACCCTGATCTGAAGCTGAACCCAAATATCTGGCAGCAGACAGTGCGCATCATGTCATACGCGCGAGTAGATCACGCGGTGTTTCACTCTATTTTTGGCGTGTCCTGGTTTTGGTTTTTCGGCAGTGTCTGGCTCACGCAGATTCCAAACTTCTCGCGCCACTATTTGCATGGCTCTGCAGACGTTACCACCTTGGTGCTGTGTGTGTTCTCGGTAGGAATCGGCTTGGGTACCATGCTGTGCGAACGCCTGTCAGGCAAAAAAGTAGAGCTTGGTCTTGTGCCATTTGGTGCGGCTGGTCTCAGTTTGGCGTCATTTGATTTGTTTTTTGCCCTGCCTCTGGAAAGCAGTAAGCAGCTATTGAGTATTGGCGAATTCCTGGCGCTTGACGGAAGCTATCGAGTGTTGATTGATTTGATGCTTATTGGCACGTTTGGCGGATTTTTCATCGTACCGTTGATGGCATTGATTCAGCAGCGCACGCCGGCGGAAAAGCGAGCCCAGGTTATTGCAGCAAGCAATATCATCAATTCATTGTTTATGGTCACAGCGGCTATTGTTGGAGTTGTTTCGCTGGAGTACGCCGGTCTGGATATTCCACAGTTGTTTCTGATGATTGCCTTAATGAATATTGCAGTTGCCGTCTGGGTTTTCGGTCGTGTACCGGAATTTGGTATGCGTTTTCTCATCTGGATGCTAAGCCATACCATGTACCGCGTGGAGCATGAAAACCTGGGCGCAATACCGGATGAAGGTGGTGCAGTACTGGTGTGCAATCACGTAAGCTACGTTGATGCCTTACTTCTCGCAGGTGCTTGCCGGCGACCAATTCGTTTTATTATGTTTAAGCCCATTTATGATCTACCGGTGCTCAACTTTATTTTTAGAACAGGGCGCGCTATTCCGATTATTAGCCGGCACGTTGACGAGCAAGCCTATGAACAAGCATTTAACGAGATCTCAGCGGCCTTGGACGAAGGTGATCTGCTTTGCATATTCCCTGAGGGAAAACTGACTCAGGACGGTGAAATGAATGAATTCAAGCAAGGTATCGAGCGGATTATTGAGCGCAACCCGGTACCCGTACTGCCGATGGCGTTGCAAGGTTTGTGGGGCAGCTTTTTCAGCCATCGCGACGGTCATGCGCTAACTACTTTACCGCGCAGATTTTGGTCCAGGGTAAAGATTGTGGCTGGCTCCTTGGTGCAACCTGAGCAGCTTAGTGCCCAGCGCCTGTTTAACGATGTTGCTGAACTGCGAGGTGAAAACGCCTGATGAGTACAGAATTGTGGGCGGAAATCTGTGCCGAGGCTGCCACAGAAATCAAAGCCGAGCCGGTACTGGCCAGTTTTTATCATGCCAGTGTAATTAATCACAAAACGTTCATGTGCGCATTGGCCTATCAGTTAGCCGCAAAATTAGACAGCAGCGACGTGCCGGCAATGCTTATCCGCGATGTTGCCGAGCAAGCTATGGCAGGCGACGAGTCCATCCTTAGCGCGGCAGCCGCTGACATACATGCCTACCGGGAACGCGACCCGGCGTGCAAGCAGTTTCTTATGCCGTTCCTTTACTTCAAGGGTTTTCACGCCATTCAAACCCATAGAATTGCCCATTTTTTCTGGAATGAGGGGCGCGAAACACTTGCTCTATTTTTGCAAACTCGCGCAGCAAGCGTGTTTGCGGTGGATATTCATCCCGCGGTGATAATTGGCCATGGCATTATGCTGGATCATGCCACCGGTCTCGTAGTCGGCGAAACCAGCCGGATTGGAGACAATGTATCAATTTTGCATCAAGTGACTTTAGGCGGTACAGGCACTGATTCAAAAATGAGACACCCTCAAGTAGGCGATGGTGTATTGCTTGCCGCTGGCGCGACCTTGTTAGGTGCGATTCAAATTGGTGATGGTGCCAAAGTTGCGGCTGGCAGTTTGGTATTGGAAGATGTGCAAGCTCATACAACGGTAGCCGGCGTACCAGCAAAGCAAGTCGGCACACCCATCACACAAGAACCTGCAAGGGATATGGACCAGGGTTTGGGCTAGTTGTATTGCACATAAACAACTGTTAGTGCCTGTTTAACCGGCAATTACGCTCTGTACGACATGCAGCTACCGAATTCATCGTGGCGGGTTCCTGGCTGTTGTTTTTGTAAAAAATTGGAGTATATTTGAGCAGCCCTTGTGCAGAGCACCTGGGCCAGGAAGGCATTGGCTTATGCAATTGCTAGTTGGCCAAAAGCTGCAATAAACCCAGTAATTTGCAATACCTATAAAGTTTAGCCAGACAACGTACTCCCCTTGGTTGTAGAGCTTAACAATAAAAGCAAGTTGGCGCGCAAGGCTCAAAATAGTCCGGCTCGCGCTTAGTAATTAGAACCGATGGAGAAAAACCTTGAGTGTTAAATTAATTGATAATGAAGCGTTTTACGGATTTCGTGTCCGCAGAACTGTTAATGGCAAGTTGTATCAGGAGTATTATTCTCTCAAAAAGGATGGCAAACGTTTGAGCCAGCGCGCCACAAAAATTGTGGAAAACAAAGCAAAGGTTAGAGACGAAGAATTACGCCAAGAGCAGATCAAGTCCAAGGAAAAGCGTAAAGCAGAATTGTGTTTCCACGACGACGGCAGCATCCGTGGAATTTCTTACCTTGTGAAAACAGAAAAAAGTGGCACTAAAACACCGATTTTTCAGATCGGCATTGCTTCTGAGCTTGAAAGCAAAATCGTATGCACCAGTTTTTCTGTCAATGCGCACGGAAAGGAAGAGGCCTGGAAGAAAGCTGTTGAGTCTTATGCGGAACACAAGAAAATTCGCAAAGGTACGAAACTGTACAAGCAGTTGATGGCCGCATTGCCGAAAACAGTCGGTAAAAAGAAACGCTCAGTGCGTGGCCGCAAGAAGAAAAAGTAGCTAAGACTCTGGATATAGAGTGCATCTCAGGACTGGTTTTGTCCTGAGATGCGGCTTACAGAACGCTTCTGGAAAATTCGTTACAAGCTATTCAGCTTCTTCGTAACGATTAACTGATTCAGAAATTACTTTTCTGGCTTCATCGCTTGAAAGCCAGCCTTTCACTTTCACCCATTTACCGGGCTCCAGGTCTTTATAGTGCTCGAAAAAGTGCACTATTTGCTCCATTAGTGCGTTTGGCACATCTTCAGGTTCATTGACATGGTCCCACCACCGGGTGAGCTGAGATACTGGCAGCGCAAACACTTTGTAGTCTCTGCCTGACTCGTCTTCCATGTCGAGTACGCCTATTGGTCGACAACGAATAACCGAGCCACAGTTTACGGTATGCGGTGTGCGCACCAGAACATCAATAGGATCACCGTCTTCGGACAATGTGTGCGGTATATAACCGTAATTGCACGGGTAGAACATTGGGGCGGCCATAAATCGATCAACAAACAGCGCACCGGTGTCTTTATCAACTTCGTACTTAACCGGGTCAGCGTGTGACGGTATCTCAATAATGACGTTGAATTCATCAGGTATGTGTTCACCTGCAGGAACGTTTACTAAACTCATTTACTTTTCCAATCAAAATAACAAATTAAACCGTACGCCTGGCCGCACTTTCACCACATTGCTTGTTATTCTTGGGGTGCGAGACGTTCTGAGACGCACGACTAATGACGTGATTTCAGACCAATTCTTCTGAGCCTAGCACATGGGAGCCGATTCGACCGTGAACGCCTGAATGGCAGTTAACCGGCTTGTCGACGGCGGCGCGAGTTTACCATACAGCTTGTAGTGAGTGGCCTGTATTCGTTACTATGTGTGGCTGCGAGTAAGGAGCCCGGCAGTTTCCAGAGCTCTACCCGTGAAAAAGCTACCTATTAGACAATAAATCGTTGCACCAGCAACACGCTTGGGGAGTAAACATGAGCGACGCACTGTATTTGCCGCCTTTGTTCGGCATATTAGGCCTTGTTGTGGCCTTTGTGATCTATCAGATCATGACAAAATACAACGAAGGTCAGGATCAAATTAAGAAAATTGCTGACGCCATTCATGAAGGCGCCATGGTGTTTATGCACCGTGAGTACAAAATGTTGGCAATCTTTGCCGGTGTGCTGCTGGTGTTGATTCTTTTATCACCGCTGGGCGTCAATACCGCCATTTCCTTTGTTGTTGGTGCGGCGTCGTCTGCACTAGCGGGTTACCTTGGGATGTGGGCGGCGACCAAAGCAAATTCACGCACAACAGTTGCGGCGCACGAGAAAGGTCAGTCAGAAGCTCTGACAGTTGCTTTCTACGGCGGCTCAATTATGGGTTTGTGTGTGGCGTCACTTGGCCTGGTAGGCCTTGGTGGTCTGTACTGGTACTTTGGAGGCGACCCCCACACCGCACACGCGATTCATGGTTTTGGCATGGGCGCTTCATCAGTCGCTCTGTTTTCTCGCGTAGGCGGCGGCATCTATACCAAGAGTGCCGACATCGGCGCTGACCTGGTCGGTAAACTCGAAGAAGGTATACCCGAAGATGACCCACGCAACCCGGGCGTTATCGCAGACAACGTAGGCGACAACGTAGGCGACGTAGCGGGTATGGGGTCAGATATTTTTGAATCCTACTGTGGCTCAATGATTGCGTGTATTGCCATTGCATCAACATTGGCGATGACTGGCGAATACGGTCTTGAGGCCCTGGCGCCAACCGGCGGCCAGCAAGGCATGATGGCCTTGCCGCTCATGCTAGCGAGTGTTGGTTTAGTTTGCTCACTAGTGGGCATATTCCTGGTACGCAGTCGCTCATCAAGTGCGCCGGAGAAGGCCTTACGTTTAGGTCATCAGGCATCGGCTGTATTGTTGTTTGCAGCGGCATGGTGGGTAACCACTGCGCTTGGGCTAAGCATCAATATACTGTGGGCAATTATTTCCGGTATCGTAGGCGGAATGGTGATCGGATTAGTTACTGAGTACTACACAGCTGGCGCTCCAGTAATCCGAATTGCAGAATCAGGTAAAACAGGCCCTGCCACGGTAATGATTACCGGTTTGGCGGTGGGTATGGAGTCGGTGGTTATTCCTCTTCTGATGATCGCAGCCGTTATCTTCGTATCAACTGAATTTGCCGGTCTTTACGGCGTAGGCATCGCGGCGGTTGGCATGTTGGCTACTGTCGGCATGACCATGGCACTTGACGCCTACGGTCCGGTTGCGGACAACGCAGGTGGCATCGCAGAAATGGCGGGTCTTGGCGAAGAAACTCGCGAAATAACCGACGGTCTTGATGCGGTTGGTAACACTACTGCGGCGATTGGCAAGGGTTTCGCAATCGGTGCTGCGGCACTGGCGGCTTTGGCGATTATTGCGGCCTACGTGGAAACCATGGCAGCAACAAATGCTGATTTTTCTCTGGAGCTATCAGACCCCATGGTGCTGATCGGCTTGTTCATTGGCGGCATTTTGCCGTTCCTCATCGCAGCGATCACGATGACCTCAGTGGGCGACGCAGCAATGGCGATGATTGAAGAGATTCGTCGGCAGTTCAATGAAATACCGGGCTTGCGCGAAGGTACAGCTGAACCTGATCACAACAAGTGTATCGATATTGCAACCACGGCGGCATTGAAGAAAATGATTCTTCCCGGCGTAATAGCCGTTAGCGCTCCGCCATTGGTAGGTTTTCTGCTGGGTGCAGAATCCTTGGGTGGTATGCTGGCTGGTGCATTGCTTGGCTGCGTACTTATGGCTCTCATGATGGCGAACGCCGGCGGTGCCTGGGACAACGCCAAAAAGTATGTTGAGCAGGGCAACCTGGGCGGCAAAGGCTCAGACGTTCACGCGGCGGCTGTTGTAGGCGACACCGTAGGTGACCCCTTCAAGGACACGTCTGGCCCATCAATGAACATTCTCATCAATGTGATGGCGATTGTTAGTTTGGTGATTGCGCCCATTCTCTAATTTAGGTACTTCGTAAGATAGAGAGTCAGATTCAACTGTTACTCGCCAGACACGCCGGACCCAAAGCGCTCGCTGCGCTCTCGGGGCCAGCTTTGAACCCATCCATGGGGGCTCGTTGAAAAGGTCCCTCTTTTCAACGGTCTGGCGAGCAACAGTTGATTCCGACTCATTGCCATCCCAATGTTTTTGAGTTCTTTTGTCGAAAATTAAGGGGAAGGTAGAGAAGATCGCACTATTGCCGCCCTAGACCTTCAAAAAGAGGGACCTTTTTGAAGAGCCCCCATGGATGGGTTCACGGCGTGTCTAGGGCGGCGATAGTGGGATCTTCTCGGATACGAAGCTTTGAAGTTTGGGGCGTCCTGTATTGAGCTTTCATCTCAGCGTCTCAAACTTTAAACCCTTTCTTCAACTTCTTAGCCACCATAACCTTCTTCAACCGAGCATAATCCGGCACCCCATTTTTAAACGGCGGATAATCCTCACCAGAAATTAACGGCGCCAAATAGCTTCGCCCCTTCTCTGTTATCCCATAACCATTTCTGGAAATGTAATCGCGCGGCATTTTCCATTCAACGTTGGCGACTTTGCTCAAAGGTACCGAATCCACCGTCCAGCTATAACGCTTGGTATTCTTGCGAACAATGATCGGCATCACCGCATTTTTTCCAGCCAGAGCGAATTCTACGGCCGCTTTTCCAACCGCATACGCTTGCTCCACATCCGTGGCCGACGCTATGTGCCTGGCTGCGCGTTGCAGGTAATCAGCAACTGCCCAGTGATTTTTATAGCCGAGTTCATCCGTCACCATACCCGCTAAGGCCGGGGCCACACCGCCAAGCTGGGTATGACCAAATGCATCTTTACGCCCCGCATCAGCAATAAAACGACCGTCTTTGTACTGTGCGCCCTCAGAGGCTACCACCACGCAGTAGCCGTGTTTTTTAACATCACGCTTCACCTGGCTCATGAACTTTTTCTTATTGAACGAAATTTCCGGAAACAGGATGATGTGCGGCGGGTCGCCGTCTTGTTGACTTGCCAAGGCGCTGGCCGCCGCAATCCAACCAGCGTGTCTGCCCATTACTTCCAGGATAAACACTTTTGTTGAGCTGTCGCACATTGAAGCCACGTCCAGACCGGCTTCCATAGTCGACACGGCAACGTACTTGGCCACAGAGCCGAAGCCCGGGCTGCAGTCGGTGTAGGGCAGGTCATTGTCTACGGTTTTGGGTACGCCAATACAGGTGATTGGGTAACCCATGCTGTCACCCAGTTGTGAAACCTTGTGCGCCGTGTCTTGCGAGTCACCGCCGCCGTTGTAAAAGAAATAACCAATATCATGTGCTTTAAACACTTCCAACAAGCGCTGATATTCCGCTTTATTGCTTTCAAGGTCTTTGAGCTTATAGCGACACGAGCCGAACGCTCCGGAAGGAGTGTGCTTGAGTGCGGCAATTGTCTTGGCCGATTCCTTGCTGGTATCGATCAATTCCTCGCGCAGCGCACCCACAATTCCATTGTGTCCGGCATACACTTTGCCGATCTTGTCTTTGTGTTGACGTGCTGTTTCAATAACGCCACAGGCGCTGGCATTGATGACTGAAGTAACACCGCCTGATTGGGCGTAGAAAGCATTTCGTTTTTGACGCACGTGCTGGCTCCTGTTTCGGGTGCGGGAATGGGCATATTGCATCGCGCAAAGGCGGCGACACGTCTACTATTGCATAGTAAGTTTTAGAGTAGCTAATCAACACGCCTGATGCATCTTCATATTCTGGGCATTTGTGGAACCTTTATGGGCAGCCTCGCGTTATTGGCGCGTGAGCTGGGTCATTCTGTGAGCGGCTCTGACCAGAATGTGTATCCACCAATGAGTACGCAGCTTGAAGAGCAAGGCATTGAGTTACACAGAGGCTACGATGCGATGTATCTGCAAGAAACACCTGACATGGTGATTGTAGGTAACGCTATGACTCGGGGAAACCCCGCGGTCGAAGCGCTGTTGGAAAGTAAGGTGCCTTACTGCTCCGGACCCGAATGGTTACGAGCCAATGTGTTACAAGGGCGTTGGGTGCTGGCCGTAGCGGGTACTCACGGTAAAACCACCACCACTAGCATGTTGGCGCATATTCTGGATCAGGCGGGTCTGGAGCCTGGGTTTTTGATTGGTGGTATCGCGCAGGATTTCGGTATCTCGGCGCGCCTAGGCAGTGGCCAGTATTTTGTTATCGAAGCGGATGAATACGACTCAGCGTTCTTTGACAAGCGCTCCAAGTTTGTTCATTACCTTCCCAGAACACTCATTCTCAATAATCTGGAATTCGACCACGCGGACATTTTCGCGGATCTGGCCGCAATTCAAACCCAATTCCATCATGTTGTTCGCACAGTACCAGCGTCTGGGCGAATAATCGTGCCGCAGGGGCATGCAGCGCTCAGGGAAGTGCTGGACAGAGGGTGTTGGAGCGAATGCGCTTACATGGGGGCCTATGAGAGTGATGCGCGTTGGCAGAGGCTAAGCGGTGAATCGCTACAGCTTTTGGACAAAGATACTGACCAGCAAGCAGCGCTGGATTGGGAGCACACGGGTGAGCACAATGCGGCGAATGCCTTAGCGGCGGTAGCTGCTGCTGATCATGTGGGCGTAAGTCTATCCGAGTCTGTGAAGGCTTTGCACAGCTTCCAGGGTGTTAAACGGCGCATGGAGAAACTCTATGACGCCGAAGGTGTCTGTGTATACGATGATTTTGCTCACCACCCAACGGCGATTCGATTAACCCTTGAAGGGCTTCGTAAGAACAAGCCAAACGCCCGCATAATTGCGGTGATCGAACCAAGGTCAAACACCATGCGTATGGGCTCACACGCGCAGGCACTACATAGCTCGGTGGCCGCTGCGGATTGGGTGATTTGGTTTACGCCTGCGGGGCTGGATTGGAACCCGGAATTCCTGCAGCAAGGTGTGGAAAATCGAGTTGACCTGATTGCCAGCACAGCCGATATTGTTGAGTTGATTGCTGAGCAGCTGCAGTCAAACGATGAGATTGTGATAATGAGCAATGGTGGATTTGAAGGCATTCATGCCAAACTCGTGGAAACAATAAGGCTTGCAAATGTCTGAACGATTGTTGTCATTGTATGACCGAACCATTCTGAAGCACCCTAAAACTGTGCTTGTCGTGCTGGCCGTGGTGATCGCCATGCTGGCCACCTACATCCCAAGTTTCAAGCTGGACGCTTCGTCAGATTCCCTGGTGCTGGAGGGTGATGAGTCACTGCGTATTTTTCGCGAAGTAGGCAAGCGTTACTCATCGGAAGACTTTCTCATTATTACGATTGAGCCGCGTGATGACTTATACGCTGATGATGTGTTGCTTGAAATCAGTGCGCTGCGTGAGCGTTTGTTAGCGTTTGATCGAGTGTCGTCCGTGACATCCATGCTGGATGTACCTTTGCTACAAAGTCCCAAAATAAAATTATCGGAATTGTCTGAGACCTTGAATACGTTGCGCGATGACGTGGATCGCGAGCTGGTTAGAGAAGAGTTTAGAAGCAGCCCGGTGTATAGAGATCTTTTGGTCAGTCGAGACGCCAGCACCACAGCGATACAGGTCAATTTAAAACGCGACAATCGCTATGTTGAACTTCTTGAGCAGCGTGAGCAGCTGCAGCAGTTGATTCGAGATGGTAGCGCCAGTGCAGAACAACGCGGCGAATTTGAGCGTGTTTTTCAGGAGTTCAGAGATTACCAGGCAGAGTTTAATCAACAGCAAAGCGAGTTTATTGATGAAGTGCGCGTGCTGCTGGATGAGTTCCGCGCGCGCGGGGTAGCCAAACAAATTCATCTCGGCGGCGTTCCCATGATAGCCGCCGATATGATCAGTTTTGTGAAAAGCGATTTGTTGGTTTTTGGCACCGGAATCGTCATTTTCATGATTTGTATTCTGTCGATTATTTTCCGCCGTTTACGCTGGGTGTCATTGCCTGTTCTGGTGTGCATTTCCACCGTCACGCTGATGATGGGATTCCTGGCCTTTCTGGATTGGCGCATGACCGTGGTGTCCAGCAACTTTGTCGCTTTGCTGCTAATCGTCACGCTATCGATAAACGTGCATTTGATTGTGCGCTATCGAGAATTACACGGGGCTGGCGAATTTAAAAGTCAGCACCAATTGGTTAGGGAAACCGTACATTTCATGTTTACGCCTTGCCTGTACACAGCAATGACCACAGTGGTCGCGTTTGTCTCTTTGGTGGTTAGCGGCATTCGTCCCGTGATAGATTTCGGCTGGATGATGACCATAGGTATTGGCGTGGCGCTGACGCTGTCGTTTCTGATTTTACCCTGCATATTGATGCTACTGCCGCGACAAGACCCGATACCATCGGGTACCACGGGCGCATTCACGATTCGCTTCGCCGCCGCTACCGAACGCTTTGGGTCTTTGGTTCTTGTTGTAGCAACAGCGCTTGCGATACTGGCGGGTATTGGTATTTCAAGACTTGAAGTTGAAAACCGTTTTATCGATTTCTTTGACGAGTCGACAGAAATATATCAGGGAATGGAGCTGGTAGACGCCAAGCTTGGCGGCACTATTCCAATGGAGATTTTACTAACGGCACCGGATCTTGATGTTGGAGCCGAAGACGAAACAGACGAATTCTCTGATAATTTTTCTGAGGATGATGAATTTGCCGACGCCGATTTTTCAGATGATTTCGCAGACGAAGAAGACGCCGGTTTCTCAGATGATTTTGGCGACGACTTTGGTGACGACTTCAGTAACAGCGAGGCTGAGGTAAACCAGGGGCCATCCGCATGGTTTAACCGCGCGGGAATGAGCCGGGTTGAACAATTGCACGATTGGCTGGAAGCGCAACCAGAGACTGGAAAAGTAATGTCATTGGCCACCTTGTATAAGCTTATGCAGATACTGGTTGGTAAAGACATCGATGACATTCAGCTGGTGCTGGCACAGCAGTCGCTTCCCGACAGCATTCAGGACATCATGATTCGACCGCATCTTATCGATGATTTGAACGAAACGCGCATCACAGTACGCGTGAAAGAAACCTCAAAAGAACTACGCCGCAATGAATATCTGCAGCGTGTGGCTGCGTATCTTGAAAACGATTTGGGTTTTAGCAAAGACGAGTATGAGATTACAGGCATGCTGGTGTTGTACAACAATATGCTGCAAAGCTTGTACCGCTCGCAGATTCTAACGATAGCTGCCGTGTTCGTTGCGATTATGCTGATGTTTATCGTACTTTTCCGTTCATTGTCGCTGGCAGTGATAGGAATTATTCCGAATATTCTGGCAGCATCGATTGTGTTGGGGGGCATGGGTCTGGTTGGAATTCCATTGGACATGATGACAATAACCATCGCTGCCATTAGCATTGGAATAGGCGTGGACAATACGATTCATTATATTCATCGCTTTAAGCGAGAGTTTACTTTTGACCAGAATTACCTGGCAACGATGTACCGTTGTCACGGCAGTATAGGCAAAGCCATGTATTACACCTCCTGTACCATTATTTTTGGTTTCGCCATCCTGGCCTTGTCAAATTTCAAACCCAGCATATATTTTGGTTTGCTCACCGGTGTGGCAATGCTGGCGGCGTTACTCGGTGCGTTGCTGCTATTACCGCAGCTGCTGGTGGCGCTAAAACCTCTGGGGCGCGAATGACCCAAGCGTTGCCGCTTTTCCCATTGGGCGCAATGTTGTTTCCTGGCGGCAGAATATCGCTGCAAATATTTGAGCCACGTTACATGGATATGGTGAAGCGTTGTCTTAGAGACGACAGTGGTTTTGGTGTGGTGGGAATAAAGAGCGGTAGTGAGGTTGTCACCCCCGGCACGCTGGCACCCACCACGTTTTCCATTGGCGTGCTGGCTCATATTGTCGATTGGCATGGTCTTGAATATGGGCGTATTGGTATAACGGCACAAGGCAGCAAACGATTCCGGGTTCTCTCCAGCGAGCCACAGGAGGATCAGCTTCTCATAGGCGACGTTGAGTACCTGCCAGATTGTGACGATTTAACATTACCCACTTCCTACGCTGAGCTTGCAGGGCTGCTAAAGCAACTGGCACGCCACCCTTCGGTAGAGCAATTGGGCATGAGTTTCAACTACACCTCCACCAATAGTGTGGCCTATGCACTGGCACAGCTGTTACCCATTGCCAATGAAGAAAAATTCAGGCTGCTGGATTGCGAAGACGCTTCTCAAGTGCTGGCTAGAATTCGCCTGATCACAGACCAGATTGCAGGTCTTTCACGTGAATAGAGTTTTTGCAGTAGCCAGCGTATGTTTCCTGAGCGCACTGTTGTGGCCAGTGATGAGTCACGCGGAACAAATTTCTGGCAACAAAATTTATCGAGTCAAGGTACAACTTGGAGCAAATACGCCCGATGCAAACGCTACGCCGATTATTGAGCAGGAAGAAATTAGCACGCGTAGCACCTTAACAGCATTTACCGCGGCAATGCAGGCATGCGAAAACGAAAGACTGCAGGCACAGTTAGGACGTAACTGTGAACCAGTCTGGGTGGACGGTGAGAAAATTGCCACGGCATCAACACTGCGCCGTCGCGCCGCGCACGAAACAAGCTCGCCGAAGCTCAGCTTGTTTCATCATGTATCTGATAAGGGCAGTGTTTATCTGTATGGTTCAGTGCATTTGATGAAAAAAAATGCCTACCCATTAAACCCCAAAATTCTCGCTGCTTTTGCTGCCTCCGATAATTTGGTATTGGAGGTTAATATCAATGCAATACCTCCGGAGAAATTGCAGCGGGAATTTCGCAAGCGCGGAATTTATTCTGACGGCTCTACCTTAGCTAACACCCTGTCAGCAGAGACGCTGGCGAGTGCTCGATTGGTGCTGCAAAGTCGAGGTCTGACGCTGGATAGCTATCAGTCATTGAAGCCCTGGCTGTTTGAGCAAACGCTTATTAATCAGGAAATGTTACTGTATGGATTCGATCCGGAATCCGGTATAGACAGCTATTTTGACCAGAGAGCCAGGGCGCAAGGGAAGACGATTTTGCAGTTGGAAACTCTTGAGCAGCAGTTGACATTGTTGAGCGATACAGCGCCGTCAATCCAGGAGTCAAGTCTGCGTTATACACTTGAGGCGCTGCAAGCGCGTGTAGTTCAGCAGCAGCTAAATGATCTCGTTGTAGATTGGATGCAAGGTGATGTTGATGAGCTGTACGACTATATGATGGAGCCGCTTCAGGAATATCCGGAGTTGCAGCCATTTTTGGCGGCACTGTTTGATGAACGCAACGAAGCAATGAGCCAAAAAATTGCGCGCTGGATGGACGAGGGTGGCGATTACTTTGTTATCGTAGGCGCCGGGCATCTCGGTGGCGCCAATGGCGTGGTTAATCTGCTGCGCTCACGCGGCTACAAACTGCAACAGCTAACCCCGTAACTTGAGGTAGGGAATACAACATTGAAAGAACGACATATACCCCTGCAAGGTACGCCGAATTTTCGCGACCTTGGCGGTTATCCCACGCGCTGTGGTAGAACCGTGCGTTTTGGCAAACTGTTTCGTTCCGGTGTGCTGTCTGCGTTAAGCAATTCTGACCTTGAAACACTGCACGCATTGAATATAGCGACGATTTGCGATTTTCGTCGTCACGAAGAAGTGGAGCGAGACCCAACTCGCCTGCCAGCAACCAACCCGCCTCGCATTGCCCATATTCCAATTGACCCTGGCAGCAGAGGCAGTTTTTTCGAGCAGCTGGCAGAAAATGAAACAATAGCGACCACCGATCAGCCGATTGATATGGCTAACTTTATGGTTGATATTAATCGCGCGTTTGCTCTTGAGCACCAGGATTCCTTCAAAGCGATGCTGGATGAGATAGCTGCCCTGGAAGATAACGCCGGGCTGCTGTTTCACTGCTCTGCAGGCAAAGACCGCACCGGGTTTGGCGCGGCACTCATTCTTAGCTGTCTGAACGTAGACCGTGAAACCATCATTGAGGACTATTTACTGACCGGAAAGTACTTTAAGCCAGATTCAGAAAGCAAACGTCTCACTGAAAAATACGCCCAGTACGGCTTTGCCGACGTTGACCCTCAGATTATCCGACCTATGCTGGAAGTTCGCGCTGAATACATCGGCGAAGCATTTCGCGCCATCGATGAGCACTTCGACAGTACCGAAAGTTATCTCGAAAATGTCTACCATCTTTCCAGTGAAGACCTGCAAACCTTTCGCTCAAAGTTGCTCGTCTAGCTGAGCCACCTGCCCACCGGTGTGCCCCAAAGGAATTTGGCGAATTTTTGCATGCCCTCTGCTTTCTTAGCGGAGTAGGGGTAGGCGCTGGCCAGATCACCACCGCGCTTCTCAATAATAATAGGCACAGTCTTGGTATAGCCCCTAAGACCAAGCTTGCCATTTACGCGGCCAACACCACTTGTTTTAACGCCACCAAATGGTGCCGCCGGAATGCCGTAAGTAATCGCGTGATCATTGATGCAAACGGAGCCGGTATCCATTTGTAATGCTAGCTTCATGGCCTTGGCTTTGTCTTGCGTCCACACGTTACCGCTTAGGCCGTAATCTGAATCGTTGGCCAATTTGATCGCTTCTTCTTCATTGCGAACTTTTTGAATGCACAGAATGGGCCCAAAGGTTTCTGACTGCATAATGGCCATATCGTGAGTCACATCGGTGATCACCGTGGGCTTGTAATACAAACCGCTTAGCTCGCTATTGCGTTCCCCACCCACCAGAATATTCGCACCTTTAGCGCGAGCGTCATCCACGTGGTTTTCCATAATGCTCATCTGTCTATCCCAGAATACCGCGCCTACGTCTTCGTCAAAGCCCAACTCTGAGCCCTGCTGCAGTTCGCGAGTCTGCGCTACGCATTTCTCAACAAACTCGTCGTAGACTTCTTCAACCACGTAGATGCGTTCAGTCCCGCAGCAATAGTGGCCAGTGTTCATGCATGAACCAACCACAGCACCCTGTGCGGCCCGGTTAAGGTCAGCGTCAGCGCAAACAATCATTGCGTCTTTACCACCCAGTTCCAGCGTACACGGAATCAATTGCCTGCCGCATGACTCAGCTACTTTGCGCCCGGTATTCACACTGCCGGTGAAGGAAATCTTATCGACGCCTGACTCGCACAAGTCGGCGCCAGTCTGGCCATCGCCTAGCAATACCTGGAATACACCGTCCGGCAAGCCTGCCTCTGTGAATATTTCTTCGGCAAGTTTGGTTGAATATGGTGTGACCTCAGAACCTTTTACAACAACTGCATTTCCCGCCATCAATGCTTGTACACTTGGGTTTACTGCCAATACAAACGGCCCGTTCCAGGGTGTAATGATTCCAACAACGCCTAAGGGCTTGTAGGCAATCTGTACCTTTTTCATAAACCCCATCACTCCGTGGGGTTTCACTTTTTCCGGCTTCAGGAATTTTCCAGCGTTCTTTGCGTAGTAGCAAATGGAATCCAGGCAGGAAAATACCTCCATACTGAACGCGTCGGTTCTCGCTTTTCCGGTCTCGCTAACCACGCGGTCAATAATATCGTCTTGCCTTCTCAAAACGATTTCCTGTGCCTTGTGCATATACGCAGCCCGCTCGGAAAAGCTAAGCGCCGACCAGGCAGTTTGCGCCGCACGGGCCTTGGCAACGGCCTGCTGAACATCTTCGGTATTGGCGCACAATAGCTCACCAGTCACCTCCAGAGTCACCGGGCTTCTTAGTTGCAACACTCGTCTGGCGTCGTCGTTGACTTCCAGCGTTTCGTAAATAGACATGAAAAGACCTTTAATCGCGAGTAATTAGTGAAAGGGTTTACAGGAGAGCGCCCAGCTTAGATTCGGGTCAAAATTTCGTCCAGTGAAGAACATGTCATCAATTTGGCGATTTAATCGCCAAAGTAGTCGATTTTTACGGAAATGCCAGTGCGCATGATGGGAATTTTGGTGCGCTCGTTTGCTTACATTCTTTTACAATGCACGGTTCCGTCATCAGCTATTATTCGCCGGTAAGGTTTGGCAGTCGATGGCGCACGCGAGGCGGCCCGCGTTGGAAAAGGTTTCTAGCGTGGAACAATAAAAAGCGCAGCACACAGGGTTAAGAACAAACAGAGGTTAACAAGATGAAGATCAGGAATATTAAACATGGCTTGGTAGCCATGGCGGTTGCACTGGCACCGCAGCTAAGTGCTGATGACGTAAGTGGTTGGACCCTAGTTCCGGGAATCGGCTACTACGACATGGCCGACGAGCGTGGCCTGGAAGGGGATGTGTTCCCGTCGCTGGGTTTGGGCTATCAGTTCAATAACCATTGGACCACTGAGCTGGTTGGCTCACGGGTTGCAAGCGAAGTAGATGGCGGAACCACCGAGGTTGATCTCGAACAATACCGTCTGGACGCACTGTACACAGTGAACCCGGAAGACGCCTTGCAAGGTTACTTCGTGTTGGGTGGTGGTCATGCGAGCTTCAAGCCTGAAGGTATTTTGAGCTTTGGCGGTGTTGCTACGGCTGACGATATTGAAGAATCCTTCGCCAACTACGGAGTAGGTTTGAAATACGCGTTCTCAGAACGTATGGCATTACGTGGTGACGTGCGTGGCGTTACCAGCCTCGATGAAGAAATAACCGACGTTGCACTGAACATGGGCATCAGCTACATGTTTGCGCAGACCAGCCGCACTGTTAAAGATGCAGACGGTGATGGTGTGTCTGATAAATTGGACCAGTGCCCAGGCACTCCAGCCGGCGTGCAGGTAGATGAAAAAGGCTGCCCATTGGATTCCGACAACGACGGTGTTGCCGACCATATGGACAAATGCCCTAACACTCCAGCGGGTGTAGAGGTGAACGCAGACGGCTGCGCCAAAGATGACGACGGCGACGGCGTACCGAATCATATGGACGAATGTCCCGATACAGCGGCTGGCGCCAAAGTTGATGAGAAAGGCTGTTACATTGTGATTACCGAAGATGTTCAGGTAGAACTCGATGTAGAGTTTGACGTTAACTCCGCGGCTTCACGCCCGAGCCATGGTCCTGAAGTGCAACGCGTTGTGCGTTTCATGACTGAGCACCCGCTAACGAAAGTGGTTGTTGAAGGTCATACCGACAACACAGGGTCAGCCGCGTACAACCAGCAATTGTCTGAGCGTAGAGCAGCAACCATTGCCAGTCAGTTGGTTGAAGCCGGAATAAGCTCCGACAGAGTGACATCGGTTGGTGTTGGCGAAGCTCGCCCACGTGCCGATAACAGCACAGAAGAAGGTCGTCAGCGTAATCGACGTGTGGTGGCCGTTGTGTCAGCTCGCGAAGAAAAGCGCGTTGAATAAGACCGTGCGGCGCGCCTAACAACGCGTCGAAAAGCGAAAAAGGCAGAGCTAACACTCTGCCTTTTTCATATCTGCTTAGCGGATTTAACAGATGTTTATCAAGGTGGTCTGGCGTCGCTGTTAGACTGCGCCACTTAAATCGAAGACCAGCATGTCACACAGAGGAGATTATCATGCGATCTATTTTTTCTTTTGCCGCAGCAACTACACTCGGACTGAGCCTGTCTGCCGCTACACTTGCCGAAGAAGCCGTTGACCCGGCCGCAGACGGCTGGACCGGCAGCATTGGTGCAGGTTTGGTGATGACCGGGGGTAATACAGAAACTGAAAGTGGCAATGCAGTTTTTGACGTTACTCGTAGCATTGGCGCCTGGAACCACAATTTGAATACAACCGCCTTATGGACAGCTGATTCTGTGCGTACAACGGCTGAAAAATACTTCATTTCGTTTCAGACCAACCGCGATTTATCGGATAAAAGTTATCTGTTTGCTATAGCGTCCTATGACGACGATCGCTTCAGTAGCTTTGACTACCAGGCCAGTGCCGCAATAGGTTATGGCTACCAGGTAATCGACACCGATAAGATGAACCTTAAATTGGAAGCTGGACCGGGTTATCGGGTTAGCGAGCCGTTCGTATATCAAACCGACGCAACGGGCGCGAATGTTGTAGACGCGAACACAGGTTTACCCATCAAAATCGGTGTAGGCCCAAAGGAAAATGAAATGATCGGTCGCTTCTCAGAAAGCTTCAGCTGGCAGTTCAGTGACAACGCCAAACTTATTCAGGAGCTTAATGTTGAAACCGGTAGCAGTAATACCGTGAGTCGCTTTTTGGTTGCGGTGGAAACCAACGTGGTTAGTTCTATTGCGCTACGAGTATCTTATGCGATCAAGAACAATACTGATGTAGCTCCCGGTTTGGACAAAACCGACACTGAAACAGCAATCACTCTGGCATACGGATTTTAGTTCAGTTCCGGGTCCTCAAGCTCAAGCAGGGGCAGGCGCACGGTAAATACCGAGCCCTGGCCCTGTGTGCTGTCTACCGAAATACGGCCATTGTGTCGTTGCACGGTTACCGAGATAAACCGCAAACCAAGACCGGCACCTGTTCGTCTTCTTGACTCATCAGAGCTGCCGCGGTGGAACTGCTCGAACAAGTGGGGTATGTCTTTTTCCGGAATGCCAATACCCTCGTCACTGACAGATAGCACGGCGTAGGACTCTGTACCGCTTAACTCAGTTTCAATGGAGAGTTCTACGGTCGTACCTTCAGCAGAATATTTGATGGCATTGTCCAGCAAATTAATAATCATGCGTTCCAGCAAATCGCCATTACCCCAAATCCATACATCCTGGTCGCAATGCTGGGAGGTGATTCGGATTTTTTTGCGCATGGCTAATGCATACACATACTCAGCCGCATTGTCCGCCACAGAGTGCAGGTCACATTCATAGAGTGCAATATTGTCTGCTTCGGCGCGGGCAAGCTGCAGGAAGCTCTCTGTGTAACTCAAGGCGCGTTGCGCATAACTTCTAATGCTCTGTAGCTCTTCGTTTACGGCCCGCCCGCTACGATCTATCAAGGCCAGTATCGACACCAGCGGCGAGCGTAAATCGTGCGACACAAAGTTGAGTGTTTCTGCTCGAGTCCGTTCCATTTCCCGTAAGCGGGTGATGTCAGTCATGGTAAACACCACGATGCGATCGTGTTCGTCGGCCAGCGTAAATTCGTTTCCCTGCAGTAACACATCGTTGCCAAATCGGCTTATATATTCGAACTCGGTTTCTTCGCCGTGCACAAGCACACTGCTCACCGCTTTTTCCAGGTTGGCAAACGGTTGTTCATCAGCATCCACGGTGTTAGCAACTTTGATATTGTTTTCCAGTAGCGCAACAAAGTGCTGCTCATGCGCGGAATCAGTTTCCAGGTGTAACAGTCGCCGCGCCTGATCGTTAATCAAAATGACTTTGCCGCCTTTGGTGGTTGCCACTACACCATCGCTTAAGTTGGCCAGGCAGCTAAATATAAAATGCCGCAATTGTCGGCGGCTGGTTTGGCTGCGGCGTATTTGGTCAATGTGGAAGGCCACTACATCTATGTTGCGCTTGGGCACTTCTTTATCGTCACTTTCCCAGGGCTTGAGTGTGGCCTCCAGTAATTCATGGTCCAGCAAGCTGCCTTCCTGGTTGAGAGACAATAGTTCCTCGCGCAGATAGCGCATTGAACGGTCCAGGCGATACCAGGACCACAGCGGATAACCCAAGGTGATTGCCAGAAAGCTGGCCATAGGCGGCCACCAGATAGTGTAGCTGCTCAATGCCAGCAAACTGATTGCCAATGTAGCACCCGCAAACACCACCGTAGTGAGCAGCGAAAACCCTGGCGCCGCACTGGTGATCATGAACAGTGCCAGTAGTGACAGTACGAACGTCACTGCAGCACGTTGGCTGGCCGTGAGCGGGGTAATCAGGCGATCATTACGCAGGGCGTCGAAAATATTGGCATTCAGCTCAACGCCTTGCATATGCCGGTTGTCGTCCGACACCGGTGTGGCCAGGGTATCGCTTAAACCAGCCGCCATAGTGCCAACAAAAACGATTTTGTCTTGCAACTGTCCTGACGGATAGCGACCATCGAGCACATCAATAAAGCTCAGCATTCGAAATCCACCCGGTGGCGCCGCAAACCGGATTTGATTTCGATAGTCGCGAACAATTAACTTACTGCTGTCATCTTCAAGCGGGCTTTCTTGTATTGTTGAGCGCGCCCCGGGCAGTGGCGATGGCACCTCACCGTATGCAAGACGGTGCAGTACCACTGTCATATGTTCCCAGTACGCGCTGCCAAGGCCTTCCTTCATGTGAGTGGAGCGCAGTACACCGTCTTGGTCTATTTCAATGTGCGCATGCCCCAGTTCGGCAACTTCTGCCAAGGTATCGAAGGGAATGACTTCCAGCAATTGGCCGTCCGGTCTGTGTTCGCCAACAAACACGGGTGACACCAGGCGGCCAAATTTGCGCACCGCAGACACCAGTTGCTCGTCGTATTGTGGGTTGGGTGTATCGCGTTCTGAAAAGACGATATCGTAGGCGATGGCTTTCACGCCGGCCTCATCAAGCCGGTTAATCAGTTGCGCGTGAATATCTCGACGCCAGGGCCATTTACCAATGCCTTGCAGGCTTGCCTCGTCGATACCAACGATCAACACATCGTCCGGTGCTTCGCCCAGTGCGGCGCGCTGAAATGCGTCGTGTGCGACATTATTTAAGGCAAGTGGTGCTGAAAACCAGCTGGCAATTGCTGCCAGCAAGGCCAACAGCGTGCTGAGCAATATGGCTTCAAAACTGGGCAGGCGTATCGGCATGACTCTTATGGAATGAGTTTTACAAGCGGCGCTGAGTGAGCCGATACAAGCCGGGCTTGGCGGAGCTAGATCAGCACAACCGCCAGTATACCAAGACTCTGTAAAATGATGAGCCAGAGGTCTCGAACCTTGCTGCTAAAGCTGTGTATGGCACTAAACTCTCCAGCACCGTACGCCGGGTACACAGCCTGAGTGCGAACAAAGTACTGCTGGCCTTCGGGCAAGCTCAGCATTAATGAATTTGAATCAGTACTTTTCTCTTCAACAATGTCGGTAAAATCCTGGTTGCGGCTTACTTGCACATTATAGGATTCTGCGTTTTCCACCACCGGCCAGCTAATGCTGACTTCAGAGCCCTGCACAAGAATGTTTTCCGCCAACAAATTGGGCGTGGCCAGCGTTACAGAAGCCTGTACGCTTTTCTGGGCGGGCAAACCCTTCAATCCAATGGTATCGACAGCACGAACCACAAAAGTATAAGCACCAGCGGGCAAGTCAGAAAAATGCAGTTGCTGCTTGTTGGTATCGGCAGAACGCAACAGCTGCTCTGTAGAGTGTCCGGAGTAAACATCTACAAGGTATTTCTGCGCATCCTCAACCGCCGTCCAGTGCAAGGTAAACGGTAAATCAATATTTTCGTCAATGTCTAATTCCGGAGCCCCAAGCAGCTTAACAGGAGGCAGTGGCGCTTTTCCCTGTTCCGCCACTGTGCCGAAGCCTGCGCCTACTGATTGTGAAGCACCTGCTGCGCTCACCTCAACAATGCCTTCCAGTACTTCATTGCGCATCACGCCGCCAGCGCCATCAATAACGCCATCGGCAGAAATACTGAACTCAGTGCCGCGCGCTGCCGCGATGGCGGCTGGGGTGCTTATACGGTAGCGGCTTTTGCCGTCGCGCGAGTTTACTTTGGCGCGCCCTGAACCACGATTCAGCCGCATATGTGTATCTATCATGCCAGTTTGCCCGTGGGCAGACAGGCGTTCCAAAACCAATTCACTATTCGCGCGTACCAGAAACGAGGAGTCATCAGCAAAGCGCAGCAACACACTGCCATCGCTGGTAATGATGCGATCGCCCATGTACAGCTGTTCGCCTGCCGTTAGTGGTATGCGGTTCATCTCTGAGTTGCGTGTGCTTAAATAATTCTCGCCTTCGCGCAGTTGAGTACCAGGTTGCACGCGCTTGCTCTGGCCGCTGCGCCGTTCCAGGAAAGCTTCACCGCGAACAAATTCAACCGCTGCGGGTACTGGGGGCGCTTTTAACCATTCCACTGGAATCTTTACTTGCGAGCCAGGAGGTATTTGGCGAGGGTCATTCACCTGCGGATTGTGTCCTGGCAGTTTTTGCCAGCACAGCGGCTCATCGACTAATTCAGCGCAAATTGTCCAGAAAGAGTCGCCTGGACGAACAGTGTGCAGCCAATCCTCGGCAACACTCGGTGCAGGCAGCAGTAATAAAACTATGGCAGTGAGTACAAGGCTTCGCGCGCTGTAGAGCATAGCAGGTATGTTTTGCATTAATCCGGCGCTGGGCATAGGTGTTCCATTATTCAGTTTCGGCTTCCGCCTGTTCGGTTTCAACCTTCTCAAGACGATAACCGTATTGGTAGATGGTCTTGATTCGGTAACCGATTTCTGGCGTTATACCCAATTTACGCCGTATGCGGCTCATGTGCACGTCTACTGTGCGAGTATTAACGGTTTCGTTAATGCCCCATATGCTTTTCAACAACTGGTCTCTGGACACCAGTTTGCCGGAATGCTCGATCATGTATCTGGCCAATTGGAAATCTTTCGCTGTTAGCTTCACGGCTTCACCCGCCACCGAAATCTCCTGAGTTTTACGGTTCAGGCTGATAGGACCAATATCAATAACATCAGCCATTGGCTGTGCACCGCTTCGTCTGGCCAGAGCAATCAAGCGGGCCAGCATTTCTTCCTTGCGCAAGGGCTTTACCAGGTAATCGTCTGCGCCCGCGTGCAGAGCGCGTGCAACATCAGACTCGCTGTCTCTTTGGGTGGTGAACAGTACCATGCCATCCCACTCCAAGGCATTGCGCAGGTGCTCCAGAACATCTACACCTGACATGCCAGGCACTTCCCAGTCCAGCACAGCAAGATCATAGCTGTTCTCTTTCATTTGCTGCAAAAACTCTCTCGAGTTGGGTTTATGGTCCACGGTATAACCGGCATCCTGCAGCCAACTAACCACCAGCTCAGCTTGGGCCAGATCGTCTTCCAGTACACATATCCGCATTCTCTTGTTCTCCAACTTTCTACTCTTCAAGCGGGGGCGCAGGTATTCGCCCTTACATCACTATGATGCTGTCATACTCTATTTGCTTATTTTACAATTGCAATAGACCGAAACCCCTACACCGCCAAGTTGGGTGGTTGAATCACCACGAAACATAGCTCACTTCTCTATAAGTAACTGATAATACTTGTATTTATGTTAGTCTGGAAATGCAATTCAAGCGCGCTAGTGAATGTAAAGGACTGTAAACATTGCCGATCATAATTCTGCTTACAGGGTTTGACAGCGACACGCCGTGCAGCCACCATGAGCGCCCTGCCGCAGGCTGCAGCCCATTCTATGTTTGATGAGATTCGCCCCTATCGCGATGACGAAGCGCGCGATGTTTTGCGGCGTACTATTCGTGACCCCGAACTGTTGAGCGCGGTGCGCAGCTTACTGATGCCGGGCTGGTCTCAACCTTTGGCAGGCGTGCTCCAGCCCTTGTTGGGACTTTATCTGCGTTGGCAGGCACGTAAGGTTAGCTCAATCAGCGATTTGCAAGCCGTCATGGAGAAGTACCTGGTCCATGCCGTTGACACCACTACGACCGGTTTCACCGTATCAGGTTTGCAACATGTACCACGAGATAGAGCGTGCCTGTTCATTGGTAACCACAGAGATATCGCGCTGGATCCCGCATTTATGAGTTTGTCCTTACATCGCTGTGGCTTGAATACTTGCCGTATAGCAATTGGCGATAATCTATTGAGCAAACCCTTTGTTGCAGACCTGTTAAGACTGAACAAATGTTTCATTGTTAACCGTTCGGCAAGCGGCAATCGCCAGCTGCTAAAAACCTACCAACAATTATCGCAATTCATAGAACATTCAATAGTGGATGAAGAGACTAGTGTGTGGCTGGCACAGAGAGAAGGTAGAGCCAAAGATTGTGATGACCGAACAGAGCCAGCGATATTGAAAATGCTGCACATGAGCGGCAAAAGAGAGGGGCGTAGTTTGGCCGAGCATCTGGCAACCTTGTGCGTAATACCAGTAAGCATCTCGTACGAGTTTGATCCCTGTGATGTCATGAAGGCCGAAGAGTTGCTGGCCATAAAAAGTGGTATCACCTACGCCAAATCCGAGCATGAAGATGTGTCCAGCATTGGGCTAGGTGTTAGTGGTGAAAAAGGCAGAGTTCATCTGGCATTTTGCCCTCCGCTTAGCGGCCTGGCTGAATCAGCCGAGCAGGTAGCCAGAGAAATTGATTCCTTATTGCATCGGCATTATCAATTGCAGCCCAGTAACCTGCTTGCGTTTGAACAGCTCGGTAACACAGCACCTGATTGGCTTCAGGAGCAGGTCTACGGCAAATCCTGGGACCCACAGTGGCTTGCAGGCAAGCGCGATGTGTTCATGCAACGTATAGCACCCTCATCGCCTGACAAGCGCGATCTGATCCTGCAAATGTACGCGCAACCAGTACACAATCGCCTTGCTCTGGAGAAATTTCAGGGTGTCTGATGGTGCACGCCGTTCCAGCGGTGCAGCGGCACTCAGCAAAGAACTGAAAAATGAAATTCAGGCCAGCTATTCGCGCTGGCTGGCCGCACATGAATTCAAGCCACGCTACGGCCAACGCCTGATGATCGCCACTGTTGCCAATGCACTGGCCGCAGCTGATACAGCGATCGCTGAGCACCGCTTTGGTGTTGTTGAAGCTGGCACAGGTATTGGCAAAACGGTAGCCTATACCCTGGCGGCTGCACCGATTGCGCGCGAGAAAAACAAAACCCTGGTGATCTCTACGGCCACGGTTGCCTTACAAGAGCAGCTGATTAATAAAGACTTGCCTGATCTGGTCGCCAGCGCTGAAATCCCTATGCGCTTTACACTGGCCAAAGGCCGTGGGCGCTATTTGTGCTTGTCCAAGCTCGACAGTATATTGCGCAGCACACAAGAGCAGAGCAGTATCACCGCTCTGTATCCGGACGAGTTGTTTGACACCGCTCAAGCGCCCGCGGTCGAGCTATACCAGCAAATGTCTGAGGCGGTACTGCGCGGTGACTGGAGTGGTGATCGTGATGAATGGCCAGACGCGTTAGAAGACAAAGACTGGCGGCTGCTCACCTCTGATCGCTCACAATGTCATAACCGGCGCTGCACCTGGGTTAGCGATTGCAGCTTCTTCAAAGCCCGTGATGGGCTACAGGAAGTGGATTGCATAGTAACCAATCATGATTTGGTGCTGGCGGATCTGGCCCTGGGTGGCGGTGCCATTCTGCCCGAACCCGAAGACTGCCTGTACGTGTTTGACGAAGCTCATCATCTGGCGGATAAGGCAGTGCAACACTTTTCATCCGCCTTGCGCTTTAATGCAACGGTTCGCTGGCTACAGCAACTGGGCAAACTGATCGATGCATTGCAAAAACAATGGCCGGAAGCTCGCCGGGTTAACAGCAGTCTGCAACAGTTGCTCCATCTAAGTGATTTGTTACTACTGCAGTTACAAACTTTACCGGATAGCCTGCAAATCTATTACGACGATTTAAATCAGCAGGACGAGCGCTGGAAGCGTTCCCAACACGCACGCTTTGATCTGCAACAGGTGCCCGACGAGTTAGTTGCAGTAGCCGTGGAATGCCGCGAACACAGCGAGCAAATTGCGCATCATATGTCGGCGATTAATAAAGAAATGCAGTCGGTCATGGAAGCTGAACCAGGTCGTGAAGAAATAGAACAATGGCTGCCTATTGTTGGCGCGGGTTTAAACCGCGCCGAATCTGCGGCCGGACTGTTTGCGTACTACGCCAACGCCAACGAGCAAAAAGCCATTCCCAGGGCATTCTGGATCAGCCGCTTTGAACTTGATTCGGGTGTTGATTTCGGGCTTCACAGTGCACCATTGTTAGCGTCAGAATATCTGCAAGACATGTTGTGGTCGCGCTGCGGGGGGGCTGTATTGACATCAGCAACCCTGACCGCCCTTGGCCGCTTTGATCGATTGCAAATGCACTCGGGAATTCCGTCGCAGGCTAGTTTTCAAGTCGTGCCCAGTCCTTTTGATTACGCTTCGCGCGCGGTGTTGCGAATTCCGCGTGAAGCCTGCATTCCCAGCGATGTTGAACATCACACAGAGCAATTACGTAGTTACATAGAACGCCTGGATGAAACGGCGGGTGTGCTGGTGTTGTTTATGTCTCGAAAGCAAATGCAGGAAGTGTATGACGAGCTGGATGCTGCGTTGCTCAGCTCAGTGTTATTGCAAGACCAGCGCAGTAAGCAGGGCTTGCTGGATGAGCATATGCGCAGGGTGGATGCTGGCCAGCGCAGCTATATCTTCGGTCTGGCGAGTTTTGCCGAAGGCGTGGATCTACCAGGTGATTATTGTCGCCACGTGGTGATTGCTAAATTGCCGTTTGCGGTCCCGGACGACCCGGTTGCCTCGGCATTGACTGAATGGGTAGAGCAACAAGGTCGCAATGCATTCATGGAAATCAGCGTGCCCGAAGCCGCGCTGCGTTTAGTGCAGGCCTGCGGTCGATTGCTGCGAAATGAAGCGGATAGCGGCACGGTATCTCTGTTAGATCGTAGAGTGCTTGAGAAACGTTACGGACGAGACTTGCTGGACGCCTTGCCGCCGTTCAGGCGGGAGATAGAGTAGCTTTGGCGTTACCGAGTAAGGCAACATGTTCCCTGGTTACAACAAAGCTTGGAATCTGTTGAAGATAGCCGCGCATAGCGCCCTTGTTTTCGAAGCGTTGTCTGAAATCGCTTTGCTCCAGAAACGGTAGAAATTGTTTCACCATTCCGCCGGCAATGTACACGCCGCCAAGACTGCCTGCGCTGACGGCTTGATCTCCACAGGTGCTGCCTAACCAGGCGCAGAAGACTGATAGTGTTTGAACGCAAAGTGAGTCGGAATTATCGCAAGCACGTTGACTGATTTCTGCGGGGCTAATCTGCTCTCGGCCACCAAGGCTTTCGTAGATGGCCAGTAATCCGCGCCCGGATAAGAAAAACTCCCGACACGGTGTTAATTGCTGCGGCGATCTCGCCGCATGGAAATCGACAATCTGCCGCTCGATCGCGGTTTCGGCCGCTATGCAAGCGTGGCCACCTTCTGCTGGAAACGTTTTATAAACATCGCCATTGGCAACAACACTGGCCATGCCCAGTCCGGTACCTGCGCCAATAGCGAGAATGGGCGCGCGTTTATCCGCTGTGCCGCCACCAATCTGATGCACATCAAACGCTTGCAGATAAGGGATTGACGCAGCTACGGCTGCAAAGTCATTCAAGACTTCAAGCCTTTCAAGCTTAAGCTCCTGGCGAAGCTCGTTCTTGCTGAAAGACCACGGCAGATTGGTCATGCTGATCTGGTCGCCGGTCACTGGACCCGCAATCGCCAGGCAGGCTTCTACCACGGCTTTGTCATTGGCGTTATCTGATAGATATTGAGTTAAGGCGGCCTGCAGGGATTTAAATTGCGCGCAAGGCAATTTCTGTACGGCAAGCAATTCATTGCTGCCAGGTTCACACAGCGCCAGTCGAATATTGGTGCCGCCGATGTCAGCGACCAAGCGATAAATCGTTTTTTGCATTAATTTGTTTCGGTTTGAAAACAGTGTGTCTACCACCAATAGCGGCCGAAGTTTTCCGGATTAGCCCAAAAACGCGCATTGTTCCAGGTTCGCTTATGATTGTAAGACTCTATGTCGTAAGTGTAGAGCTGAAGTGGCTTGCTGTCAGCGCGCTCGAAGCGATGTTGATGTTTGAGTGCAAGGGCATAGAAGGCCGATTCCGGCCAGTTTTCCTGCGCGCCTTCTTGTTGAAACACGGCGATGTGGTTGCTGTGCAGATTACGTAAACGCGAAATTAAAGTAGTGGCCTCAACTTGGCTATGATGTTCAAGATAGTCGGCCACCACGGCCAGGTCGAAACGTTGCATGGGAATGTCGGGAGTATGATTCTGACTTGCTAAAACTACGCTAAGGTCACAGTTCATTTCGGCGCACAAATTATCCAGGCCTTCCAGCGGGGAATGCGAGCAAAGCAATACCGAGCGGCAGTCCAGAGAATGGATGATATTGGCCAGCGACTGTAACGGCGAGAGTTCAGAAATTGGCGAGTCAGCGGAGCTCATGCGACCTTAGAGACTCTGTAGAATCTCGGTCAAGCGCTCTACCTCGCTTACTTCATGACTCGCTGCAACCATAAAACACTCCTCACACCCCGCTGCCCGCATATTTTTCAGGCCTTCGCGCACTGCATCTGGCGTAAACCGGGTCATGCTGCTGGCAACCGCTTGCGCGATATCATCACCGGCAATTTCAAGATATTTGTGAACATAGCTTTTCAACGTGGTCTCTGCGTCGTCGGCAAGGCTGTACCAAAACCCGCCGGCTTTGTAAGGTGTACCTCTACCGGCATCTTTCCATGCGCCGGTCGCCATGGCTAACATGTTTTCCATTTCCTGCTCAGAGCCATTCATTGAGAACGCGTAAATACCATCCGCCCATTCAGCACCGCGGCGAATTGCTTTCGGGCCCATGGCACCAATCAGTATTGGAGGGCCGCCGTCCTGGACCGGTTTCGGCCCTATGGTTTCAAGGCCTTCCATTGGTGGCTCGCCCCGCCAGACCTGTTTCATAACCTCAATCTGATCATCCATTCGCTGATGACGTTTTTTAAACGAGGCACCAACGGCCTGGTAGTCTTTCGGGCGACCGCCAACACCAACGGTTACGCTGACTCGGCCATTGCTAAGCACATCCAGTGTGGCAATTTCTTTAGCTGCCCACACCGCATTGTGCATAGGTAATACGTACAAAGACGGCATGATACGAACGCGCTCGGTCAAAGCAGCTGCCGCTCCGAGTACCGTCGTCATCTCCAGGCTGGCGCCGTTGATACGCTCGCCACATGACAAGGTTTCAAACGGGCCTTCATCAGCCGCACGACACCAGTCAATGATCACCTGGCGATCAATTTCCGGCTTCATGTAAGGCAAGCAAAGGCTAATTTTCATTGTAGAGAGACTCGACTATAGTTAGGTAAGTAGTATAACCCGGCCCAGACAGGGAGTATCCCATGCAGCAATTGGAAAGATTGCGAGAAATTGTAATACAGCTTCGTGATCCTGATTCCGGCTGCCCCTGGGACATCGAGCAAACCTTCGAAACCATTGCCCCGCACACCATTGAAGAAGCCTACGAAGTAGCCGATGCGATAGGGCGTGGCGATATGGATGGCCTCAAGCTGGAGCTGGGCGACTTGCTGCTGCAAGTGGTGTTTCACGCGCGCATGGCAGAAGAACAACAGTATTTCTCACTGAATGATGTGTGCGAAGGCATCTCAGATAAATTAGTGAGTCGACATCCACATGTGTTTGCAGACGCAAGTGCCGACACTGCCGATGAGGTATTGCAGAATTGGGAAGGTATTAAAGCGGCTGAGCGGCAAGCGAATGCACTACACGGGCTGTTGGATGACGTGCCGAGAAACCTGCCCGCTCTACTGCGAGCGCACAAACTGCAAAAGCGCGCCGCCAGGGTTGGCATGGATTGGCAAGAGCCCGAATACGTTTTGGGCAAATTACTGCAAGAAGTGGAAGAGCTCTGTGAGGTGATGGCAACGCAACGGCAGCAGACTTCACGCCTTGCTGAAGAGCTGGGTGATTTGCTGTTCACCAGCGTCAATCTGTCGCGCCACTTGAAATTGGACGCAGAAGAGCTGTTGCGTGGCGCGAATGCAAAATTTGAGTCGCGAATTCGAAAAATGGAATCGCTGGCTGCAGAAAAGCACAGCACGCTATCGGAGTTGAGTGCTGAACAATTAGATGGGCTATGGGAAGAAAGTAAGCGCTTACTTACTGCCTGTGAACCCGATCACATGGACGCCGTTCCTGGCTAATTTCTTGCCCTTGCCTGAGAAGTTCTTGATAAGCGGTGTACTGCACCTTCGGTAGCGGAAAGTCACCACTCTAAACTTGCAAGTTATTGAAAAATAATAACTAAAATTTCTCATCGCCAGTTTTCTTGGCTATCTCCCTTGCACTGAAAACGCTCTTATCGGTTAATTTACAATCATTTTGTGGTTAAGAGTTAGCCTATATGCTTAACTTTTGAGTGATGATTATTTAAACACAATACAAACATGCAAGAGCCGGGCAAATAACCGGTATGAGTGCAAAGATTATGGAAAGCAGTAAACGACACAGCGACCAAGCGGACAAGACTTCTTGTTTCAAGCTGGGGAAACCCTTGGCCAATCATGCCAGGCAGATGGCGAAAACCTCATTATTGTGTGCGGCCTTTGCCGTGACAAGCATGGCCAGTGCGCAAGATACCATCGCCATGGTGGATCATTCAGTGGCTGTTAGCGGAAGCCAGGTGGCACCAGTTGCAGTGTCAGCGGTACAGGGTTTGAATACTGATGCGGTGGTACCTGCGGTGTCTTCTGCTGAGCAAGACGGCAAGAGCCCCATCACCGGACTGGAACCAGGTACGCTGGCTCTTATTGGTTTCGGCTTACTGGCACTCGCGGCCACAAGGCGTAACGCCAGATAGCAAAACGCCGCCGTGAAAACGGCGGCGCTCTAATTCACGAAAGGGGTAGCGCGTCTACCAGCTAAGTGCCCCACCTGTTTGATATTCAATCACCCGGGTTTCGAAGAAGTTTTTCTCCTTACGTAAGTCCATAATCTCAGACATCCAAGGGAATGGATTGCTAATGCTGCCGTATTGCTCAGGCAGGCCGATCTGAACCAGGCGCCGATTGGCAATAAACTTCAGATAGTCTTCCATCATAGACGCATTCATACCAAGCACGCCGCGTGGCATGGTGTCTCTGGCGTATTCAATTTCTAACTGAGTGCCCTGCAGAATCATATCGATACATTCTTGCTTGAACTCGTTGGTCCATAACTGCGGGTTTTCCAGCTTGATCTGGTTGATCACATCAATACCGAAGTTAAGGTGCATGGACTCATCACGCAGAATGTACTGAAACTGCTCTGAGGTGCCGGTCATCTTGTTACGACGCCCCATGGACAATATCTGGGTAAACCCACAGTAGAAGAATATGCCCTCGAGAACGCAATAAAATGCTACCAGATTGCGCAACAAGGCCTGGTCGTTTTCTATCGTGCCGGTCTTGAATTGCGGGTCACTTAAATCTTGTGTGTGCTGCAAGCCCCATGTTGCCTTCTTGGCAATGGAAGGCACTTCACGATACATGTTGAAGATTTCACCCTCGTCCATACCCAATGACTCAATGCAGTACTGGTAGGCATGCGTATGGATGGCTTCTTCAAACGCTTGGCGCAACAAATACTGACGGCACTCTGGATTGGTGATGTGGCGGTATAGCGCCAGTACCAGATTGTTAGCAACCAAGGAGTCGGCAGTAGAGAAAAATCCAAGATTCCGTTTAACAATGGTGCGCTCGTCTTCTGTGAGCCCGTCCTTGCCTTTCCATAAGGCCACGTCGGCGGTCATGTTCACTTCTTGCGGCATCCAGTGGTTTGCACAACCATCCAGATACTTCTGCCAGGCCCAGTCGTATTTAAACGGTACCAGCTGATTCAGGTCAGCCCGGCAATTGATCATGGCTTTATCATCAACGCAAACGCGCTGTGCACCCATTTCAAGTTCTTCCAAACCAGGTGCTACATCAATTTCATTCACTTCCGCCAGAGCTCTGGAAATATTGTCTCCGCCGGGAGCGCTCGCGGTTGGGGCTTTACCCGGGCTTGCCTGAGGCGCTTCTGCTGCGGCGGTGCTTACTGGCTCTTCAACTCTGTCTACAGCTGCAGCGATCTTCGCGGCGGTGTTTTGTTCTCTTTCTGTAGCAGCGGTTTGTTCTATTACTTTCTGTGCCACAGCAGGATCAGCGGGAGACCGGCTGGCTGTATTTTCGTCGGTGCTATAGTCGTCCCAACTTAGTAACATTAACTTCTCCGTATCGTGTAAAAGGTTCTGATTATAGGCGGCAATCACTCCCCAAAATCGCGAGTTCACGTCGATTCTGTCATCGCCCTGATGGGTTTTTGGGGTGGGTCCCGAACTATATGCCGGGCGTGGTACAAACACAAGATATAGCGGTAAAATTTTTACCAACCACTATATGTACAACTAATCCACACCTTGTGCACAGAGTATAATGGCGCTTAAACAAGCTTATCGAGTGGATTTATGTCGAATATTACCCTGCAGCATTGGCACGATTATGCAAACGCAAAAAAGCCTGAACTACTGGCTCAAATACTGCACGACGATGCGGTTTTTCATTCTCCGGTTGTGCACACGCCTCAGGTGGGCAGACCGATTGTTACCGCATACCTTCAGGCGGCAATGGGGGTGTTTGGCAAGGGGTCGTTTGAGTATGTCGGGGAGTGGGCTTCAGAGAATGGGGCGGTGCTTGAGTTTCGGGCGGAGTTGGATGGGGTTGTTATCAATGGGGTGGATATTATTGCTTGGGATGAAGAGGGGTTGATTGTGGAGTTTAAGGTGATGGTTCGGCCGTTGAAGGCGGTGAATCATTTGCATGGGTTGATGAAGGCTATGTTGGAGGCGGGCGGCTAGTAGTGAGCTATTTGGGTTGTTGAGTGCTGATGTTGTGGTGTTCTATATCCGCAAAGCGATGCATAGGCCCTTTCGCTGCGCAATCCTGGCCGCTCCGCCTCCGAATGGCTTCACCATACCCTCTATCCTAAAAAAGCCTTTTCTGCGAAAAGTCTTTTTTACTCCCTCGGCCTGGATTTTTTACCTTCGCGAAAGGGCCTATGCATCGCTTTGCTCGCATTGGGGCTTTGGAACAGACAGTTATTGCTGGTTTAGGGACAGGCACAAAAAAAGGGCTAACAGTTTTAGACTGTTAGCCCCTTTCTTATTGGTGCTAATGCTACTGACAAGCCTCGCAATCAGGGTCGTCGATCGAGCAGGCCAGGGGGACTGGGGCTGGTGCCGGTTCGGTGTTGCCTGATGAAACGGCGTTGAGTGCGCCGGTATCTATGGTGGACTTTTCAGTGCCGGTGGCGGCCAGGCTTCGCAGGTAGTAGGTGGTTTTCAGGCCGCGGTACCAGGCCATGCGATAGGTGATGTCCAGCTTTTTGCCGTTGGCGTTGTTGATGTACAGGTTCAGTGACTGCGCCTGGTCAATCCATTTCTGCCGGCGGCTGGCGGCGTCTACTATCCAGCGCGGTTCGGTTTCGAACGCGGTGGCGTAGATGGCTTTGAGGTCGGCAGGAATGCGGTCGATCTGTTGTACGCTGCCTTCAAAATACTTGAGGTCGTGAACCATCACGCTGTCCCACAGCTTACGGTCTTTCAGGTCGTTAACCAGATAAGGGTTAACAACAGTGAACTCGCCAGACAGGTTGGATTTAACGTACAGGTTTTGATACGTGGGCTCTATTGATTGGCTAACACCGGTGATGTTGGCGATGGTGGCGGTGGGAGCGATGGCCATTACGTTGGAGTTTCGCATGCCCTGGGTTTTTACCTGTTCGCGCAAGCTGTTCCAGTCCATGGTCTGGCTTTGGTCTACATCAATGTATTCCTTGCCGCGGTGATCAATCAACATTTTCACCGAGTCGATGGGTAGTACGCCACGGCTCCACAGTGAGCCTTCAAAGCTGGAGTAGCTGCCGCGTTCTTTAGCGAGTTGGCAAGACGACTGAATGGCGTAGTAGCTGATGGCTTCCATGGAGCGATCAGCAAATTCTACGGCTTCATCAGAGCTGTACGACAAGTGTTGCTTGTACAGTGCATCCTGGAAGCCCATCACACCCAGGCCTACCGGGCGGTGGCGCAGGTTAGAGGTTCTGGCTTGAGGGACGGAGTAGTAGTTAATGTCGATGACATTATCCAGCATGCGAACAGCGGTTTTGATGGTTTGCTCAAGCTTTTCCTTGTTCAGGCCATTGTCGTCAACATGATTAACCAGGTTGACTGAACCCAGGTTGCACACGGCTATTTCTTCTGAGTTGGTGTTCAGTGTAATCTCTGTGCACAGGTTTGAAGAATGCACCACACCGGCGTGTTGCTGTGGTGAGCGCAGGTTGCATGGGTCTTTGAACGTTACCCATGGGTGGCCTGTTTCAAACAACATGCCCAGCATCTTGCGCCACATGTCCACAGCTTTAACGCGCTTGAACAGTTTCATGTCGCCGCTGCGGGTTTGTGCCTCATATTCTTCGTAACGTGCCTCGAATGCCTGGCCATAAAGGTCATGCAGGTCGGGTACGTCGTTTGGCGAAAACAATGTCCATTCTTCGTCGTTGAATACGCGCTTCATGAACAAGTCGGGAACCCAGTTAGCGGTGTTCATGTCGTGTGTTCGGCGGCGGTCATCGCCTGTGTTTTTGCGCAGCTCAATGAACTCTTCTATGTCCATGTGCCAGGTTTCAAGGTAGGCGCACACAGCACCTTTGCGCTTGCCACCCTGGTTTACCGCTACGGCGGTGTCATTAACAACTTTCAGGAACGGTACTACACCCTGAGATTTTCCGTTAGTGCCTTTGATGTAGGCACCAAGGGCGCGAACCGGTGTCCAGTCATTGCCCAAGCCACCTGCCCACTTGGACAGCATTGCGTTGTCTTGAATGGCACCGTAAATACCGTGCAGATCATCAGGCACTGTTGTCAGGTAACAAGAAGACAGCTGCGCGCGCAAGGTTCCGGCGTTGAACAGCGTTGGCGTAGAGCTCATGTAGTCAAACGACGACAGCAGGTTGTAGAACTCAATGGCGCGGGCGTTGGGGTCATCTTCCTGGATGGCCAGACCCATGGCCACACGCATGAAAAACACTTGCGGTAGTTCGAATCGCGTGTCATTGCTGTGAATGAAGTAACGGTCGTACAAGGTTTGTAGACCCAGATAGGTGAACTGCAGGTCGCGGTCTGCGTTTAACGCGGCACCCAGCCGGTCTAAATCAAAGCTTTGCAGCTGCGGGCTTAATAATTCAAGCTCAACACCTTTTTGAACGTAGTTTTTCAGGGTTTGTGTGTACAAACCTTGCATTTCGCTTTGTGTTGCAGAGTCAGCTACTCCCAGGAAGCTCAGCGCTTCTGCGCGTAACTGATCCATCAATAATCTAGCGGTTACATAGCTGTAGTTGGGCTCCACTTCTACCATGGTCCGCGCGGTGATCACCAGCGAGGTTCCTACGTCTTTCAGAGGTACGCCGTCGTAAAGGTTGCGCAGGGCTTCGTCCAGAATCTTGTCACTATCTACGTCATCCAGGCCAGCGCAGGCTTCAGCCACGATTGTATGGATACGCTTCTGATCCAGAAGAGCGGTGCTGCCATCGGCCAGAGTGACCTGTATCGGCTGTTCGTCTTGAATAATCGGCAGCTCAGCCTCTTCTTCCGCGCGAGCACGGGCACGCTCTTCACGATATAAAACGTAAGATCGGGCGATTTTCTGCTCGCTGCTGCGCATTAACTCCAGTTCCACCTGGTCCTGTATGTCCTCAATATGGATGGTGCCGCCAGATGGCATGCGCCGCTTGAATGTGGCAGAGACGCGCTCTGTTAATCCGGCTACGGTTTCGTGTATGCGACTGCTGGCCGCGGCGGTTCCGCCTTCTACCGCAAGAAACGCCTTGGTAATGGCGATGCTGATTTTACTGTTGTCGTAAGGGACTACCGTGCCATTGCGTTTTATAACGCGAATTTGGCCTGGTGCGACGGCACTCATTTCTGTGCTGGGTTCACTCCTTAGATTGCCTGCCTCTGGATTGTTGCTTTGGCCGGCTGGTTCCGTGGTTGTTTGCATTGGTTCTCCGTAGCGTCTGTTCGACTTATCTGCTCGCCCCGATTGGTGGCGATGGTCTATTTTTAGTTGTTCGCAACGGTCCATGTTTGTCAGTTCATACCCTGGCTCCCCCAAATCTCGGGAAACCATGGGTGCCAAGCCAGCATCCTGCTTTGTGAGAGAAAAAGTTGCCCCAGCGATGGCTTTCTACCATCACGAATTCAGAACAGTTTTCTCACGTGACTTGGGTCTTTGCGTAACGAATTCAGTGTGATTCGGTGATTAAGCCGTGCGCCCCCCTGAGTTACCCCCACATCTGTCGGCTGACAGTCAGATTTCAGTGTCAAAACACTACATGTTGGGGTTTTTGTTACGCGGGGTACAAGATAATGCGCTGTAGAGCGGAATGCAATATCATTAGGTGAGTTTTTCGATAATTAAATTGCGTGACTAATAACGAGCAGTTTTGGCCCTTCTTTTGCTAGGCTGGCTGCCGGTAATTATCACACGCGGAGCGGCCAATGAGTGACTTTATTCTCGCTATCGACCAGGGCACTACCAGTTCCAGGGCAATCCTTTTTGAACTGGACGGCACTCCGGCCGCCATCGCCCAACAGGAATTCAAGCAATACTTTCCGGATGACGGTTGGGTAGAGCATGATCCGGAAGAAATTTGGCAAACCACGCTATGGACTTGTCGCGATGTGATGCGCCAACTCAATTGCTCAGCCCAGCAAATACTCTCGGTAGGAATTACCAATCAGCGCGAAACGGTGGTTTTGTGGGAGCGCGACAGTGGGGTACCGGTGCACAAGGCGATTGTCTGGCAAGACCGCCGCACCCATGATCACTGCGAGAAGCTGCGATCACAGGGGCACGAAGCGTTGGTGCAGGAACGTACTGGCTTGTTGTTGGACCCTTATTTTTCAGCCAGCAAAATTCGCTGGCTGCTCAATGAGGTGCCAGGTTTGCGAGAGCGGGCCAGTAAAGGAGAGCTGGCCTGCGGCACAATAGACAGCTATCTGATCTGGCGATTGACACACGGTGAAGTGCATGCCACCGATGCCACCAACGCATCACGCACTGCTTTATTTAACATCCACACCCAGCAATGGGATGCCGATTTACTGAAGTTGTTCGAAGTGCCTGCCGAACTACTGCCTGAGGTGCTTGATAGCAGTGCCTCTTATGGCAATGTGGCGGCCGAATTTCTCGGCGGAAGCGTTGATATCAATGGCGTGGCAGGAGACCAGCAATCTGCGATGATTGGCCAGGCCTGCTTTGCACCCGGGAATGCCAAGAGCACCTACGGAACAGGTTGTTTTCTTGTTCAGAACACCGGTACAAAATGCCTTAAGTCACGCAATCGTCTACTGGCCACGGTGGGCTACCGGCTGAAAGGTGAAACGACCTATGCTCTGGAAGGCAGTATATTTAACGCTGGTACCGCGGTGCAGTGGCTGCGAGATGGCCTGGGCGTTATTAAAAGTGCCGCGGAGGTGGAGGCTATCGCCTCGCGCACGCCGGATACCCAGGGCGTGTATATGGTGCCGGCTTTCACTGGTTTGGGCGCACCTTATTGGGATGCGCAGGCGCGCGGTGCCTTGCATGGCATCACCCGGGATACCAGTCACGAGCACATAGTGACGGCCGCCTTGCAATCGGTGGCCTATCAAACCCGCGATCTGATGGAAGCCATGGGTAAAGACGGTCGCTTACCGGAATTTCTGAGAGTGGATGGCGGTATGGCGGTCAACAACTGGTTGCTGCAGTTTCTGGCCGATATTTTGGCCTGCCCGGTGATCAGGTCAAACAACAACGAAACAACCGCGCTAGGTGCGGCGTATCTGGCTGGTTTGCAGTCAGGGGCTTATCAATCACTGGACGGCATCGCGCAAAACTGGGCGATCGACAGAGAGTTTACTCCGGCCATGGCTGGAGCTCAGCGCGACGAATTGTACGGCGGGTGGCTGCGAGCCGTAGACAGAGTTCGCAGTTAGCTTG
>CAYGSL010000035.1:7268-9692 GCA_964352475.1 uncultured Pseudomonadales bacterium | reverse complement strand
GACGAATTGTACGGCGGGTGGCTGCGAGCCGTAGACAGAGTTCGCAGTTAGCTTGGCTCTGTAGTAGCGATAATTTCAGGAATTCAGCAAAAACTCCAGTAGCGCTTTCTGGGCGTGTAGACGATTTTCGGCTTCGTCCCAGATCACGGAATCTTCCCTGTCCATGATTTCTGCGCTGATTTCCTCGCCTCGGTGAGCAGGCAGGCAGTGCATTACCAGCGCATCACTGGCCGCTACGCTTAGCAGCTCAGCGTTTATTTGATAGCCGGAAAAGCTTTTCAGCCGAGCTTCCTGCTCGTCTTCCTGTCCCATAGATGCGAACACGTCTGTAACCAGTAAATGCGCATTCCTGGCTGCCTCGGTGGGCTCGCGCACAATGCGAACACGGTCGCGGTTGGCTTCAACCAGATTGGCGTCTGGCTCATAACCGGCAGGGCAGGCGATCAGCAGCTCGAAATCGCATAAACGAGAAGCGTTGATGTAGCTTTGGCACATATTGTTGCCATCGCCAATCCAGGCCACAGTCTTGCCGCTTAAGCTACCGCGGTGTTCTTCAAAGGTTTGTATGTCGGCAAGTAACTGACAGGGGTGGAAGGTGTCAGTGAGCGCATTGATCACAGGAACAGAGGAATATTCTGCGAAGGTCTCCAGCGTTTCATGCTTGAAAGTACGTACCATCAACACATCCACCATGGAAGACATCACCCTGGCACTGTCTGAAATAGGTTCACCGCGGCCTAATTGCGTGTCACGCGGCGATAAAAATAGTGCGCTGCCGCCGAACTGTGCCATACCTGCCTCAAAAGACACGCGTGTACGTGTGGATGACTTCTCAAATACCATGCCTAACACGCGATTCGGGAACAGCGCATGCGCTATGCCGTTCTGGCGTTCGCGTTTCAATACGGCGGCGCGGTGTATGATGTGTTGCAGCTCAGCTGAGCTTAAATCCAATAGCGAACGAAAATGACGAATAGCCATGGCAAATACCCGAATTAAAAGAACTTAGGAGCGTTTGGAGTGGAACGAAAGAATGAGATTAGAGACAAGTTCGACCAGTTGATCGGCCTCGCTATCATTCATATTTAAGGGTGGCAGCATGCGCAGAATTGATTCTGCCGTGACATTGATGACAACGCCACTTTTTAGGCCTTCCGCTACCAGCTCGGCACAGGGCTTGCCCAGATTGAGTCCAATCAGTAAGCCTTTTGCTCGCAGCTCCGTGATCAAGCCATCGTTCAGAAAGCTTGCGAATCCGGTCTGAATACGGCTGCTGAGTTCAGCAGCTCGGTTGGAAATATTTTCTTGCTCAATGCTGTCCAGCACCGCTAATGCCGTGGCAGTGGACAATGGATTACCACCAAAGGTAGTTCCGTGGCTGCCAACCGTAAGCACTTCAGCGGCTATACCTTTGGCCAGGCAGACACCAATAGGCACGCCATTCCCAAGGCCTTTCGCGGTGGTTACCACATCAGGAACAATACCTTCATGCTGATAGGCAAAATATTGACCGCTGCGGCCATTACCGCTTTGCACTTCGTCCAGCATCAATAGCCAGTCGTGCTGTTCGCAAATCGCTTTCAGCTCACGCAGATAACCTTCATCAGGTACGCAAATACCGCCCTCGCCCTGAACAGGTTCGACAAGTATTGCAACCACCGAATCGTTGTTGCGCCCAATGGTGCGAATTGCTTCAAGGTCGTTGTACGGTGCCCGAACAAAGCCGGCTACCAAAGGCTCAAATCCCGCCTGAATTTTACGGTTTCCGGTTGCGCTTAAGGTGGCCATGGTGCGACCGTGAAAAGCGCCTTCCATCACGATAATGCTTGGCTTTTCGACGTTTCGATGCTTGTTGCCATAGAGGCGGGCTAATTTAATGGCAGCCTCGTTGGACTCCGCGCCAGAATTGCAGAAGAACGCGCTCTCCATGCCGCTAACGGCGCATAGCTTCTCCGCCAGGGCCTCTTGATGGGCTATGCGGAAATGGTTGGAGCAGTGCAGTAACTTACCCGCCTGACTCTGGATCGCATTGGTAACAGCAGGGTGTGCATGTCCCAACCCGCAAACAGCCAGACCGGTCAAACCATCAAGATAGCGTTTTCCATCAGTATCAAACAGCCAGCTGCCTTCACCTCGCGTGAAAACCACGTCGTGCGGAGCGTATGTTGACATTAAACTTGTCACAGTCTTCGGCCTGGTTTGGCCGCCCCCTAGTTATTTTTGCTAAGGATGCGAGCCGTAAAACAAATAAAGGCAGCCAAAGCTGCCTCTGGGCGGGTATTTTACATCAAGTTGGCCGGTGGAAGAAGAGGGGCTTTACTGAGAAAAGCAGTTCATCGAATCCGGTAATTTGAGAGGCTCGCTATTCAATTCTTGGCAGCATGGCAATATTTAACCAGTAGTCTCTTACTTGTTGCACAGCGC
>CAYGSL010000035.1:0-7168 GCA_964352475.1 uncultured Pseudomonadales bacterium | reverse complement strand
AGAATGAAGGCATTACCATTCTCGTCATAAAATCTCAGTTTAGTTGTTAGCAAAACTTCGCGCTTGCCGCTGGGGAACATAATGCTCTCCTCGGTTTCCGAGCGTCCCTCAAGAAAGGCCATGCGATCAAAACGCAGAAACTCTTCAGCTTCTTTTTCGTCGTAGTCTTCAATCGTGGTCGTGCCGACAATGTCGTCCAGTGATTTGCCTGGATACAAGGCCAGCATCGCTTTGTTCATCTGGCGAATTCTAAAATTGGCATCCTTCACGAAGATCAGGTCTGGAGTATGATCCACAATAAGTTGCAAAAAACGTTCTGAGTCACGTGCGCGTTGCTCGGCTTGCAGCTGTTGTTTGACCTGGTTGAAATTGCGCAGCACCAGAAAGGCCAAGCCGGAAATCAACAACGAGCCGATCACGCCAATGATGGCGACATTTTGTACCTGACCGTGTTGCATGGGATTGACGACGGCGTTTGTGCTTGCGCGCACAGTCCAGTTAATGCGGCCAAAGCGCACCAGGTTTTCAAGCTGAACCGGCTCAACTCTGTCGCGGGCCAAAGTGCCGTGTTCCCATATTACCCGATCGTCTTCGAGAATTAGCACCTTGGGTAGAGTTTTGAAATCTTTTCGCAATACATAGCCCAAGAAGATCTCGGCATCCATAAAAGAGACCAGATAGCCGCGAAGGTCATCATTGCGAAACAGCGGGAATGCCAGCGCCAAAACCCTGCGCCCATCACTCATTTGAATAGTGCCGGCAGCATTCGCCTGAGCTGCGCGTTCTCGACCCGGTACCAACTTATCCGGGTTCTGGTTTTCGAAATGTGCGTAAAGCTCACTGGACAATTTAGGTCTGAGTACCGGCATGGTGACCAATTCATTAACCTCAGCATCAAGAATCTGCAGCGCAATATAGCCAGGTTGGCTGGCAAAAAACTCGCGTGCATCCAGTCGCCAGGCGTCCAGGTCCAAGGAGTCGCGTAGTATCAAGTCGCGCTGTAGGCGCCTCGCCATTCGTTCGAGTGCAAGTATGCGATAAACTATATGCGTTTGAACGCTAGAGGCCACCATATCACTGCTGGCTTTATCGCTTGCGTTAAGTTCTGCTTCGGCATTATTGCGTAAAGAAATGCCGGTAAGATAGGTAAGGCACAGGCCGATTAACAGCACACAGGCTGCGGCGATAATAGGGTATCTGGACTTCGCATCTCCCATGCTCATAAGGAATTGCTTATTGTATTTCGTTGCGCGCTATAAGATTTAGGCGCCGACTTGCGTTTTACTGGCTCGATCACGTTGCATCACCTCCTTGATACTCTTTCTCAATATTTCCGGTGTTAGGCGGTTCTTATCGAGTGCCGGTACTGCGCTGGCCGTCAGCGAGCGGTCCTCAATAACCAAATCCAGCACATCGGAAACAACTACAAAAGCGGTGTCGTATCGGTTGTCTGGTAAGGCATCCAGCAAACCAGAAGCAGTGATATCATCCAGGCGATATTCCAATAGACACAAATCGAATTGCTGCTCGGTGAGAAGGCTCATGGCTTCGCCTGCAGTGGCCGCTTCAGATACCTGGTATTGTTCGCCAGCCACTGCGTCTAGCAGGGCCGTAATCAATGCCCGATCGTTGCTGTCGTTATCCACTACCAACACATTAAGTGGCGTCAGGTGATTTTGTGCAAAGGTGTTTGTCTCGGCTGTGCGCATCTTTTGTAAATGAGTGACCTTGCTTTCAAGAAACGCAATTCTTTCATGAAGCTCTGCATTCATACCGCGCAACACTTGCTGGTCATTGGCGATCGGGCGCGCTGCATTGCTGTATTCGGGTAAGGCTTCGTTTGCCGAATGCTGAACCAGGCTGGTGTTTTCGTCTGTACGTTGATTCAGCCGGTCGGCAATTGCATTCGGAGCCAGTACACAATCAACGGTGGTGCAGGTATTTAGAATGCGTGTTGGCAAATTTGGGAAACGTGCGGTTTCAGGTGACTGTACCAGCACTTCATGTCCGGCCGACTTTAGCGCAACGGCACCAGCGCAGCCATCATCACCAACGCCTGAAAGGAACACGACGCTGGCAAGCGACTCTTTTTGCTCTGCAATGGATTTGCAGAACACGTCAACCGGATGTGCATAAGCTGTATCAGGTGCTTCGCTAAGAAATAATTTGTTTTCCACAAGACGGGCGATGTGTGCAGGAGGTAATACGTAGACGGTATTCAGCTGCGTCAAAATTCCGTCACTCATGCTGACCACGGGCATAATGGTGTGTGTTTTAAGCCGGCTGACTAGTGCGCTGTCATTATCGCTGGCTAGTTGCTGCAATACGAAGTAACTGGCGTTGTTGTCGTGACGCAGTGCGCTTAGCAGCTCATCAATGGCTGTAAGCCCACCCGCTGATGCTGCGACCACAACAATTGACGACTTAGGTGTTCGCGGCACAATTGAGTTGTCCGTGATTTCCATGATTTTTTTTGCTATTCCGTTCGCGCATGTAAGGTAGCAGTATGCGCATTGTTAGGCAACCTGCAGCGCTGCGAAAATCGCGCAGTGTGATAATGGCACACGCAAACATGGATTGATGCGCAAAGTGCCCGACTGTCAGCAAGCTGAGCAAGCAATTTTCTGCCAAACTGAGTACAATAGCAGTATTGAATGAACGCAGTTTTGGGTGGTAGCGATGGACATAATGGAAGAAATCAAGGCGCAGGTGGAAGGCAATCCGGTGCTTTTATATATGAAAGGTTCTCCCAACGCCCCGCAATGTGGCTTTTCCGCAAGAACAGTGCAGGCCTTAATGGAATGCGGTGAACGGTTTGCCTATGTTGATGTGTTGAGTAATCCGGATGTGCGGGCGAATTTACCCAAGTATGCCAATTGGCCTACGTTCCCACAATTGTGGGTGAACGGTGAATTGCTCGGCGGGTGTGACATCATCACCGACATGCACGAACGCGAGGAACTGAAAGCGGTAATAAGTGCTGCGGTAAGTTCGGAGGAAGAGTAGCTTCCACCCCTGGAGATTGGCTAACTAGCTCTGCCAACCCCCCAAATCTTTCCAACGATTCACGATCAGGCAGAATAGCTCGGCTGTTTTGCGTGTGTCGTAAAGCGCTGAATGCGCGCTGGAGCCGTCGAACTCGATACCGCTGGCCTGGCAAGCACGGGCTAACACGGTTTGGCCCAGGGCCAGGCCGGACAGGGTGGCGGTATCAAAACTGGAAAAAGGGTGGAACGGGTTGCGCTTAAGCTCACAGCGTTCGGCCGCTGCATGGACAAAACCCTGATCAAAATGCGCATTGTGCGCCACCATAATGGCGCGAGTGCAGCCGTGTGCTTTTACCTCCCGGCGAATCATTTGAAACAGCTCTTGCAATGCTTCGGTTTCAGGCCGCGCGTTGCGCTCTGGGTCGGTGGGATCGATACCGGTAAAATCCAGCGCTGATTGCTCAAGGTTGGCGCCCTCAAAAGGCTCAACTGCAGCGTGGAACTCTGATTCTTCAACCAGGTAGCCGCGTGCGTCCATGGTCAATGTAATGGCGGCGATTTCCAGTAAACCGTCTTTCTTAGCATTAAAGCCGCCGGTTTCCACGTCTACTACAACCGGCAGAAATCCTCGAAAGCGGGCTGCCAATGGCGTTTTTTCAGTGCTGCCGTCTTCGTCCACAAAACGGTAACCATTGTCACCACTCACGAACTAGACTCATTCACAACCTGCCAGGCAATTTGCTCGCCGTATTTTAGTGGTCGCAAGGTTTGCGATCCAAACTCCATTTGCTCAGGTACCTGCCAGCTTTCTCTGATTAAGGTGATAGTGTCTGTGTTTCTGGGCAGCCCGTAAAAGTCAGGTCCGTAAAAGCTGGCGAATGCTTCGAGTTTGTCTAATGCCTGCTGCTGCTCGAACACTTCCGCGTACATCTCTATTGCCGCATGCGCGGTGTAACAACCGGCGCAACCACAGGCAGCCTCTTTGCTGCTTACCGGATGGGGGGCCGAATCGGTACCTAAAAAGAATTTTGGGTTACCGCTGACCGCAGCTTCAAGCAAGGCTTTCTGATGACTGGCACGTTTCAGTATGGGCAGGCAGTAGTAATGTGGCCGCACGTTGCCGGCAAGCAAGTGATTGCGGTTAAACATTAGATGGTGTGCGGTGATAGTAGCGGCGATATTGTCTGGTGCCTGTCGAACAAACTCAACGGATTGTGCGGTGCTGATATGTTCCAGTACCACTTTCAACCTGGGGTGGCGCTCCAGCAAAGGCGTTAACACCTCATCGATAAATCGTGCCTCTCTATCAAATACGTCGACTTCATCATGGGTTACCTCACCGTGTACCAGCAGCGGCATGCCGCATTCCTGCATGGCCTGAAAAACGCCGTCCAGAGCGTCAATTCGGGTAACACCAGACTCTGAGTTGGTGGTAGCACCGGCCGGATAAAGCTTGGCGGCAAAGCAGCCACTGCCGGGTTGGGCTGCCGCGCGTATGTCATCTGCGCTGGTTTGATCGGTGAGGTACAAAGCCATTAATGGCTCAAACACTGAGCCCGGTTCACGCTCGGCGAGTATGCGCTGTCGGTAGAGTTGGGCTTCTTCTACATTGCGTACCGGCGGCACCAGGTTAGGCATAATGATCGCGCGGCCAAAATAGCGCGCGGCGTCCCGAACAGTGGCCGCCAGCGTATCTCCGTCGCGCAGGTGTATGTGCCAGTCGTCGGGGCGGGTAATGGTAAGGGAGTGGCTCAAGGTAAAACGGTGTATCGCAAAAGTATTCCGATGCTACAGGAATCGGTAGGAAAGTGATAGTTGTGAACTGGTTGTTGTTTTAATAGCCAATACGAGCGTTAAACGCTCGATATTGGGCTATTCTGATTAGAAGTTGCTCAAATCCGGCGGTACCCCACAAGCGCCTGGCATTCGAACACAAGGATGAGAATGAACCGCTTGTTGACTAAAAGCCAGACAACTGGGCTATTTGCCGGCCTGTTATTAAGCTCCGCTTTAGCCGCCCAGGTCTATGACCCGGTAACGCTGCAGCCGTTAGGCGCCTACCAGGATACCCGTCAGGCACAGCAGCTTGCCTATGCCCGCTCAACCACCCAGATCGACACGGCGCATTGGTATACCGGTGGCGACAGATTCAGCTGTTCATTGAGTCAGGACATCAAGCGCCTGGGCACAGCCACATTTACCGAGCGCGCCGGTGGTGGCACCGATTTCATATTGCATACGCTACGCAATCCGCTGGCAGCGGGGCAGGCGATGTTAGTTGCCGAAGCTCCGGTATGGGCTCCGCAATTAACCCCGCGAACCTTAGGCCCCGTGCAGGTGGTTCGCGGCAAGCAAGCCGTGCAAGTAGATAAGCATATGGCCAATGCCATGCTGGCGTCTTTGCAGCGCGGTATGGCGCCAGAGTTTCAAGGAGCGGCCTGGTTTGACACGCAACAAACTGTTGACGTTAGCATGTCTCCAAAGCACTTCCTCAAAGCCTACGAGAAATTTCTCAGCTGTTCTGAACAGCTGCTGAGTAAGAATTTCGAGCAGATTTCGCGCTCTCGTGTGCACTTTGACACCGATAAGCACGAGGTGAACGCACTGGCGCGTGCTCAGCTTGATGAAATTGTGGAATACAGCAAGGTAGATAAAAGCGTTAAGCGTTTTTACATCGATGGCCACACAGACAACGTGCATGACCGCTTCTACAACATAGAATTATCAAAGCGCCGCGCACGGGCCGTTGCCGCCTACCTGACACGCTCTGGTATCAGTAAAAAGCGCATCACAACTCGCTACCACGGCGAACGCTACCCGGTGGTTGCCAATACCAGTGACGCTAACCGATTCAAGAATCGCCGCGTGACCGTTCGCCTGGAACGCTAACCCCGTCACTTATGATAAAATAGCGGGCTGCCTCAACGCATGAGGTGCCCGTTTTTTATTGGATGGTGAACGAACATGCCCAGCGTCAACAAAGTAGTTTTAGCGTATTCCGGAGGCCTGGACACCTCGGTAATTGTCAAATGGCTGCAGGAGCACTACAACAGCGAAGTGGTTACCTTCACCGCGGATATTGGCCAGGGTGAGGAAGTGGAACCCGCGCGCGCCAAAGCTGAGGCACTGGGCGTTAAGGAAATATACATTGAAGACCTTCGTGAAGAGTTTGTGCGTGACTATGTATTCCCTATGTTTCGGGCGAACGCTATTTACGAAGGTGAGTATTTACTGGGTACCTCAATTGCCCGGCCGTTAATTGCCAAACGCCTGGTGGAAATTGCGGCTGATACAGGTGCAGACGCTATTTCACATGGCGCCACAGGCAAGGGCAATGACCAGGTTCGCTTTGAGCTGGGCGCCTACGCTTTGTCGCCGGGAATACAAGTGATAGCGCCCTGGCGTGAGTGGGACTTGCTGTCACGCGATAAGCTGATGGCTTACTGTGAAGAGCACAAAATTCCCGTTGAAATGAAGCGCGGCAAAAAATCGCCGTATTCGATGGACGCTAACTTGCTGCATATCTCCTACGAAGGCGGCTGCCTGGAAGATCCCTGGTGCGAATCAGAAGAAGATATGTGGCGCTGGTCGGTAGCACCTGAGGCGGCCCCCGATCAGGCGCGCTATATGGAGCTGACGTACCGGGGTGGCGACATTGTTGCCATCGATGGAGAGCAGCAAACACCAGCCGAAGTGCTGGCCAACCTGAATCGGATCGGTGGGGAAAACGGGATAGGCCGATTGGATATCGTCGAGAATCGCTATGTTGGTATGAAGTCCAGAGGTTGTTATGAAACACCGGGCGGCACCATCATGCTGCGCGCGCATCGCGCGATAGAATCCATCACCCTGGACCGCGAAGTTGCGCATCTCAAAGATGAATTGATGCCACGCTATGCGCAGCTAGTTTACAACGGTTATTGGTGGGCGCCTGAGCGTCTGATGTTGCAAACCATGATCGACGAATCACAGCACTGCGTGAACGGTGTTGTCCGAGTAAAACTGTACAAGGGCAATGTTGATGTTGTGGGTAGAAAGTCAGACGACAGTTTGTTTGACGAGAATATCGCCACCTTTGATGATGACGCGGGCGCTTATGATCAAGCCGATGCGGCCGGTTTTATCAAGTTGAATGCATTACGCCTCAAAATCGCGGCGAGCAGAGGGCGTTCGAACAGTTA
>CAYGSL010000034.1:0-50348 GCA_964352475.1 uncultured Pseudomonadales bacterium | reverse complement strand
ATAAAACAAGTGCTAAACCAGCCACCGATAGGAGAACTTTTTTCATAACTTAATTGCTCACTTACTGGCGATACGGCGCATCATTATTGGGCCAAGCTTGCGCTGCAAAGGACCCAATAATTTCCTGAAGCGGCCAAGCTTTGGCGTATTTTTCGACGACTCAAAGCGGCGCAGACCCAATTCTTCAGAAGCCGCATCCATCATAGGCTGGCGCTCTGCATCAATTGGTATGCCGGTTGAATCCGCAATCCGCACCATGCGTTGAAAATTTGCTGCGACACAAGCTGCGTCCACCACGACTTCTGCACCCGCTTCCGACAATAAGACAGTCCGTGCACGCAACAGTTCCGCTTCATCCCTGGATGCAATGGCTGCTGCAAAATCCATTAGCTCTTTGGCCCATTGCAACTGACTGGCGTCTGCTGCATCAGAATCGCCATTAACCATCTGCAGGTTAATGTTGGAATCGGTTTTATCGGCACTCAAACTGAGCATCGTGGCGTGCGAGCTGGTTCAGTAAAAGCACTCGTTATGAGAGGAAACTCTGCCGGCCACTAACTCCATCTGCATTCTATTCAAACTGCGATGGGTGTCAGCCAGCATGGTCATCATCTGCTTCATAGTCAAATACTGAGCCGTGGCAACCAGCATCCATTCTCTAACCGCGTTGGGCACTGCACTCAAAGCACGCAATACGTTTGCAGATCTCGTTTGCGGCCACAGGTCTCGCTCTTCAGGGCCAACCTCATTGGCGGCAATCATTGGCAGCTGACCAATATCAGTTGATAAGCCTGGTGGGGTGTATCGCGACGGTTCTCCGCTAATGGGTTGCGGAAGCGGCTCAAGCGCCAAGCCCAGTGCCCGCATAGATTCATCGATACTGAACACAGTGACCGTTACTCCGATCAATTCCACCAACGCCAAATTGGAAACACCCTCGGCGTTTATTGCATCAATATAGCTTTTAGAAATACGAGATTGGTCGGTGATTACCCGGTGCACAGCATCGATGGCCTGGGCAGGAAGTACGGCCAAACTGCCCTGGGCAGCTTGATGTTCGCCAGGATAATTGTACGGAGACAAGGCCTGTTTTCGCTCTGCACAAAACTCACAGGCCACTGCCTTGCGGCTCTCTTCTGCAATGGCTACCCGCTGCGCACCAGACCACCAGGTACCAGGCTGGGCCAGTACTCGCCAATATTCGGCGTAGGCGAGCTTTATGTCGTCTCGAATTGGAAGTTCAGATTGTGAAAACTGGAAAGCGTTCATGCTGTTACCAGGGCCAAGCCTGTGGGCACTATAGGTTTAAAACATTGGCTGGGCAAGCAAAGCTTCATTTGGAACAAAGTGATTGTGGGTTTACTGAAAATCGTCCGCAGTGCTCTTGGCCATTTCTTCCAGAAACCAGCCTGGGAATTGCCCAACAAATTTCTGCATGTCCCAGTAGTCACTCCATCGGTACACTTTGCCATCTTTCATTTCGTGCATGGTCGCAAACGTATGCGCAGCAGTTTCACCCGATTTGAACGTCCATTTTTCGGTGTGATCCAGAAATACAACATTACCATCAGCGGCAATATGGTGCGTTTCCTGCTCCTGTTTCTCCAGGTGCGCAAATGCGATCATCAAACGTTTTACGGTGTTTTCCGGTCCATGCGCACCCGGGTCATCTGACGGCACATCACGATAGTGAATATCAGGGTGCATGCAATTTTTCATGGCATCCCAATCCATGTCGGAAAGCGCTTGCCACATGGCTTCCACAGTTGCTTTGTTCTGGTTTTCTATTGTCTTATCTTCAGACACGGTTTCCTCCTCCTTTTCAGCTGTCAGTAGTTTAAGACAATGCACTGCTTAATACGATAGAATCACATGTCCAATAAGAAAGGCTTGCACTGTGAAAGCAATAATTTGGGGTGTACTCACTGCGCTGTTTGTGCGTTTCGGCCTGGAACCCAGCGCCTGGTTTTTTTACGAAGCCAGTCACATGCTAAATATTGATTGGCTTTATTGGGGCTACAGCGGTTTTCGAGGCGCGGCGTTTGCACTCGGCCTGTTCGGCTACCAATTGATAGCACCCGCGCTGGCCGGTCTTGTGGTTGCAGGCATCGTGGCGTTTTTTACTCGCCGCTCACAATCGGAGAGCAATGCATGAACCGTAGAGAATTATTACAGTGTGCGGCCTTGCTTACGGCCGGCTCAGGTATAGTGCCAAATACCTGGTCACTAAGTTCTGAACAACGAACGTTTCTGGCGTCCCGAGGCTCTTATCTTGACAGAGTAGATCTCACTTTCTTCACTTCTGCGCAACGCGCAATGGTGGCCGCCATGAGCGAGCTAACCATCCCTCGTACCGACACACCCGGTGCCATCGATGCAGGTGCACCGCAGTTTATTGAAGCAATGGTTGCTGGATGGTTTAACGATCAGGAAAGAGAGCACTTCATGCAAGGCCTGGCGTCGCTGGATGCCAGGGCAAACGGCTATCTTGGTCTGGAACCAAAGCAACAACTCCAGCTACTGGAAGAACTGGAAGATGAAGCCTCGGATGCAGCCTGGTATCGCATGGGTAACACCATGCGTATCTGGGACTCAGAAGCGCCTTTTATCTGTCAGTTCAAGGAACTGACTATTCTTGGCTTCATGTTGTCAGAAACCGCGTCCAGGCAATTTCTACAGCCCAATCCTATGGGCTCGTTTGATGGCAGCGTAAACATGAAGCCGGATCAACGCGTTTACGCCACGCAATCTCCAATGCGCTCGGTGAGTCCGCCAATAAGTGCTGTGGAGGAATTGTGATGCAAAACGACAATGCGACCGATTTCGATGCCATCGTTGTTGGCTCAGGTATTTCCGGTGGTTGGGCAGCCAAAGAGCTCACGGAACGTGGACTGAAAGTTCTGGTGCTGGAACGCGGCAAAAATATTGAACACGGCAAAGACTACATAGGCGAACATTCCAACAGCTGGAATCTGGACTACTACGGCATGCCCGACAGGGATTTAATCGCCAGCGATTACCCTATCCAGAGTGATTCCTATGCGTTGATGGCAAGCAACCTGCAATATTGGAACAACGACCGTTTAAACCCTTATGTTCAAACCGAAGGTAAACCGTTTAGCTGGAAACGCGCTGATGTGGTGGGTGGTCGATCACTGTTGTGGGGCAGACAAACCTATCGCTGGAGTGACGCCGACTTCAAAGCGAACGCTCGCGATGGCATACAGATTCCATGGCCAGTTGACTACAAAGAAATTGAACCCTGGTATAGCTATGTTGAAGAATTTGCCGGCATCAGTGGTCAGGAAGAAGGTTTCGAACATTTGCCCGACAGCAAGTTTCTACCGCCCATGGAGTATTACGAGCTCGAAAGAACAATAAAGAAGCGAGTGGAAAAGAAACTCGACAAAGTCAAAATTACAATGGGGCGCTGCGCAGTACTAACAAAAGAACATAAAGGTCGAGCGCCATGCCACTACTGTGGACCCTGCCACAATGGCTGTTCAACAGGCAGTTATTTCAGCTCGCAAAGTTCAACTTTACCAGCAGCGCGTGCGACCGGAAATCTTACCTTGTTACCTAATCAACTGGTTAGCACCCTCGTTCACAATGAACAAGGTGACAAGATTGTTGCTGTCAACACAATTGATACTGTTAGCCTAGAGAAGCGCAGCTTTTCGGCAAAACTGATTTTTCTTTGTGCGTCCACAGTGGCCAGCACGCAAATACTTTTAAACTCTGCAAGCAAAACACACCCTTCTGGCCTTGCCAACGGCAGCGGCGCGCTTGGCAAGTACGTCATGGACCATGGCATGATCGGCCATATGGGCATGTTTGTAGACCACCCAAATATGTATTTCAAAGGCAGCCGTCCTAACGGACTTTACATACCGCGTTTCAGGAACATTGGCCAGCAAGACGATGACGCGGATTTCATTCGTGGCTATGGCTACCAGGCGCATTGCATGCGCCCAGATTGGCAGACATCGTTCAATCAAAAAGGATTTGGTGCAGACCTAAAAGAGTCTTTGGGTAAACCCGGTTCGTTTTGGATATGGGCAATGGGTGGCTTTTTTGAGTGTCTGCCTTATGCAAACAATCAGATCACCTTGCATAAACAGAAAACCGACCGCTTCGGTGTACCGCTGGTGGTTACCGAGTTTGAATGGGGTGATAACGAGCGCAAGATAGCCGCTGATACTGCGGTTCAGGCAGAAAAAATTATGCGCGCTGCAGGGTCGCTCTATCACATCTTGAGCAAGCCCGAACAAATGAGTGTGGGAGGTGCGGGTATTCATGAGATGGGCACCGCTCGCATGGGCGACGATCCCGACAAATCGGTGCTGAACAAATACAACCAGGCGCATGAGGTGAGTAATTTGTTCGTCACTGATGGCTCATTCATGACCTCAGCTGCCTGTGTGAATCCATCGCTCACTTACATGGCATTCACTGCTCGCGCCGTTGATTATGCGGTAAAGCAATTGAACGAGGGGCAGGTTTAGTGGCGCGATTTGTCGTGGCACCTTAATGGGCAGCAATACAAACGATGAAAACTCTGCGCTGATCAAGGGGCTAGGCTACGCTGCCGTCACTATCGCCGTCATCCTGCTCGGTTATTTGTATTTTGATGACGCCATTGAGCAACAGAGAAACCCCAACCGGTCGCCTTCCAGCCAGGTTTCAGACCAACATGTAAGTGTTGTGCTGCAACGCAATAAATTCGGACACTATGTCAGTAGTGGCGAAATCAATACCAGGGCCGTAGAGTTTTTTCTGGACACTGGCGCCACCGATGTAAGCATTCCCGCCGAACTTGAAAAACGACTTGGATTAACGCGTGGTCGCAAGGTATCTGTAATGACGGCAAACGGAGTAGTCTCTGTGTATTCAACAGTGCTTGCAACGGTAAGCATTGGCCCAATCACGCTGCGCAATGTGGAAGCCAATATCAATCCGCATATGCGCGGCGAAGACATATTGTTGGGAATGTCGTTTCTGGGTAGACTGGACTTCAGTCAGCGTGGCAATGTACTGACACTACGACAATACCTAAACTAAGACACATCCTGCTGCGATGCAATCGAATCATTGGCGCTGTTGGCAGCAGAGCTATAAAGCCGTTGCGCATGCCGAGTATCGTAGTAACAATAACTGTTGCGCCCCCCTTCCTTGGCCTCATACATTGCCTTATCCGCAAACCTAATCAGTTCATCTCGATCTTCGGAATCGTCAGGGCAAACCGATATTCCAATGGTCGCGCCAATAGACGCCTGCTGATCACTCAGCACAAATGGCTGAGCCAAACTATCTATAAGTCGTTGCGCAACGACATGCGGTACGTTCTCGTTTGACACAACTCGCATCAACACAATAAATTCATCACCGCCCACACGATAGAGACTGTCAGTATCACGCAATTCACTCAGCAGTTTTCTGGAAACTTTCTGCAGCAATTGATCTCCGGCATTATGCCCCAGCGTGTCGTTGACCAACTTAAAACGATCCAGATCAACAAACATGAACGCAAAAAGCTGCTTGGTGCATTTGGATTCTTCAATTAACCGGGTAAGGTCAATCAGCAGCTTGCCACGATTACCCAATTGAGTTAGAGGATCGTGATAAGCCATGTGCAACGCCGCTTCCCTTTGCTGTTCCAGTAACTCGTTAATATCTTCCAGCTGCCCGTTCTTGCGTTCAATCTGCCGACGATGCTTCTGCTGTTGCCAAAATGCAAAACCAATGAAAACAAGTAAAGCCGAAAACGGCACTGCCAATTGTTTGAGAAACGAATAATCGGCATGTCTATGAATAGCAACTGCAACCCACTTACGATAAATATTTTGGCGTTGCGAACTTGGAATATTGTCCAAAACTTTTTCCACAATAGTGGCCAGTATCGGTTCATTGGATGTTACTGCCATACCCAGGGCAGCCGCCTCTTCCTCAAAGTTTCCACTGATCTTCAGGCTGGTTTCGAAATCACGCTGAATTGCGACGCGCAACAACGGAGTATGAGCAAGAAAACCAAACCAGTCAGCGTTGTTAACTTTCTCTAAACCCGACTGGATGTTCTGTGCCGATTCGAACCTAAGGTAGGGATATTTAAGCCGCAGTGCCGCAATGTCAATGTAGTCAGCAAGCACACCAATCGGACGTGAGTCTGGCAGGTCGCTCATCGACAGATAAAACGCTTCAGTCATTCCGGTAGCAATAGCCAACTGCTCGGTAATATAAGCGTCTGTGACGCTCAGGCCTAAGGTAGTGCCCTTTTTTACCGGTGCCAAAGTTGCCAAGTCACACCTGCCATCCTTTATATGTTGTGTGGCGGCCTGCCAGCTATTCACTGCAACATAGCTGGCTGGTTTTGCAATGGTTTTTGAAATAATCGACAGGTAGTCTTTTGCAACCCCCTGGTGCACACCTTTCCAGTAATTTTCATAAGGCGCCAAAGACGTGTTCACGCAGGCCACCAGGGTATCCTTGTTTTGTGCGTACTCTACTTCCGCCGCACTCAAAGTTACCTGCTCGGTTAGAAAAGTTTGTGCTGCAACTTCGCCACCTGTCCAGCGGCCCATTATTTCGGTGGCTTTCGCAACACTGATTTGATCAAGTCCTTTTTGCAGTATTCCTCGCAAGACAGGCGAATCTTTTCTAACCGCCATCTGCACATTATTCATTTCGAATGAAATAGGAAATGCTGGAACCAGACCCAAAATACTGTGTTGCTGGGCGTAATAAGCCACACTCGCGGTGTTTTCAATCACAACATCAGCACGACCCGTAAGAACGGCATCAATCGCTTCAAGTACGGTATTCACTTCAAGAATATTGATCTCGGGATGATGCTTACGCATATAGCCTATTGATGCGTAACCCCGTGGGATTGCAACCACTCCATCAGCCAAGTCCTCCATAGCGTGAATTTTTTTGCTGCCCGCCCGCATGAATGCGTAATGGCGTACAGTTAGATAAGGGTTAGTCAGATTGAAGTCGCGGCCGCGTTGCTCCGACCAGTACATCATGGGAACCATATCGATTTCCTGATGCGAAAGCATATCCAGCAAACGCGACCAGGTGTAACCCGTTAACACCTCAAAGTGCAGGCCTGTCAGTAGACTCAATTCGTCAAGATAGTCTTTTGCTACTCCCTTGTACTCACCGCTTTCCACGTAATCCATGGGCGGCCAGTCCATCTCGCCACCCACAACAATAGTGGGATGGTTTTTAAGGAAAGCCCGCTCTTCCGCCGACCATTGAATAGCAGGCAGGTCGCTGTCTACTGAAGCCAGTGTCTGCGAACAAAGCAAGATGGTGGCGGCAAAGACCGCTATCAATCGCATTTGGGTGGCCGTAATTCCATCTACATCGGCATATCTACTAAGCTAAGCACCAAGTTGGAAGATATGATCCGGATATCAGATAGAGTGTCGGCTGGTTCCCGAAAAACCTTAGCTCTTGATTATTATTTAGTCACCGACAGGTATCCAGGGCGCATCTACCCTGTCTCTGAAGGATTTTATGCCTTTCGACGCCTCATCCGACGCGAACAAGTCAGCAGACACTTTAGCCGTCCAATCGAAGGCTGCAGTGCGATCCATATCGGGAACTTTAAGCACCAGCTGCTTTGCTGCAGCCAAGGCCAATGGCCCCCCTCTTACTAATTTCGCCATCAGCTCCGAAAGCTTGATGTCTAATTGTTCGCGCGCGACGGCATGGTTCAGCAAGCCTAGTGTCGCCGCGGTTGATGCTGAAATACGCTCGCCCGACAAAAACAATTCCATAGCATCACCACACCGCATTTTCGGTAGACAAACTACCGAGATTATCGCCGGTGCCACGCCAATACGCACTTCAGTGAACCCCAGCTTGATATCGTCAGCGGCAATGGAAATATCGCACGCTGCTGCAAGACCTACACCTCCTCCCATGCAATGCCCTGCTATACGACCCACCACGGGTTTGCTGGCAGATTGCATCAATTCGAACAGTTGCGGCAATGTATACCGAGGTGTAGAACCCTCCCCCCCTTTCAGATCGGCACCTGCGCAAAACGTATTGCCATTATTGGTCAGCACAATTGCTCGCACCTGATCATCCTGTTCCGCGCGATTAAGATGGTCACCCAGAGAGTTCACCAAATCTGCGCTGAGCGCGTTTTTATTGTCTTCCCTGTTCAGGGTAATTGTTGCAAGGCCATTGGCCACTGCATAAAGGGTATCGTCATTACTCATAAGTAATTGCCGCTTGACCGCGGGTTCCATTTCAATAGACTGTTGGCACAGACTCTGCCATATCTCTGCGGCGCAGTAAAGCATCGCAGCCGCCGCATCGGGAGACCCAATGATCAGTTACGAAGTCAACAATGATATTGCTGTTTTGAGCATGGACGACGGCAAGGCCAATGTTGTTGGGCACACACTTATAGATAACATTTACACTTATCTTGACCGCGCCGAGCAAGAGGCCAAGGCCGTTGTGATAGCGGGTCGTGAAGGCATATTTTCCGGTGGTTTTGATCTAAGCGAATTTGCCAAGGGCGCAGAAGCTTCCTTAGCGCTGGTACAACGCGGTTTCCCCATGCTGCTTCGTATGTTCAAGCATCCACAACCACTCATTGCCGCGTGTACCGGGCATGGTATTGCAGCGGGTTCATTTATGCTGCTTGCCTGCGACACTCGTGTAGCGGCGTCGGGAAATTACAAACACCGCCTGCCAGAAACCGCAATTGGCATGACATTGCCAGGTATATTGCATGAGCTTGCGGCGGCGCGGCTTTCACCGCGATATCTAACCGCCGCTGTCATTCAGGCGCAGGCGTTTACACCGGAGCAGGCCGTGGAAGTCGGTTTCGTTGACGAACTCAGCGAGCCCGATGCGGTAGTTTCTCGCGCATTTGAAGTGGCGACCTTGATGGCGGAGATGCCCACCAAAGTGTACGCACAAAACAAACTCGATTGCCGGCGTAAATCCATAGACATCATGCAAGCCAGTATTGATGAAGTTCTTGCGAGCTCCAGCAAATAAAACACAACCCTCTCAATAATAAAAGGTATCTACTATGCACATTGCACTCAAAATTGCCCTTGGAATTCCTGCACTACTATTTGCGTTTGTCGGTCTTGGTTGGGCTACCGACCCGGCAGGTACGGCCCCCACTTTCGGAATGCCCCTGCTTGAAGGGGCTGGATTGAGCACCCAGGTGGGCGATCTAAGCGCGTTCTTTTTTACGCTGTCAGCAATGATAGTGATCGGAATATACAGTCAGCAAAAAGCCTGGTTTCAAGCCGCCGCAATGCTGCTTCTGCTTACTGCTGTTTTCAGAACAGTCGCATGGGCTGCGCATGGCGCCACGTTCGAAACCCAATCCATTGCGATCGAAGTGATTGTGGGAACACTCGCTCTAGTAGCAGCCTCCAAAGCTTCATTGCGTTGAACGCTGACAAGCCAAAAGACGGCCGCACTTTACGCTCTGAACGCAGTCAGCAGAAAATTGTTGATGCCATTGTTGAATTGATCGAAGCGGGAACGCTGGTTCCCACTGCCGAGCAGGTAGCGAGACAAGCCGGCGTAGGTATTCGCACTGTATTCAGACATTTTAACGAAATGAATGAGCTGTACGTGCGTCTTGACGAGCGCGTCAAGGATGATTACGAGCAGTGGTTCGCGGGCGGTGATCGCGAAGGCAATCTGGACGAGCGCATCTCAAATTTGGTCAATCATTTCGGACGCGCTTTTGAGAAAACCACTAACTTGCAGATGTCGGTGCAAGCACAATTCTGGCGGGTTGAGTCCTTGCAAAAAAACTATGAAGCCAATGTACAAAAACTCAGGAAGAATCTGATGCTCTGGCTACCAGAGTTGCGCACCATGCCCAATGAAATGGTAGACGCGGTTTGCGTAGCTGTGTCGTTTGAAGCATGGTATCGCTTGCGTGTGGTGCAAAAGCGCAGCATTCCGGCAGCACACGCTGCCATAGAGGCCATGCTGCGCGGTCTGCTGCGCAACTAACGGCCTGTCGCTCTTACCGGGCCGGTAGGCTGCTGAGTTATTCGGCGTCAAACTCAATATGCATTTCTTTAATGCCGTTAATAAAATTGGAACGTAACCAATTAATCGGTTGCACCAATCTTGGGTTGCGTAGCCTTGGTACTATTTCTTCAAATATTACTTGTAGCTCCAGCCTGGCCAAATGTGAACCCAAACAGAAATGCTCGCCAATTCCGAACGCACGATGTTTGTTGCGTACATCTTCGCGCTGTGCGCGCGTGATATCAAATGTCTCAGGATCAGAGAATATCTCTTCGTCACGACTTGCTGAGTGGTAAAACAACACGACATTGTCGCCCTTTTTCACAGTATGGCCGCTGGGCAATTCGGCGTCTTCCATCACTGTACGCCTAAAGCTGACTACGGCCGTGTGATAACGCAACATTTCTTCGATCGCATCAGGAATCAAGTCAGGATTATCAACCAGTTGCTGCAACGCATCAGGATGCTCCATCAACAGTCGCATGCCTTGCGCAGTCACAGTGCGGGTGGTTTCGTTTCCGGCCACCAATAGAATCAGGAAAAATGTACTGAACTCAACCTCATTCAATTTCTCCCCTTCAATGCCATCTAATAAGGCACTCATCAGGTAACCGGTGTTTTCGCCAACCGCCTTACCTTCCAGATAATCAGTGGCCAACTGATGGCCGAAGGCAAACAACTCAGCCATTGCCATCTGACCGTCTTCCTCACTGGTGCTCAGGTCCGGATCTTCCGAACCAATCATGACATTGGTCCATTCGAAAACGTCTTTACGGCGATCCAGCGGCACGGCCATCAATTCACAGATCGCGATTAGTGGTAATTCCGCAGCTACATCTTGAATAAACTCACAGCGACCTTTGCTGGCAACCTGGTCAATAATTTCTTTTGCGATTACCTTGAACCGCTCATGGTAGGAATCAACAACTTTGGGCGTAAACGCATTGCGCACGATTCGCCGATGCTTGATGTGATCCGGCGGGTCCATATTGATCAGTATCATGCGATTGAGCTCCAATTGCTCAGGCGCCATGTCTCTCATCAAGCAAGTACGTTCGGCTGAACTAAAAATCGCCGGGTTCTTTGATACATAGTCCAGGTCTTTGTGCTTGGTAATCGCCCAATACCCACCTTCAGCAAAATGTGCTTCTTGCTGCCAGAACACAGGTTCTTTTTCTCTCAGCTCACGCAGCCATTCGAACGGCACACCGCCTATATAGCTGTCGGGATCGGCAAGATTAATATGGGGGCATTGACTCATCACTAATGTCTCTTCACACGCTTCAGCGCGCGACGATAGCACAGCGATCAGTCAGCACTCATAACATTGCGAAAATGACACTGAAGGCCCGGTACCAGCCCTGGAAGCTGGCAAGGCATAAACAGCTTTTACCGGAGTTAGACTAGCCCAGTGCGGAAGACGCAGCCTGGATTTTCTCCAGCATTTCTTCGGAATGCAATTCATCATTTGCTGCACCAAGATTTAGCCGCTTGTACGCAGTAACGACTTCCGGGTCAACCAGTGCGTGTGGCGAATCGGTGCCTTGTGCTGCTTGCAGAACTGAAAAAGTCACTACGTCCACGTAATCAGCTTCCGGTACTTCTCGATTGAACTGCAAATGTTGGGTAGGAATGTGCAACATGTCTTCGTCAAAATTCCAGTGCTTCAGAATCTGGTCACCCAACTCAGGCGCCAGAGCGTGGATAGCCATGTCCAGAAACACCGGCTGTTGCACCAAGGTTGGTTTGTCTTGCGCGAACTTCAGCACCGGCAACACGCCAATGTTATGGATCAGGCCTGCGAGCATTGCGACATCAGGTTGCAGAGACGTGCTGAACTTGCAGATTACCTGGCACAAGCCGGCAACTTCAGTGCTCTGCTTGCACGCAGCACGCATACGTTCGCCAATCGCTTTGTTGTCGGCCATAAACATGTGCACAATCGCGATACCCACTGCGAGGTTCGCCGAGGTATCAAAACCCATTTGCATCAAGGCCAGGCGAAGATCGGTCACTGGCTTATCGCTACGCCGCATTAAGGGAGAGTTAACCACTCTCAGCATGTGCGCGCTAACCGCCGGATCCTCTTTAATCACATGCATAAGACTGTTGCAGTCGGCATTGTCGTCGCCAGCTACCTTGCGCACCTGCATTGCAACTTCCGGCAGAGTTGGCAGTTCGAGTTTGTCGGCAGCAATCGCCGCTTGAATTTCATCTCGAACTTCAAGTACTTCCTTGTTCATACGATTTCCTGCCGACTGTCTGGAGTGGGCCACCCAAAGGTGACAATGCTCCTAATTAAAGATCAAAAAATGAACAGTCGCAGCGGTACTTATGCGGTTTGCGATCAAACAGTGATGCAGTTCACAGTTTGTGGCGGTATCAGCCAGTGACCTTAGGTTTGCTGGGCACCAGTATGGGTGTTGTACGCCGGTATTGCTGAAACGCCTGGTTATCGCCCCAACGCTTCTCTGCGGCCGCATCCAGCAAATTAATACCGCTTATTCGAGTAAGCAACAAATAGACAAATACCGGTGATATCAGGGTTAGATAGCTGAGACCATTGAGCGCTGGAACCGCGATCAGGGCTATGCCGCACCACAACACGATTTCACCAAAGTAATTAGGGTGCTGGCTATAAGCCCAAAGCCCGGTTTGTATAAACTCTTGCTCCTTATTGTCATTGGCGCGAAATTGACGCTTTTGAGCATCAGCTGTCGCTTCGATCATAAAACCAATCAGCCAGATAGTTACTCCCAATGCAGCAGGCCAAGCTAAGGCCTGCGGTTCAGCTGAACTCATCGCAGCCATCGCAGCAGCTGCCGTTATGCTTACCCATAGAGCCTGAAGATTCCAGGTGACAAACAAGCGCCCAAAATTGGTTTTGATTTTATCAAAGCGTCTATCAAATCCATCTTTGGAGATGCGCATAAACAAGAAGCCGCTCAGGCGCATCGCCCACACCGAGATCAGTACGCCAAGTAATAGCGCTCTGGCGGGCGCGCCGGGTAGTATAGCGAGAATGTATAGCATCAATGCGACATAGGTTACGCCGCCAGTTAGATCGTAAAATTTTTCTGTGTGCAGCAACCACGATGGGATAAACGCCAACCATTGAATCACAAACGCAAGCAATACACATTGCGCAAACAGCGGCAGAAAGCCCGCTGAGACCGATCCATCTGAACCTGCCAATGCCATCAACGCTGCAATCGACCAGATGATGACGAGTGTTATTACTGTGCGCATTGCTAAAGCTCCTGAAACAGGTAGTGACCGCCGAATTCAGCGGTGTACCTTGAGTGGGTGTATACTGCGCCGCAATGCAGCATGATTCAAGAGGAGTACACAATCGATGGCCGCGGCTGAACTTTGGCAAGAACTGAAAGATACTCTGGCGTTTCGGGCAAGCCAGTCATCCAGACCACGTACTGGAAAAAGTGGTGGCTCAGCAACGGTGATCGTATTGCTGGTTGTAATGTTACTGACTTGCCTGCTGGGTTGGTATGTATCGCGTGAGCCAGACTTGCTGTGGGTTAACTGGGAGATCGACGGCAAGCCAGCGCCAGCCGGTTACGCCACCGCTGATACGGCCGCACGTGTTGCCAGCACCTTACTGGATAAGCCTGGCGGGTTTATGAGTAACGACAAATTACCGCCGTTTCTTATTCTGGATAACATGCCAAACTGGGAGTATGGCGCACTGATTCAATTGCGCGACGTGGTCAAAACCCTGCGCAATGACTACAGTCGATCGCAATCGCAATCGGTAGAAAATATAAATTTAAGCAAGGCCGAACCCGCCTTCAACTCGGACCACAACTGGTGGATTTTACCCAGCTGTGAGAGTAAATACGAAGAGGGTGTTGATTACCTGAATGCTTATCGTGATGCGCTGGTGAATACCGCCAATGTGGATGCCCAGTTTTATGCACGTGCAGATAACCTGCGTGAATGGCTTTCCGTCGTCGAGAAGCGCCTTGGCAGCCTGTCGCAACGCCTCAGCGCCAGTGTGGGCCAAAGTCGGGTGAACACTGATCTGGCCGGAGAACGCTCTGCGGAAAACTCGACGGCGGCTCCAGCCAATATTGAAGTAAAAACGCCCTGGCTGGAAATAGATGATGTGCTCTACGAAGCACGGGGTTCCGCCTGGGCATTGGTTCATTTTATGCGCGCTGCAGAGAATGACTTCCAGCAAGTACTTAATGATAAGAATGCCAGTGTCAGCTTGCGCCAGATCATTCGTGAGCTGGAAGCTGCCATTCAGCCGATCAATAGCCCTATCGTGCTGAACGGCAACGGTTTCGGCTTGTTTGCCAATCACTCACTGGTTACCGCGTCATACCTGTCACGTGCAAACTCAGCTGTTATCAACCTGCGCGAGCTGCTTGATCAGGGCTGAGCAGTGTATTACTGCCCTGACTGCGGTGAAAAGGCGTTCCAGCCGATTGCTAGAAAAAAACTGGTATGCGATGTTTGTGCGTTTCAGTTCTACAGAAACTCGGCCAGCGCAGTAGCGGCCGTTCTTCTCTTTGAAGATGAAATATTGGTGGGCAAACGCGGCAGGAATCCATGTCAGGGTCTGCTAGACCTTCCTGGTGGCTTTGTTGATCCCGGAGAGAGTCTGGAAGCCGCATTGTTTCGCGAACTGGACGAAGAATTAGGTCTGCAAGTTGGTACGGCTAGCTATCTTGGTTCTGGCAGCAACCGGTATCACTTTGCAAATGTTGACTACGACACCACAGATGCGTTTTTTGAAATTCGTTTTGATCAACGACCCAAAATCACCGCAATGGATGATCTGGATGACGCCGTCTGGTTGACTTTGAAAGATCTACAGCTAGATCAGTTCGCGTTTTTGTCCCAGCAAGAACTGCTCAGGCAACACTACCTTTCATAGGCTTTCCGTCGAACAACACCAACAATGCTGGCAAAACAAGTAGGTTGAAAAATGCTGACAATAATATGACAAAGCCAGTCAGCAGGCCCAAGTCAGAATTCAAGCCAATGTCTGATCTGGTCAGCACCCAGAACCCGCTTACAAGTACGATCATGGTGATCCAGATCGCTCTGGAGACCTTATCGTAGGCAAACTCAATTGATTGGACCGTCGTTTGACCCATCACTTTCGCCACGCGATACTTGGTCAGAAAGTGAATCGAGAAATCAACCACAACACCAAGGCATATGCCCGCAACTGCTGACACCGCAAAACCCAATATTCCGCTGTAAACAGCCCAGCCTGCGTAGCCGACAGCGATGGGAAAGCAGGTGGCCAGCATACCCAATAGGCCCAATCGAATGCTGCGCAGCGCAAACAACAAGATCAGACACACGGTTAAGATAGCAATCGCCCCACCCTTCAGCATGGAAGGGATAAGATAGGTGTAAGCCAGTTCACTGGCAGACTGGCCAACCCCGGTTACGGCAATCCGTAGATCTGGCGCTTCACGTTCAAACCACTCGCGCGTTTCGCGATTAAGACGCACGGCCGCTTCCGCTGTGGAACTTGCGCGCATGACACTAACCAGGGTAGCTGATTTGTCGATATTAAGCTGATGTGTTAGCTCCATTCCTGTCGGCAAGGAAAGCTCATACAGCAGCAAATACTGCGCTGCCAGCTCTCTGGATTCAGGTAGGCGATAATAGCTTTCATCATCTCCATTAAGGCTTCTGTTCAGGCGCTTCAGAGTATCAGTGATGCTCGCTGCATAGCTAATATCATCGCGCTCACGTGCATAGGTGGTGAATCGCTCAACAACGTTGAGGAATTCAGGCGCCATTACCGCATCGGATTCTTCGCCATAGATTGCAATTTCAGTCGATACGAGGCCAGCGAGCTTTGCTTCGACGAAATCATTTACCTGTCGCTCAGGCGTTTGTTTCTCAAAGAAAACACGCGGCGACTCATCCATAACGTTCATTGGAACCAGCCAAAAAACCAGACCAACAACAGGAATGCAACACACAGCAATCGTTTTCGCGTAATTGGTTGAGACCGCGGCAAGCATCGTCAGTACAGGCCCGGGGTTTGCGTTTCGACGGCTCTTAAGCGGCCGCAAACTGAGCATTGCCGGCAACAAAGTAACTGACAGCACGAATGCAATCGACACACCGACCGCGATAATGATCGCCAGTTTTCTTAGTGGGGGGAAATCCGTAAAGCTGAAAGTTATTACACCAAATACTGTAGCCAGCGAGGTTAGAAATATTGGCTGAAAATTAAGCCTTAACGAGCTCAGAATACTTTCCCATTGATTCAGGCCGCTGCTTTTTCCCTGAATGGCGCCGTTGACAACATGCACGGCATCGGCAACAGCCAGAGTCATCACAACAATAGGAGCGATTACACTGACAATTTCGGTTTCAAGACCGAGCCAGCCGAAAATCCCCATGGTTGACGCGCCGGTCGCTATTACTACCACAACACAGGCAAAACAGGCGTACACCGAGCGCAGCAACACCAACAATATAAGTGCCATGATCATCAGCATTAACGGAATTAACACAGCGCTGTCATTCTGAGCGTAGGCCTGGATCGCAAAATTGACTGCAGGATTTCCACTGATCATGAATGTAACTTGTGGATACGTTTCAGCTAAGTCGCTGACCATCGCCTGGGTAGCTCTGACAAACTCCGGCGTGACTGCCATGAGTTCCTTATGACTAGTCGCCTGGAATGAGATATTAACGGCGGTCACGTCGCCTTCGCTGGATACTACGGCTCGCTGCAAGCCAGGGTCTGTTTCCGCAACGTGTTGCAGCCTTCGTAATATCTCCGGATTGGCATGTTCACCTACTGGGACAAGATCGGAGACAATTAAGTCGTCACCATCGGCAAAGGTGTACTGAAAATTGGTTATTGAATCAACCCGAGTCGCATACGGGATTTGCCAGGCAGAATCGGTGATTATTTGAATCAGCTTTACGATATCGGCTTGGTATACCGTGCCTTGCTCCAGGCTGAGTACAATAATAATCTGATCGCGCTTGGTAAACTCTTCCTCAACCTGCGCTAACTGTTGGACTACTGGGTGTTGCTGGTCATACAGCGAGCGAATATCGGGATTAAATCGAAGGTGTTGATTACCTGTTGCCGCCAACGCTACCAACAACAAGCACGCAATGATCACAAGAAAACGATACTGAAGTACCCAATTAAACGACACAGACTTGAGCCTTGCTTAAGCGAATCGCACAAGTTAACGGTTGACGCTGGCGAATTCAAGCCAACTATATGCACAGTTGGCTTGTAAGCAGAAAGCACGTGGATAGTGCTTTGGGAGAACAGTGTTTACTGCCGAATTACAGGTTCCACATGAGTGGAAGACCCTATTCAGATACTAGAGAGATTGTCCCTGCTTGCGGGTATTTGCTATGGCAATCATGCACAGGCCAATAATAGGCAGGGCACCTGGGGGCAAACCGACACTTCGCAGGGCTTCATGCAAAGACAGGCCCTGGCCGAAAAATAAAACAGCTAATACTGAGATGACGAGCAATGCGGCGATGCTGGCTAAGGTTTTCATAGGGTTCTCCAAATCGGCTTAGTTGGCCTTACAATCAATTCTGATTAGAAATAAAGCAAAACATGGGCCAACTTTTTTAGTTCTTATAATTCAATAGCTTATAAAGAATGGAGGATTTTTGATGATCAAAAATGTAAGAATTTTCGACAAAATTACCCTATATCAAGCACCGCTTAGTCTTGCAACAATCGTCGTGCGATGATCAGACGCATAATCTCATTGGTGCCCTCAAGAATCTGGTGCACACGTGTGTCGCGCACATGCCGTTCAAACGGGTACTCTTTGATATACCCATAACCGCCATGTAATTGCAGCGCTTCATTGCACACACGAAAGCCAACATCAGTGGCGAACCGTTTTGCCATAGCGCAATAACTGGTGCGGTCGCTGTCACCGGTGTCGTACTTGGCGGCGGCGAGTCTGATCATCTGTCTGGCCGCGGTGATCTCGGTTGCCATATCGGCAAGCTTAAACTGGGTAACCTGAAAATCGGCTATACGCGAACCAAACTGCTTGCGTTCCTTTACATAGGCAACACTGGCATCCAGCGCGGCTTGCGCAGTACCTATTGAACATGCACCGATACCCAAGCGCCCGCCATCCAGACCTTCCATGGCAATTTTAAAGCCCTGACCGTTGGCACCTAACATATACTCGACAGGTACCAGCACATTATCGAACGAGACAGTACAGGTAGGCTGACAATTCCAACCCATTTTTTCTTCTTTCTTACCGTAGCTAATACCTTCGGTTAATGCCGGTACGGCAAATGCTGAAATTCCGCGCGGGCCGTCTTCTCCGGTTCTTGCCATCACTACCAGCAAGTCGGTTTCACCTGCTCCGGAAATAAACGCCTTGCTGCCATTCAGAAGATAATGCTCGCCATGCCTCTCAGCTGACGTTCGCAGAGAACCGGCGTCAGAGCCTGCGCCTGGTTCAGTGAGGCAGTAAGAAGCCAGCTTCTCGCCCATAGCAAGCGGGCCACACCACTCTTCTTTTACGACTTTGGCGCCATAAGTGGCAACCATATTCAAAGCCATATTGTGAATAGAAATATACGCCGCCGTTGATGTACAGCCTTTCGCCAGCTCTTCCAGAATGATGCTCGAATCCAAACGCCCAAGCCCGGTGCCGGAATCCGCTTCCGGCGTATACAGCGCCATGAAACCAAGGGCACCGGCCGCTTGTAATGCGCTTTTCGGAAAGTAGGACTCTGAATCCCACTGAGCGGCGTAGGGTGCTAAAGCATTGCTGGCAAATTGCCTTGCTGCGTCTTGAAACGCCTGCTGGTCTTCATTCAATTCGTAATTCATGCTGAAGCCTCTTCATGAGCGAGGAACTGCTCAGCGTCAAGTGCCGCCATGCAGCCAAATCCGGCAGATGTTACCGCCTGACGATAGACTTGATCTGCGACGTCTCCGGCAGCGAACACGCCAGCCACGCTGCTGGCCGTTGCATTCCCTTGTAATCCGCTATTAATAATAATGTAGCCATTGTTCATCTCGAGCTGGCCTTTAAACAGATCGGTGTTTGGTATATGCCCGATGGCGATAAACACACCGTCCAAATCGATGGATTGCTCTTCATCAGATTGCACATCGCGGATGCGCATTCCAGTCACACCCATATCATCACCCAGCACTTCTTCCAGTACATGATTCCAGGCTATGCGCACGTTGCCTGTACGTTCCTTCTCGAACAAACGGTCTTGTAAAATTGCCTCAGCGCGCAGCTTGTCCCGCCGGTGCACAACAACAACTTCTGATGCAATATTGGATAAATACAACGCTTCCTCAACCGCCGTGTTGCCACCGCCAATAACCGCCACCTTTTTACCTCTGTAAAAGAATCCGTCGCAGGTTGCGCAGGCACTCACCCCCCTGCCCATAAATGCTTGCTCAGATTCAAGGCCAAGATATTGCGCGGAAGCACCGGTGGCAATTATCAGTGCGTCACAGGTATAGGTAGCCGACTCGCCGGCTAATTGAAACGGCCTGCTGCTCAAATCCACGGCCACCGCCTGATCGCGAACAATCTCGGTTTCAAAACGCTCAGCGTGTTTCAGCATACGCTCCATTAAATCCGGGCCCTGCAGGCCTTCAACATCCCCCGGCCAGTTATCCACCTCGGTTGTTGTAGTCAGCTGCCCGCCCATTTCTATACCTGTTAGAAGAACCGGATCCAGGTTGGCTCGCGCGGCGTACACAGCGGCTGAATAACCCGCTGGTCCCGAGCCCAGAATGATCAGTTTGGCGTGACGTTGTTCCAGTGCCATCAATATTGCTCTCTGTTCAAATACTTGCAGTAGTTTACCACGCAGCGATTCGGTACAAGGTCATATTTTTTGGGTGCGGTCCTATGCTTCAATGCAGTTTGTCCACATATATTGCTACCCGCGAAGCCCACATAATGAGCAGCGAAAAAACAGATATTCGCGATCCGGTCAACCGTCTGCTGCATCTTGTAGAAGAAGCGCATCGCGACCCCGGCGATCAGCTGTGCTGTATTCATTGTCTGAATGCCGTCACAACCTCCAACCAGAAAACCAGCGTGAACGCATCGCACAATGTTCACGTTACCAATCCTGGTGGTATTGAATTTGATCTGGCCTGTTTTTCTGAAGCCTGGGGCTGCGGAATGAATGGATTACCCTCGGTCGAGCACAGCTGGTTCGAGGGTTTTCGCTGGCAGTATTCGCGTTGCTTGAGTTGCGATGCCCATCTCGGTTGGTATTTTGAGGAGACCCAGGGACCGGTGGACAAAAGAAAACACTTCTTCGGGCTGATCATCGATAAATTGATACCCGCTGAATCTTCCGCCGAGTAAACTTTCTGGCCGTTACTGATTCGGACAAAAGCGCGCCTGCAGTCACCATCGTGCATGTCGACAATGACATTGTCGTGATTGAAAAAGCCGCGTTTCTTCGAAGCGTTGACAGCAGACCTGAAAATCACCTGCCGCGCTTACCCAATGTTTTGGATCTGTGTCGCGAACACTACGCTGACGCACAACTGGTGCATCGTCTGGATTTCGACACTTCCGGATTGATGTTGCTCGCCAGAACAAAGCCCACTCAGCGCGAACTCAACCAGCAGTTCCAGCAAAGGCTAATAGACAAGGAGTACGAAGCCATGGCACTTGGGCAGGTGGTGCAAAAATATGGCCGCATTGAACTGCCTGTTGCGAAAGACTGGCCAAACCGCCCTCGCCAGAAAATCGATTTTAGACAGGGTAAACACGCCGTTACCGACTACACAGTTTTAGAGCATTGCCCAAGCAAGGCGGAGGGCACGCCAATGAGCCGCTTACGGCTCCACCCCATCACCGGCCGCAGTCATCAACTACGCATCCATTTGCGCGCTATTGGTCACCCAATCGCAGGTTGTGATCTCTATGGAAACAGTGCTGCGTATCAACTGAGTGAGCGATTGTTATTGCATGCAAGTAAGCTGACATTCAACCATCCAGGCTCGGCTAAGCGCATCACGTTTGCAAGCGTCGTTCCTTTTTAACGGCCTGATTATTTCGCCGAGCGGCAGAACTCTGCTGGCTTCCGGGACAACTGCGAGTGATAATTTGCGCTAATGGTAATCTCTGAACAGTTAAACGGCGGCCAACGAATAGTACTCACGCCGAACCGATCTATGTCGTGGCGCGGAAACCAGATATTTCTGCTGGGTATGATTTGCCTGTCAGGCATGATCAGTGTGGGTTTTGCGTTGATAGGCGCCTGGGTTATTTTGCCGTTTGCCGGGCTGGAAATGCTGGCATTGGGATCGGCCTTGTATTACGTCTCCTGGAAACTCAGTTATCAGCAAGTGATCGTAATTACAGAAGATTCGGTGGCTGTGGATAAAGGCGTTTATAAACCCAAAAAAAGCTGGTTGTTCTCGCGCGAAGCACTTTCCCTGAGTGTTCAACCAGAAGAGCACGAGTGGTCCACGCCTGTGATTCAACTGCGGCACAAACAGAGCCTGGTGGAAATTGGCGAATTTCTCAACCAGTCCGACTGTCGCACGCTTCTAGCCCTGCTTAAAGAGCACGGCATACCAACAAGAACCTGGGGTGCCGCTGGCAAGCAGGCTTTCTGAGCTGTACCATGCGCGCTTAAATCCAGGAGCGCTCCCTATGTCTTTCAATGAAAGCCCCGAATCCGGCAAAGTTGGCTTCGTCAGCCTGGGCTGCCCGAAAGCGCTGGTTGATTCAGAACGCATATTGACCCAACTGCGAATCGACGGCTACGAAGTGGTACCAAGCTACCAGGACGCCGATATTGTTGTGGTGAATACCTGTGGTTTCATTGATGCTGCCAAGCAGGAGTCACTGGACGCGATTGGTGAGGCCATAGAAGAAAATGGCAAGGTAATAGTGACTGGCTGTCTGGGCGTGCAAGAGCAGGACATACGAGAACAGCATCCGAAAGTATTGGCGGTAACAGGACCACAAGCCTATGAAGAGGTAGTTGGCGCAGTGCATGAATTCAGCCCGCCACAAAGAATGCACAAGCCGTTTGAAGACCTGGTGCCACCGCAAGGCATCAAGTTAACCCCAAGACACTATGCCTATTTAAAAATATCCGAAGGCTGCAACCATCGCTGCCGTTTTTGCATTATTCCCTCTATGCGCGGCGACCTGGTAAGCAGGCCAATTGGCGAAGTGATGGAAGAAGCAGAGCGCCTGGTTCGCTCTGGCGTTAAAGAGTTGTTGATCATTTCGCAAGACACCAGCGCCTATGGCCTTGACATAAAATACCGCACCGGGTTCTGGAACGGACGACCCATCAAAACGCAAATGCAATCCCTGTGCGAAGCGCTGAGCGAACTGGGTGTTTGGGTTCGCTTGCACTATGTCTACCCCTACCCACATGTGGATCGCGTGATTCCTTTGATGAACGAGCGTAATCTTCTGCCATATCTGGATATTCCCTTTCAGCACGCCAGCCCGCGTATATTGAAGTCCATGCGAAGACCTGCGCACAGTGAGAATACGTTAAAGCGTATTGAAGCCTGGCGCAAAGAGTGCCCTGAGTTGACCATTCGAAGCACTTTTATCGTTGGCTTCCCAGGGGAAACCGAACATGACTTCGAACAGCTATTGCAGTTTATGCAGGCGGCTCAGCTTGATCGCGTAGGTTGTTTCGAATACTCACCTGTTGAAGGCGCAGCAGCAAATGAACTACCCGGCATCGTCCCGGATGAAGTCAAGCATCAGCGCTTTGAACAATTTATGCAGGTGCAAGCCGAAATAAGTGCGCAGCGTCTGCAACAAAAAATTGGCCGGCGGATGGACGTGTTGATAGACGACGTCGGTACTGATGGCCTCACTGCCAGAAGTGCTGCGGATGCTCCTGAAATTGACGGCCAGGTGTTCGTAGACGGTTGCAAGCAATACGCCCCTGGCGATTTCTGTCGGGTAGAAATTACTGGTGCCGATGAGCATGACTTATTCGCCAGGCATGTGGAATAGCCTGGGTGAATACTTTATTGCTGGAAGATGATGATTTCACAACACCAGGCTATGCAGTAATACGCGGCGAGCGAGCCGAGCATTTAATCAATACCGTGGGAGTCGACGCTGGAAGCCTAATCAGATGCGGGAAGGTAGGCGGCTTGCTGGGCGACGCCTTGATAAAGGAAAAAACTGCCTGCATGTTGTCCCTGGAATGCTGCTTGCAAACAGAACCACCCATGCCAAGTCACGTCGAGCTTATTTGCGCGCTGCCAAGGCCCAAAATGCTACGCCGGATTGTGCGCACCGCCGCTGAACTGGGTGTTAAACGCCTCACTTTGCTTAACAGCTTCAGAGTGGAAAAGAGCTACTGGCAAAGCCCTGCGCTCACGCCACATAAACTTAGAGAGTTCTGCATTGAAGGTTTGCAGCAAGCAGGTGATACGGTGTTGCCCCGCATTACTTTGCAAAAACGATTTAAACCTTTTGTCGAAGATCAATTGCCGACGATTGTAGAAGGAAAAAGATTGATACTGGCGCATCCACGAGCACCCATGCTTCCCACCAAGGACCACAAGCAAGACTGCGTACTTGCCGTAGGCCCGGAAGGTGGTTTCATCGACTACGAAATAAAAAAACTGCAAGATGCAGGCTTTTCCGCATACAGCTTTGGTGATCGCGTTATGCGTTGCGACACAGCTATTCCGTTTTTAATTGCCACACTTGGAAAATAGCCGGCCGCCACAAAATACACAACAAGCTATTGTTGCTCACTACCCTTCTCAAAGCCTTGCTCAAACTCTTCCATTCCTTCACTCATTCCTTTAAAGAACTCTCCCAGCTTGCGACCGGCTTCTTCGGGTGACATTTCGTCAAGATTTTCAAGCTCTTTTAAGCTTCCTTCCATGCTTTTCCCTATGCTTTCGGCTGCCTCTTCATATTTTTCCATCTTGCTGTCTAACTTACGCATCGCTATTTCGCCAGACACCTGCATAAACAACATGATTGCAGCCAGAACACCAATCACCAGGCGTGCTGTTTCAGCTTTAATTTTATGTACTTCGATGGACGCGTTGTACATTAAAAACATGCCCCAGAGCACGCCAACAATAGTGCCTATGTAAGGAATCAAACCCAGCACACCCATGATCGGATAGATTGCTGTGGCATACGCCACACTGCGGTAAGCAGTTTCATAGTCGTAATCAGAGCCCATCAGCTTCCAGATCACAAACATGATTAGCGCCGCAATGAAGCTGCCGATAACCGCCATGATAGGCATCATGATGAAAGAGCCTATGCCAACAGCCATCGCACCTAAACCGCTGCCGCCAAAAAGGGCGACCAGGGTCATCAAAACGCCAATGACAGCACCCATTACCGCCACAAATATGGCGGGTTCCGCGAACCCTCCGGTGGTTGGCATCGCACGGTAAAAGCCGGCCGGGTCGGTCAGCACAGCTTTCGCGTCATCTATCACCTTGCCCAGATCGAACCCTGAATCCTGAGGCGAAGGTACAGCCGGTTCTTCACTTGCTGGCTGCTGATTGTTGGTGTCGTCATTCATGATTGCTCTCCATTGTTATTGAAACACAGCGCGTGCAACACAATGCCAGATCAGTTCAGTTAACTGACAACGGCCGCTTCTGGCAGACAGGCGCCGGTGCCACCCAAACCACAATACCCACCCGGGTTTTTGGCAAGATACTGCTGATGATACTCTTCTGCGTAGAAGAATTCAGGCGCCGGAAGAATCTCAGTAGTAATTTCCGGGTAGCCTTGCTCGGCAAGCACTCCCTGATAACGCTGCTTACTGGCCTCTGCGGCCAATCTATGCTCTTCGCTGCTGGTGTAAATTCCACTTCGGTATTGAGTACCGGAATCATTGCCTTGGCGCATGCCCTGCGTAGGGTTGTGCGACTCCCAGAAAACTTTCAGCAAGTCATCGAATCGACATACTGCCGGATCAAACACCACCAACACAACTTCGTTGTGGCCGGTTTGCCCTGAGCATACCTCCTGGTAACTGGGATTGGGCGTGAAGCCTGCCGCATAGCCAACGGCCGTTGTAAACACACCTTCGAGTGACCAAAATTTCCGTTCAGCGCCCCAAAAACAGCCCATACCAAACAATACCTGCTGCAACTGCTCGGGGAAAGGACCACACAAGGGTGCGCCATTAACAAAGTGCTGTTGGGGCACTGGCATGGATTCTGAACGCCCGGGAAGCGCCTGATCTATATCAGGCATAGTTGATTTTTTGTTGAGACCAAACATATTCTTACTCCGTACCGTTAATGCCATTCAAACGATTATTTACGCTGCGCGCAAGAGTCAGCAGCCAAAAGCCAGAGAAAAAACACGCCAGAGCGATTAGCAGCCGTAGCTCTGCGGCAAATAGAGGCAGCAAGCAACAGACCAACATGATGGCAATTCGCAGAGTTTCAAGCCTGTATCCAGACCACTTGTTCTCCAGCATCAGACCCAACCCGGTGTACGCCAGCAAGCAGAACAAAAAACCAGACCATAGCGTGATATTAATCAGCTGATTGGCTTGAAATGATAAAAAACTGGCAAGCCCTAGCACCAGTAAAAATTGTACGCCAACGTACGCTTTTACTCCGTTCACCACCGGCGGGTTGTATTTAGTCCAGGCGTTATCTGCGGGCTGCTGGTTTGCGCTACCCGACGGCAGCGATTTTTCTTCCAGCATCGAATGCAATGCTCCAGGTGAGGCAAGCAACACGTTTGCTTTTTCCTGCCAGGGTTGCGGCCTGGCAGCACGCCACATATCGGCGTATACATGCAGATTTGCCCACAAGGGGTTCCAGCTTTGCAGCGGCTTGCTGATTCCGAAACGACAGCTTTCCTCGCTGGATTCATCACAAAAGCTGCCGAATAGTCGATCCCACAGTATGAAAACACCGCCGTAATTCCTGTCCATATAGCGCTTATTACTGGCATGGTGCACACGATGATTCGACGGCGTTACCAATATTCGATCAAGCACGCCAAGCCGACCTATGTGCTCTGTATGCACCCAAAATTGATACAGCAGATTGACCGCAGCAATTGTGTAAAACATGTCGGGCGGGCAGCCAAGCAAAAACAGTGGAATAAAAAACACCCAGCTGCAAAGAAAACCCGTTCCGGTCTGGCGTAGAGCGGTGCTCAGATTAAATTCTTCGCTCTGATGATGGGCTACATGCGAGGCCCAAAACACGCTGCGCTCATGGCTGATTCGATGGAACCAATAGTAAAAGAAATCGTAGGCAAGGAAACCAATCAGCCACATCCACCATACCGACGGCCACTGAATAATGCTCAAAATTTCAGCTATGGCGGCAAATAAGCGCACGCTGACATCAAAAAACACAAGCTTGCCCAATGTGCGTAGTGACCCCAGACTGAGGCTGTTGACCGTGTCGTTCAGCCTATAGGTGTTATGCCCACGCACCACGCCATAGACGTATTCCACGAGCATAAGTAGCACAAAGGCCGGAATAGCTAAGGTTACCAGGTCCACAGTAAGGCCAGTATATCGCCCATAGTCCAGGAAAATCAGGTCATTAGAGGACAGTTGAGCGTGCGGCCGCGCTCATCATTCGCCAGACCGTGCACAGATCGCATTCCTGGCAGCCAGATAGTACAAGCATGTGGCAGGTGTTTAGCCCTGACTATACTAAACCGATAGGCCACCTAGGACTGGGGCCGTATATATAGCGCGTGGGGATATAAATGCGTTTTCTTTGGCGAGACAGAACAGCAAGTTTCGCACAGACAATTGTCTGCATCTTGTGCTGCTTGATAAGCAGTCACTCCGCCTCCTCTTCCATGGAATTTGACGATCTGGCCGATCTCAGCCTGGAAGAATTGATGTCTATTGATATCAGCACAGTCGCTGAGAAAGCTCAGAATGCGCTCAGCCAGGCATCTGCAAGCTATACGATAAGCCGCCAGGCCATCGAACGCAGCGGCCGACGAAGTATCCCCGAGATTCTGCGCATGGCGCCAGGTGTTCACGTAGCGCGAGTTGATAATAATAAGTGGGCAGTTAGCTTGCGCGGCTTCAATGGACGCTTTTCCAATAAGTATCTGGTACTGCTGGACGGTCGCACCATGTATTCCCGCTCAATGCCGGGCATCAACTGGCAACAGATTGACACCATCATTGAAGACATTGAGAAAATCGACGTTATCCGTGGTCCCGGAGCATCGCTATGGGGCTCAAATGCAGTCAATGGTGTTATTAATATTGTGACTCGATCAGCACGCGAGACACACGGATTGCAACTGGCGCTGAGCAGCGGAAGCACAACCAATAACGAAACTCAGCTTCGTTACGGAATGAAGTTAGGTAACAGCACGCATGTGCGACTGTACGGAAAGCATGTTGAGCTTGACGCTTTCGATAACATTAATGGTCAGTCTGCCTATGACGAGAACAGGCGTTCACTGCTTGGCTTTCGTAGCGATAGGCGAGCTGATGATAAAAGTAGCCTCACGATCAGCGGCGAATACTCGCAAAGTCACCCGGATGATCTGTTTGCCAGCGTCAACTTCGATACGCTGGAATTGCAGGTAGCACCCACCAGAAACGAGATTGACAACTACTACTTACGCGCCCATTGGAGCAAGCGTCTTACGGAGAAAAATCAAATTGGCTTACAGATCTATTACGATCGGGAAGAACGCAATACAACCTTATTGGTACTCGAACGCGACACCATCGATATTGACTTCAAACAACATCTTTCGCTGGGCAAGGCACACAGCTTGGTATGGGGGGTTGGATACCGGTTTTCTCAGGATGATCTGAGCAACACCAATCTGTTAACCGCTAATCCAAACGAGCTTAACGTTAAAGTTGCACAGGCATTCGTACAGGATGAAATTCAGTTACGGCCCAACTTGAGCGCATTGCTTGGCGTTAAGTTTGAAGACAACAGCTTCAGTGATATTGAAATTCAGCCCAGCCTGAAGTTAAGCCTTACACTAGGCCAGGCTCATCACAGTTGGGTGTCAGTGTCGAAAGCTGTTCGCACACCAACCCGCGTAGGCACACAAGTGCGAATAGACATTCCCAGTTTGCTGCTTGAACCAGGTTCACCACTTAACGCTTTCCCATTGCCGCTACTGGCCGAACTCGCCGGCAACAATACGCTTGAATCGGAAGAGCTCATTGCCTATGAGCTGGGCCACCAGTGGCAGCTTAATGAGAATTTCAATATCGATTTAGCGATTTTTTACAACGACTACAGTCAATTGAATGGCACAGAATTCAGCGATCTTCTATGCCAGCCAGGGAACGTATTGTTCGCCAGTGACCCGGCGTGCCTGGGCAGCGCACGCTACCTCGAAACACCTTTGATGTTCAACAATAGTGTTAGTGGACACACTCTTGGTGGCGAGCTCGTTATCGGTAAGCAATTGACTTCGCGGCTGAATAGCGAACTCAACGTGAGCTACATAAAGTACGATCTGGAGTCGACTTCGGTTGGATTTCTTAATGAACTGGCAGACGTTCGCAATCCGGAATTACTCGCTAATCTCAAGCTAAATTATCAGGTTGGCGAACGCTGGAGCCTTGATTTTTGGCTGCGCCACGTAGGAAAAGTGGAGGGTTTTGCAGCGCTTGGCGCTGGCTATGACAGCTACACCGCGTTGGATCTTCGAGCGGCAATGCAAGTTAACCCGCATCTTCAGCTAGAGATAGTGGGTGCCAATCTAACGGATTCAGATCACCTGGAAGGTGCCAGCGAATTGGGGGAAGTAGAAAGCCAGCCAATACCTAGATCGCTGCGCGCCACCATCAAGCTATTGTTTTAGCGTGACTTGCATGTTTCACCCACTGCATGCCAAGGCCATCAACTTAACTATTGCTGTAGTGCTTATTCTTTTCAGCAGCTCCGTGCCCGCTGAAGTAAAAAACGAACAGAAAGTAAAAGCGGCTATTGTGTACAAGTTGCTGCGCTACATTTCATGGCCGGAAGAATCACTGGGAAGTGCAACGTTCAATTTGTGCGTGGATCAAAAAGATCCATATTTCGACGCATTTTCGGATGTAAATGGTCGCGCTGTGCACAACCGGAAGATCGTTCTGATGCACAAGCCAATGGCAGAAAGTGAAATAAAATGTCAGATTGTTTTTACGTCCGCAGACAGCGATCTGGACGCGCTTGACGTCAGGGCTGGCGCAAAAAGGGGCGTGCTTACTATCAGTGATGCGAAAGGCTTTGCTGAATCTGGCGGCATGATCAATCTAGTTATCAAAAATAATCGCGTACGCTTCAAGATCAACCCACATTCCGCTTACCAATCTGATCTCAGAATAAATTCCTCTCTGCTCAGGCTGGCTGACATTGTCGAAGCTGAAAATACAACTGATTATCCAGAGGCTCACCTGCACGCTGATTCGGAGGCTTTCGAATGAGCCTGACCAAATCAAGCCACTCGATTGCCGCCAAGCTGCACAGAATAGTGTTCTTGACCCTTGCCGGTGTGCTGTTTGCGGTACTGATTAGTAATCTGGCATTGGACGGCGCCAGTGAGCAAGCCGCGGTGAAGCAGCGCCTGGAGGCAGCCGCTAGTCTGGTCGCCGAGAACAGCGCGACAGCGATGTATTTTGATGACCGCTCCGAAGCACAGCGTGTATTGAATAATCTTGACGCAGTTGCCGATGTGCGCCAGGGTATTCTTTACGACGCACAAGGCAAAATCTACGCGGAGTTTCATAAGAAAGGAATCGTCGACAACGACCTGGAATTCAGTGCCACTACACCTGCCGCTCCTCTGGCGCAATTTATTGATCGAAGCGTAACAGTTCCGGTAATGATTGACGATGTGGTGCTTGGGCAGCTGTATATTCAGTCAGGCCTGAATGGCTTTAGACAGGTGCTGCATTGGAACCTCAGGCTGTCGGCGGCGATTTTTGTAATCATTATGTTGCTCGGTCTTCGCATGTCGAATCGCCTGGAACGAGCAATCACCAACCCGATTCTTGCGCTGGCAAAAGACATGAACCTGTTGGCCATCTCGAAAGACTTCTCGCATCGCGTGGATAAGAGCAGCGACGACGAGACCGGTGAGCTGGTTGAAGGATTTAACAGGCTTCTTGAGCAAATCCAGACTCGCGACGAATCTTTGGCTGAGCATCAGAAGACTCTGGAATCAACGGTAGAACGGCGAACAAAGGAACTCAGCGCGCTCAACGACGATTTGCAGCAAAGCATGCAAATGCTCACTGAAGCCAAAGAGCAGGCGGAGTCGGCAAGCGAGGCGAAAAGCGAATTTCTTGCCAATATGAGCCACGAAATACGAACGCCGATTAATGGCGTGTTAGGCATGACTGAGCTGCTGCAAAACACGCCTATGAATGATAAGCAGCACTACTTCGCAGAAACAATTCATACGTCAGCAAGGTCTCTATTGAATATCATCAATGATATTTTGGACTTTTCGAAAATTGAAGCCGGGTCTTTATCCATGGAGTGCATACCATTCCATTTTGGTCGGCTGATCGAAGATTGTGCGGCAATAATGGCCGGCCAGGCGCACAAGAAGAATATTGAGTTAATCACAGATATCCCGGCGGATGATCAATTCACTGTTATGGGTGACCCGCACCGATTAGGGCAGGTATTGAACAACTTCATTGGTAACGCCATCAAGTTCACCGAGGAAGGTGAGGTGGTGGTCACCCTAAATACTTTGCACCGAGAAGACGGTTTTCAAACCATAGAGTGTCAAGTGCTGGATACGGGCATTGGCATATCTGAGAAAGTGTTAGATGAAATCTTTGAGTCATTCCGACAAGCCGATGGCTCTACTACGCGTCTACATGGTGGTACTGGTTTAGGACTTAGCATTACCAAGCAATTGATTGAGTTAATGGGCGGCTCCATTGAAGTGACCAGTACACCAGGTATCGGCTCTGCGTTCGCTTTTCAACTAACACTGCCAGTTGCCGAAGGCGAACACGACCTTACTGCCGATAGTTTTAGCCTTGAAGGTCTGCATGTACTCATTGTTGACGACAATGAAACCAATCGAGACATTCTTTCGCATCTGGCGTCTACCTGGAAGATGTCTTTTGCAATCGCTGAAGATGGACAACAGGCAACCGAAATTCTGGCCAGCCCTTCAGGTCAATACCTTGAGCTGGTACTTCTTGATCAGAACATGCCGTATATGGATGGCATTCAGGTTGCAGGTTGGATAGAAAAGAACTTGCCGCATCTGCCGGTCATCATGCTGTCGTCTATTGACGGCGTAGGCAACGAAACGGCTGACCTCAATTGCGTTTACTCAGCTATTACGAAACCTGTAAGGCACACTGAACTGTTCAGTGCAATCGCTTCTCTACTCGTCAAGCAAGAATCCACTGAGGCAATAGCGCACACGGACGTGGTTCAGGAAGTGGCAGAGCTATACACTGGCAGAGAAGCTAAAATACTCGTGGCGGAAGACAATCTGATCAATCAGGAAGTAGTGCTTGGAATGCTGGATCAGTTTTCGTGCACCGTAGATCTTGTAGAAAATGGCGCTGATGCCTTGCAGCGACGATTTGATACTGAGTACGATCTGATCTTGATGGATTGTCAGATGCCTGTACTCGATGGCTACGCGGCAACAAGCCAAATCAGACAGCAAGAATCCGAGCGGGGACTGGAAGCCATGCCGATTATTGCACTGACGGCCAATGCACTGAAAGGCGATCGTGAAAAATGCATTGCCGCCGGCATGTCCGATTTCCTAAGTAAACCGTTTGAGCAAAGTGATCTCTACCGTGTAATCAATACATGGCTGCCAGAGCAAAGCTTACGTCAGCGCAGTGCAGCGAACGACGAACCGGAAGATGAGCAACAAAGACGCCTGGTCTCAAGCGTCAATGCAGAGGCAATTGAGAAATTACGTGCGCTGCAACGACCAGGTCAACCGGACATCGTCAAGAAACTGGTGGGTAATTTTCTTGACACCGTGGGCGCTACCCTGGCAGATATCCAGGAGGCTTTTATAGACGGCGATGGGAATAAAATTCATCAATACACTCACCCATTGAAATCTACAGCCGCCACCTTGGGTGCGAATCATCTGGCCAAACTGCTCAGCGAGATGGATGATACCTGCCGACAAGGCAGCATTGCCGGCTGTTCTGTATTGCTGCAGGACATCGAAGAAGAAGTACAGCTTGTATGTGATGAGCTTGCGACTCTTATAGGTGTTGGAAGCGAAATACACACCGATGACAAGGGGTCGACAAATGAACCCAGTGCGATTGAAGCTGGCGACTCCATTGCAGAAAACGGCACTGCACTGATCGTTGATGATGACGCCAATATGCGACTGGTGGCCAGTACTGCCCTCAAGAATGCCCAGTTTAATGTAATTGAAGCAGAAAACGGAGAGCGGGCACTGCGCACGTTTGAGCAGTATGATATTGACGTTGTGCTTCTTGACGTTGAAATGCCGGATATGAATGGCTTCGAGGTTTGTGAGCGATTGCGTGCAAGTGAAAAAGGCAAATACACGCCAATCATCATGATGACCGGTCGCAATGATGTTGAAGCCGTTAATAAAGCTTACGACTTTGGTGCGACCGACTTTACCTCTAAACCCATTCATCCAGAATTGCTTAGCCAGCGCGTACTGTATATTCACCGCGCACAAAACGCGATGGTGGAAGTACGGGAAAATGCCAGACGGCTGAAAGCAGCGCAACAGGCGGCGAAGCTTGGCTATTGGGAGTGGCATAGCACTGAATCACGCGGCTTTGTTAGTGAAGAGATGTTGAGTTTCTTCGGTTTCACCAACAACACTTATTCCGGCGACCCTCGAGACATAATTAAGTTGTTGGAGCATTCTCAGCAAGCACCCTTCCTGCAGCTACTGCAAAATGGTCAGATCGACCAACGAACCAAAGACATGGAGCTTCATGTCACCTTGAAGAACGGCGAACAGCGATATCTGCAGCAACATGTGGAAATTATTCAGGACAGTGGCGGACTGCTAGGTACCGTGCTGGATATCACTGAGAAACGCCAGGCGGAACACAAGATCTTCAACCTCGCAAACCTAGACTCAGTAACAGGCCTACCCAATAGGAACATGTTGGTCTCCCAACTGGATGGACTGATCAATCGGTACAGCCGCGATAACAAATCCTTTGCGGTTATTACGGTTCAATTTTCCGAACTTCGAAGAGTGCGAGAAACCTATGGACCAAACGTAGTTCATTCCCTGGTAAAAATTGCTGTCGAGCGTTTGCAAACAGATGTTCGCAGCTCGGACCTGATCATGAGCAACGCCAGCGGAGAGAATGCGATACCTGGGTGGGACAATATTATGCATTTGTCTGACGACGAGTTCGTCGTGATATTGCACAACCTGCGCAAACCATCTGATGCCGCATCATTGGCGGACCGACTCGCAGACACATTGACTGATAGCTACGAAGTTGATAACCACATCATCTTCCTCTATGCAAAAGCCGGTATTGTGCTGTATCCCGAGAACGGCTGTGACTCAGATTCACTGCTTCGCAATTCGACCGCCGCGTTGAAGCAGGCAAAAGACCTGAACATGGGTAACTACCACTTCTATTCTGAAACCCAGAACGAAAAAGCCGTAGAAATTCTGGCTCTGGAGAGTGAGCTTAGGAAAGCAATGCTTGGCGAGCCTTTTGAACTTTACTATCAGCCTAAAGTTCACAATAACACTTTACAACCGTATGGTGCAGAAGCGCTGATACGCTGGATACATCCAGATCGCGGCTTTATTTCTCCGGCAACCTTTATTCCGCTGGCAGAAGACATGGGGCTGATGGCCGAGATTGGTACTTGGGTACTGGAGCAAGCAATCAAGCAATGCTCTCTTTGGCAAAAGCAAGGGATTAACGATTTGATTATCTCTGTCAATGTGGCCCCACAACAATTGTACTCCACGGACCTTCCCGCCCTTTGCAGTGAGCTATTGACGGAATACGGTGTGCCGGCCCATCTGCTTGAACTCGAAATTACTGAAGGCAGTTTGATAGAAGATGTTGAGCACAGTGTGCAAACCTTGGCACAACTTAAAAACATTGGAGTATCAATTGCATTGGATGATTTTGGCACAGGTTATTCTTCGCTGAGTTATCTGAAGAAATTCTGGCTGGATGTACTCAAAATTGATCAGTCCTTTATTCGCGATCTGTTGGTTGAACCACAAGATGCGGCAATTGTGGAATCAACAATTAACCTGGCGCACAAATTGGGCATGACCGTGGTAGCGGAAGGTGTAGAAGAAGCGAAGCACCTGCGCTGGTTAACGGAGCATGGTTGTGATGCAACGCAAGGCTACTATTTTAGCCCACCGCTAAATCCGAAAAAATTTGAAGCCTGGCTGCAAGAGTTTAACCCCCACAAACGGTCTGCCTAAAATCCGCCCGTGATTGTACCCACGATTCAGCACACAAAGAAAAACAGCTTAAACAGAGAGACCGTGTTTTCTAAGGCAGGTTTGCAAGCTTTCCAGCTTCACCGGCTTAGCCAGAAAATCTGACATTCCAGCGTCAACACAGCGTCGTCGTTCTTCATCCAGTACGTTAGCAGTCATCGCAATGATGTGCGGCGCATGATTCATGTTCAGTAAAATTTTCTTACAAGCATCAATGCCGTTTACTTTAGGCATCTGCAAGTCCATTAAAACAAGATCAAAATTACCTTCGCTGGCGTACTGAACGGCTTGCGCGCCATCGCTTGCAACACTTACTTTACAGCCCAATTTTTCCAACATACGCTGAGCAATCATTTGGTTGATTTCATTGTCTTCGGCCACCAACACATGGGGTTGCGAAGCCTCCTCAGCAGCAGACGAGTTAACAAAGGATCTAGAGAACGAAGGTTCTTCGCCCGCAGCGGGCAGTGGCAAACTCACTATAAACGCGCTGCCAACGCCAACCCTCGATTCAATCTCAATCGTGCCTCCCATTTCTCCTACAAGCTTTTTAACCAGGGCCAGGCCCAATCCAGATTGCTGAGATCCATCAACCACTGTATTACTGCCCAGCTGGTAGGCCTCAAATACGGTTTCTCGTTCCGCAGCTGGAATACCGGGACCTTCATCACGTACCGTAAACTTAATAATATCGTCCGCATCAACAGTTAATTTTTCCACGTGTAGATTTACTGAACCCTGCAGAGTGAATTTTATGGCGTTGCCCAGAAGGTTGAGCAAAATTTGCGAAAGCCTCAAGGCATCGCAATGCACTTTTTCGGGAACTTCGGGTTCAATATCGTACGTCATTTCAACGCCATTCACATTTGAAAAGCGCACAATACGAAAGCATGTTTCAATCGTGTCGGCTAGCCGCGTAAGGCGCTGCTCAGGTGCGCTTTGCAAACCATCTGGCTGATTCAGCGTGACGATATTCTCAACCACATCACTAGCGCCCTGTGCGGCTTGCTCAAGCTGTGCTAGCTCGCGCAACTGGCTGGGGGATGATAAATGCTTACGCAGTTCGCCCAGGTTAGATAAAACAGCACTGATTGGATTTCGAACCTCGTGACTCAAAACCCTTACGTAGGTGATCAGCGTTTGTCGGCTTTGTTCTGCCTGGTCTCGCTCCAGTTTAACTGCATGGCGAATCTTGCTAAGCATGGCGAATGCAAGTAATAGCAGTACAGCCAACAGCAAGAACAACAATCCAAGCGCCAGACCAATAGCAGTAGAGTACTCGGAAGAAAAAATGGCTAACAACGCGAGCAAGCACAGCAACACAGCCGCCAACGCTGCCGTTCGATTCAGATTTCGAAAATAAGGTTCCATGTTGCTACCCATCAATCACAAGCTAGTGCACTCTAACTGAAGGGCCAATGGGAATAAAATCGTCGGGGTTTTTATTCACCGCGTTATTCACCCGGGAAGACAAGGGTGAAATTAACAATGGCTGTTGCGCTTCGGGAAGAAATGCCGAAAAAGACAAAGATATTTCCTGGCTATTGTCCAACCACAGTTCAATTTCAGCAGCATTTAGCATGACCGGCATTCTGCTGTGAATAGATTCGAATGCAGAACTTGCGGCCTTGGTGACGATTGCGCAAGAAACGATACTTTGATCGTCAATAAGCGTGCGCTCAAAAACGGCAGCGAACGCGATCGCAGCACCGTCTAGCTGAATATTCTGCGCGTGTTTGCCATTGGGCATTTTCTGCCATTCGATGAACGATCTGGCCGGCACAATTGCGCGCTGGCGATTAAAAGGGCGGGAAAAAGCCCGGCTTGTCAGCAGGTTTTCGCTGCGGGCATTGAACATCGAATACTTTGTGTTGATCTCTTTGGCCCAGGCAGGAACTAACCACCAGCGCGCCTCCAGTGCGGTCCGCTGACCGTCCAGATCGCATACCATGTGTATTTGCTCTGTTGGTGCAATGTTCATGCGAGTGTGTAACTGCAGGTCAACGCCTAGCGTCTCAAGCAAGCCAGCAAGGAATGGATCATCTACAACGTTAAATCGACCGCACATCGTGATTTGTCCCAGGTCTTTTTTGTGGCTTCAATATACCCCATTGCTGGCCAATTGCCATCCAGCGCTACCGAAGTGCAAGAGCTTCCGGTAAACTGACTGGCTGCTATTGATGAAGTATTGAGCCCGGAAACATGCCACTAAATACGATCGAAGAAATAATTGACGACATTCGCCTGGGCAAAATGGTCATTCTCATGGATGACGAGAGCCGCGAAAACGAAGGTGATTTAATTATTGCCGCCGATGTGGTCACGCCGGAGCACATCACCTTTTTTGCCCGACACGCCTGTGGCCTGGTCTGTCTGACTATTACTGAGCAACGCGCCAGACAATTAAAAATTACGCACATGGTTCGCGACAATGGCTCACAGCATGAAACCAACTTCACAGTGTCAATTGAAGCCGCCGAAGGCATTAGCACAGGTATCTCTGCTGCCGACAGAGCCAAGACCATTCGCACAGCGGTAGCAAAGCGCGCAGAACCGGAGGATATTGTCACCCCCGGCCACGTTTTTCCGATCATCGCAAAACCCGGTGGAGTATTAACTCGTGCCGGTCACACGGAAGCCGGCTGTGATCTCGCCCGGCTTGCCGGCTATGAACCTTCAGCCGTGATTGTCGAGATAATGAATGAAGATGGCACCATGGCGAAGCGCGAGCAACTTGAGCAGTTTGCGGCAAAACATGAGCTGAAGATTGGCACCATTGCCGATCTTATCCAGTACCGAACATTGAATGAGCAAACCATCGAGAAGTTGTCGGAAAAATCCGTCAGCACAGAGTACGGTGACTTTGAATTGATCACGTATAGAGATCAAATATACCAGGAAGTACATATTGCTCTGGTTAAGGGCGATATCAGTGAAGAGCTGCCGAGCTTCGTGCGCGTACAACCAATCAATGCACTGCGAGATGTGTTGGGCGCAAAACGCCCTGATCACTCACCAAGCTGGTCTGTTAGCAGCTCCTTAAAAAAGATCGCTGAAGAAGGTCGTGGTGTACTGGTTCTCGTTGGCAGACCAGACAGCTCTGAAGAGTTACTGGCGCAAATCGAAGCTTTTCCGGAAGTACCGCAAATTCTGAGACCACCAAGCGAGGAAGGTATGGCCGTTTACCGAGTTATTGGTACGGCGGCTCAAATTTTGCGTGATTTACACGTTGGCAAAATGATGCTTCTAAGCTCTCCAGTGCGCGTGAATGCAATATCTGGCTTTAACCTCGAAGTAGTAGACTACGTACAGCCCGATGAGCATCCATAGATTTAACGAATAGCACAGCTAGGCAGACCTGGCGCGCCGATATTGCGCCGGAGACTGCTCCGCCCATTGAATAAACGCCCGTCGAAAATTAGACGGGTCAGCAAAGCCTAGCAAGTCGGCAATATCTGCAACACTAAGATTGGTTGATTCCAGATATTCGCCCGCCAACTTGAAACGCACATCATTAAATACTTCCTGAAACGACGTACCCTCAGCCGTTAGTTTTCGACGCAAAGTGCGTTCACTCATATGCAGCATTTTGGCCAGATCCGCGATTCGCGGGAAGTCACCATGGTGTTCCAGTAACAGCTTCTGCACTTGCCTGGCAAGGCCCTGGCGCTGAGTCATTGTGCGCAGTATTTCTGCGCACTGTTGCTGATACATGCGAGCCGCCGCAGGGTTAGCAGACGGTAGCGGCTTGGAAAGCAATTCAACCGGGACTCTTAGCTGACACTGCGACTGCGAGAAAGTGGGTGCTTGATGAAACACTTCAATATAGCGGTTCAGGTAACTTGGCGACGGGTAGTCAAAACAAAGCTCCGCCCAGTCGGGCTCTTCGTTGAGCAGAAAACTGACGGTTGTATAAACACTTGCAAATAATACTTCCTTGGCAAATATCTGCGATGGTGTCTGATCGCTCGCCAGTCGCGCCTCCAACACCGCGGTCTCACCTTCAATGCGGTATTCCAGCCGCAAGTCTGAATGGTTGATGGAATGATACTTAAGCCAAACCTGAACAAGCTCATACAAGGTTGAGCAGCTCATCAAGGCAAAACCGAGAATCCCGTGCGTGTTGGTATTAAGCCTGTGGCCAAACTGCAAACCAAGATCTGGCTCGCCGTAAAGCCGGTGCGCATTGCTAATCAGGGTTTGCATATGCTGTTTGCGAACAATCTGCTCGCCGTTAAGAAGCCGGTTCCAGTCCAAACCCGTATTTTGAAGCGCAGTCTCCGCAGTAATCTGCTTGCTTTGAAGCAAGCGTATCAGTTCAGCTGCATAGCGATTACCAATCATCAGCGTATCCGTCCTCGTCCCTGGGCTGAACTAGATTAGCTCAACCCGAATTTAACAGTAGATTGTTCTTGCTCACCACAACACCGTTGTTGTCAGCATACAGGTAGTGGCCTGTGCTAAATTGAACACCACCAAAATGCAGGTCTATAGAGCGCTGTCCCTCACCGCGTTTTTCGGTTTTTAACGGGCAACAACCCAGCGCCTTCACCCCTATGCCAAGTGTGTTCAAATCGTCGACGTCGCGAACCGCGCCATTGAACACCAGTCCACTCCAGCCTTGTTTGACAGCAGATAGCGCAATTTGATCCCCTAAAAGTGCTCTTCTTAGCGATGCACCACCATCAACCACCAGCACTCGGCCATTACCGGGCTCTGCCAGAGCTTGCTTTACCAGGGAGTTGTCCTCAAAACATTTGATCGTTTCAATCTGACCGCTGAAGCGGTCGTGTTCACCAAAGCTACGAAATTGCAGCTCGCAGGCATAGACATCGTTTGGAAATTCGTCGCAGAGATCCGGGGTGGAGAACATTTTCTGGCATCCATTAGGGTGATTGAGAACTTGATCCAAAGAAGTGTATCAACGCAATAGGTATTTTCTAGATTTATAATTATAATTACTGGCATTCGTGCAGTGAATAAGCCTCACGATTCCCAAGCAATCTACTATGAATCTAGCAAAACTGGATCTGAATCTGCTGGTGTATCTGGAAGTGCTCTTAAGAGAGCGCAACGTCACGCGCGCTGCAGAACAGCTCAATATTACCCAACCAGCCATGAGCAATGGCCTGAAAAGACTCAGAACTATGCTTGGCGATCCCATACTGGTTCGCACCTCCAGCGGAATGGAACCCACAGAATATGCCACTGAAATTCAGCCTTTGCTACGTGCATTTATCGCAAACGCCGAGGAGATTGTGCACAACAAAGACACCTTTGATGCCGCGCGCAGCACCCGTGTATTTCGCATTATGGCGAGTGATTATGCAGAATCAACTCTGCTGCCCGCCGTGTTGGCTAAGCTCAGTCGCCAGGCACCTGATATTGTGCTGGACGTGCTTACGCCCAGTGACGTGGTATTTGAAGACATAGAACACGGCCGTGTTGATATGGCCATCAATCGCTTTGACGATATGCCTCAATCGCTGCATCAGCAAACGCTCTGGCAAGATACCTTCTCCTGCCTAATGAGTACCAGCAACCAAGCGGCCAAGGACTGGTCACTCAGCACGTATCTGAACGCCAGACACGTGTGGGTCAGCAAAACTGGTATGGGTATTGGTGTGGGCATGAGCCCGGATCGGATACAACGACTTGGCTGGGTGGATGAGGCACTCTCGCAACTCGGTGCCCGGCGTAAAATCAAAGTGTTTACTCGTCACTACCAGGTTGCCGGGTTACTGGCAGGCCTGGACGATTTAATTATTACACTGCCCACACGTGCGGCAAACCTGCATCAAAAGAGCGCCGATGTTGTTGCACTCACTCCACCGTTTACTATTGAGCCGATCTCCCTGACCATGGCGTGGGGACCTTTATTGCAGCATAATGCAGCGCATAAATGGCTACGCAAGTTGATTGTGGCAACAGCCAGCGAACTTTCCACAGAAAGCAAAATTCAGGTGACATGATGGCAGCCAGGAAAAAAACGACAGCTAAAAAGCAAGATACTTTTATTGAGCAGGCTATTGCCAATATAGAAGAGCGCGCAAAAAAGGAAATCGATGATTTGCGTGAGCGCATTGAGGGCGGTATCGAAGACATGAGCAGCCGAGCAAATCGGCGCACCAGCAAGCTTGAGGAGGCCTTCGATAAACGCGTGGCTCAAGCGTACAATCGATTAGGGCTACCCTCGAAAGCAGACATCGATTTACTCGAGGCGAAAATAGACAAACTGCAGAAAACTGTCACTGCACTTAAACAGGACAAAGTAAAAAAAACGGCTCCAACTACTCGGAAAAAAGCCAGTAAGAAGAAGTCTGCGACAACAGCGAAAAAGAAGCGCTAAAGATACCCCTTGGCCAGTAACTTTACATCCTCCTTACTGTCTTCAGCGAGATAAGGGACTAAAAGACTCACCACCTGATACGCGCAATCTGCCAGGTCGGGTTGAAACCTGTCCATTCTTGCTGCACGGATGCGCTGGTAGTTTAGCCAGAACGTCATTGTCATTGTCATATGCTCAACAAGAGCCGCTACATCTTCTTCGCCAGCCAGCAGCTCAGACTCTTGATTCAAAGCGCTACACAGCAGCAGCAATGATTTGCGCTGTTTGCCAAGAATAATATTAAAGCGACGCTGCAGTGCTGGATATCGGGTTAGTAAATCGGCAACATCCCGGAACAGAAACAAGTAGCGAGCCATGGTTTCAAAACTGAGCTGCAGGTAGGCCCACATGTTCAGTAGTGGAGAGTCATCAGGTAGCTGGGTAATTTGCAACTCTGAGAGTTCGGTTTCAAAATCGGAGAACAGCTCAGCGATAATCGAATCTTTGCCTTTAAAGTGGTAGTAGAGATTACCCGGGCTGATATCAAGCTCAGTAGCTACGTGCAAGGTGGTGACGTTTGGCTCACCTTCCTCATTAAAAAGTTCGAGACTGCACTGCAGTATTCGATCTCGCGTTTTCACACTGCATCGACAACCATCGAGGAACCATCAATTGATTTCACGACAACTTTTGTGCCGGCCGGCAGGTCCGGTCCAATAATTCGCCACGACGTATCATCAACTTTTAGACGACCAGACCCATTTTGCAGTTCTTCGTCAAGCAGAAATTCCCGGCCAATGTATTGATCACCCCGGCGGTTGAGTGTTGTTGGCTCAGACGTATCAATCTTGCGAAACAAACGCCGGCCAACAATCACGCTGAAGATTGATAAAACCGCAAAAGCGATCAACTGCACTTGCCAGCTCAACGCCGGTACCAGCATTAAAATCAATCCCAATACGGCTGCAGCGGCCCCTATCCAGATAAAAAACGCGGCTGGAGCAAACAGCTCGAGCAGCAGTAACAACATCGCCAGCACCAACCAGTGCCAAAAAACCAATCCGCCTGTAAACATGCTATGTACTCCTGCTAAACACCGCCGCTGGTTGGCGAAGAGCCAGAATTGGAGCCTGTATTTTGCAGATTCATCGCCTCTTTCGCCAGTTCCGCGATTCCGCCAATTGAACCAATCACGCTAGCTGCTTCCACCGGCAACATCAGCAATTTCTGGTTTGGCGACATGGCCACGGATTTCAGCGCCCCAATGTATTCCTGTGCAACAAAGTAGTTAACCGCTTGCACGTCACCTGCCGCAATGGCTTCGGAAACCATTCGCGTAGCCGCCGCTTCAGCTTCAGCCTCACGCTCTCTGGCTTCAGCATCCCGGAACGCTGACTCCTTGCGACCTTCAGCCTCAAGAATAGCAGCGCGCTTTTGACCTTCAGCACGCAAAATCTCTGCCTGCCTTTCGCCCTCCGCTTCCAGAATCGTTGCCCGTTTTTCACGCTCCGCTTTCATTTGTCGTGCCATGGAATCCACCAGGTCGCGCGGTGGCGCGATGTCCTTGATTTCGATGCGCGTTACTTTGACACCCCAAGGTGTTGTTGCTTCATCAACAACAGTGAGCAGGCGGGCGTTGATGTCATCGCGGCGGGACAGTAATTCATCCAGGTCCATTGAACCCATCACAGTTCGGATGTTCGTCATCACCAGATTCAATATGGCAAGTTGCAGCTGGCGTACTTCATAGGCGGCCTTGGCGCTATCCAACACCTGATAGAACACCACGCCATCCACCGTTACCATGGCATTGTCGCGTGTGATCACTTCCTGCGATGGAACATCCATAACCTGTTCCATCATATTCATTTTTGCGCCGATTTTATCGACGAAGGGCACAATGAAATTCAATCCCGGTCGCAAAGACTTTGTATAGCGACCAAAGCGCTCTACCGTGTACTCATTACCTTGTGGCACGAAGATAATCCACTTGAAGATAGTCAGTAAGGCCAGCGCCACAATGACCAGTGCAAAAACCGATAATCCTTCCATAAATACTCCTAAGCCGAGTGATGTGTTAGCGTGTTGCCCTGCTACTTCAAGAGGTCTGGTGCCAGGTTTTCCAGCATTCGCTTAATACCGTGTTTCCAATCAACCTGGGTGGGGCCTATCAGCGAATGCATAGCGTCAGTATCAATCTGTAAACTTCCAAACGCCGACTCTGATTCCTTGTACTTGGGCTGCAAACCGGTCAGTTCCCTAATGTAGTCACACCACTCTTCAATGGCCACCGCCTGCGAACCACCAAAATTCAGTGTACACACTTCCGTTGATGCAGCGGCGAGAAGTCTGGGTATTTTCTCTATGTAGTCGTCTGCATGCAGAGGATTATAAACATTGGGTTTTTCCGGATGCACATCGATGGGAATATCGTTCTGCATCATCATTGTGTGCCAGTAAGGCCAACCGCCGTTATCACCATAGGGCACACTAAGCCTGGCGATGGTCGTGGGAATCTCAAACTGTCTCGCTGTAAAGCGAACCACGGTTTCTGCAGCAATCTTGGCAATGCTATAGGTTGGAAACATAGAACGGTGATTGTCACCAAGCGGTGCATCTTCCTTGCGCGGTTCATGACCTGCGTATTCATAAACAGCAGTGGAAGAACAATGCATAAACGCTTTCACCGAGCGGCAATGCAGCATAAGCCGGCCTGCACCTTCGCCATTAGCCCGCAAATCGTAGTCAAAGTTCCCGCTCTTGACGACTGCCAGGTTTATGACGTAGTCAAAGTCATCGGGCAAATCGCCAAGGTTTCCATCTGCCAAATCAATCTTATGAGTAGTCACACCCTGGGCATCCAAAGTCTGCTGCGCCGCCGGATCCGAAAAACGCGCCAAAGCATGCAGATCGCAAACAGGGGCATAAGCGGCTATCAATGGTTCTGCAACCTGGCCGGTAGGTCCTGTGACTAGAACTTTCGCGCCACGCAAATCAACTGGTTCGAACATTTGAGCCTCATTATCACTAAACCGATGTACCCATTCTCACAGGCTCGTAACCGGACTGCAAGCTCATAAAATGGAGCCTGAGCACCGATTCCGGTATGCTCAATTGCTCCTGCAAATCGCATTACACGACTATTACAATGATGAATGCCTCCCCAAATACGCCGGTGCTAGTAGGCATTGGCACAGCAATGCAAAAACACGATGACCCCGCGGAAAGTCTGGAGGCTGCAAAACTTATGGCTTTGGCTGCACGACGCGCCGGTGAAGACTGCGGTCAAGCTGCGATACTAACGCAATGCGACAGCATTCTGGTTCCCAAAGGCACCTGGACCTATAGCGACCCAGCGCGATTAATTGCCAAAGAGATCAACGCAAATCGGGCCAAAACCGTGCTGGCCAACATTGGCGTATTGCAGCAGACCATTATCACCCGCGCCTGTGAGGCAATTTTAAGCGGCGAACAACAAATCGCTCTGGTCTGCGGCGGTGAAGCCAAGTACCGCGCCATGCGCGCCTCCCGACTCGGCATTGAGGCCAGCGATACTGCGCAAATTGATATCGAGCCTGATGAATTCCTGACAATCAGCGAGGATATTATTTCGCCAGTGGAAATGCAGCGCGGTATGGCAATGCCGGTCACTCCTTACGCCATGATGGAAAGCGCCATGCGCTACGCAAAGGGTGACAGCATAGAGCAAAATCGTCGGGAATTGGGCGAGCTCTACGCTGGCTTTAGTGAGATTGCCAGCAACAACCCTGACGCCTGGATACGAGAAGGATTCTCAGCCGAAGACATAGCAGTCGAGTCAGACCGCAATCGAATGTTGGCCTTCCCGTACACCAAGCGCATGAATACCCAATGGAACGTAGACCAATCAGCCGCATTACTTTTTTGCTCGCTGGCGAAAGCCGAAGAGCTGGACCTGGACCCTGCAAAATTCGTTTTTCCACTGGCAGCTACTGAATCTGATCATATGACGCTAGTGTCTGAACGTGCCGAATTGCATCGTTGCCATGGTGCCCGCATTGCCGGCAAACGGGTTGCTGAACTGGCTGATCTGTCCTTGGATGATATCGATTTGCTAGACCTGTACAGCTGTTTTCCAGCGGCTGTTAAAGCCTACGCCCAAGAGTTGGGAATTAGCGATACACGCCCACTGGTAGTCGGCGGCAGCATGGCATTTGCCGGCGGGCCACTGAATAATTTTGTATTGCAATCAACGGCAACCATGGGCAGATTGCTCAGAAAAGAACCACAAAAAACGGGCCTGGTTAGCGCTGTCAGCGGCATGCTGACAAAACAGGGTTTTTGCCTGTGGTCGGCAACGCCCAACAACGCTGGTTTTCAGTGCGACGATGTGAGTATGGCCACCGCTTCTGCCGTACGCACCACCCCATTGAACGCAGAGTACGTGGGCCAGGCGCGTGTGGCGGGCTATACTGTCAACAGCATACCCGGCTTTCCTGATTCGCTGATCGCGGTGTGCGATACCGCTGATGGTGAGCGAGCAATCGCTACCAGCGACAACGCTGATCTGATCAAAAAAGCCTGCGTCGAAGAACTGTGCGGGCGCACTGTATCGATTGCAGACGGCAGCAAGCTGCAGCTTGAGTAAAGGATATCAACAATGAGTCGAACGACAAATAAATTGAGTGTGGTAGAGGGCGGCGCGAGCGGCAGCTCTGCCGATCAACGCGCCGATATGGACAGCTGCGATCTTTATCTTAACCAGGAATACAGCCGTCTGAAGTTTAATATGCGCGTATTGGCGCAAGCCACCAACGACGATGTGCCGCTGCTCGAAAGGTTACGCTTCCTGCTGATATTCGCTTCCAACATGGATGAATTTTTTGAGATTCGCCTCGCCGGGCAAAAAAGTCAGATAGAGTTTGGCAGGGAAAATACCGGGCCGGATGGAAACAGTCCGCGAGAAGTTATAAAAGAATTGCATCTTCGAAGTCACGATGCAACGGAGCAGCAATACCAGATCTGGAATGACGTGTTGCTACCGCAGCTTGCCAAAGAGCATATTCAATTTTTGCCCATACACAGCTGGAGTGACGAACTTCGAAGCTGGGCGAAACGCTATTTCAAAACCGAAGTAGCGCCGGTAATCAGCCCGCTCGGTCTGGACCCTGCCCATCCGTTTCCTCGCCTGGTGAACAAGAGCCTGAATTTTATTCTTTCCTTAAGCGGCAAGGACGCATTTGGTCGTGAGAGCGGCCTGGCCATTGTACCCGCACCGCGCAGCTTGCCACGGGTAATCAAGGTGCCCGATGAATTGTGCGACCATGGCGATCACTTTATTTTTCTCTCCGCAATTATCGCAGACAATGTCAGCGACCTGTTTCCCGGCATGTCGGTTAATGAATGTCATCAGTTTCGAGTCATTCGAAATTCCGATCTCGACGTAATTGACGCCGAAGTTGAAGACATTGCCCATGCACTTAAAGGTGAACTGTTTTCGCGCCGATTTGGCTCAGCCGTTAAATTGGAAGTTGCCGCTCAATGCCCAGAGGAGCTAAGCAGTTATTTACTCACGCAGTTCAACCTTGGTGAAGAAGAACTCTACAAACATAACGGCCCGCTAAATCTGCAGCGAGTGTTGGAAGCCATTAACCAGTTAGATCGGCCGGACATCAGTTACCCGGGGCTGGTACCAGGAATACCTAAGAGGATTCGGGAATCGTCTAGTATGTTCCAGACTATTGGCCATGGCGATGTGTTATTGCAACATCCTTATCAATCGTTCTCGCCAGTAATTGATTTAATCCGTCAAGCAGCCAGAGACCCAGATGTACTGGCGATCAAACAAACCTTGTATCGCAGCGGAAGCAGCTCGGAAGTAGTGGACGCTCTTATCGAAGCCGCCAGAAATGGTAAGGAAGTAACCGCAGTTGTCGAGTTACGTGCGCGCTTCGACGAAGAAGAAAATTTGCATTTTGCATCAAGGCTTCAGGAAGCTGGTGCGGTGGTAGTGTACGGCGTGCTGACCCATAAGACTCACGCAAAAATGCTATTAATCGTGCGTAAGGAGGGGAAGCAACTAAAACGCTACTTCCATCTGGGTACTGGCAATTATCACGCCGGAAACGCCCGTATGTATACCGATTACAGCCTGCTCAGTGCTCATGAAGAAATGGGCAATGATGTGCACAAAGTGTTTCAGCAATTAACCGGCATGGGCAGGGAAATAAAACCCAAGCATATATTTCACGCGCCATTCACAATGCAGAAAAAGATGCTGACGCTGATCAATGCCGAGGCCGAGGCCGCACGGCAAGGCCAGCCTGCGCGTATCATAGCCAAATGTAATGGATTGACCGAGCGCAAGATTATCAAGGCGCTGTATGAAGCTTCCACTGCAGGTGTGAAAATCGATTTAATCGTACGCGGCATCTGTTGTTTAAGACCGGGTATACCCGGCGTCTCAGACAATATTCGTGTTGTTTCAATTGTAGGTCGTTTTCTCGAGCACTCTCGAGCTTATTACTTTTCAAATGCCGAACATCAAGTGTATGCATCCAGTGCAGACCTGATGGACAGGAACTTATTGCGGCGTGTAGAAGTGTGCTTCCCAATTCTTCAAAGCAAAATCTCTGACAGAATTCAGAAAGAATTGGAACTGTATCTAATAGACAACCAAAACAGCTGGGAACTGGACGCGGATGGGGAATATCAATTGCGTACACAGGGCCAAACCAGCGTGATGCTTAGCGCTCAGCTGGAACTTCTGGATAAGTACGCCCAATAGGTTGTAAGGTCCAGCGAGGAGAAGACGTGCACGCCGAAAAAATAAGCGCCGAACTGGCTCTGGAACAAATTAGCTCACTAAGTGACACAGAAGTTGCTGATCTATCTGCTTTTCCAGGCCGGGATGGTTGGCCCGTTGTTGGTGATGGAATAGTTTTCTTTCGCGATACGCTTGCTTACATGAAGCAAATGCATGCGCAATACGGCTCGGTGTTTCGTAGCAAAATGGGACCTATGCAATCGCTTAACCTGATCGGTCCTGACGCTCAAAAACTGGTGCTACTGGATTCTGAAAATAACTTTTCCACCGGCAAAGGTTACGCCACATCACTAGGCGAGTTCTTCCCCAAAAACCTATTATTGCGCGATTTCTCAGACCACCGAAAACACCGGCGAATCATGCAGACCGCGTTTAAGAATCAAATGCTGGAAAGCTACATGCCTCTTCTGCACAACATCATTGGTGGGCATGTGCGGCGCTGGTCTGAACAAGGCGAAGTCAATTTTTTCCAGGCCATAAAAAGCGCTCTTCTGGAAGTAGGCTCGGAAATCTTTCTTGGCTTGGATTTAGGCGACGAGGCCCAGCGTGTGAATCAGGCGTTCATCGATTTGGCTCTGGGCAGTTCGACACCGTTTCGCTATAACATACCTGGAACACAATACTCACGAGCAGTCAAAGCGCATCGCTATCTGTATGATTTTCTGCGTTCACAGATTGCGGGCAAGCGCGCAGGCAATGGCACCGACATGTTCAGTTTGTTCTGCAAAGAAACTCAGGAAGATGGGCAATATTTTAGCGATGACGACATTGTGTACCACCTTAGCTTTCTGTTGTTTGCTGCGCATGACACAACAACCAGTACCCTGCTGAATTTATTGTATGAGATAACCAGAAACCCTAGCTGGCAAGATCGCTGTCGCGCTGAGCTTCAGGCCTTGGACGCTGAGCATCTGAGCTACTCGCAGCTGGGTGATCTCCAGCTAACCAGCTATTGCTTCAAGGAAACCTTGCGCCTTTATCCACCTGTTATTGGAATGGCGCGGCGAAGCATAAGAGAATTTCAGTTTGGCGATTTTGTAATACCAGCAAATACCATGATCAGCACATCCACCTTGATCACGCATCGCTTACCTGAGCTGTACACTCAGCCGGATGAATTTGACCCAGAACGATTCGCACCCGGCCGCGAAGAGCATAAGTCTCACCCTTTTGCCTGGTTTCCTTTTGGTGGAGGCGCGCATAAGTGTATTGGCTTGCACTTCGCTGAAATGCTGACGAAAGTTGGCTTGTTCGAAATGCTTAGATCATACCGGTTTGAAGCGTTCAACCACGACAGCAACTATGCCTACATTCCTTTCCCAAAGCCCAGAGACGGTCTGCCTGTCAAAGTCACCGCTCTCTGACGATACAGGACCTACTGCGTTGCGAAAAAAATCGTACGCCACCTGTCGTTTTTTTACACTAAACGCCCAAATACTATCCACCTTGATCGCCGCTGATACGGTTTTCAAATCCGAATAGCCGCACCCGCAATCTTTGTATAAAATTACCGTCCTTCGAGAATGCGATAACAAAAGTAGTAAGGAGCACCGCATGGGCCTGGACAAAAAACCGACAGACTTTCGAGAAAGCAGCCGAGCCAGGGGATTCTTTACCGGTGCCGGGCGTTCGCAGATATTAGCTGAAACTGTACGCCTGCTGCGTCAGGAGTCACCCGCATTGTGTATCGTTAGCGGGCCAGAAGGAATTGGCAAGACCAAACTTCTATGCGAAGTGAGACGCGAGCTTTTTCCTTCCATGCGCACGATTTGCATGCAAGGTCATTTTGGCAGTATGGACCTCATGCTGAGAGAACTTGCACGGCAACTGGAACTGAATACCAGCGCGTGCGACGACAGCAAAGAAGTTCTTGATTTAATTGGCCACCGACTTTCCTGCTCCGCTGATGGCAAGCCTGTACTGGTTTTGTTTGACGATGCGCACGCTCTGCCACTGCCAGTCATTCGAATGCTGGTTCAGTTTTTCAGAACGCACGGACGCAACACAAGAATGGCCTTGTTTGTGGACAGTGAGGCCGTTGATGTTATCTGCAGTTTCCTGAAACAGCAGACTGCGCCAAGCATTGCAATGCGCCGCATAGGACGCTACGAAATGGCTGCCTATCTGCAGCATAGATACGCACAATCCAACCCACTGTTTGATGAGGTTGAATTGGACACAATATTTTCGGCCAGCGATGGCGTGCCAGCACGCATCAACACCCAGGCGGAGTATGTGCTCAAGCAGCGTAATATACAGGCTAATTTAACAGAGCAGATTGTTCGTACAGCTAATACTAACACTTTGGCACTGCCGTTGTTCAAAGGTGCACCTGTGGGTCTCGCGGCAGCTGCCTGCATGCTGATGACTGTCATGGCGCTAACGGTAGGCACAGCACTGCAGCAGGAACAGGCTGACTACAGCGCTGTGTTACAAGCAAACCCAGCCGTGCAAGCAGAGTTGGGAGAGGAGCAGTTTGCAGAGCTGGAAGATGATTACGAGGTAGAGCTGCCGGAAGAATTCGTTGAGTTCAGCAACCAGTTATCTGACGATGAAATTGACATTCTGCAAATAGCGCCCAACCAGTACGTTTTGCAATTTATGGCGGGTGATTCTGAACAAGACATACTTGCCTTTGTTGATGAGCATGATGAGTTTGATGTAAAAGTGTATCGCAGCTTGGCGGATGGCCAGCCCTGGTTTAAAGCCGTTGCAACAGGTTTCGCAGATCCGGAAACTGCAGCGAAAGTGATAGACGATTTACCAGCTG
>CAYGSL010000033.1:49315-52661 GCA_964352475.1 uncultured Pseudomonadales bacterium | reverse complement strand
TCGCTAGACGCGCCGTGAACCCATCCATGGGGGCTCGTTGAAAAGGTCCCTCTTTTCAACGGTCTAGCGAAGGGTGGCGTCTCTCACAACGCTCACTATGTGCCAAATTCATACAATCTAAATAAATAACGTCTCAAATAAGATATTGGGTACTACATTCGCTCGATGCGGCACAGTCTGAGCAGGAATGCGAAGAGGCACTTGGTAAACCATCGAAAAGAGGGACCTTTTCGATGAGCCCCCATGGATGGGTTTACGGCGAGTTTACCAAGTGCCTCTTCGCATTCCTGCGGATTCAAAACGCAGCTCTTAACCCACTCTGGATGCCAGCCGCTCGAGCTGCTCTTCCGCTTCACCCACAATCTCTTCAATCAACTCCGCACAAGACGGCAAACGATCAATAACACCAGCCACCTGCCCAGACGGTAAAACCCCCTCATCCGGATGCCCATCAACCATCGCCTTCTGAATAATCATCGGCGCGTTCGCCGCCATTATCGACTGCGCCGGCGTCACATCACCCTCTTTCTGCATCGCAATCGCCGATTTCAGTAAGCCAAATATACTCGCCCCGGTAAACTTCCTGAAGGCTAAACCATTTTTTACCGCGATTACCAATTGCTTAACTGGCCCCGCTTTTTCAAGCTCCGACAGCATTTTGTTCAGTATCATTCGCTGCGGCAAACCATCCATTGCTTTCGATACCACGATATCCGCAGGGTTCGCGCAATCAAGATATCGCTGTTTGGTTTCCAACGGCACCGGACTGTCAGTGGTTAGCAAGAAGCGCGTACCCATGGCGATTCCTTCTGCGCCATACGATAACGCGGCAACCAGACCACGCCCGTCTTTAAATCCGCCGGCACCCAATACGGGTATTTCACCTTTCACCGCATCCACCACCCCAGGTAGCAGTAAGGACGTGGGGATAGCGCCAGTATGTCCGCCGCCTTCGCCACCTTGAACGGTAACCGCATCCGCCCCCATAGCTATCGCTTTCACCGCGTGTTTAGGCAAACCAATAGTAGGCATACAGACAACACCCGCGTCCTTCAGCTTTTTCACAAACTCAGGCCCAGGTGAACGGCTGTAACTGACCGCGCGAATACCGTGCTCAACAACCAGCTCCACGATATGCGCCGCATTGGGTTGATACATGTGGAAGTTGACACCAAATGGCTGGCTGGTCAGCTCCTTTACCCGCAGAATATCGCGCTCCATTTCCTCTGGCGGAATGGTTGCTCCCGCCAAAAACCCAAAGCCGCCTGCATTACACGTACCAGCCACCAACTGCGGATCAGCCACCCAGCCCATTGCAGTTTGAATTATTGGATATTTACAGCCCAACAGCTCGGTTATTCGGGTATTTAGAGATACAGGCAACGGAATTACGCTCCAAAAGAGGTTTGCATGGCGAGTGTGCCTATAGAGACCTTCAAAAAGAGGGACCTTTTTGAAGAGCCCCCATGGATGGGTTTACGGCGTGTCTCTATAGGCACACTCGCCATGCAAACCGGATTCGTGGCAGTCACTAACGACGATCCCCAGGCGGATCATCCTTCAACTGCTTACTACGACTATTGTGCGGATCCATCTGCGCAATGATATCTAACTGCTCTTGAGTCGGCGCAGCCGTTATCGGTGTATCACTTTCTACGTGAACAGCAAAGCCGGTGTTTTCCACCACCTGCTCAACGCTAATCCCAGGATGCAAAGACACCAGGCGCGCTTGATGAGCAGGTCCATTGAAATCCATCACACACAAATCGGTCACTATGCGCCTGATATCGATCTCGTCAAGGCTATGCCCCTTAGGTAATCTATCCGGGTTATAGCCAATGCTGGAAACAAAATCGCATTCCCCATCAACAAACACGCGGCTGGAATGAGAGGGCACAAAAAAACTGTTCGGATGACTGATTGAATTCCCTGGGAAGCCACGGGCACCCAGCATCATTACTTTAGGTTGCTCATAAGTACCTCCCAACGCCGAGGTGTTTGATTGTCCAAAGCAGTCGACTTGTGTTGGACCAAGCATCGCGTGGCGTCGCCCGCTCCATACATTGTCAAAAATCCGTGAGAATCCCATCCAGTTTTCTTTAGCGGGCACAAAACTATCGCCGCGATCACCTAGTGGGTTTGGTTCAGACAGCATCCACGCTTCCGAATCGGTCATCATCAAGTCAGGGTTGCTGGTCTTCATCGCGAGGCTAGCTGCAATGCGCGGTATAACGCCAATGCCGGTTGCCAATACCTCACCGTCTCCAACAAAAGCCTCCGAACAGGCAGTGATGCAAAGTTCCGCCAATGTATATTGTATTGCGTCATTCATTTCAGAATTCTCTTAGTAGGTCGGGATTGGCAGTTTGCGAATAGCGTTCAGTCCACCAACCAGCTCCTGATACTCGGCTTCAGTCTTTCCATGAATGTACTTATCAGCGTACGCCGCAAATCCACCCTCTTTCACCGAACCGGCATATTCCTTGAAATGCGATACATCAAAACCGTATTGTGGCGTGCAGGACGTAGGGTGGGCTCCGCCGGCAATAGGAATAACGCCTGTAGTTTGAGACCGCTCCCAATGAACCATGCGCGCCTCAGCGTCAGCATGAAACGTTTCGGTGGGCACCAATTCATCGCAACTCACATAGGTCTTATCAGCTGCGCGGGCAAACCAGTCATCCATGTAATGATCTGGGCCATTGATCTGACAAACGCCTCTGCTATCGGCACGGTCAACGTGTAGCAATGACGCATCAAGCGTGAGAGCAGGCATTGCGACCCACTCTTTGTCATCGTAAGGGCTGTCGACAATCTTTAGCTCGGAACTCTTACTGACAATGTCGGTTCCCAGACCAACTTGGGTGGGAATGAAAGGGCAACCCCATGCGGCTGCTCTGAGGCCTAACAGCATCATGCCCTCGTCAATTTCCATCACTTCAATATCGCCAGCCTGACGAGCTTGACGGAAGTACGGCTCCAGCGGAATAAAATCCAGTGACACAAACGCAAACACCAGCTTTTTGACTTTGCCCGCGGCACACAGCATGCCAACGTCGGCGCCGCCATAGGCAACAATGGTCAGATCTTTCAGATCGGAACGCACAATTTCGCGCACCAAGGCCATAGGCTTGCGCCGCGGACCCCAGCCACCAATACCAACGGTCATGCCGTCTTGCAGCTCACTAACCACCTGCGCGGCAGTCATTTGTTTGTTCATGCAATCTCCGAATTAGGCGTCAGAACCGGCAGCAGGTAGAAAAGCCCCAAGCCCCTGATAACTCACTATTTTAACCCGAACAATAGAGCCCCAAACAGGAATGACCATTACTTAATTCGGATCAAA
>CAYGSL010000033.1:0-49215 GCA_964352475.1 uncultured Pseudomonadales bacterium | reverse complement strand
GGTGTAAGCTCTGACCTGATCAAGAAGATGCTGCCAGTAGTTGCGGCTATGGCGATGGGTGCTCTGAGCAAGAAGAATTCAGGAGCAGCGGCCAGCAATATGGCCCCACAGGCGCAAGCCCAAGGTCAGGCTGGTGCGCTGGGAGGGCTGCTGGAGAGCTTTCTGGACGTTGATGGCGACGGCAGTATGGCCGACGATTTGTTGAGTATGGCGGGTAAGTTCTTCGCGAAATAGCGCGGGTTATTACACCATCAATCCTACGCGACCCGGCGTTAATCATAGCGCCGGGTAAATACTCAAAACTGCTGATTAATTTGCTCGTGCGCGAAGCGCTGTTTTCAACACTTTGCCTGAGGCATTCAAAGGCATTGCATCGATGAGCTCAACATAACGTGGCGCCTTGTAATTCGCCATGTTTTCCCTGCACCAGGCAATGACTGCATCTGGCTGCAGGTCTGCACCTTCGGCCTGAACGATAAACGCTTTGGCTACCTCGCCCATTCGCTCATCCGGGACACCGATAACAGCTGCCTGGGCAACGCCTTTCATTGAACAAAGGCTGTTTTCAATCTCAGCGGGGTAGCAATTGAAGCCGCCCGTGATAAACATATCTTTAATACGATCCGTAATCGCGATATAGCCTTCTTCATTCATTATTGCTACGTCGCCAGTATGCAACCAACCTTCTGCATCGATGGTGTTTGCTGTCTCCTCGGGCAAATCGAAATAGCCTTGCATCACATTGAAGCCGCGAACCAACACTTCTCCGGGTTCTCCACGCGGCACCTCATTACCTTCAGAATCCACGCACTTCACCTCCACATCGGGCATCGCCCTACCCGACGTAGTTGCTATCAGCTCCGCGCCGTCTTCTTCTCGACAAATACTTACTACACCACAGGTTTCCGTCAACCCATAGGCCGTTAGCACCGTATCGAAACCCAGTTCGCTGGACATCTGCCTGACCAGTTCAACAGGCACAGAAGCGGCACCCGTTACAGCCAATCGCAAACTACTCAAATCGTAGTTTTTCCGCTTCGGATGAACCAGCAACGACTGATAAATAGTGGGCGCTCCCGGCAACATAGTGATTTTGTCTTTCTCTATGCGCTCCAGTACCACATCGATATCAAACACCTTAATGGGCAGCATTTTCGCCCCGCGAAGAATGGCCGACAACCAACCCGCTTTATAGCCGAAGGAATGAAAGAACGGATTGATAATTAAATAATTATCTTCGCTGTTCAGCCCAACAACAGACGACCATATTTCAAAGGTTTTTATATTCTGACCGTGCGAGGTAACAACCCCTTTTGGCTCACCAGTAGTACCCGAGGTAAACAACATATCCAGAGGATCATCCGGATGAACCTCCGCTGCCATGCGGTTGGCCAGATCAACATCTACCTCATTGCCCGCCAACATAAAGTCAGACCAATGGACAGTATTGTCGGAATCACCCCTGAACATAACGATCTGATTAAGTTCGGGCAAATCCTGCTCGGCTACCAATGCCGCATAATCCACATCAAGAAAGCCGCTTAAGGTAAACAACATCTTTGCGCCGCTCTTGCGCAATTGAAACGCTGCTTCTGCGCCTTTCAATCGCGTATTCAAAGGCAGCAATACAGCACCTACTGATTGCAAACCAATAGCCGCGATTATCCACTCCGGAATGTTCGGCGCCCAGATAGCAATACAATCGCCCTTGGAAATGCCCTGAGCGATAAACGCCCGTGCCGCCTGCAAACGTGCAGCCTCCAACTCTTTATAGGTGTAACTGATCGCACGATCGACCAGCGCGACCTTGTCGCCGTATTGCTCTGCCGCGGAGTGCACAACTTGCGGCATGGTTTTTTGTGTTTCGGTCATTTATGGAGATCCTGCCAAGCCCGGCCAGCCGTTGTATTCCTGACCGAAGACTCGCCGTGAACCCATCCATGGGGGCTCATCGAAAAGGTCCCTCTTTTCGATGGTCTTCGGTCAGGAATACAACGGCTGGCCTTACATAGTAGTATTAAGAAATCATGCTCCAAACATCATTCTGATGCTGCACACGCCCTTCAGTCTCAAGCTTGATCAAATGAGCCCATAACGACATAGACGCCATAAAATGCAAACTTGGATCAACATCATCGTACACCGCCGGCGTTAGCTCTTCCAAACTGGCGTTACCAATGGCCGCCAATTTCTCGATTACCTTTTGTTCACGGCTGAGACGATGCTGCACAGTCCAGTCAATAATTTCGATCGGATGATCCATCAAATCCCCGTGCCCAGGACCAAACTGCTTTACCGGATAATTTTTGATTTTCTCCAGCGACTCTATGTAGTCTTTCATAACTCCCGCTGGAGGAATGATGACGACTGTTGAGCCATTCATTAAGTGGTCGCCAGTTAATACGATGCCGTCGTCTTCAACAAGAAAGCAGTAATGATTGTTCACGTGGCCTGGTGTGTGAATGGCACGTAATCCAACCCCGTCAAATTCAAGCCGCTGATCATCACTCAGCTCATAGTCTGCCTTGAAGGTTTCGTCCTGATAGGCCGCATCGGGTGCGGGTGTCGCACCATATATTTTAGCGCCGGTCGCCTTCGCGAGAGGAGCAGCTGCCGGGGAGTGGTCGGAATGAGTATGCGTGACCACAATGGATTCGATACGTTCTCCAAACAAGCCGAGAAGGGTTTCAACATGTTGATCTATCGCGGGCCCAGGATCGATCAGAGTTACTGGTGCTGTTTCCCAATCTTGCGACAACACATAAGTATTGGTTCCAGAACCTGTCATTGGGCCAGGGTTGGGGGCCACTACCCGACCAAGACTAGAACCCAACTGCACATATTCGCCACTTGCCAACATTGCCGAGTCTGCCATGCTTATACCAGGTTTAGGATGGGCACTTCAGGACTTACATCCGCCTCATAGTCTACGCCATCGACGGCAAAACCAAACAAACGCAAGAATTCCTGCTTATAACCCTGCAGGTCGGTAAGCTCATTCAGGTTTTCGGTATTCACTAAATCCCACAAGCGCTCCACTTCCTGTTGCACTTCCGGCAATAGTTCATTGCCATCCACACGAACACGGCCCTCGTCATCCATTACCGGCTCAGCGGCATACAAGCACTCAGTGAACAGACGATGTATCTGCTCAATACACCCCTCTTGCGTGCCATGTTGCTTCATCACCTTAAACAACAAGGCCTGGTACAACGGCATAACAGGAATCGCGGCACTGGCTTGTGTCACCACCGCTTGCAGTACGGCCACCCTGGCATCGCCATTGACCTTCTGCATGGTTTCACGAATTTTCAGCACTCGCTTGTCCAGGTCTTTCTTGGCTTGACCGATAGTGCCATGCCAGTAAATATCCCAGGTAATTCGATCTCCAATATAGGTATACGCAGCGGTCTGGGCGCCGTCAGCAAGCACGCCCGCTTCAGCTAAGGCGTCTATCCACATTTCCCAGTCTTCGCCGCCCATAACCGCCACGGTGTTATCAATCTCTTCCTGGCTTGCCGGTTCAAGGCGAAACTCGTCCACGGTCTCTTTGTCTGTATTGATGCCGCGCTGAACCACGGCATCACCAATGGGCTTGAGCGTGGAATTGTGTACTTCGCCCGTGCGCGGATGGGTACGCCGAGGTGCCGCCAGGCTGTAAACAACAAGATCTACCTGACCGAGGTCTTCCTTGATGAGCTCTATGGCTTGCTGCTTAAGTTCGTCCGAGAACGCGTCGCCATTAATACTTTTGGCATACAAACCAGCCTCATCAGCAAACTTGTGAAAAGCCGCTGAGTTATACCAACCTGCAGTGGCCGGGCGTTTCTCGCTGCCCTCTTTCTCAAAAAATACGCCAAGCGTAGAAGCCTCGTTGCCAAACGCCGCGGTAATTCGGGAGGCTAAGCCATAACCCGTCGACGCCCCCAACACCAGAACACGCTTGGGCCCCTCACTCAATGGACCTTTTGCTTTGACATAATCGATTTGGCGCTTAATATTCGCCTCGCAGCCCACCGGATGGGTGGTAACGCTGATAAACCCTCTAACGCGTGGTTTGATAACCATGGAACCGCCTGTTTGCGACACTGAAAAACGCATTATACCTGTGTAAGGATTAGATGAGTACGAATAGCACTGAGCTGCGAAGCAAGACGAGCACACAGTGGCTGGATTGCGTCATCAATAATTTTGATGAATTTCTGCCCGACCATGCTGCCGCTGAGAAAAAAGCCTCAGGTATGGCGATTACGCTGATCTCGCATTATCCAGATCGCGAAAAACTGGTTCTCGCCATGACCGAACTGGCCGTAGAGGAGCTTAGTCACTATCGCGAGGTTGTGCGCCTTCTGTACCAACGCGGCTTACAGCTTAAACCTGATACCAAAGATGCCTATGTGGGTGAAATGAGAAAACACACTCGAAGAGGCCCGGAGAATTTCTTTCTCGACCGCCTGGTGATTGCCGGGATAATTGAAGCCCGTGGCGCAGAACGTTTTGGTCTTATCGCCGAAGGTTTGGCAGAAGGCGCGTTAAAAAAATTCTATCAATCCATAACCCGCTCCGAACAGCGGCATGAAAACCTGTTTTTTGAACTCGCTGAGCTGTATTTTGCAAGCGATACGGTGAACGCCCGCGCCGATGAACTGCTAACGATTGAAGCAGACATTGTTTCCAGGCTGCCGATTCGTGCCGCTCTTCATTAATGCCTGTTCTCACGCAGTATCTTGAACGCTACGCTGAACCGGAAGCCAGGCTCACTGCCGGCGTTAAGGAACAATTTGATAGCGTAGTCGTGTTGCCCTGCTTCGATGAATCCTGGAATGCCTGCAAGGCTTTATTGCAACACTCATTTGAGAACAGAGCTCTGGTTATTCTGGTTCTGAATCAGCCTGATGATCTTGAATTGTGCGAAAGCAATCAGCAATTGCACAACTCACTTACCATTGAATACACGAAGACCTGGCATTCCAAAAACAATCAGCTTGCCTTGCTTGAGAAAAACGAAAGCTCTGTGTTGCTGGTGGACCGATTCAGCACTGATTACAGGGTTTCGCGTAAGCAGGGCGTGGGACTGGCTCGCAAGATTGGCGCTGATATCGCACTGTCACTTATTCACCAGGGAAACGTAAGCATCCCGTGGATTCACAACATAGATGCCGATGTGGTGCTGCCACAGCCTTATGTCGCGCTAAGTGCAGAGGCATCGACGAGTACGGCAGCCTTAATACTGCCGTTCGAACATACACCGGGTGAAAACCTTGCGTTAAATCGCGCGCAGGCGATGTACGACAGACATATGCATTATTACGTGGCCGCATTGCGCTGGGCCGACAGTCCGTATGCCTACCATAGTCTGGGCAGCACTTTAATTATCAACGCTCAACACTATGCCAGGGTGAGGGGTTTTCCCAAACGCAGCGCCGGCGAAGATTTTCACTTGCTTAACAAACTTCGCAAGGTTGGCGATATCGACTGCTTGTCACATCCGGCTATTAAAATACGAACGCGGGCTTCGCATCGAACGCCGTTTGGAACAGGTGCCGCTATCAGTGACATCCTCGAATTAGACAACCCCGAAAACGACTACCATTTTTATCACCCGGAACTGTTCAGGGAATTGCGAACCTTGCTCGGCTCATTCCCACTACTGAGGAATGAACGCGAAAAAACCCTGGGTTCACTGGCGTTGCCAGTGCAAGATATCTTGCACACATTCAACATCAACAAAGCGGTTCAACACGCTGTTCAACACAGCAATACAGAACAGGGCTTTCTAAAACACATGCACACCTGGTTTGATGCATTGAAAACCCTGCAATTCGTACACATGTTGCGAGACCGCAAATACCCGTCCGTACCGGCTCAAACTCTGGACCAGCTGTTACCGGACGAGCTGCAGGTATGAGAAGCGACAATCACATCAGTTGCAGGCGAATATCGCTTAGCAACTGACACAACTCCGTGAGGAAACGGCCTGCATCGCCACCGTTAATCGCTCTGTGGTCGTAACTCAGGCTTAGTGGCAACATCTTGCGCGGCTGGAAGTTTGAACCATCAAAGACCGGTTTTACGGTCATTCGTGAAACGCCGAGAATACCCACCTCAGGCGTGTTGACGATGGGCGAAAAGCCCAAACCGCCAATATTGCCCAGACTGGACACTGTAAAACAGCCGCCTTGCATCTCTTCTACTTTGAGTTTCCTGTCTTTGGCGCGTGCGGCCAGGTCCAGAATCTCTTCGCCGATTTCCCACACAGATTTTTTATCGGCGTCTCGAATCACGGGCACTACCAGGCCTGCGTCGGTATCAACGGCCATACCTATGTGGCAATAGTGCTTGAATACAATCGTTTCTCCATCATTGTGCAGTGAGGAACGAAACTTGGGATGTCGCATCAAGGCAACCGCACAGGCTTTTACCAGAAACGGCAGCGGAGACAACTTTAAATCGCGGCGTTGCATTTCAGCTTTTAAACTGGCGCGAAAATCTTCGAGCTCGGTGATGTCGGCATCATCATGCTGTGTAACATGCGGCACATTAAGCCAACTTCGATGCATATTAGCGGCCGTCAGCTTATGCAACCGTGTCATTGGCACGGATTCAATGTCGCCAAACGCTGAAAAATCAATGTCTGGTATGGCAGGTATTGCACTGCCGCCGATAGAGCTACCCGCAGCCGACGAACTCAAACCCTGTTTCACGAAGTTCTGTACGTCTTCTTTCAGCACTCGACCTTTCGGCCCACTGCCAGAGACCAGGGATAAATCCACGCCAAACTCACGCGCGAGTTTGCGCACTGCGGGTCCCGCATACACGTTCCCTGAGGGCGGCGTTGCCGGACTATCCGAAACACTTGCAGGTGCCGGGATAGAAGTGGCGGCTTCCGTCGCAGCCGTTGGCGTAGGTTCTGGCGCCGATTTCGGTGCGTCTTGCGCAGCTGCAGTGGGCTCAGATGAAACTGACTCAGTAACTTCCAGATCAAGTAAGGCCGCTCCGGTCTTGAGCTCATCGCCTTCTTTTATATGAATCGCAAGCACTTTGCCTTGCTTCGGACACGGCACTTCCATGCTTGCTTTGTCACTCTCCAGCACTGCAATGGTGTCGTCCACATTCAGGGAGTCGCCAACCGCAATACTGAGTTCGATAACTTCCGCTGAGTCGTCGCCGATGTCGGGAAGCTCAATCAGACTTGTGCTCGTTGATGGCGGCGTAGATTCCTCGGGCCCATCATCTTCAGGGACTTGGCTTGCTGCCTCATCAGCGGAAGCAGTCTCGGCAGCAGAGCTGGTGTCATCGGAACTATCACGGTCATCTTCAGCTGACGATTCAGCCTGAACTTCGATCTCTAAAATCGGCGTGCCGGTTGTAACGTTATCGCCATTGGAAACCAGCACTTTACTGATCGTCCCTTCTTTAGGGCTGGGAACTTCCATTGAGGCTTTGTCAGACTCAAGCACAAGCAGAGATTGTTCCAGGCTGACCTGGTCTCCCACAGCAACTAAAATCTCGATAATTTCTGCTTCGTCAGCGCCACCCATGTCGGGGATTGTTATTTGTTCGTTGGCCATATCAGCACGTCCATGGGTCTTTTTTGTCGTTGCTCTTGCCATATTTCTTCATGGCATCAACAACTTCCTTGGGTTTAATGCTTCCTTCGTCGGCCAGGGCTTTCAGAGTTGCGATTACAATGTAGTATCGATCAACTTCAAAGAAGTGCCTCAATTGCTCGCGAGTATCGCTACGCCCATAACCGTCAGTGCCAAGCACCTTGTACGATTGCGGTACGAAACGGCGAATCTGATCCGCGTACGCCTGAATATAATCAGTAGCCGCAATAACCGGGCCTTTTGCTGAGGCTAGCAAACTCGTCACATATGGCACACGCTGTTCTTTGTCTGCGTTCATCATGTTCCAGCGCTCTACCGATTGCGCTTCTCTCACCAATTCATTAATGCTGGTGGCACTCCAGATATTGGCCTTAATATCGTGATCAGCCTGCAACAATTCGGCCGCGGCCTCTACTTCACGCAGAATAGTACCGCTTCCTAACAACTCAACGGTGAAGCGGGCTTTGCTTCTTGGTGCTTTTCGAAGCTGGTACATGCCCTTAATAATGCCTTCTTCAACACCCTTGGGCATTTCCGGATGATGATAGTTTTCGTTCATCGTGGTGATGTAAAAAAAGAAGTTTTGCTTCTCTGCAAACATCCGTTGCAATCCACTTTGAATAATCACCGCCAGTTCGTAGGCATAGGTAGGGTCATAACTCACACAGTTTGGAATTGTGTTCGCAAATATCAAGCCGTGACCATCCTGATGCTGCAGGCCTTCGCCGTTCAGTGTGGTTCTACCTGCCGTGGCACCGATTAGAAAGCCACGTGCTTGAGAGTCACCCGCTGCCCAGGCAAGGTCATGAATGCGCTGGAAACCGAACATTGAGTAGTAGGTGTAAAATGGCACCATTACCAGATTGTTATTACTGTAAGAGGTAGCATTCGCCAGCCAGGCACTGAACGCACCCGCCTCGGTAATACCCTCTTCCATAATCTGACCAGTTTTATCTTCGTGGTAAAACATAATCTGGTCAGCGTCTTGCGGTGTGTATTTCTGCCCCACCGAACTGTATATACCCAGTTGGCGGAACATTCCTTCCATGCCAAAGGTGCGCGCTTCATCCGGCACAATCGGCACTACGCGCTCACCGATATTCTTGTCTTTCACAAGGGTTGATAAGATGCGCACAAACGACATTGTGGTACTGATTTCCCGCTTACCTGAGGACTTCAGCTGGCTGACGAAAGCATCCAGCGCCGGCACCTCCAAAGCGTCAAAGTCGTTTCGACGTACTGGCAAGCTACCACCCAAAGCATCTCTGGTGCGCTTCAGATATTGAATCTCAACGCTGTCTTCGTCTGGTCTGAAGTACGGTACCTCTGCCAGCTCATCATCACCCAACGACAAACCAAACCGGTCACGAAAATACTTCAGACTGTTTATATCCAGTTTTTTCAGCGAATGAGTTTCATTCGACGCCTGACCCGCTTCACCCGTGCCATATCCTTTAACGGTCATCGCTAAAACAACCGTAGGCTGATCAGTTTGTTCTACAGCGTTAGCGTAGGCTGCGTAAACCTTATAAGGGTCGTGCCCACCACGATTCAGATACATGATTTCTTCGTCGGAGAGATCTTTGACCAATTCCAGAAGCTCAGGATATTTACCAAAGAAATGCTCACGCGTGTACGCGCCGCCGTTGGCTTTATAGTTCTGCAACTCGCCGTCGCAGACTTCATCCATGCGTTTCTGCAGCAAACCTGTTTTGTCTCGCTGCAGAAGCGGGTCCCACAGGCGGCCCCAAACCACCTTCAAGACATTCCATCCGGCACCGCGAAATACACCTTCGAGTTCCTGAATGATCTTGCCGTTTCCTCTGACAGGGCCGTCCAGTCGTTGCAGGTTGCAGTTGATCACGAAAATAAGATTGTTCAGTTTTTCCCGGCCAGCCAAAGAAATAGCGCCCAGACTTTCAGGCTCGTCGCACTCACCATCACCCAGAAATGCCCACACTTTGCGGTCACCGCTGTCCATCAATCCGCGGTGACTCAGGTATTTCATCACCCGGGCTTGGTAAATGGCCTGTATCGGCCCAAGCCCCATAGAAACTGTAGGGAATTGCCAATATTCGGGCATTAACCATGGGTGCGGGTAAGACGACAGACCATTGCCGTCGACCTCGCGACGGAAATTGTCCATTTGCTGCTCTGTTAACCGCCCTTCAAGGTATGAGCGAGCGTAGATGCCAGGCGAACTGTGGCCTTGATAATAAATCAGGTCGGCTTCCTGACCGTCCTTGGCTCCACGGAAAAAATAGTTGAAACCAACGTCGTATAAAGTCGCACTGGAAGAAAAGCTGGAGATGTGGCCACCAAGACTCGGGTCACGCACGTTGGCGCGCATCACCATGGCAAGCGCATTCCATCGCACCAGAGAGCGTATTTTTCGCTCCATGAACAAATCCCCTGGCATGCGCTTTTCTGCTTCCGGCGGAATTGTGTTTCGAAATGGTGTGGTAATTGCCGCTGGTAATTTTACTCGGCTGTCCACAGCGCTAGCAGCTAGCTGCGCCAGGAGATAGGCGGCGCGACCCTTACCTTTTTCCCTGACCACAGACTCGAGTGCTTCAAGCCACTCCTCGGTTTCCTGGGGGTCTTCATCCTGGTAACTCATCGATTTAGCGCCTACTTATATTGCGTGAAGTTTAAAATTCTTTATATGGTGTTGCTGTTAATCGGGTATCAGCCGGAACTCAACTCGATTATTGGCACGGGCAACCGAGTTCCAATCACCCGCAGTTTTAACCGCATCAACATCCGGGTACGGGGTTGAGGGATTCGCATCGCCCATACCCTCTACTCGCACAGAAACCCGCTGATTATTCAACACTGGATGCACCTCGAGTAACTCCCGAAATCGCGAACTCAGTGTTTCTGTTTGGCGAACAGCAGCCTTTTCATTAATGCCAACGGCAGCGCACTCAGCGATGGCGAGCTGGTCGTTGGCAACATAAAGCTCGCCAGCTGGCGTTTGACTCATGCAAAATTGACCCGCATGCGCTGTCAGCAAAACAGTGCCTTTATACCCGGCTGTGTCAGCTGCATCCAAAACGGCTCGAAGCAAATCTACTCGTTGTCCTGAGAATCCCAATTCCCCTGGCTCAACACGACCTGCCTGATTCGCAACCACAATAATCGTCTGCAGAAGTTTTGAGTTTGCTAGCAAGGCTGCTTCGTGGCCCTGGCGAAGTTCGCTGTATCTGGCACCTATAAGTATAGCAGCCAGCACTCCGGCAATCAGTAGCCAGGGCATCAGCCAGGAAGATTTTTCTGCCGGCTTTTCAGTGAACGAATCGTTAGAAGCAACAGCATCTTCATTTACTGTCTCAGGCGCTTTTTCGCGCAGCTTTGAAGGCAGCGAAGATGTGATCACTTCTTCAACAGTTTTGGCGGGTTCTCTGCCTGGATTTGTCGTTTCAGTAGCGCTAATTGATGCGTCGTGTTCACTGCCAACATCTTCAGCACCAGCCTCTTCGGTGGCAATGCCATTGACCTTAGTCAGCGCCGCCTCTTTTTGTTCTGCACGTGCACCTGCCCTGGATGCACTCACCATACTGGCGGCTACGTCCTTAAGAACTTGCTGAAGTTGAGCTTGAGTCGCTGGTTTACTCAGAATAGAGGTAGCACCCAGAGCATTGGCCTGCCCGCGATAGACTTCACCTTCCTTGGAGGTGTACATAACAATCGGAATATGCCTCAAGGACTCACTGGCTTTGAGACGTTTTACCGCCTGGAATCCGTCCATGCCAGGCATCATATGGTCCATAAAAATAACGTCTGTAGATCCTTCGCGCAGATATTCAAGCCCCTGCTCTGCCGATTCAGCCGCTTCTACCTTATAAGACTCTTTACTTAGCATATGCTTAAGAACAGCCCGCGCCGTGCGCGAGTCATCAACTATCAAAGCATGTGGCATTCTATGCTTCCTATGGTTCCTGTCTGCGTTCCATGTCGGATGCGCTAGCACCAACCGTGAATGTCGGTAGCGCTTCCAGGCTTGTCATGCTCATTGGCTGCGTCTGCTGTTTAAGCTCGCCGGTTTGTCTTGCTCCCGAGCTGTATACCAGTACGCCACCATGTAGTTCCTGCTGCACATACTCTTTCCAACTCGAATACTCCAACATGGATACCGCATCTCGCAATGACTCGCGACGATTAAAAGAAGCATAGCCCAAACTCAAGTCAGACCAATACCGCCCCGCCAACTCTGACAAATTTTTTGGAGGTTCGTCTAATTGGCCCAGCAGTGCCTGTTTCTGTTGTTCATAGTTATTCCGTGCGTCCTCTGTCGCCAAATCTGCTTGCTGCTGAGCAACAAAATCACTTGTGGACTGAAGAATATGCGCCACCGAATGCCCAGGTGACTGCACAATAAAGGCGTTGCCCGGTACATCCATTAATGGCAAAGGGGTGGCAAACACTACATAACCCAGCTGTTGTTCGGTTCGCAACTGTTGAAAGTATGGTGCCTGTAACACCTGTCCAGCCATCGCACTTAAGGCTCGATTTTGCGCTGACTGATCGGGCATTTGCCGGTAAATCAGCAAGGCCGAATCAGGGTGGTCAAGTGTCATGTCCAGCCCGAACCATTGGTGCTCTGGTATCCGACTTACCTTGCGCGGCACAGCGGCGCAGCTAGCCTGGCGACATGACAATTTATCAGATAATACGCTAGCGTATTCTTGCGCCTGTTGGCGACCTACGTTACCTGTGATTAAGCCGCGCAGCTGACTGTTTCCCAGATAACTGACAGCGTATTTTTTTAACTCTGCCACACTAACAGTGGGCAGCGCAGCCGCCAACTGCTCCGGTGTCCATACACTGGCAACCAGATGATCGTTTAAAGCGCCAAACAGCTGCTGGTAAGGCACTCTCTTATTGGCATTACCCCAGCGGCGCAGCAATTCGGTATGAATGTTTTGCAGACGCTGCTCATCTACATTCTGCAATTCCAGTGCTTTCGCTATCCGTTGCAGTAACAGCGATTGCTTTTCGCTGAAGCCGCCAATGCTGATCACCAGCCCCTGCATTTGCCGGCGAACCTGAAAACTGATGCCTGCCAGGTACGCAGGGTAGCTGTACTCATTTAAGGAATCCGACAGCACATCTGCCAGTAGTTGCGACATGGCTGCAGAGTGAACATCCTGCGATACCGCGGCACTTTCCAGTAAAAAATAAGCCTGCGCTTTGGGTGTTCCAAAGCGGGTATTTTTTGCCCACCACAACTCGCTTCCTTCGGTTGATTCTATCCGTTCCGGCCTGTCAGCATCGCGGTCATCCAGCATGGAAAAATCGCTAGCGATAAACGGGTTTGGCGCCGGTAACTCCAGGCCCTCAAACGTTTCTGGTTGCTGCCAACGCTGCATGCTTGCCTCGGAGACCGCGCGAGTGGCATAGGAAGTGTTATACCAGCGGCTTACTTTGCTGGTTTTCACAGACGGCGCCATTATCGTGACCAGTACATTGTCAGGGCGCAAATGATCAAGTATCTGCTTAATCAAACGCGGCTTGTAACGCGTCAACAGATAGTCACCTCGAAGTACAGCGTTGGCCGGATAGCGCTGCAAATTGCTGGCTAGTCGGCTGGTGTAAGACATCACCGGCCCTTCTTCCTGAAAGCGAAACGCAGTTTCCAGAAGCCCTTTTTGCTCTTTAAATCGCCAGCGTTCAACACCCTCGTCACGAATTTGTTGCAACAGCGCAAATAACGCCTCGACTATCGCAGGCTGATTTTCAAGCCCACTCTCGGTTAAACCTATGGTCACATTGAATGTAGCACCGTCCTGATATTCAAGGCCGGCACCGGCGCTGAGTGATTCTGCCCAGCCTCGTGCCTTTAACAGCGACAACAAACTGCCTTTTCCTTCGTGACCAACGATATTGCCCAGATATTGGCTGGGCTTTGATTTGTAATGCTTTTCTATGGCAGGAATGGGAAACGTAAGGCTAAGGCTGCGAGTTTCTTTTTCCGGTATCAGGCTGACCACAGCCGGCAATACACCGTCCGCAAACAGTGGCACGGACGTTTTTGGTTGCTTGTCAGATTTTCCAGGAATACCGGAAAAGCGATCATCAACCCATTTCCTAAGCGTATCGACGGGCTCAGAGCCCAGCACTACAAGCGCCATCTTATCGGCCGAATAGTGCTGCTCATAAAACATCAGCAAGGCCTCTCGAAGTTGTTGAAACGCCACACTGCCTTTTTGCATATCCTTGTCGCTGGTTGCACCTGCAAGCAAGGTCTGAATATTGCCAACCGCCAGTTTACTGAATGGGTGCTGTGGATTGATCACTTCCTTAAACACGTCCAGCGATCGACGTGAGTCTTCCTTTAATTTGCTCCGGTACTCAGACTCAACAGCATTGATCTCGCGCTGCACATAATCAGCATTGAACAAAGGTGCCACAAAAAACTGGGCAAACCTGTCCAGACCACCTTGCAGTTGCGCCGCATCAATATCGAAAAAATAGTTGGTGTTTCGAAAGCTGGTATAAGCATTGTGGCCGCCGCCATGACTATTTATAAAGTCCTGATACTCTCCTGGCTGAGGATATTTCTCCGTTCCAAGAAACAACATGTGCTCGAGAAAATGCGCCAGACCCTGGCGGTCTTGCGGATCTGCACCACTGCCCACATCAACATCCAGTGAAGCTGCCGCTTTTACCGTATCGGGATCCGATACCAGTAATACACGTAAACCGTTATCCAGAACATAGCTTAGATAACTACGATCGTCGTTAGGGCTTTTGGCAGGGTTTAATGCCGTTGCGTTTGCACTCGTAATAACGACAGCGAACAGGAAGGCAACTCTGAAAAATGGGCTCAAATTCAGTCTCCGCGGGCTTGCTCAATATGGCTGTATAAAAACGGGCACACCGAGCAAGCAACATTTAATTAAGAAGCGTCGGCACCAGGCAGGTTTGCAACCGGCACATCAATTTGTCGGGTTGGCCAGGCGTTGTAAACGGCTTTCACCAAAGTGGCTAGAGGAATAGCGAAAAACACGCCCCATATCCCCCACAGGCCGCCGAAGGTGATCACGGCAATCAATATGACTATTGGGCTCAAGTTCACTGCTTCCGAAAACAACAGTGGTACCAGTACATTGCCATCCAGCCCCTGAATAATCAGATAAGCAATCATGGTGTAGACGAACTGCGAATCTGTGCCCCATTGAAAATAGGCAATCAGGGCCACAGGTATGGTGACTACGGTAGCCCCTATGTAGGGCACAACCACGGACAAGCCAACCAGAATGGCTAACAGAGCAGCATATTGTAGACCCAGAGCAACAAACGCCACGTAAGTAACCGCCCCAACCACAACAATCTCTACAACTTTGCCGCGAATATAATTGGCAATCTGAACGTTCATCTCTTTCCACACCGTGGTCATCAGAGGCCGCTCACTTGGCAGCATGCCCGCAACTGTTCGGAAAAACTTCCCCTCGTCGGCTAACACGAAGAAAGCCAGAATAGGCACCAGTATCAAATACAGCATCAAACTCAGAATATTGGGAATCGTGGACAACGACAGCGATACCACCCATTGACCAAGCTCACCGGCACGATTGCTGGCCAGAGCAATTATTTCCTGTACTTGCTCTTCGCTAAAAAACGCAGGGTATTGTTCAGGCAGCAACATCAGCAGCTCTTGCCCTTTGGTGAGCATTTTGGGCAACTCGCCAAATAAAATCTTTAGCTGCCCCCAGGCCAGAGGCAATACCACCAGCAAAGTGGCAAGCGCAGCCCCCATGAATACCAGAATGGTGATTAGCAGTGCGATCGGCCTCGGCACTTTCCAGCGCATTAACCTGGAAATCATGCCCTGCAATAGAAAAGCGAGTATTAAAGCCGCTATAACTGGCCCGACCACGTCACCCATGGTCAAAACTACAGTGAAACCGACGAACAACAATATCAATAGAATCAGCGCTTCTTCGTCAGCGAAGTACTCATCTATCCATTTTTTAAAGATATCTAGCATTGATCAGATTTCAGCTTTCATCAGAACAAATTCAAAATGCCCGTTACTATTGTCACTGAGTACCAGTGTGTGACCGCTTTGCCGGGCAAATGTTGCAAAATCGCGCTCAGAACCCGGGTCTGTTGCCAGTACGCGGACGCACTGGCCCACTTCCAGCCGGTTGATGGCCTGTTTGGCTTTCAACAGCGGCATCGGGCAATCCAGGCCCTGGGCATCAACTTCTACGGCTGTTTGAAATTGTTCAGTCACGGATGATCTGTTTGGGCCATATCACTGGCAGGTTCGCGCTAGCAGTTAAGTATACCTGCCCTCCCCATCATTGCAGACAGCAGCAGGGGAATTAATTCACAAGCCAGCACTCTAAACCAAAGACATTCATACATGGCTTTTTTCTTGATGAAAAACATGAACTTAACGAGCGCTTTAGCCTGCGTACAGTCAGCCCGGTATATGCGGCTGCGATTAAGTGCTAAAGTCATAGCTGTGATGAGAAACTGTTCAATAATCCAACAAAAAACAGCTCGAATGTGCACGCTGATTGTGATGAGCCTGGCCCTGCTGTGGACCAGCCCCGCCGCGCACGCTGCAAATACCAGCGATTTACCAGACTTGGGCAACGCCGGATCCAGCCTGATCTCCAGCGAAAAAGAATACGAACTGGGCCAAGCCTGGTTGCGCAGTTTCAGAAGCCAGGTCAAAACAGCCTACGACCCTTTACTGGCCAACTATCTTGAAGATCTGATTTATCGCCTGGCCGAACACAGCGAGCTGGATGACCGCCGCCTGGAGCTGGTTATTGTAGAGAATAAAACGCTGAATGCATTTGCGGTTCCGGGAGGGATTATTGGCGTGCACGAGGGTCTGCTACTGCATGCCCGTTCCGAAGGCGAGCTCAGTGCCGTACTGGCGCACGAACTTGCCCATTTAAGCCAGAAACACTTTGCTCGCGGAGTAGAGGCGCAGCGTCGCAGCTCAATTCCGAATATGCTGGCCTTGTTGGGTAGCATGGTGATTGCCGCAACAGCTGGCGGCGATGCCGGCATGGCGGCGTTAGCGACCACCCAGGCTGCATCATTACAGGCCAGACTGAATTTCAGTCGCCACAACGAACTGGAAGCCGACCGTCTTGGCATGCAAACTCTGGCCAGAGCGGGTATGGACCCGAATGCAGTGCCTGCGATGTTTGAACGCATGCAACGTGCTTCGCGCTATTACCGCACGCCCCCTGAATTTTTACTCACACATCCGGTCAGTGAAACGCGAATTTCCGATTCAAAAAACCGCGCCAGGGATTACCCGGTGAGCATTGTTGTAGAAACCGATGACTATGATTTGATGCGCGCCCGAGTTCAGGCTCGCTATGCGCAGAATGCGGGTGAAGCAATAAAACGATTTAAATCAGACCTTAAAGGTGACACCGCCAACCGAACGGCCGCCCGCTACGGTTTGGTGCTTGCATACACCGAAGCCGGCAAGCTCAATTCAGCACGTGCGGCAATCAAACCACTTCTCTTGCAGGACCCACGTCGCATTGCCTATGTGTTGGCCCAAAGCGATATAGAACTGCGCGCTGGGCGCGTGGACAAATCCATTGATTTACTTGAGCAACATCTGGCTATTAATCCTGGCAACCACCCGCTTACCATGCGTTATGCCGAAGCACTGCTTAAGCAGAATCGAGCGAGAGAGTGTGAGCTCGTGTTACTCGATCATGTTGAACTGCACCCTCACGACGAACACGTATGGTACTTACTGGCTGAAACACACGGCCTGGCCGGCAATATTGCCGGGGTGCACCAGGCGCGCGCCGAGTACTTCATTCTCAATGGAATATTTGATGAAGCCGAGCGTCAACTCAGCTATGCCCTGAAACTGGTTCGTGGCGACTACCTGGCAACCTCAAGAATCAGTGAGCGCATGCGCAGCATCGAGAAGATGAAGGAAGCCATCAGCATTTAGCAGGATTCTGAATCAGGCGTTTCCAACCACCTGTTTTTTTAAGCCTTTGGCAAAGTTCAGCATGCGCTCCAGCGGTATCACAGCGCGTTCAGCCAATGCAGGATCAACCAATACTTCGTTGCTGCCCTCATCCAGGCTCTGCTCAAGACGCTCCAGCACATTCATTGCCATCCACGGACAATTTGCGCAACTTCGGCAACTTGCGCCACTGCCCGCAGTAGGTGCGATAATAAATTCCTTATCCGGCATTTGCTGTTGCAGTTTGTAGAAAATACCCTGGTCGGTGGCCACAATAAATTGCTGATTGGGTAGATCGCGCGCCGCATTAATAATCTGCGTCGTTGAGCCAACACGATCTGCAATGGCCAGCACTGACTGTGGTGATTCCGGGTGCGCGAGAACCGCCGCTTCCGGATACACTTTCCTAAGATCTTGTATGCCTTTCGCTTTGAACTCTTCATGCACGATACAAGCGCCGTCCCAGGCAATCAGATCTGCGCCACTCTCACGCTTGACGTAGCTACCAAGGTGTTTGTCAGGTGCCCATAAAATTTTCTCGCCTTGTGAGTGCAGGTGTTCTGCCACATCAAGCGCAATGCTGGAAGTAACCACCCAATCAGACAAGGCCTTTACTGCAGCGGATGTATTCGCATACACAACTACTGTTCGGTCTTCATGTTGTTTGCAAAACGCTTCAAACTCATCTGCCGGGCAACCGACATCCAGCGAGCAGGTTGCCTCCAGGGTTGGCATCAACACGCGCTTTTCCGGGTTGAGAATTTTTGCTGTCTCACCCATGAATTTGACACCGGCAACCACCAGCGTATCCGCACTGTGGTCGTTGCCAAATCGGGCCATCTCCAGAGAGTCAGACACGCAGCCTCCGGTTTCTTCGGCCAGTGCCTGAATCTCCGGGTCAGTATAGTAATGCGCAACCAGCACCGCATTTTCACGCTTGAGAAGTTGCTTGATCGATTGCTTGTGGGCATCCAGCGCACTGCGCTCCAGTGGCGCAGGCTCATCAATTCCATCCAGATAGCGCTTCACAACTTCCTGGTCTGCTGCGTAGCTTTGTTGTTGCTCGTCGAGGTTTGCCTCTGTGACCATTGCTGCCTCTACCTTTCTATATTCAGTTGCTGCATTTGAAAGAGCAATAATATCACAACAGGACTGTGTCATTTATGGCCACGCATTCGGCGTGATTTCTTCATAGTCGCTGGCATAGCACGTGATAAGCGCCTGTTGTACTGTCTCGCTTCTTGTTTTCGTACAGAGCTCTCCGGGTTGATGATCAGGTTTTGCAGTTGTTTACTTATGCTGGCGCTATTGGCAAGCATGCCACCCCAGGTGCTGGCAACGACTGATTCAGTCTCGACTTTGCCGCCAACAATTCAATCCGTTCTAAAACGCTTTAACCTGGACGGTACAGGCTTGAGCATAGTGGTTCAGCCGGTCGACGGTGGTGGACCAGTGCTGAGTTACAACGAGCACAGTGCGCGCAATCCGGCGTCAGCCATAAAGCTGTTCACCAGCTACGGTGCCCTGGAAATGCTCGGCCCGGCTTATCAATGGACAACCGAACTCTACGCCGATGGCGAGCTTAAAAATGGCGTACTGAATGGCGATTTGTGGATCAAGGGCGGTGGCGACCCATATTTACCCATAGAACGGATGTGGCTGTTGGTGCACAGACTGCAAACCAGTGGTCTGCACACCATCAACGGCGATTTGATCATCGATCAAAGTCTGTTCCAATCCATCAGTGAGGATCCCGGCTCTTTTGATCGACAGCCACTTCGCGCATACAACGTGGTGCCTGCGGCGCTGGTCAGCAACTTTAATGTGTCTACCTTCTTATTCCGACCCAGCAGCAGCTCAAACCGCGTTGACGTGCAGATTGTGCCAGATCTTGCCGGTCTCAAAGTGATCAATAATTTGCGCACAGTGAACAGGTCTTGCCAGGGTTACAACCGCGGCATAGCAATCAATGTAGACGACAAAGGCCAGGTCATTCTTGACGGCCAGTTCCCCTCACGCTGCAAGATCTATGGTATGTCACGCAGTGTGATGCCGCGTGACGCGTACACAGCCCGCTTGTTCCGAAAGCTGTGGCTGGAATCTGGTGGTCAGTGGCAAGGGCGGCTCAGATCCGCCAGCAGGGAATTTGAACAGGACCCGCTGTTAGAGTTTGACTCGGTATTTCTCTCCCAGGCTGTGCGGTCTATCAATAAATACAGCAACAACGTAATGACTCGTATGTTGTTCCTTACCCTGGGCCTGGAAAAATTCGGGCCGCCTGCCACCACGGCTAATGCCCGCCTGGCAATGGAGCAATGGCTGCCAACAAAAGGCGTTCCTGTCAAAGGTCTGCTAATTGACAATGGCGCAGGCAGTTCGCGAAAAACTCGCGCTACTGCCCATCAGTTTTCCAAACTGCTCAGTGCAGCATGGCAAAGTCCATACATGCCAGAACTTCTGTCCTCAATGGCCATCAGCGGTGAAGATGGCACCTTTGCCAGACGACACGTGGTAGGACCATTAAAAGGTCGCGCACACCTGAAAACCGGCCGACTGGATCATGCGGTGTCTATGGCCGGCATTGTGCAAGCGCACAGTAACAAGCGCTACATTGTGGTAAGCCTGCATAACGCCACAGATGCCCATCGGGGAAGTGGTCACGCCATCCAGGACGCCTTACTGCGCTGGGTGCACGCACAGTAGCAAACCTGTTAAGTAATTATTACCTAAAGCCTTCGATCAAAAACCACAATATATAGCGTGTATATTTTTTTGAATACTACATATTGCGGTTTAGACAAATAAGAGCCGTTGACTGCCCTTTAATTAACTAACACTATTATCGTGCATCACTCTTTCGATAACCATAATCCATGCTGTACCCGAGCGACGCCGAAGCGGAGCAAATATTCCAGAGAAAAATGGAATTGCTGCGCTCTCAAACTGTAACCACAGCAGCCGGCAACTCGATTGCCGCACTACTCGTTGCCACCTTGATGTGGTCAACTCTGCCAAACTCTGGACTAGTTATCTGGTCCTTAAGCGTAATTGTCATTGTTTGCTGGCGACTGCTAAAGGTCAACGAATATCGACAAAACGGCGATGCATCACAGCTCGCCGCCTGCTTTCGCTATTGCGCCCGCAGCGTTACGGTCAATGGCATTGTCTGGGGCTTGATGTTCGCGTATTTGTCTTATCATGTTGAGCCTCGCAACATGATTTACCCATTTATGGCGCTTGGCGCCATAACCGCCGGTACAAGTTTAATTTACAACGCTCATTTCAACCCATTTCGCTACTTCGGTGTTCCGGCTTTGCTCCTGCCAAGTACCGTGCTGTTGGTGTCAGGGAACACTGAGAAAATGTGGGTGGGTGTAACCCTGCTGTGCTGGTTTCTGTTGATGCATTCCATAGCCACCCAGCTTAGCCGCTTTCTCGCGAAATCAACTCGTTATGAAACTGAGAATATTGTACTGATCCGCGATCTTGAGTATCAGCGTGAACACAGCGAGCGCCTGAGCGAAGAGCTTCAGCTCAAGTCGCAGATAATTGAACGGCTGTCTGCTGACAAACACAGCAAAATCAGCAGCATTCACCCCGAAAAGTCGGACAAGCGCGCATAACAGTGATTTGATACTTTTGTGATACTTCCGTGAGGAATTGAAGAAGGGATTCTTCCATCGTTGTCTTGGGCTTAATGCCTAATAACGAACACAAATCTCACGGAGTAGGTCATGATTAAACCCCTATCGCAAATAGTAGTTGCCTGCCTGGTGCTGGTAGCCAGCGCATCAAGTGTCGCCAGCGAAGAACGACAATACGAAGTAACCATTACCAATATCACCCGCGGCGTTCAGTTCACACCAATCCTTGTGGCAACACATCACCCGGCTATACAAGCTTTCACCCTGGGTCAACCAGCCCTGCCAGAACTCGCATTACTCGCCGAGGGTGGTGATACAGCACCATTGGAAGCACTGGCGGTCAGCACCGGCATGGTCAGCGATACGGCGAACAGCGCGGAAGTGTTGCCTGGCCCACCGCTACTGTTTCCCGGTCAATCGGTGACGCTACAGATAACCGCCTACGGTAAGGCCCTTCGTCTGAGCCTTGCGGCAATGCTGCTCCCAACCAATGACAGTTTCGTAGCGCTGAACTCTGTAGCACTACCCAAACGCGGCTCAGTCTCGTACAACGCCCTGGGTTACGACGCCGGTTCCGAGCCCAACGACGAGATCTGCGCAAACATTCCTGGCCCGCGCTGCGGTGGTGCTGGTGCTTCCCCTGACGAAAGTGGCGAAGGATATGTGCATATCAGCGCTGGCATCCAAGGCATTGGCGACCTTTCTTCGTCCGTGTATGACTGGCGAAACCCCGTTGCTCGCGTAGTTATACAGCGCATGGATCGCTAAGGCACTCACTGATCGGCAGCGGGGGAACTGTTTTACTCGCTGCTGCTCTAACCACACTGTCTTCCCAACAATAACAATGGTGTGTCTTGCAAATACGGCCGGAAGCAAAACGAATCTTGATTGCCGAGGATGAAGCTGACATTGCTCAGCTCATTGAGCTACATCTGCGCGACGCCGGAATGGATGTTGTGCATAAAGTAGCTGGTAATGAGTCATTGGAACTGGCCATGCAGGAATCGTTTGACTTGTTGATTCTTGATTTGCGCCTACCCGGCCTAAGCGGACTTGAAGTATGCCGCCGCTTACGACTTGCAGGCAAAGACTTACCCATACTCATGCTAACAGCAAAGAGCTCGGAGCTTGACCGGGTGCTTGGTCTGGAACTGGGTGCTGATGACTATGTCAGCAAGCCGTTCAGCCCGCTTGAATTGACCGCCAGAGTAAAAGCCATCTTGCGCCGTGTTTCAACAATGCAGCGCCTGAATAGCAATAACAGCGACTCAGAACGATTGAAATGCGGCGAATTCACCATAGATTCGCGCACACGAACAGTGGCCAAAAATGGGAACAAGATTGAACTGACTGCAAAGGAGTTTGAGCTGCTTCACCACTTTGCGAAAAGCCCCGAGCAAGTGTTTAGCCGGTCAGATTTGCTGGATAAGGTATGGGGTTATGGGCACGACGGTTATGAGCACACTGTGAACTCCCACATCAATCGCCTGCGAGCGAAAATAGAAATCGACCCTGCTAGCCCACAGAAGATTCTAACCGTATGGGGCGTAGGGTATAAATTTACACCTGAGTAACTATGTTAAACAAACTCTATACCAAGCTTACCCTTGTGACGCTTGCGTTGTTCCTTATTCTCGGCGTGGTACTGGTTGAGGTAAACCGACAGAGCAGCGAACTCTACGCACTTGAAACCACGCAAAGGGTGAATCGCGATATCGCATTGCATGCCGCGCAAGACATGCCGCTATGGGTAGATGGCAAACCGAATGCACCTGCACTCAAGGAACTGGCACACCATGTAATGCTGATCAACCCCATTGTTGAAGTGTATCTTATAGCCGCAGACGGCACTGTCTTGTCACACGCTTTGCCGTACGGTTCTGTTGAGATGACCCACATCGACTTACAGCCGCTGCAGGAATTCCTGGACCCAGCAAACCCTCTGCCTATTTTTGGTGACGACCCCAGGGACCCGACCAGCAAGAAAGTATTTTCCGTATCAACCATTGCAACTCAAGGTGAGGTACAGGCTTACTTGTACACGGTATTGAACGGGCAGGCCTACCAAACCGCCCGTAATACTGTGGTTGAAAGCGAACAACTTCGCAGTGGCCAACTGACCATCGCCATCAGCCTGATGCTGGCTGTTGCTGCCGGGCTGCTGTGTTTCTTTGGATTGACTCGGCGTTTGCGCGGCTTAATGAGTAAGCTACGAGATTATCGGCAGGGTCAGTTCCGCGGACGCATACCCTATCCTGCTGAGAATTCCCGTGATGAGGTTGGCGAGCTTCAGCAAGTGCTTGGCGAAATGAGCGAACGCATTGAACAGCAATTTGACGAAATCGAATCCGTTGACCGAACTCGACGCGAACTGATCGCTAATGTATCTCACGACTTGAGAACGCCGGTATCTGCACTGCAGGGCTACCTGGAAACGGCTGTATTCAAGATGGATAGCTTAAGCGATGCCGAGCTGAGCGATTACATCAGTATCGCGCACAAGCACAGCCGACGACTCAACGACCGAATAGGCGAGCTGTTCGAGCTGGCGAAGCTGGAATCACCTGGTATACAGCCAAATTGGGAGGTATTCCCCTTGGCTGAACTCATACACGACCTGGTGCAGGATCAACAGCTGCAGGCACGCGAGCGTAACGTTTCTCTCTCGGTACACCCGAAAAATGAAAACCTGCTTGCCAGAGCAGATATCGCCCTGGTACATCGGGTTCTTGAAAACCTGGTAAGTAATGCGCTTAAGAATACTCGCGCTGGCGGGCACATCACCGTGGGTTCTTTCACACACGACGACGGAATATGCGTTCAGGTAGTTGACGATGGCGAAGGCATTTCTGAAGCCGCTCTACCTCACATATTTGAACGCTTTTATTCTGAGGAAATGAAGCCGAAGGCAAGCGGCAACGGCCTGGGACTGGCGATTGTGAAACGCATTGTGGAATTGCATCAGTCACGGGTAACTGTTAAAAGCAAACCCAATCAAGAAACGATTTTTAGTTTTTGGCTGCCATTTGTTGAGGCTTGAGGCGGATTTACCCGTAGTCCAATCTCTATCAGTACCTGGCCCCAGCCGCAGAACCCGCTGGGAAAGCATCTTCGATTTCTTGAAGCTCTGAGTCACTAAAACGCACACTGACGGCGGCCGCGTTGTCTTCAAGATAGCGCACACGCTTGGTGCCGGGAATCGCTGTCACATCGTCTCCCTGAGCCAGGACCCAGGCGAGCGCAAATTGCGCTGCTGTGATCCCTTTCGCTGAAGCCAGATCCTGAACACGGTCGGCAAGAACCTTATTCTCGCGCAAATTTTCCTCGGTGAAACGCGGATTGTGGCGCCGCCAATCATCGTCATCCAGATCATCGCGGCTGGCTATCAAACCAGACAGAAAACCCCGGCCCAGAGGACTGTAGGCCACCAGGCCTATGCCCAATTCGCGACAAGTCTCTAATATCTCTTCCTCAATATCTCGTGTCCATAGAGAGTATTCACTCTGCAATGCCGATATTGGCGCTTCAGCAGAGGCTGATTTCAAGTCCTCACTGGACGCCTCCGATAAGCCAAGATAGCGAACTTTACCTTCTTCAATGAGTCGTGCCATGGCACCGGCTGTTTCAGCCACCGGTACCTGCGGATCGATTCTGTGCAAATAATAGAGGTCAATGCAGTCTGTTTGCAGCCGCTTCAATGACGCCTCACAGGCTTGCTTTACGTACTCTGGTCGACCGCAAATGCCCAGCTTGCCGTCATCGAAGCGTAAACCGAACTTGCTTGCCAAAACAGCCTCGTTCCTACGACCATCCAATGCTTTGGCAATAAGCTGTTCGTTTGTGTGTGGGCCATAAATATCGGAGGTATCCCAGAAGCTGATACCGATTTCCAACGCTCTGTCCAGCGCACGCAGACTTTCTGCTTCGTCGGTTGCGCCGTACAAAGCCGACATGCCCATACACCCCAGCCCTAGGCGAGAAATTTCGAGTCCGTGTTGTCCTAGCGGAATAGTTTGCATGCGTCAGGCTTCCTGTCATTTACCAAGTAGTATACCGCGTGATTCCCACGCTTTCGTTCCCTGTGCGCCAGAAGTGCTAACATGGCGAAAACACGCTGACTTTTAGTATGAACCCAGTCTGTACTGATAAAAAATCTTCACCGTATGAGGTGCTTTTCGAGCCGGTAAAAATAGGCCCGAAAACCGCGCCAAATCGTTTCTACCAAGTGCCACACGGTTCAGGCATGGGTTATCGCCACCCGCATTCGCTGGCGGCCATGCGCGAAGTCAAAGCAGAAGGTGGCTGGGGGGTAGTGTGCTCTGAATACACAAGTATCCACCCTTCCATGGATGACACACCTCATCCGTTCGCCACGCTTTGGAATGACGACGACATACGCGCGAATGCGATGGTGGCTGAGGCTATCCATAAACACGGTGCATTGTCTGCAGTAGAGCTCTGCATTGGTGGCAATGCTACCGGCAATTTATTATCCAGAACCCCCGCTTATGGCATGGCATCAGCGCCGGTTTGGGAGTTTCCGTGGCAAACTCGTCGCGCTGACAAACGAGACATAAAAAATATTCGCCGCTGGCACAAGGAAGCTGCCCAACGCGCTATCACTGCCGGACATGACATTGTCTACGTCTACGCAACGCATAATTATTTTTTGTCTCAGTTCTTATGGGCAGACCACAACGCCCGCAACGATGAATATGGCGGGAGTCTTGAGAACAGAGTGAGACTGGTTAGGGAAATAATTCAAGATACCCTGGACGCAGTCGCTGGACGCTGTGCGGTTGCCGTACGATTTGCCGTGGATCAAGGTCTATCCGAGGCAGGCACCGATGCTGATGACGAAACCCGGGAAATGCTGGCACTACTAGCAGACCTGCCGGACCTCTGGGATTTGAATGTTTACGATTGGTACCGGGAAATTGGACCGAGTCGCTTTTATCAGGAAGGTATGCTGGAAAACTTTATTCGCTATGCGCGTAGTGTTGTTACACAGCCGATAGTCAGTACCGGGCGATTTACATCGCCAGACACAATGGTGAGGCAGATCAAATCGGGACTCCTTGATTTTATAGGTGCGGCCAGACCAAGCATTGCCGACCCATTTTTGCCGAAAAAAATAAGAGATGGACACGCCGAAGACATTAGAGAATGCATAGGCTGCAATATTTGCTACACCGGCACTTACCTCAACCATCCTATTCGCTGTACACAGAATCCAGCTATGGGAATGGAATGGCAGCGCGGTTGGCATCCAGAGCACGTGCCGCCGGCGAAATCAGACAGCTCGGTACTGGTGGTTGGTGCGGGTCCAGCAGGGCTTGAAGCAGCGCTTACGGCAGCAAAACGCGGCTTTTCTGTTGCACTTGCCGAAGCCAGTACACGGCTGGGCGGTCGAGTTGTACTGGAAAGCAGCTTGCCCGGTCTCAATGAATGGAGACGCGTCGCAGACTATCGCGTGCAGCAGTTGCACAAACATACCGGTGCAGACATCTACCTGGACAGCAGACTCGATGCGAATCAGATTCTGGACTTTGGCTTTAACCATGTTCTATTAGCAACAGGCTCGCGCTGGCGCGATGATGGCGCAGGGCGCAGCCTTGCGGCTACCAATTACGACGCCGATTCTTCCCTATTGTTTTCTGTCAATTCGGTACTCACAGGCAAAATACCAGCAACGAATGCCTCAGAAGATGCAGTGATCGTCTATGACGACGATGGCTACTACATGGCGGCAGTGGTTGCATTGCAGATTCGGCGGGCGGGTTTGGACACGGTGTTAGTATGCAGCCAGGGTACTGCCGCGCACTGGTCGCAATACACCGAAGAATTGCCGCTTGTTAATGCACAGCTTCTCAACGAAGGAGTAAAAATAATCACCAGCCATTCGGTGTGCGCGCTACACGATGACTCCGTCGTTCTGCGATGTTTATTTTCAGATAAAGAAGTTGTACTACCCTGCTCTGCCCTCATTCCGGTCACCGCTAGAACGCCGAACGACAGTTTATATTATGACTTGAGAAGCGAAGAACCAAATTGGCGAGCAGCAGGAATACTAAGCGTCACTCGAATTGGTGACTCTTTGGCACCAGGGATAATAGCCCAAGCAGTGCATGCTGGCAGGGAAGCGGCAATGGAGTTGGAAACGATAGCGAAAAGCGAAGATGTTAGGGAATATCAGTTGTGAACAAGAATCTGATCCGTCTGCACCAGCAATATGGCAACCTACTATCCATACAGAACCTCACTGCCATACTTGACTTCAAGCATTTGCCGCTCGGCTTTTTTCATGGATTTCACCACCAATCGATAAGACATATCAATCTGTCGTTCAATTTCCGACATTGGAATGCTCTCGTCCAGTAACACCGTATTCCAATGCTTCTTATTCATGTGATAGCCCGGCAACACTGCCTCAAACATATCGCGCAATATAAGCGCCTCATCCGGTTCGCACTTTAAATTAATTCTCGCCAGATCATCTTCATAGCCAAGCGTTGCAAACATCTTGCTCCTTACTTTATACACTTCCACATCCGGACCAAACGGAAAATCACATTGGGAATCGGGCTTGCCAAGCAAGTAGCTTCGTGTCACTTTATCTATTGCCATGAGTAAACGACCGCAGTGGAATGTAGCTAAATTATATATTGAAGTCTGGTCTCACTTCGATTTTTCACCATGAATAATATTGACTCAACCTACATTTACATCGGTATTGCGAGCTTCGTCGTTATCGCCGTGTATATGATTGAACATGAAAATGCCTCACGTGCCTACAAAGGTTTGCCGAAGAAACCTTACGCGCACCATATAGAAAATATGTTCTTCATCGTGTTTTTCTGTATTGTCGTTTTATTCGCATACATCAGTGTGGTGCCCGCGATCTATTGTGCGATCAGACTTGCGAAAGGCTGGCTGGGCTTCTCGGTTTTGAGTAAGAATGATAAGCGCAAACTCGACTCGGAACTTATGACTGAGCGAAGACAAAGCTCAATTACCAGACTTATTGGCAAGTTGCCGTACGATGGTGGGTTGAGTGAAGCTGGAGCAATTCCACGAGACGCAAGCTACCATCAGGCGATGGTGTATATTGCGGTTTGGCTTGCGGACAAATATGTCGAGAAAAATAGCTTACGCAATGAAATCGAGCACTGTAAACGCGTTTGGCTTTCGCTTAGATACAGCGTTTCAACCGCTGCCACATCAATGGATGATGAAAAAGCCAGCTTGTTAGCAAACGCCCTTCCAGACCAAGTTGAACAATATTTTGCCTTCCTTGAGTCGCAAAACCACAATGATACCGAGTATTGGCCGAAGGTGGAGACCTACATTTTGGATCATTTGCAAAGGTGAACGGCAGAAAGTTCGTATCAACTCAGCGTCTTTTGCAGCTTTATGAGAAGTTTTTGGGGAACTGTGTGCTTGCGCCAATGACAGTTATCGAATCGGCTTCGTCGGTCCAACATTCTGATGCACAAACTATTTCCGGGGATGGTTACACTTGGAATCTATGAAAAAAGGAGACTATATGATGAAGAAAGTAGCACTTAGATTAGCGATTTCTGAACGGATCGCTTATCACCGCGATCAAGGATTTCGAACGCCAAAAACCAGATTACTTTTCAAGGTCTTAGGCGATTTCGCCGGTGGGGTGTCTAAATTGGTGGGCCGTGATGGATTCGAACCATCGACCAATTGGTTAAAAGCCAAGCAAGGTGAATTTAACTTTAATTAATTCAATATTTTACAAGATCGACCTCTAGCAAATTTCCCATAAAGGCCCATCAGATACCGCTTTAGTCACACACTCGCCACACACTACAACCGAGCTATTTTTCGTCACCTCTCAGCTGGTTTTCCGGAATTCCCGGACACTGCCCCAAAATTGAACTAAACCTGGCTCTAGTTGTTTCAGAACCCCCGCGCGTAGGCGGGGTCTTTTAAATGCGAGCGTGTTAGGCGTTACGGACAACGTCGGCTATCACGTTGCTAAACCTACTGCTGCTATACCCTTTGCCGGTAAACACGGTAGCTGGGCAGACATCGAAAATATCGCCATAGCGCTGCGATAGTTGCTCCCCTATTTGGTCTGGCTCTCCCACTAAGGCTATTTTGCCCAGCAGTGTGTCATCAATTTGCCGACCCATGTCCTCCCACCGACCTGCCTTGGAGAGACGGGTCAGTTCAGGCTGCAGGTCTCCATAACCAATCGAATCCAGCACACCCCGGTAGGCAGGAGTTGATGCGTAGAAAGCGATTTGTTTTTGCGCGGCGAGCTTGACCTGCTCAAATTCTTCTTCGGTCTCTCCGGTCACGATATAGGGTGTACCAACGATTTTAAGCGCCGAGTGGTCGCGTCCTGATTTAGCGAGGCCTGCATCCATCGCCGGCAAAGTGACAGTACGTATGTATTCTTCCGTTGTGAATGTGTGCAGTAGTATTCCATCCGCTACCTCAGCCGCATTTTCAGTCATTAGCGGGCCTACGGCCGCGACAAAGACCGGCGGTGCGCCGTATTCGCAATCTGTGGGGGTAAACATCGGGGTCATCAGTGTGTGGGTGTAGAACTCACCTCGGAAATCGAGGGGGAAACCATCGTACCAGCAAGCCCAGATTGCCTTCAGCGCCTGCACGTACTCGCGCATACGAGCAGCAGGCTTTGACCAGGGCATGCTGTAGCGCTTCTCGATATGAGGTTTGATCTGCGAACCGATACCCAGTATCAGGCGCCCCTGGGACAAAGAATTTACATCGTGCGAAGTCTGAGCCAGTGTCATCGGTGAGCGACCAAAGGCTACTGTGATACTCGTCATCAGTTGCATACGCTCAGTGGCAGTAGCGGCAATCGCCAACTGCATCAGTGGGTCGTGCCCCAGTTCAAGCGTTCCCGCAACTTCGGCCCCCTGTTTTTCAAGCGCCCTGGCCTCAGCGGCAATATTAGTGAGGTTTTGAGTTAGCAAACCGGATGATTTCATAACGGTGTTCTCTGTTTATAGAATCGGGCTCACTTGCCCACGGCACCTCGAGTCGCAGCGCTCAACGCATGGAAGCCGGCCCAAAGGTCTTCCATAGCAGGGCGATCCGGCTTGTGTTTTAGCAGATCAAATCCCAGGTACCCCGGATCTTTCAACCCACGACATCCGGATAAGGGTGCGTTTTCATCACCAAGCGCCTGGGATTCAATATCGAGCGTCTCAATCCATCTATCCATATCACCGACAATCACGCGGTGTGCGATTCTCCATTCGCCGTCACGCTTTTCGAATACATCGAGATAGCGCCCCTGATGCCAAAAGTCGGTGAAGCCCTCGTTGTGCTTGAGTCTGTGTATTACTGACCACTGTGATGAACAGGATGCACGGTCGCCATCCAGCTGGATGCGAGTGTTGGTGATAGCGTGAACAGTGGAATCAACACGCTCCAGGCACGGTACGACATAATCGGAAAACTCAAGCGCGTTGCCTCCAAAAAAGCCATGATCATCGTAGCCATCCGGGTGGTAACAACTTTTTAACATTTCCAGATCGCAGCGATCCACGGCCTGGCAATATCTGTGTATGACCTCGCGAATAGCTTCCCGATCCCTAAGTTGAATAACTTCCGTTTCCAATGCAGCGATACGTTCTTCGATGTTATTACTCATTGCTCTACTCCTTCCATAAATTGGTAACAAAATTCATTTAGTGTCTTAATCTGTAAGCCTGACTTTCAGGCCTCGCATTGCCACGGCTGTATTATCTATTCTGGAGAAGCTGGGCCTCTCTCTGATAGCGATCGACGGAGTCGCGTATGTATTCGACAATTTCCAAGCGAGCGTGTCTGGCCTCGGGCAATTGCGTATGTAAAGGGAAGTCGTGTGGTGCACGTTCGTAGATGCTGAGACGAAATTCGCAGCCGCAAGATTTACCTCTTTCTACCATGCGCATGGAATCGCTGAGCAAAACTTCCGTGCTCCCTACCAGAAACAATGAACGAGGAAGACCGGTCGGGTTTCCCCAGAAGGGCGAACATTTCGGATCCGTAGGATTATGACCCTGTAAATAGTGATACGTCTTGTGAATCAACGCTTGCACTCCGAATAGCGGGTCTTTATTGGCGTTGGCAACCAGCGAAATACCTGTGTTTGCCAGATCAGTGTATGCCGACAGGAACACCGCACAAGCTACTTTGATAGGCAACCGTTCCTCAAGAAAGGACATCATCGCCGACAGGGAAAGGGCTGCACCAGCGGAGTCCGCCATAATCACAATAGGCCCAGGATTGTTATCACTTAGGTATCTGAGCGCATCAACCACGTCGTCAAAAGCAGCAGGGAAGGGGTTTTCCGGGGCCAACCTGTAACTGAGTAAGCCTATTTGAGCTCCAAGTTTTGTACTGATTTCACCCAGAAATTCACGATGATCTTTATTCGGCCCAAAGCAGAATCCTCCGCCGGGAATATAAAGAATTGTCAGCCTGGAATTACTGTCGCCCCATAATTCGATATGCGCTTGTGGAAGAGCTATCCGAGTTGAGCCAGGTTTGGACTTACTCCCCTCAACATGTGATCGAAACTTCACGGGATCGTAATTGCCGTTAAGAAATCGTTTAAACAGCAGGCGAGTCTTCAAGTTCTCGACTAGCATCCTGATACTTGCCACTTAGTGTACCCCGCCTTATACACAGTTATCATCGACCCGGCTGATGGCCACTTTATGTTTGATCTCTATGAGAAGTTCCAATCAGCCTAGATTCTACGGTCAACGCCTACGAGCACCACAGCCATAGTGCACTTCTCCTCGACTCGCCAGGCATGACGCGTGCCGTTCTGAATCCAGACATCTCCAGGACCCAACTCGGTAACTTCCCCTTCATCGAGTTCTAAAGTAATTTTGCCGGAAACGATGACCCCATAATCGATTGAACCCGTTGCATGCATTCCCGGATCATCGGCTTCTAAATGGCCCATTAAGCCCGGCAAGGACGAATTCAACTGCTCCATTTCTTGTTCGTTAAGCGTCGATGGGTCAAATGTAGTTGGAGAAAATTCAATAATACGAAAGATTGATTTTCCAACACTCGGAAACACAGAATCATTTACGGTCTCGCGTTTGGGCCCACAGGGCGGATCGATGGGTAGCGTGTCGTCTGGATAGCTGCTCCAAAGTTCGGTCCATCGAACACTTTCATTTTCATACGTAGCTTCAGGCTCAGCCTGACTCAAAAAAATGGATGTACCTTTGCCATCAAAACCTGTTACGACTCGTTTCATATTTATGACTCCTACACTTGCGCAATGTAAAATGCGATACTCTATCAGCGAAAACCGGTTGGCAGTTTGACTACGACCGGCACGCTGAGCAACGTCCCACGTGATTAGAACCGGTAGTCCAAACGAACACCATAACTGCGTGGCTTGCTGATCCATAAATCAAGCTGGGCAAAACCCCCACCGTTAACATAGATTTCATTAGTCAGGTTCTGGCCATAGAGTGACAGCTCCCAGTCACCGGCGCTGTCGCCAATAGCGGCCCTGGCGCCGACCAACGTATAGTCCTGCTTATTGAATTCAAAATTATCTATCGACACATAGTGATCTCCGGTGTAATTGGCCGAAGCCTGCACACTGGCCCGCAACCGGTCGCTCACGTCAAACTCATACCTGGCAAGCAGGCTGGCCGCTATTTCTGGCGCATTGGATATTTCGTTACCATCCAGGCTTTCACCCGTGACAGAAGAAATCGCCGATTTGTCATTAATTTCTGTGTCGAGGGCACTGGCGGTAGCAGAGAACTCCAAGCCCTCGATCGGCGCCCACAGCACCTCCAGCTCGAGGCCTGTGACATCCACCTGGTCAAAGTTGGTAAGCAAGATGACTGATCCAAATATCGGATCGTCATTAGCCACGCGCTGCTGCATCTCGGTATAGTCGTAATAGAAAGCCGCCGCGTTGAAACGCAGGGAGTCAGTAGGATCCCACTTAATACCGATTTCGTGCGCGATCACCTCTTCATCATCAATCTGTCTCAGGCTCGCCATACTGGTGATAATGGCGCTATCGAAGCCACCGCTTTTTAGTCCCTTGGATAAACTGTAATACAACAGCATGTCATCCTTGGGCGTCCAGTCGAGCCCTAAACGGTAAGATAATCCCGATGTATCGAACTCATTGGAAAAGGGATTGGGCCCTGCTACGCCATTCCCGTTCGAGTCCACAATCAGTGTTGAGGGGAAGGACAGATTCGGGGATTGAAAAAAGTCGGCGGCCCCAGTTTCTATATAGGTCTGATGAATTTTCCGCTCGCGACTCTCATCACTGTAGCGAAGACCGCCGTTAAACTTCAACTTGTCCGAGATAGACCACTCCACATGAGTGAACGCAGCCAAGGTTTCATCCTCCTGGCGATATTGGCCTTCAAAATACGTTCCGAACGTACCGAGAACCGCATTGTCACCAGACTGGTCGTACTCCGTCTTCGAGTAATACAGCCCACCCAGCCAGAACAGGTTGTCGCTCTCCACCTCGTAGCGAAGCTCCTGGCTGAACTGGTCGAAGTCCTGAAAATATACTGCACTAAGAAGAGGAGTTGCGGCCGGAATGACCAAGATGCCCGGTACGGTGTTGGATAGTTCTGTACCATGACCCCGTCGATTATAGGCATCCCAACCGCTGATCGATACCAGTTCACCCGGCCCAACAGGAAAGCGAATATCTGCAGTTATTCCATAAAACTCGTTGTCAGCGACAGGCACGAAGTCGACAGAGACTTCATCGTCGTAGACGTCTGGATCCTCGAGCCGCGACACCTCTGCCGGACCACTGGATTTGTCGTTAGCGTAGTGACCAATCACCAGCGCTTGGAAATCGTCGCTGGGCTCCCAGAGAAGTTGCCCGCGCAGAGCCATGGTTTCTATCGCACCAGGATCTCTATTTGGCCCGGTGAAGGCGGAAATCTCGTCCGGGGGGGCGGAGCCGTCCAGAGCGTTCGGCACGGGGATGGAACCCGGAACAATACCTGTAGTAGGAAATGTAACATTTTCGTAGGGGCCATCGGCTTCCACATATTGCATGGAAATACGTCCCGACAGGGTATCCGTGAGCCCACCGCCAATGGCGCCTTCAGCGATCCATTCGTTATCGTTGCCGTAACCCACGGTCACATACCCACTGCTCTCTTGCTCGGGACGAACCGAAGTAATCGACACTGCTCCCCCTGTTGTATTTTTACCCCAAAGGGTGCCCTGCGGCCCTTTCAGTATCTCCGCTCGCTCCACATCAAATATCTGGACTCCAGAATTGATTTGTGAGGCTTTGTAAATTCCATCCTGATAGACCGCGACCGCAGGGGAAGTGGCGAAGGCAAAGTCATTCGCGTTCAGTCCTCTAACCGTGAACGCGGGTGAATTCGCGTAGTTCATCGTAACCTGGACACCCGCGACATTGTCGGCCAGGTCCTGCGCGGACATCACACCGAGCGCTTGCAACTGCTCACCAGAGAAAGCCGACACCGCGATGGGAATATCCTGCGCGTTCTGCGCTCTTTTTTGTGCTGTCACGACTACCTCTTCTAAAAGCGTTGCGCCATAGCCAAATTGAGCCAGTAGTACACCAGCTACTGCTGCGGCAAGCTTTACCGGAACAGATTTGCGTTCAACCTTCGTTAACTTAAGTAGTTTCATGTGTTTCTCTCTCATTACAGTGCAGTGGATATGATTTTTATTGTTCCCAATGGCCACATTTCTCTTTGAAAGTGCCTGCAGGCCCCGGGAAGATCAGTCCGGGTAGGCTCCAATGACCATTGTTCAGAGCTAAGCGTGATTAGGTTTTCTTATACAGGGTCACCACAACTGCTCCGCCGATTCCAATATTGTGTTGCAGCCCCAGGCGTGCAGAGGGCACTTGCTTTTCTCCAGCCGTGCCGCGCAACTGCCAGACCAACTCCGTGCATTGACCAAGACCGGTTGCGCCGATCGGGTGCCCCTTAGACATCAGCCCGCCTGAGGGATTGACGACATACTTGCCACCATAGGTATTATCACCGCGCGCAACGAAGTCTGTCGCACCGCCGACTTCACATAGGCCCAGGCCTTCGTAACTGATCACCTCGTTGGGCGTGAAGCAATCGTGCAGCTCGACCACATCCACATCGCTCGGCTCGATGCCGGCTTGCCTATAGACCTGTTGAGCTGCCCGGCTGGTCATTTCACTGCCGGCGAGGTTAATAGCACCTTTCCACGTCTCGGGGGAATCAGTCGCCATCGCCTGCGCGACAACCTCCACAGGGTCCGGCACACCATGCTGTTCAACGAAAGACTCGCTGCAAACGATAACGGCGCCCGCGCCACAGGTTGGCGGACAGGCCATCAATCGGGTCATGTAGTCCCCATAAACAAGGGGGGCGTCTAGAACCTCGGACACCGTAATGGGGTCGCGAAACACTGCATATGGGTTCGCTGCAGCGTGCCTGCGGCTTTTTACCGCAACCTCGGCGAAGAGTTCGGGTGAAGCGCCGTATTCCTTCATGTAGGCTTCGCCAGCCGCACCAAACATCTGGCAGGCGACTGGCGCGGGGCTGACGCCCATCTGTTGGTAACCCTCCAGCCAGTGATCCCAAGGGCTGTCGCGATCATCCCATGTCGTGCCGAGTGCGCCGGGGCGCATTTGTTCGAAACCCACCGCCAGAGCACAGTCTACAGCACCGGATTGGACCGCCTGGCGCGCCAGGAAGAGGCCACTCGAGCCAGAGGCGCAGGCATTATTCAGATTGAAAACGGGTATCCCCGTCATCCCGACTTCATACAGTACGCGTTGGCCGCTACAAGTATCGCCGTACAAGTAGCTGGCATAAGCCTGCTGGACTGCATTGTACTCGATGCCCGCATCGTCTAATGCCGCCTGCACCGCGATCTTTCCCATCTCTGTGTAGGAAGTACCCTCACTGGGTTTGGAGAACTTGCACATGCCAACGCCGGCGACGAATACCTTGTTCATAAGTTGTTCCTTAATCTGTGTGTGGGTAACTATGCTTTTCTTGTGTATCAATGTTCCGCGACTGCTCTCGAAAACTCGATCCTTCGTCACGCACCCGGATCAGCTGAGGCCGCAATAGAAGCAAACTTCTCGTCGGATTCACCAAGGTCCAGCAAAAGCGCCTCAGCGCCGCCTATTCTGGAAAGAACCTTCTCGTGTGCGTCTTCCAGCAACCTGCAGGCATGAGCGGTATCAGCTTTCATGTGCCCAGCCTGCTTAACCACTTTCCCGGCAATCATTACCGAATCAACATTTCGGGCTGTGCACTGAGACATGATCGTTCCAGCCGGATTGGAGCGATCCCAGCCGGCCATTGGCAAACTGTCTGTCCGCAGCAGCAGTAGGTCAGCTTGTTTACCTGGAGTCAGGCTTCCAATTTTGTCTTCAAGGCCTATTGCTCTGGCTGCTTCAATGGTGCCCCACGCGAGAGCATCTTCCCCGGTGTACGGCACGCCGATTTTAAGCTGCTCCCCGTTTATCTGTTCCAGCTTTCGGCATCTGGCTACCTGTAGTGCCATCCTCAGCGCTATAAACATATCCCCGCTATTGTTGGAAGTAATGTCTGCTCCATAACTCTGCGGAATTCCCAGCGTATGTGCCTCAACAGTACTGGGCCAAAGCATTCCCATTTGCAGCTCGGTATCCGGCGTGAATGAGACGCCCGCGCCGCAATCGGCAATCATTTTCCATTCATCCATATCTGTCGAGTGGAGGTGTACAAGCACAAGACCGGGTCCGAGGAGGCCCAGCTCGTTTAGCCTAGCGACATCTCGCAACCGCTTTCCCGTGTTCAATTCTGTAGATGAATTACAATGCCAGAATAGGGGAACGTTCAGTTCGCGGGCGAGTTCAAACTGCGCAACTCCTCGAGCCGGATCGTCCCCCCAAAACAGCGTTTCCTCAGGGGATACCGACATGGTCACTAATGCCGAGCTATCCGAGAATTCTTCCTTCGCCAGCTTGCGGGCAAAGCTGAGACGCTCATCAAGTGAGGAGAACGCGTGCTCCTCCAGCGGCGGCCGGTTAAAGCCGTAGGACCAAATGGTTCGCAGACCGCTCTCTTTCAATCCCCTGATCGATTCATAGGCATGATCGGGGGTGTTCAGGTTGTGGCAGTAATCGGCGACGGTCGTCACACCGGCGTCAATTGCCTCGAGCCCTCCGTGATATTGTGCGGCGTACATATCGTCGGCAGTGAAAGCCAAAGCCGCATTCATGCGGATACCTCTGACGTAGTCTAGCAGCGACCAGTCGGCGCACACCGCGCGCAATGCGCCTTGCCATATGTGTCGATGCGTGTCGATTAATCCTGGCATGACGATGCACTCGCTCGCATCGATCACTTCGGCATCAGGTACATCTAACTCAGCGCCAATTTCGACAATCTTATCGTCTTCTATGAATACGTCGGCGCGCGGAAGAGTGCCAATCGTGAGGTCCATTGAGACCACGTGGCCATTCTTGATCAATATCCGATTCATGGATGTCTCCTTCCTTTGCCGTTATTCTTTTGTGGTTTGTTTTAACTTAACTATTGTAATTTTCATTAACAGCCAATGTATTGCACGGCCTGACAAAACACGTCTGTTCTAAACATCAACTACTCGTCGCCTAGCGCCGCATGAATTTCAAAAATCTCCTGGATGTCCGAACGGCTATGAGCACGGCCGATACCACATTCAGTCGCGATTCCAAAATCTTTTACAAACTGCTCTGCCGCATTGATCCTGCGTTGCGCACCGTGCACGCCATCTGCGTGATGAACCAGGCCTAGAAACAACTCCGTCTCAGGATGAAGATTTAAATTTTCCATGGGCGCAAAATAGGCCTCATCGTCGCGTGCGATGGGCACTGGCATGTGAACCCACTGCAGTGGTCGTTCGGTGATCTCTGTAATCAGATTGGCGAGCTCGACCATCTTTGTTGCATCAACGGGCTCCACCACGTGTTTGCCCTCAACATCGCCGTAGCAAAGATGAACACCCAGTTGAACATCGGGTGGCACGCTTCCGGTCAGACGTGCAATGCGGCCGCGGTGGTTTTTTTCATCCCAAGGCACACCATAGGCCCGCCCGTCATACATCAGCATTTCTATCGCCAAGTCCCACTGTATCGCTAATTCCTCATGGGGAATCGCTTCGCAAATAGCGGCTACTTCTCGTAGCATCGCGGCCTCATACGCAGGCTCGACCACGGGTATCGCCTCCGGTGCGAGCGCCACTGTGATGCAGGCCAGCGGCGTCGGCAAGGACACCTGAAACCTGACATGCTTGGGTATCTTTCCAGCTTTCTTTGCTTCACTGAAATCGAGAAAGGATAAGCGCGCCTCTCTCGCATAGCCTAGCTCCGGGAATTCCAGATCGTCTGTCTGCACACCGGGACTGACTTCTCTCGGTTGGAAAGTGAGTGTTTTGTTCGGGTCGTCCTTCTGCGTGAGCTGAGTGTTGTGGGTAAACATCGGCAGTTGGTAAAAAATCCAGCCGCGCCTTGGTCCAGGTTCACCATCAGGCATCCGTAAGAGCATGTGCCCAAGCGCGCCCGCCGCTGTGTCGAGTGTTTCGGCAGCACTGGGTAAATTAATACTGCCAACTAAGTGAGCGTGTCGTTTGGGTTTCATGCGATTTTCCCGTGTTTAGACCTGGATGGTGACGCCTAATCCATCAGTCAGTTTTGGCATTGATCAGAATGGCCGCCAAAACAGCGGGCTCATCGCCCTCTACCCGCCAACCATGCATACAGCCTAACTGAACAAATGCATCACCGGGCTCAAGCAGCACGTCTTCTTTTTCAGTGAGCGCCCACAGACTTCCGGATATCAGCGTAAAGTAGTTCAATGTATCGGTTCTATGCATCGTCGGATGCTTGGCTGCTCGAAGATATTCAAGCGTCGGCACATGCACGCTGTTCAACTGTTGATGGACCTCATACCACTCTTCAGGCGAACGCGTGTTCATCGCTTTGGTAAAGGTGACAATCCGAAAGGTTGCACCGCCCGGCGGTGGCTCATGCATCGCAGCTCCCTTGGTGGGATCCTCGGTCACCGAGATATCCGCTGGGGTTTCATGATTGATCCATATATCGGCGACGAGATTTTGTTGATTAATCTCTTCATTAATCATCACATCAGACAGACCATCCTGACCTGTCATCATTACGTATTTGCGAGCCATAGTGTTACCCCTTTCCTGTGTTCGTTTGTTCACTCCGTCCTAACTGAAGCACGCAGGCACGATCTGCAGTGCTCTTTCTTCTCTACTGTTTTTTACCCCTCAGAATTGATAGCTCACTGACGCCCCGAATGTTCTAGGGGGTTCGAGAGAACCGGCAATTGGTGCTCCGACAAGGGCGCTGGAGACAAACGCCGCTGAAATAACCTCCTCATCCGTTATGTTGTTCACAAACGCGGTGAGTACCCAATTATCACCGGCACTTTCATAACTAACCGAGGCTCTTAGCCACTCGTACGCATCCTGCTTTAAATTATCGGTATTGAAGGCCGTCTGCCAGACATCATCAACGAATCGAGCGTCTCCCCTGAATACAAGAGAACCGCCATTCAATGGTGTACGATATTCAGCACCTATGTTTACTGTGTAGCCTGGGGCTTGTGTCAGTTCGTTACCTGAAAGATCAAACTCCGGAAAGAATGGAGCAGGTCGCGACGGATCAGCCGTTCGGTATTCTTTGTATTCGCTGTCCAACAGACCGAAGGTGGCCTCCAGCGTGAAATGCTCACCCAGCAAGGCCGTGAGTTCAACCTCCACGCCGTAGATATCAGCTTTTGCGGCGTTTTCTATCGTGACCACGGTGCCATCCACTTTATTGACTTGCAGCTCCCTGTAGTCATAGAAAAAGGCGGTCACATTGGCGCGCAGGGTTCGATCTAACCATTCCGAGCGCAAACCTATTTCGTACTGGTCAATTTCCTCCGGATTAAACGCGGGTTGTACGTTGCCGAGGTTGTAACCACCACTCTTAAATCCCTGTGAGTAATCGAAATACACAAACACATCATCACTCACGTCGTATTCAATGGTGAGCGACGGTGTGAAGTCATCCCAGGTGGCCACGCTCTGCACGCGAGCTCCGGGTGGTGTTGCCGGAAACTGCGGGCCGAAAGGTGGGAACGGTGTAAACAAGTCAATTTGGTTCAGTTCATCGATCGACTTTTCTTCATCGCTATACCGCGCACCCACGCGAATACCCAGCCGCTCAGTGGCCTGCCATCGAAAATGCCCGAACAAAGCCCATGCTTCAGTATCCAGCTGACCGACTCCGACAAAACCTCTGGCCAATCCTATTGGGCCCGGAAGCCCTAACGGTGGAATGAGGAACGGATCGAATGGAACAAGCGAAGCCGCGGTTAGGTCCTCATCGAAGTAGTACGCGCCAACCATCCAGTCACCAATCTCGGACTCGCCGCTAAGTCGAAGTTCCTGACTAAAGTGTTCCGAATCCGCAAATTGGTAATACACCGTGATCGGGCTACTGGTGTTATCAAGATCGGTAGTCGTCTCAAAATCGTTGGAACGGTATCCGGTGACCGACCGCAGTTCGTAATCACCAATGTTCCACCTGACATCCAGAGAAGCCCCATAAAATTCCCTGTCATTTTCCGGCCCAACATCAGCGGTACTGTCTCGCCGATCATTCGGCACGGTACCGCCCACCAGCAACCCCGCTGGCACTAAACCCGGCCAGCCAACTGAAGGGTCTGGAAGACTGCCGGCGCCTAGATACCGAAAACTGTAGGCGTTGTCATCCTGCTCCAGGTAATCGGCGCGCAATATAATGTCGAGGTCATCACTCGGCTGGAAACTCAAGACACCTCTTAAAGCAGTAGAAGAATGGTCATCCACTTCGCGACCGTTTGTTAGATTATCGCCATAGCCACCACGGTCCTTACTTTGAAACGCAATTCGAGCGCCCACCGTGTCCGTCACTGGACCACCTACAGCGCCCTCCAGAGAAATCAGATCGTAGTTACCCACCGACACTTTGGCGTAGCCATTCAACTCATCCCCGGGCTGCCTGGTGATTACATTAATGGCACCCGCCGTGGCATTTCGGCCGTACAAAAACCCTTGCGGTCCGCGCAATACTTCAACGCGTTCCAGGTCGTAGAAATTACCCAATGCCGCTGCCGGTCGACTGAGGTATACGTCATCGACGTGAAATGCGACGCGGGCCTCGCCGCCCAGCGTGAGATTGTCAAAACCAATACCCCGGATCGCGATTCGCGAGTTGCCCGTTGTTTGCCCAAAATTGACGTTCGGTACCGACAACGCCAGCGACCCGATATCACTGATTTGGCGCAGTGCCAGTTCTTCGCCCGAGATAGCCGATACCGACATTGCTGTGGTCTGTAAATCGGACACGCGTTTCTGCGCGGTAACGATGATTTCTTCAAGCTCTCCCGCAAACATGTCTTGGGGCGTAAGAAGCCCCGCTACGCTGGCCAAGACGCCATAAACAGCAGGCCGTGAAATTCGTCGTGAAAGTGTGTGATGCTGCATAGCCGAAGCCCTCTTATTGTTCCACAGCCGGTGTACGTTCACCCGTCTTGCGCCGACGTGCCTTACGCCTTCTTAACCGCTAAGCGGTCTGTGCACGTCCAAGTTTCAAGTCCTTTGGCTGTCTGTATGCCAAACCCATTTACTATCTACAAGGCTAGTATATCCTATATGTTTATATAGTCCAACTTTTATTTTGAACGGGTGACGGAGTCTAGAATGCCCGTCCTGCCGCTGGTTTCGCAGCAAAAATCGGTCGCGACAGTTCGCAGAGGTGAATCTAGCGGCAAGGTACTTCGAAGGAGCACCAATTCGGGTTGCATCGTAAAGATCGGCGGGTTGTTGGGTGCATCCCTGCAACCAGGGATGCGTGTGCAAGGTGATTAGGTCAGTGCGTAAACCGAATAATAGACATTAAACAGTCCGTCTTTGGCTTTGCCTTCGCCAATGGCCACCCCTTTGATCTTATTGAGCCAAAGATAGTCTTCATGGCCTGTTTCGAATCGTGGCGTGGTATGCCCCCGAATCACCGGAGGCCATTTCCCAGCCAGGGCGTCGGCAATCTGATCTTCAGGGATGTCAGCAATCCCGTCGTAGTACATATGAATGAACGCCCCATCGTCGGTTTCGATGACCAGACGAACATCCACTTCAAGCACGCCGTCCGGGCGAATCAACACCCAATCGGCACCAAACGGTTTTACGACGCCTTTGATTCTAGGCCCTTCGATTGTACCGCCGGTGATGGGAATGATGCATCGGTCACCCCACCCTCCGTTTCCAGCCGGCATGTATTCATCAGACGGCACGGCGTCTATGTGCGCATCAAAAAGATATTCAGTGGTTAGTTCAAGCATGTTGTCTGTCCTTTTTGGTGTTGGCGACTATCAAGATTATGCTTTAAGGGTGGCAATCAGCGATATCTCGAGTCGTCATGGATATTCCAGTGTGCTCGAAGAAACTGAGCCTGTGATCAAGCTTCTATGGTGGGTAATTGGTCTCGAAGCACATTTTTGGCAACTTTCCTGAGCATGGAGCGAGGTAAATCGTCCACAACATGAACCGCTCGAACCACTTTGAATGCGGGCAGCTCGGACGTGCAGTATTCAATGACCTTGTCAGCCAAATCCGAAGGCGCTAGTGGACCGGCGATGACAAAGGCTACCGGCACTTCATCCAACATAGTGTGCTTCTGTCCGACAACAGCCACCTCCGCAACCCAACCCGTTTCCAAGATCACGGCTTCCACTTCGGAAGCAGACACATTCTCGCCGCCGACTTTGAGCATGTCCTTGTCACGATCACTAAAGTATAAATCGCCGTCTTCGTCCATTCGAATAAGATCGCCCGTATCAAACCAGCCATCGTCATCGAAACTGTCGTTTGTCGCTTGCGGGTTCTTGTAATACTCTTTGAACAGACTGACGCCACGGGTGCCGCGGATGTAGAGACGTCCCCGCTCCCCGGGACCGATGGCGGTACCGTCGGGGCGCCTGATGGCAATGTCGTAGGCCGGAGAGGCGCGACCAATCGACATCAGTCCACCTGTGTGATGGAGGTCAATGACGATGCCATGTGTAATGGTTTCAGTCATACCCCACCACCCCATCGTTAGAATACCCAAAGCCTTATCAACATCGGGCAGGCGCACTGCAGTGCCCCAAAACCTGAAATGGTGTTCGCTTGGTGTGTCTTGCTGCTGCAACGCCTGGATACAAAAGGGAATCATGCTGGTCCAGGTACACCGATTGCGCACGGCTACGTTCCAGAAACGAGATGCGGAAAACTTCGGTTGAAGCACAATGGTGCCACCGGCCCAGAGAGTGCCTAGCATGGAATACGACTGCGCATTAGTATGGAACAGCGGCAGAATGATCAGGGTGATGTCATCTTGCTTTAGTGACATGTGCATGGCGTTTACCTGAGCACCCCAGACGGCATTGGCGTGAGTCCACAACACCGCCTTCGGTCGAGACGTGGTTCCCGACGTGTACTGTATGCCAAGGGGTGTCAATGGGTCGATCTTGCGTTGCGGACAATCTGCTGACTCAGAGAGCAGCTCAGCAAAGGGGGTAAACGGCACCTGTGGTGATTCAGCGGCCTCACCTGAATTGTTGTCTGTCACCACGAGATGTCGAAGATCGGGCGCATTGGCGTACACCAGCTCAGCGTGTGCGGGTTGCGTCACCGCGCAGACGACTTCGGCATGCTCTGCAAAATACGCAATGTCTCTGGCGACGGAGCCGGTATTGGTCGAGACTACCACCGCCCCTATTCGGGCGCACGCAAACCAGGTGATCATAAACTCCGGCGAGTTATCCATGTGCAACAGCACGTGCTCCCCTAAGCCCACACCCCGCTGATGCAGACCCGCCGCGACGGCGTCGACATCACGAAGAAATTCCGCGTAACTCCAGTGTTGAGACTCTCCGGAAAACGGTTCCCAAATCAGGAACGGTTTCTCGGGTGTGCGTTCTGCGCAAGTTCGCAACAACCAATTAACGTCACGTCCTTCCACCATCGTCCATTTCGAAGCATCAGTCTCTAACATGTCACAATGCTCCTCTGTCGTTCCAACCCATGACGACACGGTGTACTTTATGCATTTTCTTCTCCCGTCCTATGTCGGTGCACACCGCAGAATCGATCACATCGAACTGTCCGTCTGCACGTGGTTATGCATATTGCATCAAAACACTAGCCATAGATATAGTATCTACTATATACTTATATAGTCAACAGAAAACAACTGATCAGTCGTTTTTCTGTTCCATAGGCGACAGAACCTGCCACCGTACTAGACCATTGATACGGTGGCTACTGGGCAAAGGGGTCGCCGAATCCAGCAAAAAGCTATCAGTTTCTATAGGTTATACTAGATGCTTTATTATTCTTTTCGACACATAGACTGGTAACAATGAGCCGCAATTCGAGGTCCAAGAAGGATCAGATTCTGGACGCAGCCGAAGAACTCTTCGCCATAAAGGGGTACATAGATGTAACGCTGAAAGAGATTGCCGCTAAGGCCGGCGTCGATATACCGCTACTGAATTATCACTTCAAAAACAAAGTTGCCCTGTTGGAAGGCGTTCTCAGTCGACGCGCTGATGAGATCAACACTGACCGGCTAAAACTGCTGGATCAGGCCCGTAAATCCAGTGGCAACAAATCTCCTGATATTATTCCTGTCATGGAAGCGCTTTTTTACCCAATGGTTGGACGTTGCATTAACGGTAGTCCCGAATGGTCTTACTATGCGATGGTGGTCGGGCAATTGGCTTTTTCCCGGCAGTTCGCCAACATTATCCACGATTTGTACGACCCGGTTGCACAGCATTTTATCTCGGCCATGCGCCTGGCATTACCCGACGCCAGCCTCGATAGAATCCTATGGGGCTATCAGTTCTCGGTGTCTTCAATGGTTTCTGCGATTGCCAATACCGGGCGTATAGACCTCATGTCGGAGAGCGAATACAGTTCAGCTGATCTCCAGTCGGCGTACGACCATCTCATCGTGTTTGTCACACGCGGGTTGAGTGGGCTGTAAGCGTCCCAAGAAAAGACCTCCTACATGGCTGGATTTCTCGGCGCTATAATCCTTTTCCGTTTTACGGCCCGCCCCACAGTCCATAAAAATGTAGCTCGTTGCTTCATACAAGAAGGCAAGCGAAAACCCGGCCTTAGGGCTGCGTGGTTTTTGATTACACGTGAATCACTTACAAAGCTTCTATTCACATCTCCTCGTCAGCCGGCAGGCCCATTGTAATAACTCCCCTTTTGCGTCCTAAACGCGATGTTATCCATTTATGCATTTCGAGGGGTGTTCATAAAAACGGGACTATGTAGAGCACTGGCTGGTGAGCTATCCCAAGACAAGGCAGGGTTTGGCTTCGAAAAGATGCTCGAATATTTACGTAACAGCGAAAGAAGACATCTGTCTCGATGACCAACCGGCAATCAACAATCTAGTTGCCAGCTGGTGACATTCATCGATGCGTTGGCTTTGGCTATTTTCTGCCAAGTGTTTCAGGATCAGCGACCACAGAAGGTTTGACCCAAGGACCGTGAAGATGATTCTTCCAATCTCGCTCCCGCTGCAATGCGAGAACAATAATTTGGATGGTCAACCAATGGCGGTAGCGCGTTGCGGGTGAAAGCGGTTTTGTATGGGAATCGAGATACCACAGCATGTGGTGCATGCGATATTGGTACGGACCCACCTGAAATCGCCGGTAGAGGCATATGGCTATGTGCTGGGCCCGATGGCTATGCTCTTTGACTCGTGTACGACGCCGGCCCGTAATCTTGCCAGCCAGTAGCTGCCGCATGTGCTGCTGGGCCTGCGCCGTGTTGGCCGGTCGCATACTACCTGGACGATCCGATGTACGATACCAGCACGTTGACTCTGGAATGGCCCAACTCCAGCCCGATGATGGAACGTGCTTCCAGATCCAGGCGTTTATCGACTGTTCTGCCACCGCTCACTACTGGTGCGGAGTGCTTGGTGATCTCTTGATACCGCTCACAGGCATAAGCTGCCCTCAAATCATGGAATCCCCGAATCCCCGTGTTTTGGGTGGCCAGTCGCCATTGACTGTAAGCATGATTGCGCCACTGTATGTAGTTATGCTGATCGGGTATCAAATTCTGGGTTTTACCTTGCTCTGACACGGCTTTTTTCAGGAGTGCCAAGCCCCGGGGGGATACAGGGATCCAGCGATCGGTTTGTTTGCCCCGCCCGCCTTTCGTGCCCTGAGTAATGTTGATCTTGCCATGTCGGGAGGCCTGGCGCAGCGCCACCCGAGCATTTATCAATGACGCCTCCCGGAAGCGAAGCCCGAAGGCCCGGCATAGGGATGCCGTCAACGCCAGGGGATTCTCCCCTTTCCCAACCAGCCTCTTTATCGCGAAGTCGAGCTGGTCATTGTTGGCCCCATTGACACCCTGATCGAGCGTTCTGGAATGCTGACTGAGTGTCTTTGGGACCTGGGAACGGACATGGGTCCGCTCTCCAACCGCAGAAGCCGGTGAAACGGACAATATTGTGTCTTTGCGCATCGTGGATAAGACCACGTTGACCGTGGAAAGCAGGTTTTGCGCATAGGCCACCTTCATCTTTTGGGACTGGACCTGCTGGGCCAAGTTTTTTACATAGGCGGTGATGGGGGTTTTATCGATATCCCGTGCATCCTTGATCCCGAACTCGGATTTCAGGAAATGCACAAAGGGCATCCAGCGTGCCTCATGAGACGCGCGAGTACTGTAATGACCCGCACCATAACGATCACTGAGGGCGTTCTTTGCCGCCCATCTGAGTTGTTTGCCGTATCCATAATTGCGGCCGCCACCGACTTTGCTCATCAAAAAAACCCTGAATGTGTTGAGTATTAAGTCGATTAGAGCGTCGACCGCGCTTGACGACTGCGTGTCGTCTGACGGCATCCATCGTGGATGCATAAGCAAAGGACTGGCTGTACTGACACTTCTGAACTGGCTAGGCCAGCGGGTTAAGTGCGTTCAATCATCATCCAAATCAGCGTTTTGATTGAACCGTACAGGCAGTTTGTAGCGGTTTGCAGCGGCCAATTCAGCCGTAAGGCATTGTCTGAATTGGCTTTATTCCTGGCTGCGGGACCGCGTCTCTGTGTAGCTGGCGCTAAAACAGAGACACGGGCCTCCTTCTTTCCTTGTCTCACTTGGGTGGCATCACCTCCTTGGTTTTCGTTTTGGGGTTATTGGGGTGGCTGTACCTGGGTCTCTCAAGACCCAGATATCGCCGCTCTTGTAAGTGCTTCGTCATTGGCATGACTCACACTTCTACCTTCACCGGTACTGCATGAAGGGTCCTGCATTTGCGACTAGGTCTGCAGTCGCCACAGATAGTGGGACCACTAAACTATAAGAGGCACGCCCGAAACAGCGGAAAGCGATTCAAAGGTAGAAGCGCTTTTTTGTGGCCCTGGGCACAGAGTTGGATAACAGTAGAAAGACTCGACGGGACGTTTCGTCAGACGTAAGGGTGGTTCCAGTGGAAACACAGGAAGCTCGTAGCAGCACCACCGCATAAAGCTTCGCCTTCATAAAAGTGTCTATTAAGTTCTTCCAGTTGTGATTTGATTACGAGCTGTAAAAGTCGTTTGGCGACATAAAATAGACCGTCTATTGATTTCACACTGATGAAAAAGCAATGCGACCACCCCAGACGATCACACCGCGATTCATCCGATTACGCGACGCCCCCGCTTATCTGGGCATGTGCAAAACCATATTCTACCGTCAGGCACGCCCGTACCTGACAGAAATCCCTATTGGTAAGCGCGGCATCGGGTTTGACCGGCTTGACTTGGATAAATTTGCCGACCAATATAAGGCGGCTAGGGGTCGATCGCCAACGAAAGGAGATCGACCATGTCAAAACGTAAACCCCCAGGACTCAAATTACGCGGTGAAACCTGGCACATCGATAAAGTCTATCGAGGCGTCAGAATTCGCGGCAGCTGTGAAACGAGCTCGCTCGAAATAGCCATTGAGGTTCTGGAAATTGAAGAGGAGAAAATCAGGCGCATCCAGCTTCACGGTGTGCGCACGCAACACACGTTTCGGGAAGCGGCAACCTATTACCTGAAAACCAAGAAAAAGCGTAGTTTGGCCACCGATGCCTGGCATTTCGAATTAGTTGAGCCATTTATCGGAAACTTGGTTTTGGAAGATATACACGATGCGACGCTTAGACCTTTTATTGAGCATCGCTACGCCAATCAGGTAAAGCCTAAGAGTATTAACGCTACGCTGGAGGTGGTCAGACACCTGCTGAATCTTGCCGCGAGCAAATGGCGAGATGATGCAGGCCAAACCTGGCTGCTACAGGCCCCTATGATTTCGATGGAAGAGATAGGGGATACGTCGGCCAAGCCTTACCCACTGAGCTGGAAGGAACAATCCAGTCTCTTTAGCTTGTTGGGCAAGGATCTGGCGGAGGCCTGTGAGTTTAAGGTGAACACAGGGTTGCGTGACGAGGAGGTCTGTCAGCTCAAATGGGCATGGGAACACGAGGTTGTTGGTTACGGCATCTCAATCTTTATCATCCCCGGTGGGATGGTTAAGAATGCCGAGGACCGTCTCGTGATTCTAAATCAGGTCGCCAAGAGCATTGTTGATCAACGCCGGGGCAACGACAGTGACTGGGTATTTCCATCCCCCAGGACTAGCAAGCCAAGGTATAACCTCAACAATAGCTGCTGGCAGCGATCCTGGCGTAGAGCTGGACTTCCCGTCAGCAGCCAATGGACGCGGGGGGTTCACAACCTCAAGCATACCTTTGGTAGGCGTCTTCGAGCTGCGGGTGTTGTATTTGAAGATCGGCAGGTATTACTGGGTCACACCAATGGGTCTATTACTACCCATTACAGTGGGCCGGAAATACTGAACCTGATCGAGGCGGCAAACAAGG